>JBCCRC010000015.1:0-61656 GCA_039208375.1 Pseudomonadota bacterium | reverse complement strand
GTTCCAGCCGGAACAGCCGTTTTCCCGGCGCGGGAAAGATTTGCCTAAAGGAGTGGGCGCATGAACAAACCGATCATGGCGAAAGCCACCGCCGTCTGGCTGGTTGATAACACGACGCTGACGTTCAAGCAGATCGCCGATTTCTGCGGGTTGCATGAGTTGGAGGTTCAAGGGATCGCCGACGGCGATGTCGCAACCGGGGTGAAAGGGTTTGACCCGATTACCAACAACCAGCTTGAGCAGATAGAGATCGAGCGGGGCGAAAAGGATCCGCTTTACAAGCTGAAGCTCAAGTTCAACGCTGCCGCCGTGGGTGAAGAAAAACGGCGCGGCCCACGCTACACACCACTTTCAAAGCGTCAGGATCGGCCCGCAGCTATCCTATGGCTTGTAAAGTTCCACCCCGAGTTGACGGATGCGCAGATCTCTAAGCTCGTGGGCACCACGAAGCCCACGATCCAATCGATCCGCGAGCGCACGCATTGGAACATCTCGAACATCCAGCCGGTGGATCCCGTGGCGCTTGGCCTCACGAAGCAGACCGAGCTTGACGCCGCCGTGCAAAAGGCTGCCGCGAAGAAGGCCAAGGAAGGCGACGTGATGACGGACGATGAGCGGCGCAAGCTTGTCTCTACCGAGCAGTCGCTGGGCATGGAGGCCGAACCGAAGATCCCCACGGCGATCTCAGGGCTCGAAACCTTCAGCCTCACCGAGGACGACCCGTCCGAGGAAGACGAGGAGAAGGAGGTCATCGATGCGGACAGCTTCTTCAATCTTCCCGACAGTTCCGACGAGGATGAAGACGAAGGTAAGTGATGCGCCTCCCGGCGCACGCTCTCATACCGGCAACGCCGTCGTCTCCATCACCGTGCGCAGGGCGAAGCTTGAATGCATCTGCGCCACCCCCGGCAGGCGGGTAAGCGATCGGCGGTGGATGCGCGCAAAATCCTCGCTATCCATGGCGCTGACCTTCAATAGATAATCGGCCGTGCCCGCCATCAGGTGGCATTCCAAAACTTCAGGAATGCGCCCCACCTCACGTTCAAAGGCATCTAGGACGTCCTCGGACTGACCCGACAGCGTGATCTCCACGAAAACCGTAGTGGGCCGGCTCAGCTTGCGGCGATCGAGAAGCGCCACGTAGCGCGCGATCAGCCCCGCGGCTTCAAGCCGATGCACCCGGCGATGGCAGGCAGAGGCCGAGAGGTTCACCTTCTCCGAGAGTTCGGCGTTCGAGATGCGTCCGCTTCGCTGAAGAACCGTGAGGATTCGCCGATCCGTATCGTCAATCTCAATCATCGCGCAAAATTCTCGCTCTTTTTGCCGGATTTGTCGGAGTTCCTTCACTAATTTCGCGCAACGGTTCGCTAAAACTCAATCCCCTTTCCGATCTGCCGCAGAATACTCGCTGGAAACGGAGGAGGCGTGGCATGAAGATCGGATGCCCGAAGGAGATCAAGGCGCAAGAGTTCCGCGTTGGGCTCACGCCGAATGCCGCGCGTGAGGCGGTGGCCCATGGCCACGACGTAATCGTCGAGGCGGGGTGCGGTGCAGGCTCAGGCTTCACAGATGCCGATTATTCGGCAGCCGGGGCGCAGATCATCGCCACAGCCGAAGAGGTTTTCGACAAAGCGGACCTGATCGTGAAGGTGAAAGAGCCGCAGGCTGCGGAACGGGCCCGCCTGCGCGAGGGCCAGGTGCTCTTCACATACCTCCACCTCGCGCCCGATCCCGATCAAACCCGCGATCTTCTGGAAAGCGGGGTGACGGCGATTGCCTATGAGACGGTCACCGATGCGTCAGGCGGCCTGCCACTCTTGGCCCCAATGTCGGAGGTTGCGGGCAAGCTCGCGCCCCAAGTGGGCGCGTGGACGTTGCAGCGCGCCAATGGCGGGCGCGGCGTTCTGATGGGGGGCGTGCCCGGTGTTGGCCCCGCTCAGGTGGCCGTGATCGGCGGCGGCGTGGTGGGCGCCCATGCGGCGCGCATTGCTGCTGGGATGGGCGCCGATGTTACGGTACTGGATATGTCGCTCCCTCGCCTCCGCCAGCTGGATGATCTATTTGGCGGCCTCTTCCGCACGCGGTACGCCAGCAAGGCCGCCACGGCAGAGCTGGTCGAAGCGGCCGATCTGGTTATCGGCGCGGTGCTCATCCCCGGAGCAGCTGCCCCAAAGCTTGTGCGGAAGGATCAGCTTGCCGAGATGAAACGCGGCGCCGCGATCGTTGACGTGGCCATTGATCAGGGCGGGTGCTTTGAAACCTCACGCGCCACAACCCATGACGCCCCCATCTATGAGGTAGATGGCGTCATGCATTACTGCGTGGCCAACATGCCGGGCGCCGTGGCACGCACCTCGATCATCGCGCTGAGCAATGCGACGTTGCCGTTTCTCATAGCACTAGCTGACAAGGGTTGGCGGCAGGCGCTGGCCGAAGACGCGCACTTGCTCGCCGGCCTCAACACCCATGCGGGGCGCCTCACCAACTATGCCGTTGGAAAGGCGCTTGAGATCGACGTGCTCTCGCCCCAGCTCGCGCTAAAGGCGTGAACCGCGTACTCAGGCCTGCTTCTGCAACGCGTCGCGGATTTCGAGCAGAATATCCTTCTCGCTCGGGCCCGGATCTTCGGTGGCCTCTTCCGCTTTCGGGGATTCCGCGGCCTCTTTGATGCGGTTGACCATTTTCACCAGTAAGAACACCACCCAGGCAATTATCAGGAAATTGATGATCGCCATGATGAAATTGCCATAGGCAAACATCGCGGCCTCCTCACCTTCGCCAAGGCGGTAGCCGAGGCCCGAGAAATCCAGCCCGCCCGTAAACAAGCTGATGATCGGGTTAATCAAATCATCCACCAATGACGTCACGATTGCCGTAAAGGCCGCACCGATTATGATCCCCACGGCCATGTCCATGACATTGCCCTTGGCGATGAAATCCTTGAATTCCTGCATCATGGCGGAATCCCCCTTTTCGTATTTCCTGGTCCTGTTCGCTTCCCTGTGATCCGCAGTCGCGCACAGAGCCCTTTCGCATTTTCACAGACGTTTTCCTTTTTCGAGGGGAATTGTTCGGTATGTGTCCCTGAACCGCAGTTCAGGAGGCCCTCACTTGACCGATCTTTCCGCATTTCCCGTTACAACACGCTGGCCTGCTGAAAACCCGGGCATTCTGCAGCTCTACAGCTTCCCCACCCCGAACGGCGTGAAAGCATCCATCGCGCTTGAAGAGATGGGCCTGCCGTACGAAGCGCATCGCGTGACGCTGTCCGATAGCGACGTGAAAAGTGAAGAATTCCTGTCGCTCAATCCCAACAATAAAATTCCGGCAATCATTGATCCGGATGGTCCGGGCGGGGCCCCGCTGGCGCTTTTCGAGTCCGGCGCGATCCTCATCTACCTTGCCGAGAAGACCGGCAAGCTCATCGGCGCATCGCCGGCCGAGAAATATCAGACCATCCAGTGGGTGATGTTTCAAATGGGCGGCGTGGGCCCGATGTTTGGCCAACTGGGGTATTTCGCGAAGTTCGCGGGCGCCGAGATCGAAGACCCGCGCCCGAAAGAGCGTTACCTGAACGAAGCCAAGCGCCTGCTCGGCGTCCTGGAACAGCAGCTTGAGGGCAAGGATTGGGTCACCGGCACCTTCTCGATCGCCGACATCGCCATTGCCCCTTGGCTTCGGGGCTTGGATTTCTACGGGGTGCGCGAAGCCGTGGGGTGGTATGATCAATCAAATCTTGTGGCCTATCTCGATCGCTTTCTCGAGCGGCCCGCCGTGAAAGCCGGGATGAACACACCGCCGCGGGACTAGCCGCCTTCAAGGCAATGGCGGCGAAAGGCGCGCTTGAGCATGTCGAGCTCGGCACGCAGAAGATCGACTTCGGCGCGAATATCCTCTGCGAGCGGCTCCCCGGCTACAAGCGCGATGGTGGCAAGCGTCTCGCCAGTGCCGTTGTCTTTCACTAGGATTGTGTTCACCCCGTCGCCAATCACCGCGGGGGGGATCGGCAACCGAACGCTCCACTGCCCCGGGGCGCCATCGATCGGCGAGACGCTCAGATCGGAAAGCGCTGCTTCCAGGTGATAGGCCCCGAAATCGGGCGATCCAACATCTTGCTCGAGGGAAACTTGGGCTTCCCACACCCCTTCGCGGATCCGGGCATTCGTCAGACGCGGCTCTGCCATGGTATTCCCCAAATCAAGGCCCTCAGATCTCGGCACGTGGGCGCCGCGATAAGGTCACGTCGCGCAAGGTGATCTGGTTCAGCTCTGGCCCCTCAAAAATCAGATCAAGCCACATTCGTTCGATCCGACGCTCATTCAGCTTTGAGTAGGCAAGATCGAAATCCAGCGTCAGTTCCCCGTTTGAATGCGGAAACTCACGCACAATTTGCTCAGTGTTCGGCCCGTGTCGAATGTTGAGCCGGGCGAACACCTCAAGAGGCTTCTCGGTTTCGATCATGGCTGACAGGCTGATGAGATGGCGTTTCTGAAGGCCAACCAGCGCGGCATCGGGCAGTTCGACCACGAGGCTTAAGAAGGAACCATCAAACGCGAACACATCGAAGCGGGCGCCAAAGGGCGCAAGATCGGTTTCACGGGTGTTGCGCACCTGGCGGAATGTGATCTCGGAAATCCCGCAATCGTGGAAGATCGTCGCCTCTTCCCCAAGACGCGTCTTGCTGTCCACCGCCGCATGTCCGGCCGGAAAGATCGGGCCGCGCCACAGAGGCGGGCGATAGGCCCAGTCTGCATGAAGCGGTTTGCGCACTGCCGAGGCGCCCACAATCGGCAAGGCGAGCCGGCCATCTGCGACGTGCAGCACCCGATCCAGCCGCCGGCGCAGAGCGCGGGCGCGGGCGCGGTAGGTTTTAAGCGTTTCGAGATCGTCCTGTTCGGCCCGGCGGGCCGCGGCGTCCCAACGGCGGAGGTAGCCTCGGTCGGCCAGACGGGTTAGGCCACGTAAGACGCTCAGCACCGCCATATGTCGCCTCCCATCATCCGCCCGCCCCGCTTTCGTTTTCCAACATCAGGCGGTTGGCGAAGCTGTCGAGCAGAAAGAGCCCCATTTCGCGCGAAAGGGGTGTTGCGGCAAACCCTGTTACCGAAGCCGTCACCAACCGGTCGCCCATCCCCAGAAACGCGCGCCAGTAATCTGCCTCAAGCCGCCCGCGCGACAGATCGCTGCCATCACGGGCATGGATATAGATCGCGCCCTCCTCGATCTGGGTTTCGAGAATCTCGAGGCTGCTCGCGTCGCCCGTGCGGCTGAGAAGCGCGCGGCCTTCGGTGGAGCGGATATAGTTCTCAAGCTCGGCTTCGAACCCATCGTAGTCCACGCCCGACCCCGCGGAAACGGTGACTGTCAAAAGCCCTGGGCGTTCTGGGCGCGGGCTATCGGGATCGCGGGAAATCGAGGCGCAGCTGGCGAGTAGCACAAAGGCGCTCTCGCCAGCATCGTTTGATGCACCCGTATCAATGCAAAACCCCGGCGGCCCGGCCACCACGATTTTATCGCCCGTCACGAAAAGTTGCTCGGGCGCTGCACGGGTTGCCACCGGGTTTAGGCCGTCAGCGCAGGCTGCAACGGCCAGCGCCGCACAGGCCACAAAAAGCCTAGAGATCCATGTAGACATGCTTTTCCGATGCCGCGCCGGGATGCGTGCAGGCGCCAAGCTTGGCTGACCCCACAAGCTGGGCGTATTTCCACAATGCGCCGGAGGCGTAGATCGTGTCACGCGGGCCCACCCACTGCGTCTTGCGTTCGGCAAGCTCGGCATCAGTGAGCGCCACCGAAAGCTCGCCCTTGATCGCGTCGATCGTAATCATATCGCCGTTCTGGATCAACGCGATCGGGCCGCAATGGGCCGCTTCAGGGCCCACATGCCCGACACAAAAGCCCCGCGTGGCGCCCGAAAAGCGGCCATCGGTGATCAGCGCCACCTTCTTGCCCATGCCCTGGCCGGACAGCGCGGCGGTGGTCGCCAACATTTCACGCATTCCCGGGCCGCCCGCGGGGCCCTCGTTGCGGATCACGATGACTTCGCCCTCGTCATAGGCGCGCGCCTTGACGGCCTCGAACGCATCTTCCTCGCATTCGAACACTCTAGCGGGGCCAGTAAAGACTTGATGCTCTTCGGCGATCCCGGCCACTTTCACGATCGCGCCTTCGGGCGCGAGGTTGCCCTCAAGCCCGACCACGCCGCCCGTGGGCGTGATCGGCGCATCGATGGGATAAATCACGCGGCCATCCGCCTCGCGCTCGATCAGATCCAGTTCTTCGCCCATGCTGCGGCCCGTGGCAGTGACGCAATCCTCGTGGATCAGCCCGGCCTTGCGCAGCTCTTTCATAACGACGGGCACGCCGCCCGCCTCGTAAAGATCCTTTGCCACGTATTGCCCACCGGGCTTGAGATCGACGAAATAGGGCGTGTCGCGGAAGATCTCGCACACATCGGCCAGATCGAACGGGATGCCGGCCTCGTGGGCAATGGCGGGCAGGTGCAACCCGGCATTGGTGGAACCACCGGTGCAGGCGACCACACGGGCGGCGTTTTCCATGCTTTTGCGTGTCACCACATCGCGGGCCCGGATGTTCTTTTCCAGAAGCGTCATCACCGCTTCGCCGCTCGCCACACCGTATTGATCGCGGCTCTCATAGGGCGCCGGGGCGCCGGAGGAATTGGGAAGCGCAAGCCCTATGGCTTCGCTCACACAGGCCATGGTGTTGGCGGTGAATTGGCCGCCGCAAGCACCTGCGCTTGGGCAGGCCACCCGTTCCAGCGTGCGCAGCGCGTCGTCAGAAAGGTTACCGGCCTGATGCTGGCCCACGGCCTCAAACACATCCTGAACCGTCACGTCCTTGCCATCAAGCCGGCCCGGCAGGATCGATCCGCCGTAGATGAACACCGAAGGCACGTTGAGGCGCACCATGGCCATCATCATGCCCGGCAAGCTTTTGTCGCACCCTGCGAGCCCAACGATCGCATCGTAGCAATGGCCGCGCATCGTGAGTTCCACCGTGTCTGCAATCGCATCGCGGGAGGCCAGAGAGGAGCGCATCCCTTCATGGCCCATCGCGATCCCGTCTGTCACAGTAATGGTGGTAAACTCGCGCGGCGTGCCGGCGGCCTGCTTGACACCAAGCTTCACAGCCTGCGCCTGCCGATTTAGCGAGATGTTGCACGGCGCGGCTTCGTTCCAGCAGGTTGCGACCCCAACGAATGGCTGCGCGATCTCTTCCTCGCTGATCCCCATCGCGTAAAAATAGGAGCGGTGAGGGGCGCGCGAGGGGCCTTCCGTGACATGCCGGCTCGGCAATCTCGATTTGTCGTGCTTGCTCTTCAGCATCGCTGGCCTCCCGAAACTCCCGTAACCTGTTTGGAATAGGGGAGCCTGCGGGGGTCCACAAGCGCGATTGCGCAGCCGAGGCGCGCGGGGTAGCTGGAAGGCGAAATGCCAAACTACCCCCTGCACGAAGGCTTCATAGCCCCCGCGCGCCGGCGCCCCCAAATCTGGCGGCTCCTGCTTGGAACGGTGATCGCGTTCGCAATCTACATGCTCGGCGTGTTCGCCATCGTCGGCGTGGCCTGGCGGCAGCTTGGAGCAGGCGAGGTGTCGCTCGAAACTGTGGTCGCCGCCGACGAGCCGCAGACGCTTCTCATTCTCCTGACAACCTTCATCGGCATGGCGGTCGGCCCTATGGTCGCCGTGCGCTTGCTCCACAACCGCAGCGCCGCTTCGCTTTTCGGTCGCGCACCGCTCGTTTTGCGTGATTTCGTTGTGGCGACGGTTGCGGTGGGCGGCCTCTTTTCGATTTCCGTCCTCGGCTGGTTCACGCTTTACGATGCGCTTCCGGGCATGCCACTGGCCGATTGGCTGTGGATCCTGCCGGCCGCTCTGCTCTGCGTGCTGATCCAAACAGGGGCGGAAGAAGTGCTGTTCCGGGGCTACTTTCAGCAACAGCTCGCCGCCCGGTTTGCAACGCCATTGGTGTGGATAGTGATCCCAAGCGTGGCGTTCGGGATGGTGCACTACAATGCAGCAAGCGCGGGGACCACAGTTTGGATCGTGGTGCTCTCTGCCAGCCTCTTTGGGTTCATTGCCGCCGATCTGACGGCCCATACCGGATCAATCGGCGCGGCGTGGGGCTTTCACTTCGCCAACAACGTGATCGCCCTTCTGATCATCGGAACCCAAGGCTCGCTCACCGGCCTTGCGCTTTTCCGAACGCCCTACGCGATCAGCGAAACGGATGTGATCTGGCCGCTGATTCTGGTGGATCTCGCCTTTATGCTGCTGGCGTGGCTACTCGTCAGGCGGCTGATCCGGCGCTGATTGCATTTCTGCGCCGCGCCGCCTATTTCGGGGCGAAAGCGATGGGGGCGCCCTCAGCCGATGAATTGGATTTCCAACTACGTTCGCCCAAGGATCAACTCGCTGTTTTCTCGGCGGGAAGTGCCGGAAAATCTGTGGACGAAGTGCGACAATTGCGGAACCATGCTGTTCCACCGGGAGCTGGCGGAAAACCTCAACGTCTGCACCAATTGCAACCACCACATGCCGATCTCGCCGCGCATCCGCTTTGCCGCGCTCTTCGACGGTGGGATCTACAGCGAGGTTGACGTGCCGCAGCCGCTGGCCGATCCGCTCCATTTCCGCGATCAGAAGAAATATCCCGACAGAATGCGCGCGGCGCAAAAGTCGACGGGCGAGAAAGAGGCGATGCTGGTGGCCGAGGGCGAGATCGGGCGCACCCCGATCGTGGCTGCGGCGCAGGATTTCTCGTTCATGGGCGGTTCCATGGGCATGTATGTTGGGAATGCCATAATAGCTGCCGCCGAACGCGCGCTTGCCCTGAAGCGCCCGCTCGTTCTGTTTTCCGCTGCCGGGGGCGCGCGAATGCAAGAGGGTATTCTTTCGTTGATGCAGATGCCACGCACAACTGTGGCGGTCGAGATGCTCAAAGAAGCGGGCCTGCCCTATATCGTTGTGCTGACGCACCCAACGACCGGGGGCGTCACTGCCTCCTACGCCATGCTGGGCGACGTCCATATCGCAGAACCCAACGCCCTGATTTGTTTCGCAGGCCCCCGCGTGATCGAACAGACAATCCGCGAAAAGTTGCCCGAAGGTTTTCAGCGCGCGGAGTATCTGTTGGATCATGGGATGCTCGATCGCGTGACGCATCGCGGCGAGATGAAAACCGAGCTTGTACGCATTCTGCGCATGCTGACCGGCCAATCGCCAGCTGTGGCGGCAGATCTCCCGCCGCCGGCGGAACCCGTGGCGGATGCCGAACCGCCCGCGGGGGCCGAGCCCGCGTGAGCGCAGCAACGTCCGACGCCATCCTCGAACGGATGATGTCACTCCACCCCAAGATCATTGACCTAACGCTGGATCGGATGTGGCGCCTCTTGGCGGCGCTCGGCCACCCCGAGGCCGCGCTGCCACCCGTGATCCATATCGCGGGCACAAACGGTAAGGGCTCGACCCTTGCGATGATCCGGGCCGGGATCACTTCTGCGGGGCAGGTGGCCCATGCCTACACCTCCCCCCACCTCGCGCGGTTTCACGAGCGTATTCGCGTGGCGGGCACTCTGATCTCCGAAGAAGCACTTGCGGCGCTTCTCGATGAATGCTGGGAGGCCAATGCACGCGAAGAGATCACCTATTTCGAGATCACGACGGCAGCGGCCCTTCTGGCCTTCGCGCGCACAAAGGCCGATTACACGCTGCTTGAAGTGGGCCTGGGGGGGCGGCTGGATGCCACGAACGTGGTCGCGCGTCCGGCACTTACAGTGATCACGCCGGTCGATATGGATCACCAGCAATACCTCGGCGAAACCATAGAAGAGATTGCAGCGGAAAAGGCAGGCATCCTCAAACGCAGGGTGCCCTGCGTCGTGGCGCGGCAGGATGACCGCGCAATGGCAGTAATCGAAGAAGCGGCTGCACGGGTTGGCGCGCCGCTCCTCGCACACGGCCAGCACTGGCATGTGCGCGAAGAACACGGACGGCTCGTGTTCGAAGATGAGGCGGGGCTTCTCGATCTCGATCCACCCCGCCTTTTGGGCGCGCATCAGGTGGATAACGGGGGCACGGCCATCGCCGCGCTCCGTGCGCTCGAGTTCGGCGCCGCGGCCTGCCAGGGCGCGCTCCGCGATGCCGAATGGCCCGCACGCATGCAACGGCTGCGCAGCGGGCCGCTTGTGTCGCTGGCCGGCGGTGCAGAGCTGTGGCTTGATGGCGGGCATAACCCCGCTGCGGGCCGGGCGGGTGCCGAAGCGCTTGCGCGGCTGCCCGAGAAGCCCACCTACCTGATCACTGGCATTCTGAAGAGCAAGGATGCGGTGGGTTTCATTGCACCATTCGCCGGTCTGGCCCAGAAGGCCGTGGCCGTCGCGATCCCGGGCGAGATTGCAACTGCAACGCCGGAGGAAACGGCGCAGGCGGCCCGTGCCGCCGGGCTTGCCGCCAGCACCGCGCCTTCCGTTGGCGAAGCGATTGACAGGATTGTGCGGGACGAACCCGCCGCGCGCATTCTGATCTGCGGATCGCTTTATTTGGCTGGGGAGATCCTGCGGGAGAACGGCTAGCCTGCCGCCCACTCCGCCGATTGCATCTCCCGCAACCGGCTCGCGGTACGCTCAAACTCGAACGAACCTGCGCCCTCGATGTAAAGCCGTTCGGGGATATCGGCGGCAGAGAGGATCACCCGAACATGCGCCTCGTAAAGCGCGTCGACCAGCGTCACGAAGCGCTTTGCCTCGTTGAAGTTTTCGCTTGAGAGCCGAGGCACATCTTCGAGGATCAGCACCTTTACCGCCTCGGCCACGGCCAGATAGTCGGCTGGCCCCAGCGGCTGGCCGCATAGATCCCAGAATGAGGCGCGGGCCACACCGTTGCGGAACGCCGGCAGTACCACGTCGCGCCCTTTCACGGGCAAGACAAGCGGCGCACCTCCGCCACCGCTTAGCGTGATCCAGAGATCGGAGATCGCGTCGCGCGCAGTCGCGTCGGCCGGCGTAAAATAAACCTGCTCCCCCTCAAGCCGATCCTGGCGGTAATCGGTGGGCGAGGTCAGTTCCCACACGGCCAAACGCTCTTCCAGGAGCGTAATGAACGGCAGAAAGAGCTGCCGGTTCAGGCCGTCCTTGTAAAGATCGCCGGGCACGCGGTTCGACGTGGTCACCACCGCGACGCCGGCTTCAAAGAGCCGCTCAAAGAGCCGCCCCACGATCATCGCATCAGTGATGTCGGTGATCTGCATCTCGTCAAAACACAAAAGCCGCAGATCGCGGATCACTTCATCGGCCACGGGACGCAGCGCATCATCCACCCCGGTTTTTCGCGCCTCGTGGAGCCCGGCCTGCACCTCCTGCATGAACGCGTGGAAGTGAACGCGGCGCTTTTGCTCGATCTCCACAGCAGAGAAGAAAAGATCCATCAACATGGATTTGCCGCGCCCAACGCCGCCCCAGAGGTAGAGCCCGCGAATGGGCTCCGGGCCCTTGCGAAAAAAGCCCTTCAGCCCGCGGGCGGGCGGTCCGGCGGCTTCAAGGGTGCCTCGGATCCGCTGAAGCTCTGGCAAGACGGCAAGCTGGGCCGGGTCTGCGGTGAGGCGCCCCTCGCCCGCAAGCCGCGTGTAGATCTCGCCCATAGTCTCGCCCATGGCCGCCCCGTTACGCCCCCGCCTTCGCCGTCGCGGAGCGGTGCGCAGCCAGAATGTAGCGGCAGGTCATCAGATCGAGATGCGCGCCGCCGCCGTTCTTGAAGACGGTGATATCCTCCGGCGCCCGGGTGAAGCGCGCAAGATCGTAGTAGTCGGCCACAACGTCAGACGGCTGGATCACACCTTGGGCCAGCGGAATCTTCAGCTCACCGATATGCTCCAACGTCGTATCACGGCTGTCGACGAACAGCTGCCCCCGGCGCAACACATCATCATCGGCTTCGCGCATATCCGGGCGATAAGCCCCGATGAGATCGATGTGCTGGCCGGGCCTGAGCCAGGCGCCTTCGATCAGCGGATCAGTGGCCATGGTTGCGCAACTCACGATGTCTGCTTCGCGCACCGCCGCCTCCAAGCCAGGCGCAGCCTGCGTGGCGGGAAACCGTTCTGCCAATGCTGCCGCCCGGGCGGGATTGCGCGCCCAAACCGTGAAGTTGGCCGAAGGAAAGAGCACACCGTAAGCTTCGCGCAGGCTTTCAGCGACGACCCCTGCGCCCGCAATCAAGATCTTCTCGGTTCGACGCGGGGCAAGTTTACGGGCGGCCAGTAGGCTGTCACCCGCCGTTTTCCATTTCGTCACGAGCGCGAAATCGAAAAACGCCTCGATCACGCCGGTTTCATCAGAAAAGACGGATACGGCGCCCCCCACCACCGGCAAGCCTGCGTCGGGATTGCGGGGAAAGATCGTGGCGGTTTTCACGGCTAGGCCCAGCCCGTCAATCCAGGCAGACCGGCCCAGAAGCGTATCGTCGCGCCGATAGAGAAACGTGTCGCCAATCTGTGCCTTCGGCAGGTCGTGCCCGGCGGCGAGCGCATCAGTAAGCGCCAGCCAATCAAGATGCGGCTCGATATCCCGCCCGATGAAGGGCGGGCTCACGCAGCGGCCTCTTCAGGGCGCAAGAGCCCCTCGGCCACAAGCCGGGCTGCCCAGCCTTCCGGCCCTTCGAACAGATGCGTTTGCCAGCCCCGGGCCGCGGCAGCGGCGATGTTCTCAGGCTTGTCGTCGGTAAACAAAAGTCGCCCGGGCGCGACACCGCTATCGGCCTCCACCATCTCATAAATCCGCGGCTCAGGCTTGATGTAGCGCATGTGGCCCGAGATGTAGCGGCGATCGAATTCGGTGAGAAAGCTGTAGTGGCGTTCGGCCAGTTCGAAACTGCCAATGCCGAAATTTGTGAGCGCAAATACCGGAACGCCCTTGGCCCGCAACTGGCGCAAAAGAAGCACCGAATGGGGGATCACGGGCTGCGCAAGCTCAAGCCAGTGATCGTGCCAAGCGCGGATCTCGTTCGCCCACGCAGGGTTGGCCTCGGCGGCTGAATATATCGTGTCCCGAAAATCCGCGCCACGGTCGACCAGATCGTTGACGGCATGCAGATCCACCTCGTCAAACAGCGCCCGTCGGCGTACCTCGCCAATGGTGCGATCGTAGTAGCGCTCCGGCTGCCATTCGATCAGCACGTTACCGATATCAAACACCACTACGTCTGCCATGCCTGCCTCACCTGCTTCCGGTACGAGGCCTTCCTAGCGCATCGGCGGCCCCGTCTGGAAGCGTGCGCCGCGCCACTGCCTCACGCCAGATCAGCACAAGACCCGCCCCCAAGATCAGCAGGATACCGGCAATCGCGATCCAGTCCGGCAATTCGCCGAACACCAGATAGCCCGAGAGCACCGCTAGCGGCATCGCGATATACTCGAACGGTGCCACAAAAGCGGCTTCCGAAAGCCGGTAAGCCTGGCTGATCATATAGCCGCCCAGCGCCGACGTGATCCCAACAATGGCCATGTAAAGCGCATCGATCGGCCCCGGCCACACCCAGCCGCGCAGCAGAAACTCCAGCGATGGGTGGCCCGAACCGGCATGGGCGCCATCGGCAAAAGCAAGCCCGAACAGGCCGCTGGTGGCCAGGAACGTCAGCTGAATGTACATCGCCATCGACACGGCGCCATCGGTGCCCCCGAGGCGCCGGGTCAAGATATGCAGCGTGGCATATCCCGCCGCCGCGGCAAGCGGGAGGAGCGCTGCAACCTGAAACGCCTCCGTGCCCGGGCGCAGCACGATCAGAACGCCGATAAGCCCCACAGCAATGGCCGCCCAACGGCGCGGGCCGACGTATTCGCCCAGGAAGATCACCGAGAAAACCGATATCAGAAGCGGGCTGACAAAGAAGATCGCCACCGCCTCGGCCAAAGGCAACGCCGCGAGTGCCATGAAGAAGCAGAGGTTTGCGAACACCACGCAGCCACCGCGCGCCAGATGAAGCGTCAAGCGCCGCGTTTTGAGCGCCGCGAACCCGCCCGCCGCCGGCAAAAGAAATGCGGCGAGAAACGCTATCCCAACGAAGGAACGCACAAAGATCACCTGATGCAGCGCATAGTCGCCGCTCATTAGCTTGATGAGCACATCGTTGACTGAGAAACAGCACACCGCTGCCATTGCCCAGCCGGCACCGGCCATCGTGGGTTTGGTTTGCGGGAACATGGCCATCCCTGCCCCCTACGCCCGGGGGCGCGATACGTCCAGAACTAGCGGCGCGCGAGAGCGGTATCGAGCGCTTGCAGGAACCGCGCGCGATCAGCCTTCGAGAAGCTACGCCCGCTGCCCTGGCGAAACGGATCGGCGCTGCGCAGGTCAGTCATCAGATCGCGCGTCGCCAGCACATTGCCGATGTTTCGTTCGCTCAGCACCTCTCCATCGGGTTTTAGAACCGCAGCGCCACGTTCGATACAGCGCGCGGCCAGCGGAATGTCGGCGGTGATGACGATATCCCCCGGCCCGGCGCGCTCGGCGATCCAGTCATCCGCCGCATCCAGGCCGTCTGCCACGAACACCATTTCGATCAACGGATTTGCCGAAGGGCGAATGCCGCCGTTTGACACCATGGCCACGGGTGTGCCGCGGCGGGTGGCCACCCGCTCCACCTCCCCTTTCACCGGGCAGGCATCGGCATCCACGTAGATCACGCGCCCAGCGCCTCGCCATGGAAGCGCACGTGCTCGGCCATGAAACTCGCCACGAAAAAATAGCTGTGATCATAACCCGCCTGCAGCCGCAACGTGGCGGGCTGTTTGCGCGCGGCGACGGCATCGGCCAGCGCGGCGGGCATCAAAAGATCGTAGAATTGATCTTCGCTGCCCTGATCGATCAGGATATGGCCGGGAAAGCCTGTCTCGCGCATTCGAAGCGTCGCGTCATGGCGCGCCCACTTCAAAGGATCCTCCCCAAGATAAGCGCCAAGTTGCTTCTGGCCCCATTCGCTCGCGCTGGGGTGCGCGATCGGCGCAAAGGCCGAGAGGCTTGCATACCGCTCAGGGTGCGCCATCGCGATTGTTAGCGCCCCGTGCCCACCCATCGAATGGCCGGTAAGGCCCTGTCTGTCCGGATCGCAAGGAAAGTGCTCGAAGACGAGCGCGGGCAGATCATCGGTGATGTAGCGCCACATCTGGAAATGGGGGGCCCATGGCGCCTCTGTCGCATCAACGTAAAAGCCCGCGCCCTGGCCCAGATCATAGGCCGCGTCATCGGCCACAGCCTCTCCACGCGGCGAGGTATCGGGGAACACAATCGCGAGGCCAGCCTCTGCAGCAGCGGCTTGCGCGCCCGCCTTGGTCATCGCGTTCTCATGGGTGCAGGTCAGGCCCGAAAGATACCAGAGCACGGGTACTGGGCCCCGAGCTGCCGCCGGCGGCAAAAACAGCCCAAAGGTCATCTCACACCCCGTCGCGGCAGAGGCGTGGCGATAGACCCCTTGAACCCCGCCGAAGCAACGGTTTTCGGCTAGTGTTTCCATACCACCCTTCCTTCTCTTCTCGTCCCGCGCCCTAAAGCGTATTCACCCATGCCACCACGCCTGTCACCGTAACAACCGACAAGACCGTTGATATCAGGATCGTCGCAGACACCCGCTGCGGGGCCACGCCATAGTGTTGGGCAAGGATGAACACGTTGCCTGCCACAGGAAGCGCAGCGGCGGCGATCATCACCCCAGCGGCATAGGGCTCAACCTCGAACAGGATTAGGGCTGACACCGCAACGGCAACCGGATGCAGGAACAGCTTCGAAAACGAAAGCCATAGGGCGATACTGACCCGTTCCGCAGCCTTCGTGGCGAGGGACGCGCCGATGGCAAAAAGCGCCCCAGGCGTGGCCGCGGCCCCAAGAATTTCAAGGAAATCGTTCACGGGCGCAGGGATCGGCAACGCCGTGGCCGACCAGACAAGCCCGAGGCTGATCGACACGATCATGGGGTTTTTCAGAAGCCCGCCGCCCACCGTGGCGAGGGTGCCAAGGCGCATCCGCCCATCCCGGCTGCCGGTAATCAGGATCACGATCAGGCTGCCAAAGACGATAAGGTCAGTGGCCAGAACCAGAAGCACCGGGCCAATGGCCGCCTCGCCCAGAAGCAACACCAGCATCGGCACGCCCAGAAAGCCAACGTTGCCGATGACTGCGCATTGCGCCTCAACGGCTGCCTCATCCATCTTGCGCCCAACCAGCAGGGCCACCGCCGTGGCCAATAGGTAAATGGCGGCTGTTCCGGCAAGATAGGCGCCAACAAATGTCCAATCGAGCACCTCTGCGATCGACAGATTCGCCGAAAACCGGAACAGCATAGCCGACAGCGCGAAGTAGAATACGAACTTTGTAAGATAGGCTGTGGCTTCTTCGCTGAAGAACCCTGTTTTACCCGCCCAGAACCCAAGACCGATCAGCGCAAAAAACGGCAGGGTCTGGAGCAAAATCTCAACCATGCCTGCGCGTACTGAGTGTGTGGCTCAAGCGCAATGGCAGGCGTGCCACGACGTCTAAACTAATCGGCATCTAAACTATTCAGTTCATTTTCTGTTGCGCAGATTATCGAATCGTGCGAATACCCCCCTATAAACTGAACTGTGTAGTTCATTTTTGGAGAGATGCCGTGACCCGCACGATCACCGCCGCTACGATCGCTCTGGCAATGACAGCCTCGGTTACCGTTGCAGAGGCCCCAAGCTCAGGCGAGTTCATGCTGTCTTCGCGCGATGCCGAAATCGATGCACCCGAGCGCTGCACACAGCTGGAGGTTTCCGCCGGGATCGAACGCGCCGATTGCGGCACGTTGACCACGCAGGAACTCATTGCCCTTCTCTTGGTTAAAGATGAGTAATGGCGACGTCATCACCGTCGGACTGCTCCCCTACAAGGATTTCGGGGCCTTGAAAAAACTGAACTGTGCAGTTTATATGTTACTGGCGATCAAGGGACCGGTATGAACATCCAAAACGACACCGTGAAGCAGGGCCGAAAGCTACAGCAAGTGCTTGAAGGCGCGCGCACGGTGTTCTTGCAACATGGCTTCGAAGGGGCCAGCGTGGATGATATTGCTAAGTCCGCAAACGTCTCGAAAGCCACGCTTTACAGCTACTTCCCTGACAAGCGCATCCTCTTCATGGAAGTCGCCAAGGCCGAATGCCTTCGGCAGGAAGAGATGACCGATGAGATGATCGGTGCCAATGCCAACCCACGTGATGCCCTGACCACGGCAGCAGACCGGATGATCCGCCTTTTTGTTTCGCCGTTCGGGCGGAATGTGTTTCGCGTCTGCGTGGCCGAGGCGGAGCGGTTTCCTGAGCTGGGGCGCGAGTTTTGGGAATCGGGGCCAGCCCGCGTGCGCTCCAAGATGATCGCCTATTTCAACATCTCGATCTCCCGCGGCGAGCTTGAGATTGAAGATTGCGAACTTGCCGCAGACCAGTTTGCAGAGCTCTGCAAGGCAGACCTGTTTTCAAAACTTGTCTTTGGTGTTCAGGACACGTTCAGCGACGCCGAGATTGATCGCATCGCCAACGGCGCGGTCGATACCTTCCTGGCCCGCTACGGCACCGGGCGCCACGCCGTCAATCAAGCCGCCGAATAAACAACTGGTTGCCTACGGTTTTCGTGCCGAACCGCTTCAGTTCCTTCACCAGATCGCTCAGCTTGCGCTTGCCATAGGTTCGGGTGTCGAAATCCGGCGTATCGGCCACGATGAACTGGCCCACCTGACCCAGCGCATACCATTCATCATCCTGCGGGATCTTATCGATGGCTTTCAGGATGAGCGGAATCGCATCCTGCGGCGGCTGCTTTTTGGGGCGCACAGGCGCTGCGCCGCGGGCGGCAGGTTCGGGCTCTTCCACAATGTTTTCGATCAGGATGAAACGATTGCAAACACTGCGCAGGGATTCCGGCGCCTTGCGTTCGCCTATACCGATCACGTCCATCCCCTGCTCGCGCACCCGGTTGGCGAGCGCGGTAAAATCGCTGTCGGACGACACCAGAACAAAGCCATCGAACCGCCCGGTGTGCAGAATATCCATCGCATCGATCACAAGCCCGATGTCAGAGGCGTTCTTGCCTGTGGTGTTCGCACTTTCCTGATGCGCCACAAGCCCGAGCTCGCGCACGGTTTTTGACCAGTTCGCGAGACGGCCGGAAGACCAGTCGCCATACACCCGGCGCAAGGCAGGTTCTCCCAACGCCGTGATCTCTTTCAGGATCGCCCCGGCATAGCGCGCGGGGATGTTATCGGCGTCGATCAAAACGGCGTAGAGGGGTCGGTCACGGTCTGGCATCCGGGCTCCTTGGAGAATTGACGCCCCTTCTACACGAACCGACCGGCGCGAAAAGCCCGCGCCCGGCTTGCCGCGCGCGCCCGCGGCCCACACACTCCGGCGCAACGCCCGCCCGGAGGAAACACGCGATGCCACTCGCCGTATTCACAACGCTGCATAAAGAAAGTGCGGCCCATCGCCTGGCCGAGAGCGCCGTTGCGGCGCGCCTTGCGGCCTGCGTGCACATCGAAACGATCGCATCGGTCTTCCGGTGGGAAGGTTCGGTGCAACGCGAACCGGAGTTTCGCCTGCTCTTCAAAACCACCCAATCGGCCTACCCCGCTCTTGCGGCACATATTCTCGATGCACACCCTTACGACGAACCAGCGCTTTGGGCCGTGCCGATGGCGGAAGGTTCAGAAAGCTTCTTTGCCTGGATCGCAGCCGAAACCGCGCCCGCATCGCAGGATCCTAAGTTAAAGGATCGTGGCCCTAAAGATCCCGCCACAGAATAAGCGCATCCACCGCGCCGTGGCGCGGGTGCCGGAACGCGCCCGGCAGGCGGCCCACTTCGCGGAACCCCGCGCGGCGCCAAATGTCGATCGCGCGCGCGTTGGTTTCCACCACAAAGTTGAACTGCATCGCGGCGAAGCCGACCGCGCGCGCCCGCTCAAGGGAATGGGCCAGCATAGACCGGGCCACGCCGCGCCCCCGCGCTTCGGGCGCGGTCGCGTAGCCGCAGTTGCACACGTGCGCGCCGCCGCCCGCCTGATTGCGTTTGAGATAGTAGGTACCCAGCGCCACGCCGCCCGCTTCTGCAATCACCACGCCGTGGGATGCGCCGAACCAATAATCGA
Source organism: Pseudomonadota bacterium (assembly GCA_039208375.1). Lineage (GTDB taxonomy): Bacteria > Pseudomonadota > Alphaproteobacteria > Rhodobacterales > Rhodobacteraceae > JANQPC01. The sequence goes on along the minus strand of JBCCRC010000015.1, from coordinate 42,490 downwards.
GCGCCTCTTCCGGCGAGATGTCGGGATCAACGGTATATGTATCGCCCGCGCGGAACACAGGCTCGAGGATCTGCCACACCGACGCGCCATCCTCGGGCCGCGACGCCGCGCGCAACGTCAGATCTACCAACGGTTCTTCTTTCTCGACACACTCCGGGGCGACCCAGCCCTTTGGCCGGATCGGGGGCAGCGCACCTTTTGAAAGGTCAGTATGTCACCACCGACCGGATGCTTTTGCCCTGATGCATCAGATCGAACCCGCCATTGATCTCATCAAGGCCCATGGTGTGGGTAATCATCGGATCGATCTCGATCTTTCCCTCCATGTACCACTCTACGATTTTCGGCACGTCAGTGCGGCCACGCGCGCCACCAAAAGCCGTTCCGCGCCACACCCGCCCGGTGACAAGCTGGAAGGGTCGTGTGGAAATCTCTGCCCCAGCAGGCGCCACGCCGATGATTACGCTTTCGCCCCAGCCCTTATGGGCGCTTTCCAACGCTGCGCGCATCACGTCCACATTACCTGTGGCGTCAAAGGTGTAGTCGGCCCCACCTTTGGTCAGGTCCACGAGATAAGGCACGAGATCGCCCTCGACCTCGGCGGGATTGACGAAATGGGTCATCCCGAAGCGCTCGGCCATCGTCACCTTGCCGGGGTTGAGATCCACGCCCACGATCTGATCGGCCCCCGCGAGCCGCAAGCCCTGGATCACATTGAGCCCAATCCCGCCCAGCCCAAAGACGATGGCGCGCGATCCGATCTCTACCTTCGCGGTGTTCATCACCGCGCCAATCCCGGTCGTTACACCGCAGCCGATGTAGCAGATCTTGTCGAACGGCGCGTCCTCGCGCACCTTGGCCACGGCGATCTCGGGCAGCACGGTGTGGTTGGAGAAGGTCGACGTGCCCATGTAATGGAGGATCGGATCGCCATCGAGGGTGGAAAACCGCGACGTGCCGTCGGGCATCAGGCCCTGGCCCTGAGTGGTGCGGATGCTTTGGCAAAGGTTTGTCTTGGGATGCAGGCAGTATTCGCATTCCCGGCATTCGGGCGTGTAGAGCGGGATCACGTGATCGCCTTTCTTCAGGCTTGTGACACCCGGGCCCACATCGACGACCACGCCGGCCCCCTCATGGCCCAGGATCGCAGGGAAGAGCCCCTCCGGATCGGCGCCCGAGAGCGTGAATTCATCCGTGTGGCAGATGCCCGTCGCCTTCAGCTCGATCATCACCTCGCCGGCCTTCGGGCCTTCGAGATTGACGTCCATCACCTCCAGCGGCTTACCCGCCGCCACCGCAACAGCCGCGCGTGTTTTCATCCCCCATCTCCCCGTCATTTGTTGTCGCTTTTGGGCACCTTGGGGGAAAGAGAGACCCCTTTCAATCGCGTTGGCGGCAGGCGCCCCCGCTCACCGCAGCGTGACCTATATTGCCGGGATGGCGGAATTCCGCCGGGCCCCCGCAACACCTTGCGTATTTGGCGCGCATTCCCCACCACATCTGGCTAAATGGCCGCATCCTTACGGTGGAGGCAGCCATGAAACATCATTTTGCAACACCCTTGATTGCCGCGTCACTTCTTTTCGCGGCCCCTGCATTTTCGCAGTCCGGCACACCTGTCGGATCAGTCGATGTATCGCTCGAAGTCGACGATATCGCGAACCCCACGGCAGCACAGTTCTGGGCGGATCTGGAGAAGGATCTCGAAGAAGCGATCCTCGTGCGCGTGTCCGACCGGCTTGACCCAGGCGGCAGCCGCATCCGCATCGATATCGATGAGGTGGCACTTGCCAGCGGGTTCCAAGGCGCGTTGGGCGAAGAATCGGTGCTGGCGGGCGATATCAACGTCACCCATCCTACCGACAAAACCAAAAGCCAGTTTTATGATCTTAAGATCCGCGCGGCACAGGGCGGCGGGCAGTTGGGAGAAGGGCAGCAAGTTGCGGTAATCCCGACGGAAACCTTCTATCAAACGCTGATCGACGGGTTTGCCGAGCGTCTGGTAAACGATCTGCGTTAGGCGCAATTACTCACGGTAGGCGGTGTGGCAGGCCTTGCAGGTTTTCCCCACCGCGTTAAAGGCGGGGGCTAGCTCAGCCTCGCGTTGCACCCCACCAAGCGCCTCGGCGGCTACAACGCCGGCCTCGGCCTTGGCCTCGAAATCCGCCCAGTTTTCCCAGATCGCCGGCAGCGCTTCGGATTTCGGATCGTCCGCCTGGCTTTCGAACAGCACCGGGATGCGGGCGCTTTCAACCGCGATGATTTTCGCTGATTGGGCAATCACGGAAGGATCAAAGGGGGCCTGGCCCCGAAGCATCAGACCCACCGCCTTGTTGGCCGAAGCGATGTCCTTCATCGAATGCATCCGGGCCATGACATCGGGATCTTCGACGCCCGCATGGGCCAGCGCTAGTGTTCCAGCCGCGGCCAGCGCGGCGGCAAGGGCAAGTTGTCTGTGCATCAAAGCCTCGCTGTGATCACCTGAAACATTTAGGCCCGCACGGCGCAGCCATCAAATCCCTGGGAGACTCGACTCGTTGGGGGCGTCGACCTAGATTAGAACGTAACAAGAACATCTGCTGCTGCCATGCCCCATCGCCGCATTCTTTCGCTGTGGTTCCCGCGCCTTGGCGCCGAACGGCTGATCCGCCAGGATCCGTCGCTCGAAAGCGCGCCGTTCGCGGTGGCCGAGGATCGCGGGAACATGCAGCTTCTCTCCGCGCTTTCGGCCGCGGCCAGCGCCGCGGGGCTTGTGCGCGGCCAGCCTCTGCGAGATGCGCGCGCGATGTGCCCCGAGCTTGTCACCCGCCTGCGCAACCCGCAGGCGGAGGCCGCATTTCTGGCCACGCTGCGCCGCTGGGTGGGCAAGTTCAGCCCTTGGGTGGCCGAGGAAGCGCCCGATGCGCTGATCGTGGACCTGACGGGGTGTGCGCATCTTTTCGGCGGCGAGGCTGCGCTGATCGGCGAGCTTAGCGCAGATTGCGCCCGGCTAGGGCTGACGGTTCAGGCGGGCATTGCCGATACGCCCGGCGCGGCCTGGGCGCTGGCGCGGTTTGCGGGCCAGCCCGCGCCGCTTGCCCGATCGGGCGACGCGATCGATCAGGAGGCCTATGCCACCCGGTCACGCGCCGCCAAGCGCCGGCATTGGGAAAAGGGCGGGCCATTGCCGCAGACAACAGCGCCCGAAAACCGCGCCGTGCCGATTGCGCCGCAGGGGCAAACCCGTACGGCCATCGCAGCCCTGCCCGTGGCCGCGCTGCGGCTGGAAGAGGAAACGGTGGCCGAGCTCACACGTCTTGGCCTGCGCCGGATCGAGGATCTGGCGGGCCAGCCCCGCGCCGCGCTCGGCCGCCGCTTCGGCCGCGCGCTGGTGCAGCGGCTCGATCAGGCGCTGGGGGTGGAGCCGGAGCCGATTTCACCCGCCAAGCCGCCCATGCATTTCGCGGTGCGCCTTACGCTGCCCGATCCGATCGGGCTCGAAGACGATATTCTGGCCGCGATCGATCGGCTTCTGCCCCGGCTTTCGGAACAGCTCGTGGCCAAGGGGCGCGGCGCACGGCGGGTGCGGATGGAATGCCACCGCGCCGATCACACGATGCAATGGGTTGAGGTGGGCCTCGCCCGCCCCACCGCCGCGCCCGATCGCATCCGCCCGCTTCTGGCGATGAAGATCGCCGATATAGATGCGGGCTTCGGGATCGACCGTGTGCGCCTGACCGCGCCGATTACCGAACCGCTCCACACCCGCCAGCACAAGGGGCATATCGAGGTGTCGGGCGAGGTGAGCGCCCGCGCCGCGGCCAACACAGCGGTGGACGATCTGGTGGGCAAGCTCGGCGCGCGGGTGGGGCTTGAGGCGATCACGCGGCTGCACCCGGCTGACAGCCATATCCCCGAGAAGGCCACGAAGGTGATGGCTGCGGCATGGTCAGACCCGGCCGAACACTGGGCGCCCGCGGCCGTGCCGCGCCCGCTTCTGCTCTGGCGGCCGGAACCTGTGATGACGGAGGACAGCCCCGCTCTGCCGCTGAGCTTCCGCTGGCGCCGCCGCAGTTTTGAAACGAAGGCGGCCGCGGGGCCCGAACGCATCGCGCCGGAATGGTGGCTGGATGAGCCGGACTGGCGCACCGGCGTGCGCGATTACTGGCGGGTCACAACGGAAAGCGGTGAAACCCTCTGGCTCTACTATGCCCATGGTGCGGCGATGTCGTCGGGCTGGTTCTGTCAGGGCGCCTTCGCCTGATCGGCCTTTGTATCCGCCAGCCCCTTGAGCCCGCCCTCCACAAAATCGGCCACAAGATCAGCATAGGCTTCGCGGCTCATGCCCGCGCCCGGGCGGTGCCACATGTAGAACCAATTCAATATCCCGAAGACAGACATCGTCACGGGCTTCAGCCGCCCGTTTTCCAGCGCCCCGGGCCCCGCAGCCTGAAGCGCCGCACTCATCGCTGCTACCAAACGCCGTTGATGGGCGATAAGCGGCGCCTGCTTCTCCGGCGGCAACGTGTGCAGCGCATCGATCTGCAGCTTATGTTCGTGATCGGCGTCGCGATAGTTGAGCAGGATCGCCCGGATCAGGCCGCGCAGCCGGTCAGGGCCTGTCAGATCATCACCCAACTCGTCCACCACCCCAGCCAACCGGGCAAGGTGCGCCTCGAGGATATCAAAGAGCAGATCCTCCTTGCTGGCCCAGTAATGGTAGATCAAAGCCTTGGATACGCCTGCCGCCCGCGCCGCCCCGGCCATCGACGCGCGGTCAAACCCGTAATCGGCAAAGTAGGCGGCAGCCGCCTTGCGGATCGCGGTGCGCTTTTCGGCGTGATCCCTGGCGATCCCACGCGGCACGGCGCTAGCCCTTCGCCCGGTTGTCAACGATCCGCACGGCCTTGCCTTGGCTGCGCGCCACGCCCTCGGGATCGTGCACCTGAACGCCCACGCTCACCCCAAGGCGGTCCTTGATCCGCGCCGCAAGTATCGCGCCAGCGTGCACGCGCGCGCCATGATCGGCAATGCCGTTATGCGCTTCCACATGCACCCGCATCGCATCCATGCGACCGTCCTTGAAAAGCTCAAGCTGGAAGTGCGGGGCCAGTTCCGGCAGCGCCATGATCTGTTCCTCGATCTGGGTAGGGAACAAGTTCACCCCGCGCAGGATGATCATATCATCGCTGCGCCCGGTGATCTTTTCCATCCGCCGCATCGAACGGGCGGTGCCGGGCAAAAGCCGGGTCAGATCGCGAGTGCGGTAGCGGATGATCGGCATCGCCTCTTTCGTGAGCGTGGTGAAGACCAACTCGCCAACCTCGCCATCATCCACCGGCGCGCCGGTTTCGGGGTTGATCACTTCGGGATAGAAGTGGTCCTCCCAAATGTGCAACCCGTCCTTGGTTTCCACGCATTCGTTGGCCACACCGGGGCCGATGATCTCAGAGAGCCCGTAGATATCGACGGCATGCATATCGAACGCCGCTTCGATCTCCTGCCGCATGGCGTTCGTCCAGGGCTCCGCCCCGAAGATCCCCACCTTCAGCGGGCTCTTCCGCGGATCGAGGCCCTGGGCGCGATACTCATCCAGGATCGAGAGCGCGTAGGAGGGGGTGACCATGATGGTCGCGGCCGCAAAATCTTCAATCAGGGTTACCTGGCGCGGGGTCATTCCGCCTGACACGGGCACGACGGTGCAGCCAAGCTTCTCCGCCCCGTAGTGAGCGCCAAGGCCGCCGGTGAAGAGGCCGTAACCATAGGCCACGTGCACAACATCGCCGGGCCGCGTGCCGCTTGCGCGCATCGACCTTGCGACGACGCTTGCCCAGACGTCGATATCGGCGGTCGTGTAACCCACCACCGTGGGCTTGCCCGTGGTGCCCGAAGAGGCGTGCACTCGTGCGATCTTTTCCTTGGGAACGGCAAACATCCCGAAGGGATAGTTCTTGCGCAGATCAGCCTTCGTGGTGAAGGGAAATTTCGCAAGGTCCTGAAGGTCTTTTAGATCGTCGGGGTGCACGCCGGCGGCCTGAAAGCTTTGCCGATAATGCGGCACGTTTTCATAGGCGTGCGCCACGCTGCGCTTCAGGCGCTCAAGCTGGAGAGCCGCGATTTCGTCGCGGGAGGCAATCTCGATCGGATCAAGATCTTCCTTACGTGGCGTCAGGTCTTCCATCGTCACACCTTCTCCAAAAGCAGCGCGATCCCCTGCCCAACACCCACACACATGGTGCAAAGCGCGCGACCGTGATCGTGCCGCGCCATCTCAAGCCCGGCCGTCAGCGCAAGCCGGGTGCCGGACATGCCCAGGGGGTGCCCTATCGCGATGGCTCCGCCGTTTGGGTTCACATGGTCCGCATCGTCAGGCAGGCCCAGCGCTCGGGTCACGGCAAGGGCCTGGGCCGCAAACGCCTCGTTCAGTTCGATCAGATCGACATCACCAATCTCAAGCCCTTGCCGCCCGAGCAGTTTTTGTGTGGCGGGCACCGGGCCCAGACCCATGATCCGAGGCGCCACACCGGCGCTGGCAACACCTGTAATTCGAGCCAGCGGGGTAAGACCATGGGCCGCAACCGCCGCCTCACTCGCCACAATTACCGCCGCAGCGCCGTCGTTTACGCCCGAGGAATTGCCGGCGGTCACCGACCCGCCTTCGCGGAACGGCGTGGGAAGGCCCGCGAGTTTTTCAAGCGAGGTCGCGCGCGGATGCTCATCATCCGCCACAACGAGGGGCGGGCCCTTGCGCTGGGGCACCTCGATCGCAACGATCTCTTCGCTATGCCGTGCCTTCGCCGCAAGGGCACGGTGCTGGCTGCGCAGGGCGAAGGCATCCTGATCTGCACGCGCGATGGCGAACTCTTCCGCCACGTTCTCGGCCGTCTCCGGCATGCTGTGGGTGCCATACTGCGCGGCGAGAGTGGCGTTGACGAAGCGCCAGCCGATAGTGGTATCAAAAATCTCTGCCTGTCGGGTGAAAGCCGTCTCAGGCTTCGGGATCACGAAAGGGGCGCGGGACATCGATTCAACGCCCCCAGCAATCACCAGATCGGCCTCGCCGAGGCGCACCGCACGTGCCGCCTGCGCCACCGCGTCGAGGCCCGAGGCGCAAAGGCGGTTCACGGTGAGGGCCGGAACACTCTCGGCCAGCCCCGCAAGCAGCGCCGCCATCCGCGCAACATTGCGGTTATCCTCGCCCGCCTGGTTGGCGCAGCCCGCGATCACCTCATCCGGGGCATCAGCCGCAAGCCCGGCCCGCTCCACCACCGCGCGGATCGTGTGGGCCAGCAAATCGTCGGGCCGCACGGCTGCCAGTGCCCCGCCATAGCGCCCGATGGGCGTGCGCAGCCCGCCGCAGAGATAGGCAGCACTCACGCCGGTTCCTCGAAATGCTGCCCTGCGATCTGGCGCGAGGCGCCGCGAAACTCGGCCACCACCCGGCCATCGCCGCCGGTAACCTGCACATCGTAAAGCCCGCTCCGCCCCTCGCGGGAAACCTCGCGCGCCGTGGACGTCAGCCGCTCGCCGGGCTGGCCGGGGGCGAGATAGGTGATAGCATTGTGTTGGGCAACGCAAAGCTGATTGTAGCTGTTGCAGGCAAAGGCAAAGGCGCTATCGGCCAGCGTGTTGATCAGCCCGCCGTGGCAGATGCCGTGGCCATTGAGAAAATCGTCGCGCACCGTCATTGAAAGCGTGGCGCGCCCGGGGCCCACCGCCTCGATCGCCATGCCAAGGGCGCGCGAGGCGATATCCTTCGCCCACATCGCATCGGCGCAACGCCTGGCACGCTCTTCCGGCGTCATCCCCGGCCCTCCCTTTGCGCCCAGATCTGCACAGAACTGACCGAACGGTCAAGAGTGTTGCGCGCAGACGTGGCGTTGGTACTGTTGCTTCTAAGGGAGGTGCCGATGCTAGAGCCGCAGAGTTACGTCGCCGGGGCTTGGGTGCCACCGGACCATACCGCCCGCGAAATTCTAAGCCCCGTGACGGGCGCGCCCATGGGCCGCGCAGGCTCAGCGCCACCTGACCCTGCGCGCCTTATGGCCCATGCGCACGCGGCGGGCGCGGAGCTGCGAGGCATGGGGTTTCATGACCGCGCGCGGCTTCTGAAGGCACTCGCGCAGTACCTCGATGCGCGGAAAGAGGTACTCTACGATCTCAACCCCCACACTGGCGCCACGCGCAAGGATGGCAGCTTTGACATCGATGGTGGGATAGCCACACTCTTCGTGTTCGCCTCCAAGGGCCGGCGCGAAATGCCCGATGGCGACGTATATCTCGATGGCGGGGTCGAGGCGCTTTCGCGCGGCGGCAGCTTCCTCGGTCAGCACATCGCGGTGCCGAAGCGTGGCGTTGCGGTGCAGATAAACGCCTTCAACTTCCCCGTTTGGGGGATGCTCGAAAAGCTTGCGCCGGCGATCCTTGCGGGTGTTCCGGCCATCGTGAAACCGGCCACCCAAACCGCCTTTCTTGCCGAGGCCTGTGTGCGGCTGATCGTGGAAAGCAGCATTCTGCCCGCAGGTGCCGTTCAATTGATCGTTGGCAGCCCGGGTGGCCTGATCGCGGCGCTTGGGCCCCAGGATACGGTAAGTTTCACCGGCTCCGCCCAAACCGCGTTCATCCTGCGGTCGATGCGGGAGCTTATCGCCTCCGGCGCGGCCTTCATCGCCGAACAGGATAGCCTGAATGCCGCGATCCTTGGGCCAGATGCCGCGCCCGGCAGCGCCGAGTTCGATCTTTTCGTTGAGGAGGCCGCGCGCGAGATCACCACGAAAGCCGGGCAGAAATGCACCGCCATCCGGCGCATGATCGTGCCCAGTGCTTGCACGGGCCCGGTGATCGAGGCGCTTTCGGCAAGGCTCGCCCGCGCCGTTCCCGGCGATCCGTCGGCCGAGGGCACGCGGCTCGGCGCGCTCGTCTCCCCCGCCCAGCGCGCCGATGTGGTGGCACAATGCGGACGGTTGGCCGATGAAGCGCGCGAGGTTTATCGCGGCGAAAGCGGCGGGTTTGGGGAAGAGACGGGCTTTCTGCCGCCCATCCTGCTGCATTGCGCCGATCCTGACGGCGCGCGCAATGTGCATGCGATCGAGGCGTTCGGGCCCGTCGCGACGGTGATGGGATATCGCGACACTGGCCATGCCGCCCACATGGCCAATCGGGGCGGCGGCAGCCTTGTCACCTCGCTCTTCACCGCCGATCCCGCGGTCGCCCGGCAGATCACACTGGAAAGCGCCGCGTGGCATGGCCGCATCTACATCAACAATGCCGACAGCGCGTCCGAAGCTACGGGCCACGGCGCGCCGCTGCCACATATGATCCACGGCGGTCCGGGCCGCGCGGGCGGTGGCGAGGAGTTGGGCGGCGTGCGCGGCGTTCTGCATTACATGCAGCGCACCGCCGTGCAGGGGCCGCCGGGAATGCTGACGGCCATCACCGGCCAATGGGTGCCCGGAACCGCCGAAGACGTGAAGGAACCGCACCCCTTCCGCCTGCATTTCGAGGAGATCGCGATCGGCCACACCCTGCGCACGCCTGCACGGGAGGTCACGCTCGCCGATATTGAACACTTCGCCGATTTCACCGGCGATACCTTCTACGCCCATATGGACGAGGCCGCGGCCGCCGCGAACCCGTTTTTTCCCGGCCGCGTCGCGCACGGCTACCTGCTTTTGAGCTTTGCCGCGGGGCTTTTTGTGCAGCCCGATCCCGGCCCCGTGCTGGCCAATACCGGGCTCAACGCCCTGCGCTTCGAACAGCCCGTCAGCCCCGGGGACCGGCTCTGGGTGCGCCTGACGGCCAAGCGCAAGACGCGGCGTACGCAGGAATATGGCGAAGTTGCCTGGCATGCGACGCTCTACAATCAAGACGATGCGCGCGTTGCGGAATACGAACTCTTGACGATGGTCGCCCACTCCGCCTGAACTGTGCGGTGATGAACACGCTCAGGCCAGTGATTGAGCGCCTGCACGGGGGCGGGCGGGTGCGCACATGGTCGCTCGTCATCACCGTGTTCGGCGATAGCGTAGCGCCCCATGGGGGGCGCATCACCTCCGGCCAGTTGCAGACAATCCTCGGGCAGCTTGACATTGATGCCGGTGCCGTACGAACCGCGCTTTCACGCCTTGTGCGCGACGGCTGGCTGGAGCGCGATGGCGCGGGGCGCACCGGGGCCTATCGGCTCAGCGCACAGGGCGTTTCGGAGTTTGCCGAACCCGTTGCGCGGGTCTACGCCGCTCCCGATAATGGCGCGGGAGAGCCTTGGGCAATGGGAGTAGCCGCAGCCCCCCCCGTGCCGCAGGCGATCCAGGTTGCGCCGGAGACATGGATCTGGCCCAGCGCGGCGAAACTGCGCCAGTGCCCTGATGTTTTACTGCAATCCGGGGCACTTACGCTTGCAGAAGCCGCACGCGAAGCGCTTCTGACGGCCACCCACCGCGACGATCTTGCCATGATCGCAGCGGATATCGGGGATGTGACCGCCCCGCCCGCCGATCCGCTTACCGCCCTCGCCGCTCGCACGGCCCTCATTCACCGCTGGCGGCGCATCGTCTTGCGGCATCCAGCGTTGCCTCACGCATTTCTTCCAGAAACCAGCCCGCTTGACGATCCACTTACTGCTACAGCTAAGGCCTATTGGGCGTTGTCACCTGGCGCCGAGCGTTGGCTCGATGGGGCGCTGGGCCCAATGGCGGCGCGCGATGCGGAGGTGTTTGAACGCCGTTTGGGGGGCCGAAAGACAAAAACCGCCACGGGGGCGGTTTGAGTCTAGGTCCCCGGTGCCGCGGGCTGGGTGGGGGCTGTTAATCCGCAGCACCGGGGTAGCGTTTTTCTCGCTATGATGTGAAGTTGCTGGAGAAACGGGGCCGGATCGCGGAGCAGTTCGCGCCATTCCGCGGTGTTTTTGCGGCGATTTCTGGGCAGGGCTTGATTTCATTGGGGGCACTCGTCACTCTCGTGTCATGAATGCCCACAACCCCGATCGGCAGCTTCCTCATGCCGCCGCCAACCCGCAAGTTGCCTTTAACCGCTCCGAACTGGGCATTATCCTGGGGCTCTACGGCCAGATGGTGGCTGCCGGAGAGTGGCGGGACTACGGGATGTCCTTCCTGCGGGACGTTGCGGTGTTTTCGATTTTTCGCCGCGCTGCAGAGCACCCCATCTACCGGATCGAAAAGCGCCCCAAGCTGCGCGACAAGCAGGGCATGTATGCCGTGATCGGCATGGACGGGCAGATCCTGAAACGCGGGCACGATCTGCGCACCGTGCTGCGGGTGCTGCAGCGCAAGCTCATTCGCGCCGTCGAATAGAGCGTTCAGCTGCGACAAACACAGATCGAGAACCGCATAAATCACTGCAATAAAGAGGGTTTTTCATAAAATCCTACATGCGGCGGTGCACTGTAACGTCAAGCCCCTCTTGCGCCTTGATCCGCGCGATGGCCGCATCGATCGGCTCGTAAGCCACCGCCATGTGATGAGCGTTTGCGTGAATAAGCGTCTCGCCATCCACCGCTATCGCCACGTGGCCCCGCCAGAACAAAAGATCGCCGCGGGCATAGGGCGTGCCCTCAGGCAAGACGGCACCACACGCTTCGGCCTGAAGATCACTGTCAGGCGGGCAGTCGCGGCCCGCCGCGATCCACGCCGCCTGCACAAGCCCCGAACAATCGATCCCCCATGCGGTGTTGCCGCCCCAAAGGTAGGGTACGCCGAAAAACAGCTGTGCAGCGGTTACCGGATCCTGCAGGGTCCGGTCGAGCGGGCGCAGGTGCGGTTTGGGCACGTAACTGCCATCAGAGAGCTCAAAGTGTTTGGGCCTTTCGGCGGTTACTTCAACGCGGGCCCCGAAGGAGAGAGCCCCAAGTTCCAGCGCCTTTACCTCGGGCGCGCTGTAGCGGTGGCTTGCCAGCACGGCGACAAAATGCGTTGGCACCGTAGGAGCAGCCAACGCGCGTTCGGCTACATAACCCACATGCCCGTCGCGCCCCGCCACGCCAAACGCCCAGGCTTCATCGCGTTCAAGCACCGTGAAGGCATCGCCAGTGACAAGCTGCCTGTCTCGCGCCCCGTTCGGTGCCGCACACAAATCGGCCACGGCCGCGCCAATACTGGCGCTCTCACCGTCAACAACCCGTCTGGCGCCGGGATCCGGCGCGCCGGCGAGGGCCACGCGATCGTTGCGGGGGTCAAACCGGCGGTCCATCACCCAAGTATCTCAGGCAGGGCCTCGAACAGGGCGCGAGCGCCTTGCCCAACGCCGCCCTTCGGGCGCGCCGGCGCCGCAGACGGCTGCCATCCGTAGATGTCAAAATGCAGATAACGCGCGCCATCGCCCACGAAGCGGCGCAGAAACAGTGCTGCGGTGATTGCGCCCGCAAATCCGCCCTTGGGCGCGTTGTCGAGATCTGCGATCCCCGGCTCAATCATCGCTTCGTACCCATCCCAAAACGGCATCCGCCAGACGGGATCGCGCACCACTGCACCTGCAGACGCCAGCGCCGTGGCGATGCCCTCTTCATCGGTGAAGAAGGGGGCAAGGCCAGGGCCAACCGCCACTCGCGCCGCCCCTGTGAGCGTGGCCATGGAAACGATAAGATCCGGCGCATCTTCCGCCGCAAGCGCCAATGCATCGGCCAATACGAGCCGGCCCTCGGCATCGGTGTTGTTGATTTCCACCGTCAAGCCCTTGCGCGAGGTCAGCACGTCCTGCGGGCGGAAAGCCGCGCCGCCAATGCTGTTCTCCACCGCCGGGATCAATACACGCAGGCGGATCTGAAGGGCGGACGCCATAATCATCTGCGCAAGGCCCAGAACCGTGGCAGCCCCTCCCATATCCTTTTTCATCAGGCCCATCGAGGCACCGGGCTTGAGATTCAGCCCCCCTGTATCAAAGCACACGCCCTTGCCCACAAGGGTAAGCCGCGGGCCCTCGGTGCCCCATGTGATATCAATCAGCCGCGGGGCGCGGGGCGAGGCGCGGCCCACCGTGTGGATCAGCGGAAACCCTTCGGCAAGCAATGCGTCGCCCGTGATCACGCTGAATGAAGCACCAAACCGCTCCGCCAGATCCCGCGCCGCTGTGGCGAGTTCCGCGGGGCCCATATCTGCCGAAGGCGTGTTGATCAGATCGCGGGTCAACGCTTCCCCAGCCGCGATCTGTTCGATCCGTGCGGTATCGACGCCATCTGGGGCGACGAGGTGCGCCCCTGGTGGCTCCGCCGCCGCATACCGGCCAAAACGGTAACCCTGGAGCAGCCACCCCAACGCCGCCTCCACCGCGCGATAGGGCGGCAAGTCGTGCACCAGCCGGTAGGTTCCGGCGGGAAGCTTTGTTCGGGCCGTTGCGAAATGAAACGCGGTGCGCCGACGCGCGCTTTCGTCCCCAAGCCCGGCTGCCGCCACGGCGACGGTGCCATCTTCGGCAGCCACAGTCAGCAGCTGCCCGGCGCCGCCGCGAAACCCCGTTGTCTTGGCCCACTGCGCCACCGCATCGGGCTGGCCCGCGCACCACGCAGCGACGTCTTCTGCCGCCACCGCATAAAGCGGGATCGCCGCGTCGCCCGGCGGCGCGAATGTAAGCGGGCCCATGGCATCCTCCGGTTACCCATGGACACCCTAGTGCGAAGGGCCTGGGCTCTAAAAGCGGAAAACGTGGGAAATACCTCGCCGGATCAGCGCCTTGGCGATCCTTCACGGCCACCCAAGAGGGAAAACGCGTTAGCTATGGGCGCCATGCAGCTCCCAAGCCGACATCAGTGATCGTTCCCCAAGCCGGATGAGCCGCGCCGTCACCGCATCCTGCGCCGTAAGATCGCTTTGGCCCGAACACACCATGACATGGTGTGCAACCTCTGAAAGTGAGACAAGCCCCACCTGCCCCGCAATCAACGCCAGTTCACGTGCTGCGTTTTCAAGTCGGCAGCTGTCGCCCGTGCGGTGCGCGCGTTCAACGCGATTGAGCTTCACCGCGAGCTCTTCCAGTGCGCGGCCAACGAGCCGCTCTGCCCCAGCTTGGCCAAATTCACTGACAAGCGCCGCCACGCGGCGGCTGTCGAACCGTGGCGGTTCAAGATGGTGCAGATGGCTCACTGGGGGCAAAACGACTCTCCTAATCTTGTTCGTGGCGCGACCTAATCGCGTTAACCCGAAAAAATCGTTGATCCCGCTCTGGCGATCACCCGAACAGCGGGTTTTGTTTTTTGCAGCAGCGGTCTATGGGTGCGCGATCGCGGGCTGAAAGGAGATCGGTGATGGGCGACGTTCTGGGCCTGGCCGCCGCAAACCTCATTTCCCCGATCATCCTGTCTTTCGCGCTGGGCCTCGCGGCAGCCTTCGCCCGCTCCGATCTGTCGATCCCGGAGGCGGTTGCAAAGGGGCTTTCGATCTACCTGCTGTTTGCCATCGGGTTTAAGGGCGGCGCCGGCGTGGCCGCGCATGGGGTGGATGCCACGCTTCTGGGCTCACTTTTGGCGGGCCTCGTGCTATCCGCCGCGATCCCCTTCGTTGCCTTTGGCCTGATCCGATTGCTCACGCGGCTCAGCACCCTCGATGCCGCCGCGGTTGCGGGCCACTATGGCTCTATCTCGATTGTCACCTTCGTCGCCGCAACGTCGCTTCTCACCGGGCGCGGGGTTTCCTCAGAAGGTTACATGGTGGCCGTTGCGGCGGTGATGGAGGCGCCGGCGATCCTGTCGGCGCTTTGGCTGGTGTCGCGCAGCGGGGCGCGCACGGACATGGATTCCGGCCTTTGGCGCGAAATCCTGCTAAACGGCTCAATCGTTCTGCTGATCGGTTCATTCATCATTGGCTGGGTGACGGGCGAGGAGGGCTTGCGCGAAATCGAAAGCTTCATTGTGGCCCCGTTCAAGGGTGTGCTCTGCCTATTTCTGCTTGATATGGGCCTGGTGGCCGGGCGCGGCTTGCGGGAAAGCCGCGGCGTACTTGGCATGGGCGCGGTCATGTTCGGCTTGACGATGCCGCTTGTGGGCAGTGTCTTCGGCCTGATCGCCGGATTGCTTCTTGGGCTTTCGATGGGCGGCGTCGTTCTGTTCATGACGCTTGCCGCCTCGGCATCGTACATCGCAGTGCCGGCCGCGATGCGCGTGGCCCTGCCAGAGGCCAACCCCTCGATTTATCTCACGCTTTCGCTGGGCGTCACGTTCCCGTTCAACCTGACGCTTGGCATTCCGATCTACGCCGCCGTGGCGGCAGCACTTTTGGGAGGATAACTGGGATGGAGACGCATAGCGCCAAGCGTGTGGAGATCCTGATCGAAGCGCCGATGGAGCGGCGCCTGACAACCGCGCTCAGCGATGCCGGGGTGACAGGGTTCACCGTGCTACCCGTCTTGGGCGGTTCAGGCCGATCCGGGCGATGGAGCCGGGAGGGCCAGGTCAGCCGGGCGGGGGGGATGGTAGCTGTTGTTTGCCTCATCCGCCCCGACCGGCTTGACCGACTGCTCGATGCGGCCTTCGCCGTTGTCGATCGTCATATCGGTGTGGTGTCGGTCAGCGACTGCGAGGTGCTGCGCGCCGAACGGTTTTAAAGGCGGCACGGGCCAGTGCGGCCGGCCCGTGCCGGGAGGAGCTGGAGGGGGGCGATCCGAGTTCAAGCCGCCTCGCTGCACGAGGGTTTGGGAAAGATCAGCAAGGTTTGGTCGCGGCCAGCAGAGATCTTAATCCAGCTATCAGGCGGCAAAATCACTCGCGCGCGTGGAGACGAAGCCCATCAGCGGGCGGCTCACAGTGCGTTCGCGGGTGCGGAATTCGCTCAGCGACACGAGCTTGCTGCGGCGAACGGCAACATACTCAAGTGCGGCTTTACGGTTTTCACGGGCTTTTTGAGTGAGGTCGGCAGTCATCGTCTGGTTCTCCTTGGGATTGTTTGAGCACGCAATCAGAGAACACTCGTTACTTGTGGGTGTGTGGGTTCTTTTGGGAAGGTCTTATGCTGCTGGCAGGAAGCCATCGCGCCGGGCTTGTGCCGAATGACGCGTCTTCTCACGCACCGTGGCGAGCGAGATGATGGTGGCGTCTTTTGCCTGGGTCAGCACGCGGCTCACGCGCGGGCCCGAGGGGAACTTGAGGATGTTCGAGGTCATGTCGTTACCCTTTTCGTTGAGGTGAACGGGGTTTGGGCGGCGCCGGGTTTCGAGCTGCACATCTGTCAGCACACCACCAGCAAACCCACGCTTATCTGCGTGGTGATTGGTGCGATGTAGATCTGCAACGCCGGTCATTCTGCATTTCCCGTTCGGGTTGGTTTCTATTGATACGAGTAACGCTGTTTTCGGATTCGGGCAGGAATCGAACTTTTTTCCGGTCAAATTGTGGATATTGGCGATTTCGCCGCTTTTGGGGCCAATCGCGGCCATGGATTGTTTGAGCCGTTGCCACAATGGGCACAATCCGCGCAAACCGGCCGGGCTGACGGGAAAATCGGCAACCGTAACTGGCGCTTGCGCGGGCAATCGTGCAGCGCCGCGCAAGTGATTCCTTTTGTGCGGGGCAGTGGCGGCTGTTTTACGCCGCCTGCAGCACCCGGTTTCCGTACAGCTCTGCAATTTGCACGGCGTTGAGAGCGGCGCCTTTCCGAAGATTGTCGCTCACGCACCACAGGTTTAGCCCGTTCTCAATCGTGCTGTCCTGCCGGATACGGCTGATGAAGGTGGCGAATTCTCCGACGCATTCGACCGGCGTGATATAGCCGCCATCCTCGCGTTTATCGACAACTAGGATGCCAGGGCTTTGGCGCAGGATGTCGCGCGCCTCGTATTCATCCAGGAAATCCTCAAATTCGATATTCACCGCCTCGGAGTGGCCAACGAAGACGGGCACGCGCACGCATGTAGCCGTGACCTTAATCGATGGGTCGATGATCTTCTTCGTCTCCGCCACCATCTTCCATTCTTCCTTGGTCGATCCGTCGTCCATGAACACGTCGATATGCGGGATCACGTTGAATGCGATCTGCTTGGTGAATTTTGAGGCCTCAACCTCCTGCCCAGGCACGTAGAGGCCCTTGGTTTGATCCCAAAGCTCATCGATGCCCTCTTTCCCGGCGCCGGAGGTGGATTGATAGGTCGAAACGACAACGCGCTTGATCCGCGCGCGATCATGCAGCGGCTTGAGCGCCACCACCATCTGCGCGGTGGAGCAGTTGGGATTGGCGATGATCATTCGGTTGCGGAAGCCCTCGATCGCGTGCGCGTTCACTTCCGGCACGATGAGCGGGATATCGGG
This sequence comes from Pseudomonadota bacterium, assembly GCA_039208375.1. Taxonomy (GTDB): domain Bacteria; phylum Pseudomonadota; class Alphaproteobacteria; order Rhodobacterales; family Rhodobacteraceae; genus JANQPC01. Next base: position 25,269 of record JBCCRC010000015.1, on the reverse strand, counting down.
CTCGTAGCGGTAGAGCGATGAGTTATCGATCACCAGGCAGCCGGCGCGTGTCGCGCGCGGGGCATAGGTTTTTGTTGCCGAAGCCCCGATCGCAAAAAGCGCGATGTCGAACCCCTCGAAATCGAAGGTGTCGAGGTCTTTTGTCTTCAAGGTTGTGTCACCGAAGCTCACCTCTGTGCCCAGCGATTTGCGCGAAGCCAGCGCAACCACTTCATCGGCGGGAAACTGGCGTTCGGCCAGAATGTTGAGCATCTCGCGGCCCACGTTGCCCGTGGCGCCTGCGACGGCGATCCGATAGCCCATGTGGCTCTCCTTTCCGAATACCGGCGCCTGATAGCGGATCAGCGGGCGCGCGGGAAGGGGCGGATTCGAAAACGGCCGCCCCGTCTGGGGCGGCCGTCAAAACATGCCGGTGCGCGAGGCTAGGTTAGTTGGTGGCCTCGGCCTCGGCTTCGCCTTCGGCGCCCTCAATTGGGGCAAGCGAGGCAAGGTAAGCATAGAGATTTACCGCATCCGCCTCTTCGCGCACCTTATAGGCCATCTTGCCCCGGGCACGATTGTCATCGAGGTACTCACGCAGGAAGCCCGTGGGGTCCTGCACGTACGCGACGAAGTTCTCTTCGTCCCATACAAGGCCTGCTTCGCCGGCTTCTACGATTGAATCGGAGTACCGGAAGCCCTCTACGATGCCCGCCTGCTTTCCGGACACGGCGTAAAGGTTGGGGCCGGTGCGCGCGTTGCGGCCGGCAAGCGTATTGCCCTCGGCATCCACCACCACATGGCAGGTTTGGCACTGGCTGAACGCCTGTTCGCCGGCGGCGGCATCCCCCGATGCGTGCCCTTCGGCAAAGGCCGGAGCCGCGCCAAGAAGCGTGATGGCTGCAGCAATCGAAAGCTTGTTCATAGTGGTCTCCCTTCAAATTCCGAGGCGGAACCTAATGCACTCAAATCCCGCGTAAAGCACTGAGCGCATTAAAGTCACGCAACTTGCCGCGCCATGGCGCAGTGGCTCCAGAGTTCTGACAAAGCTTCGACGAGATATGCGATATCATCGTCGCCATGAAGGGGGGACGGCGTGATCCTAAGCCGCTCCGTGCCTTTCGGAACCGTGGGGTAATTGATCGGCTGCACATAGATCCCCCAGTCCTCCATAAGCATGTCGGAGATCATGCGACATTTGACCGGATCCTTGATCATCACGGGGATGATGTGGCTCGGATTAGGCAGGTGCGGAATGCCGATTCGATCTAGGTGCCCGCGAAGTTTTGCCACTTGGCGGCGCTGCCTAAGGCGTTCGAATTCCGATGTTTTCAGGTGACGGATCGAGGCAGTTGCAGCGGCGGCCACGGCTGGGGGCAATGCTGTGGTGAAGATGAAGCCGCTCGCGAAGGAACGGATGAAATCGCACAGCGCCGCTGATCCGGTGATGTACCCGCCGAACGTGCCGAAGGCCTTGCCAAGCGTGCCTTCGATCAGGGTGATGCGATCCATCAGCCCCTCGCGCTCGGCCACACCACCGCCCCGGGGGCCATACATGCCCACTGCATGCACTTCGTCGATATAGGTCATCGCGCCGTGTTTCTCGGCCACCTCGACGATCTCCCGGATCGGCGCAATATCGCCGTCCATCGAATAGACGCTCTCGAAAGCCACGATCTTGGGCTGGTGCGCGGGGATGGCGGCCAGTTTGCGATCGAGGTCTTCGGGATCGTTGTGCCGCCAGATCACCTTTTCGGCGCGGCTGTGGCGGATGCCTTCGATCATACTGGCGTGGTTTAGCGCGTCAGATAGGATGACGGCGTCAGGCAGACGCGATCCCAACGTGGACAGTGCGGCCCAGTTCGACACGTAGCCGGAAGAAAACAGCAGCGCCGCTTCCTTGTTGTGCAGGTCCGCCAATTCGCGTTCGAGCACCAGATGATGGTGGTTGGTGCCGGAGATGTTGCGGGTGCCGCCGGCCCCGGTGCCGCAGGTCTCCGCCGTCTGCACCATGGCGCGAACGACGTCAGGGTGCTGGCCCATGCCAAGATAGTCGTTCGAACACCAGACGGTGATCTCGCGTTTTCGGCCCTCGTGGTGGTTGTCGGCGCGCGGGAACTTCCCGCATTTGCGTTCTAATTCTGCGAAGATTCGGTAGTTCCCCTCCTCTTTGAGCGCGTCGATCTGCTTGGTAAACAGCGCATCAAAGTCCATGGCCGTCCTCTCTGAGTAGTCGCTTGGGTGTGGTTTTGGGCGCCGGGATCATCCAGCGCCAGAGTTTCGCATCCGGCAGCGGCAACACCATCAGCCAGTGTTCCAGAAGCGCGAGTGCGGTAAGTGAGGTGAGCAAGGCAAAGCCCACGATTTCGCCGGGCGTGGCGCTGACGTATAGGCGCTCAAGCCAGCACGCCACGGCAAAGGTAAGTGCGGTGACCGAAATCGGGAAAACGGGGTTAAGCTTTGCTGTGCGGAAATGACTGGGAAGATGCGCCAGCGGCTCCGGCAGGAATTCGATATTGATCCGCGGCACCCCGAAAAACAGGTTCAGCTTGGCCGAGATCCGGGCCAGAAAAAGAACCGCGAACGTCCACGCCGCGAAGGCGTTCGCGGCATCGCGGGCGAGCCAAAGCATCAGGCCCAGCACTGTGACCAGCAGGATTTCATGGTAGGCGATCGTGCCCCAGGCGCGGATGAAGCGTTCCCAGGGCGGGGTGCCGATCGGGCAGGTATAGCGGTTCGGCCCGGTGATGATGCCGGAGAGAAACGCGATTTCGATCCAGCCCCAAATTGCCAGCGCCGAGAAAAAGGCAAGGTAGGCGCCCGCCACGCTTGGATCGGCGAAGGATGTGGCCATGCCGAACACGCCGCCCAGAAGAAGCGGCAGGCCGAGGAGAACGGACCATAGATGCCCGTCGCGGCCCCGGCCATCGGCGCCTTTGACAACCCACAGGATCGCCCCGGTGGAAAACCACCAGATGAAAAGCGCGATGAGCGCGGCGATCCAGGGGTTGGCAAACATCAGTACGCAGGCTCCAACCGGGTGTTTTCGGGCACGGTGTGGCGCTTGGCCGGGATCGTGTAGAGCGAAACGAACGCGGCCGCCGCGCGCGCGCCGGCGCTGATTTTGCCAAGGAAGCCCGCTGCGCCGCCGCGCTTCTTCGCGGCATCCAGATCAACCGAAGCCCTCTGCAAGCGCTTCAGCCCCGGCATCCAGCGCGGATGGTCGATATCCAGCGTGATCGGGAAAACCTGGCGGGAGATTTCGCTGGTCTTGCGGAACACCTCCTGCCCGTACCAATCGGTATCCACACCCAGTGCGGCGTGGAAGGCCGGGCGCTGATGGTCGCGCACATACATCGTGGAATAGACGGCCGTGAGGAAGAACTTGATCCAAAGCACATTGCGCCCGGTGGTCAGCTTAGGGTCGGTCTTCATCAGAAGGGCGAAGGCCTCGCCGTGGCTGAACTCATCGTTGCACCACTCGCGGAACCACTTGAAGATCGGATGGAACCGGTGCTCGGGGTGTTCTTCGAGATGCCGGAAAATGGTGATGTAACGCGCGTAGCCGATCTTCTCGCTGAGATACGTGGCGTAGTAGATGAACTTGGGGCGGAAGTAGGTGTACTTCTTCTTCTGAGTCAGAAAGCCAAGGTTCACCGCCACGCCCACTTCGCGCAGCGCATCGTTTATGAAGCCGGCGTGGCGGGCCTCATCGCGGGCCATCAGCTGAAAGAGCTGCGTGATATCGGCGTTGTTCCCGCGACGCTTCATTTCCTTGTAGAGCACACAGCCCGAAAACTCGGCGGTGCAGGACGAGATCAGGAAATCGATGAACTCCTTGCGAAGCTCTGGGTCCATCCCCTCCCAATCAATGCGGTCCCAATCCTCGTTTTTGCGGAAATGGCCCTTGTTGGGGTCGCTCACCATTTGCGCAATCAGCTTATCCCAGTCCTCGCGCACCGGGCTCACATCGATGGCGTCAAGCTCATCGAAATCGGTGGTGTAGAAGCGCGGCGTCAGCAGGGTGTCCTGCATCGCGACGGCGGTTGCGCTTTCGCTGTCGATAACCGCCTGGGCCTCCTGAATGGCGAGGCCTTCCTCAACGGTGGTGGCATCGGCGGTGTGGGTGGGGGCTTGAACGTTCATAGCGTGGCCTCCTCGGAGAACGAAAATTCGCAAAGCTCCATGAATTCGAAATCGCCGGTCATCCTGGTCCAAAGCTGTTCAAGCTTGCTGGCCCGGGTGATCCGCGCCACACGCTCTTCGACGACAACTTCGCCGTAGGGCGCCATTACCGGCGGGCCCTTCACCAGTACTTCGTCGCCGGGGAAGATCACCGCCCCGTTCTCGAATTTTACATGGGCATGAAGGCTTTCAAATTTGTGGCTGACTTCCACAGTGCACGGCACCGTTTCATATTCTTTTGTCAAAAGTCCCATAATCGGTTCCCTCTCGATTATTGCGAAAAGAGGCGCGTAAAATGCGCCTTGTTGCCCTGGCCGAATGACGACAGCTCCACCTGCCATCCGGTTGCGGGATCGAAGAGCGACATGCGGCCGCTCTCGAACTGGGTGATCGTGACCGGGGGGTTGCCCTCAACCCGGTGCACAAGGCGGGCGCGTTCAAGCCCGGAACGGATTACCGTGACGAAGGCGCCTTGCTCGCTATCGAGAAGCACTTCGCCTGCGGAGGTTGTTACTTTTGCGGCATTGCCTTCGCCTTCGAGGATCACCTCGTGGGTTGCAACGATCGGCGCATCGTGGGGCACGCCCACCTGGGGCCGGTCGGTGATTACTGCAAAGCTGGTGATCGCCAGGGCAGAAACCGCAAGGCCAAACATCGCGTAGACGAGGCGCTTGGGGATCATATCCTTATCGCGCCGCTGCATCTCGCGGCGCTCGGCGTCGAAATAAAGGCCGGTTTGCGTGCGTCCATGTGCCATGGCAGGGCCCTCCTATTCCGCCGCAACCGGCGCGGCAGCGTCCGGATTGAGGCTAATCTCGGGTTGGCTCACGCGGGTTTCCGCTGTGGCCGCGATCAGGCGCGCCACCCGTTCGGCATCGGGGATCGCGCGCAGGGCGGGCTGCGTCTTCTTCATGTGCCAGGGCCGCACGTGGGGCCAAAGCACGAGGTAGCTCAGCCGGGTTTCGCCCAGGGTGTCGAAGGCAATCGTGCCAGTGCCATCCCGGCGCAGGTTCAGATCGGCCGAAGCGATCCGCTTGAAAGGGAGGTTCAGGGTAACGGTCAGCGCCGCACCTACCCGAAGCGCAACGCGCGAGGTCGTCACCGTGTAAACCGTCGTACGGGCCAGAACCCAGGCGAGGCCAAGGATCATTGCGGCCGCGACGGCGCCAAGGATCACGAACGGCACGCCAAGGACCAAAGCCTCTGAAAACGGCATCCCGGCTGATGAGACACCCACCCGCCAGAAGGCGAGGAAAACGAAGTATCCGATCACCCAATGCAGGCTCATTGCCTCGCGGGCCAGCGCGTAAACGCGCGGCTTGCCCTGCCAGAGAATTTCCTCGCCCGATGGCGGGCGCTCCGGCAAGCCCTTGATCGGCTCCACTGTAAAGTCGTCGTCGTGCGGCATGGCTGGTGCCTCTTACGGTTCCCGGGTTGCGTTCAGCGCGGGCGCCCCTCCCGGGCGCCCGCGCGGGTGATCAGGAATAAAGCGTGCCGCCGGCGTAGTAGGCGGAGACTTTTTCTTCTTCGAGCTTGGTGATCTGCTCGGCGCCCGCGATTGTGGGCACGCCGCCGAAATCCTTGGCGTTGAGCGAGCGCACCATTACCCACTTCTCATTCACGCGGGACAACGTGATCGGAACCAGGCGTTTGCCCGTTCCCCACTCGGGGGCCAGTTCGTATTCAAGGTAACGCACCATGTGCTCGGCAGCGTCGATCCACATCTCGGTGATGTGGCCCACGACCTGATCGTCGCGGCTCAGAACCGGCAGGCCGCGCGGATCCCGGCCCGCAGACACGAAGAAGGCTTCGTGCCCCGCCATGGGGGTGATCTTTGGGTGGCCGTGCCCGTCAAGCTCTGGCTCATCGCGGCGCGGCACCCAGGATGCGGGGCCAACGCCATCGGCCAGTGGGTTGCCTGTGGGGGCAAGCGGGAAGCCACCCACCTCTGCCGTGCGCGCCAAGGCAAGATCCGAGCGCCGGTGCGCGGCCTCGTTTTCAGCCGAAGGCACCGTCAGATCGCCCTTGCCGTCGCGCAGGTGAAAGGTTTTCGGTTTTGGAACCGGGAACGGCCCCTGGTTGGGGGTCACGTTGCCGTCCTCATCTTCCAGCGGATAGCCTTCGCGCATGTTTTCGGTCTGCAGGTAGTAGATCAGGCCTGCGAAGAAGATCCAGAAAAGCCAGATACTGACGCTCGCCAGATCGACATTTCCGAAGAAGTTGACACCAACCATGGGTTGTACCTCCGGGGGTTAAGTTGGGAAGTCGGCAAGGCCGATCTTGCCGTCCTCCAAGGTGTTGGGTTGCGGATGAAGAAACGACAGCCGAACCAGGGGGCCCAGCACGACAAGCGTTGCGAAAAGAAGGGCGATTTCAAGGTGGTAGACGGCGGAATAGCCCGTTGCCGGATCGTTGAGCGCTGCGCCGAGCACGCCGGCTTCTGCGAGCGCGTTCACACCATCGCGAAGCGCGCCGCCAAGGGCGATAGACAGCCCCGCGGCGGTCGCCTGCGCCGCGCCCCAGGCGCCAAGCGCAAGGCCCCGGCCTGCAAGCCCGCCCGCCGGCATCGTCATTGCCGCTGTGAGCGTGGCCACGGCGAAAAGCCCACCGCCCAAACCAATGCCGCCCGCACCCACATAGAACAGCGCCGGGGAATGCATGGGTGCTGCGAAGATCACGAACGAAAACGCCGCGATCCCCACCAGAATGCCGCGAGATGCCATGCGATAGGGGTCAAGCCCGCGTGCCAGCCAGCGCGCGGCCAGCGCAAAGCCCGCAAGCGCGCCTGCCGCCCAAAGCGCCGTCAGCACAGTGGTTGCCGCCACCGAAAGGCCAAGGATTTCGCCACCATAGGGCTCAAGCAGCACATCCTGCATGTTGAAGGCCATTGTGCCGAGGAAGACGACGGCGAGAAGCCGCCCCGCATCGCCGCCTTGCGCGAAATCCGCCCAGGCCTCGGCAAAACGCGGGCGCGGGGCTGCGCGCTCCTCGGCGCTCATCGGCCGCACATTTTCCTGCTTCCAAAGCGCGACGAGGTTGATCAGCAGGGTAAGCAGCGCCGCCCCCTGCACGACCTGCACCAGCCGCAGGGCCGAGAAATCGCGCAAAAGCCAACCCACAATCAGGGCCGACACGCCCATACCGATCAGGAACATTACGTAAAGAAGGGCAACCACCCGTGGCCGCGTCTCGTCCGTCGCACGGTCCGCGGCCAGTGCAAGGCCCGCGGTTTGGGTCATGTGCATGCCAAGGCCCGTCATCAGGAAGGCGAGCGCGGCGAGCACCTCGCCAGCCCAAGCGGGGCCCATCGTCTGATCCCCTGAGAGCACGATCAGCGCAAATGGCATCACGGCGAGGCCGCCCATTTGCCAGAGCGAGCCGAACCACAGAAACGGGATCCGCTTCCATCCGATGGCCGAGCGGTGCGTATCGGAGCGGAAGCCGAGAAGCGCGCGAAACGGTGCGATCAGCACCGGCAGCGCGATCATCACCGCCACGATGACCGCCGGCACGGAAAGCTCAACGATCATCACCCGGTTCAACGTGCCGAGCAGCATCACCGTCGCCATCCCGACCGATACCTGAAACAGCGCGAGCCGCAGAAGCTGCGGCAAGGGCAGGGCCTCGGATGCGGCGTCGGCAAAAGGCAGGAATGTGGTGGAAAGCTTCTTCACCATGGCCCGGGTCACAATCATGGCCGCACCTCCAGGCAGTGGGAGATGTAGAAGCCCGATTGCACCCGCTCGATCGGGGAAAGCTGGCCCGAAACACGGCGAGCAAGCGCTGCGGGCGCGTGGGGGATCATCACCGGCGATCTGTCGGAACGCGGGAACGCTTTGCCCGCCAGCCAGAACGCCATCAGAAACGGCGTGCGCGGCGCTACTGTGAAGACAACCGCGCCATCGCTTCGCTCCGTCAGCCCGTCGACGGCATCGCGGATGTCTTCGGGGCCGTAGTAAATCAGGCTGTCCATCGCCAGCACGTAGTCAAACCGCCCGTGGCGCGGATCCAGCATATCGCCGGCCTCGAAGCGCACCTGCGCGCGTCGCTCGGGCGAAAGCCGTTCGCGGGCTATGTCGATCAGCGCGGGAGAGATATCGACGGCTGTTACATCGGCGCCGCGGCCCGCAAGCTCGGCCGTCATCTGACCAGCGCCGCAGCCAGCATCGAGCACGCGGGCGCCCGCAAGATCGTCGGGCAGGCGCGACAGCATCACCGCGCGCATCCGGTCGCGGCCAGCGCGCACGGTTTCGCGGATCCGGCTGACGGGCGCGTCAGAGGTAAGCCGCGCCCAGGTCTGCGTCGCCGTGCGATCGAAGTAATCGGCCACCCGGGCGCGCGTGCCATTATATGTTAGGCTACGCTCCATCAATCGAAGCCCAAAAGCTCAAAGATCTCGCGGTCGGGCAGCGGTGCGGGCGCGAGCGGCTCGGTGCCCGCCCAGAGCGTTTCGGCCAGGCGTATGTATTCGGCGCGCGCCATGACGATATCTTCGTCATCGGGCATCTCGAACAGGGTCTTCTTCTTTAACCGTGAGCGGCGGATCGCGTCATAGTCGGGCATGTGAGCGATCCGGCGGAAGCCGACGGTTTTGCAATAGCGATCCACCTCGTTCGTTTCGCGCGAGCGGTTGGCGACGCAGCCCGCAAGACGCACGTTGTAGTTCTTCGATTTCGCCTGCACCGCCGCGATGATGCGGTTCATGGCATAGATCGAGTCAAAGTCATTGGCGGTCACGATCACCGCGCGATCGGCGTGCTGCAGAGGGGCTGCGAACCCGCCGCAGACCACATCGCCGAGCACATCGAAGATCACCACATCGGTGTCTTCCAGAAGGTGGTGCTGTTTAAGAAGCTTCACCGTCTGCCCGACCACGTAACCGCCGCAGCCGGTGCCGGCGGGCGGGCCGCCCGCTTCCACGCACATCACGCCGTTGAAGCCTTCGGTGACAAAATCCTCCGGACGCAGCTCCTCGGCGTGAAAATCCACATCCTTGAGGATATCGATCACGGTGGGCTGCAGGTGACCAGTCAGCGTAAACGTGGAGTCGTGCTTGGGGTCGCAGCCGATCTGCAGCACTCGCTTGCCAAGCTGGCTGAAGGCCACCGACAGGTTCGACGAGGTCGTCGATTTCCCGATCCCGCCCTTTCCGTAGACGGAAAACACCTTCGCACCGTCGATCTTGAGGTTGGCCTCTTGGTGCACCTGCACCGAGCCCTCGCCGTCCTCGCCCTTCAGCACAGGCGGGCTTTGAACCAGCCCTCGGGCCTCCAGCCCCGCACGTTCACGTTCATTGGCCCGCGCTGCGGGGGGGGATTTCGCATCAAGCGGGCTCATGCCGCACCTCCGATCATGGGCATATCCGCGCCCTTCATCTTAGCAAAAATACTCAGGGCCGACGGGCGGCCGCCGCAGGGGACGGTGCTGTTGAAACGCGTTTTCATTCCGCTGCGACCCCCTCGATCCGGTCTTCAAGTTCGTCGGCCGCGTCCTGCAGCGCTTCAAGCGTCTCAGAATCCGCCTCCCAGTAATTGCGGTCGTTCGCTTCGAGCAGACGGTTCGCCATCCGGGCCGAGGCCTTGGGGTTCAGCGCCGCAAGCCGCTGCCGCATCTCTTCGTCCAGCACGAAAGTCTCGCTGATCCGTTGGTACACCCAGGGATCCACCTGCCCTGTCGTGGCCGACCAGCCCATGGTGTTGGTGACCTGCGCCTCGATCTGGCGCACGCCCTCATGGCCATGCTTCAGCATGCCTTCGAACCATTTTGGGTTCAGGCTGCGCGATCGGGTCTCAAGCGCGACCTGATCCTTAAGTGTGCGCATCTTGCCGGTGCCGCGGGTCTGGTCCGAGATATAGATCGCCGCCTCTTCGCCCCGCGCGCGTTTCACCGCGCGGCTTATGCCGCCGAGCGTGTCGAAGTAGTGATCAACGGTTGTCACCCCCAATTCCACGGATTCGAGGTTTTGGTAGGCCACGTCCACGTCTTTCAGCGTGCGCTGCAGAAGCGCGGCGTTGGCCGCGGCCTTGCCCGTTCGGCCATAGGCGAAGCTCTTGCGCGCCTCGTAGGCATCGGCAAGCTCGTCCTCGTCACCAAAAGCGGAACTGTCGACAAGCGCGTTGACGTTCGCGCCATAGGCACCTTCGGCATTTGAGAACACGCGCAGCGAAGCGGTTTCCATATCCACGCCCATCTGCTCGGCATAGGCCAGTGCGTGCGCCCGGATGAAGTTTTGCTCCGCCGGTTCCTCTGCCGTGGCGGCCTTCCAGGCGGCTTCGGCCAGCATCCGGGTTTGCAGCGGCAGAAGATCGCGGAAGATGCCCGAAAGCGTCATTACGACATCGATGCGCGGGCGCCCAAGCTCCTCCAGCGGCACGAGATCCGCCCCGCAAAGCCTTCCATAGCTGTCAAACCGGGGCATCGCGCCCATGAGCGCCAGCGCTTGAGCGATCGGGCCGCCATCGGATTTGATATTGTCAGAACCCCAGAGCACCAGCGCCACCGTGCGCGGCAGGCCGTCATGGGTGTCGAGCAGCAGCTGCGCCTGTTTCGCGCCATCCTGCATCGCGAAGGCCGTGGGCATGCGGAAGGGATCGAAGGCATGGATGTTGCGGCCCGTGGGCAGCACATCGGGCGAGCGGATCAAATCGCCCCCTGGCACTGGGGGGATGTAACGGGCTTCCAACGCGCGAAGGATCGCAGGAAGCTCGTTGGTTTCGGCCAGAAGGCTTGAGACGCGCGCACGAGTTTCGTCATCGCCCGCGTCCATCACACGCAGATGCTCCTCACGCGCGGCATCGTCCATCGCGCGGCCCACCACGTGAAGCCCGTCCGGGATCAGCGCATCTTCCGTTTCCAGTAGTTTCAGCCAAAGCGCCTCTGGCTCCGCCCCATCCAGATCGACAGCGGCGGCCTGATCGCCGATCAGCGCCGCAAGGTCGGCGCGCTCTGCGCTTTCGGGCGCCAGCCCGCGCCAGCGCGCCAGGCTGTCTTTCAGTTCCGATAACCCCTTGTAGAGGCCAGATGCCGCAAGCGGTGGGGTCAGATGCGTGACTGTCACTGCATTGGCGCGGCGCTTGGCCAACGTCGCCTCGCTGGGGTTGTTCGAGGCGTAAAGGTACACGTTCGGCATTTCGCCGATCAGACGGTCCGGCCAATCCCGCGCACCGAGCCCCGCCTGCTTGCCGGGCATGAACTCAAGCGCCCCGTGCATCCCGAAATGCAGAACGACATCGGCCTGATAGGTGTTGCGCAGCCAAAGGTAGAAGGTGGTAAAAGCGTGGGTAGGCGCAAAGCCCGCCTCGAAGAGAAGGCGCATCGGATCCCCTTCGTAGCCGAAGGTGGGCTGAACACCGACAAACACATTGCCGAACTCGCGGCCAAGCACGAAGACCCGGCGCCCATCGGATTGGATCCGGCCAGGCGCAGGCCCCCACACCTCTTCGATCGCCGCGAGGGGCGGCGTAGTGCGCACGATTGTGTCGGCATCGACGAAGGCGGCTACATTGGCCTCCTGCCCATACTGCGCGGCGTTGCCTTCCAAGAGGGCCGTACGCAGCGCTTCAACGCTTTCGGGCAACTCAAGATCGTATCCACGATCCCTCATCGCGTGGAGCGTGTTGAAAAGGCTTTCAAATACCGAAAGGTAAGCTGCCGTCCCGATCGCCCCGGCATTCGGCGGGAAGCCGAAAAGCACGATGGCGACCTTCTTCGTGGCATTCTTCATCCGGCGCAGGCGGGCAAGCCGGAGCGTCTTTTCCGCCAGCACGTCAACACGCTCCCGGCAGGGCGCCATGGCGCGGGTCGTCGAGGCCGGCGCGCAGTTATGGGCGCAGCCGTGGCAAGGCGTATCACCGTGGCGGCCTGCAAACACGGTGGGGTTCGTCGCCCCATCGATTTCGGGCAGGGCCACGAGCATTGTTGTTTCCACCGGGCCCAGGCCCCCGGAGGACGCCGCCCATTGGCCGAGCGTCTGAAACTCCAAGGGCTGCGCGGCGATATAGGGCACGTCGAGATCGGCCAGGATTTCCACAGCCGCGTCGCTGTCATTGTAGGCCGGCCCGCCAATAAGCGAGAATCCGGTAAGAGAGACGAGCGCATCCACCTTGCCGCGGAAGTACGCCTCGATTGCAGGGCGCCCGTCGAGCCCGCCGGCGAAGGCAGGCAGGCAACGGATGCCTTTGGCCTCGAATGCCCGGATCACCGCATCGTAGTGCGCGGCATCGGAGGCCAGGATATAGGAGCGCAGCATCAAAAGCCCCACCGTGGCCACCGGCGCATCGGGCCCTGGAAGGGCGGCGGGATCAGTGGTGATGTGGTGGCCCGGCAGATCGGGGTGGTAAAGCCCCACATCGGGGTAATCGATCGGCGCCGCGGCGGTGCGGCCGCGCCAGGCATCTTCATGGCTGTAACGCGACAGCAGGAAGCGGATCATCGATTCAACGTTATCGTCGGATCCGCCCAGCCAGTATTGCATGGTGAGGAACCAGGCGCGCAGATCCTGCGCCTTGCCGGGGATGTATTTGAGGATCTTCGGCAGGCGGCGCAGCAGCTTCATCTGCTTTTCGCCGGATGAGGCAGAGGGTTTGGAAGATCCGCGCAAGCGTTTGAGAAGCGCCATCGCCCCGCTTGCGGGCTTGGCCATATCCAGCTCGCCCATCCGCGTCAGCTTCACGATCTGCGGATCGGCGATCACCCCGATCATCGCATCGCAATGATCGCGGCGGGCCTCAAGCTCCGGCAGGATCGCCGTGATGTGTTCTTCGATGAAAAGAAGGTTCGCCACCACGATATCGGCGTGGCGCACCGCGTCTTTCGCCAAATCCAACGCTGCAGGGTTTTCGGCCCACTCCGCCGCTGCGTGCACGGTAACCGAAAGCCCCGGAAACTCCAGCCCGAGCTTTTCGGAAACCCGCGCGGCCGGGCCCGCCGCATGGGCATCGAGCGTGACGATCACCACGCGATAGCCGGTGATATGGCTGTCATCGCGCATAGTGGGCCTTTGCCTCGTAGAGGGTTTCGACGCTGATCTCGCGCACGCCGCGTTCGGCCGCGAAGGTTTCGGTGTTCCGCCGCGCCTTGCCGCGCACGAAGAAGGGGATCTTCTTCAACTCCTTCTCCGCATCCGGCATCCAAAGGACCGAGCCGTCTGTCTGCACAACCGGCACGTCATCCGTTTTCTCTTCGGAAACACTCCGGCGCTCCGCTGGCTCACCCGCAGCCTCGCCAACGGCTCTGGGCGCATGCCCGCCGTGGTGGCTTGGCCCCGCCTCATCGTGAAATTCGAAATCCTCGCGGAACATGTGCAGCAGATGCTCTTCGAGCCCCATCACCAGCGGGTGCACCCAGGTATCGAAGATCACGTTCGCGCCTTCCCAACCCATCTGCGGGCTATAGCGGGCGGGGAAATCCTGAACATGCACGGGCGCCGAGATCACGGCGCAGGGGATGCCCAGGCGCTTGCCGATATGACGCTCCATCTGCGTGCCGAGGATCATCTCGGGCTGCGCGGTTTCGATGGCACGCTCAACCTCAAGATAGTCGTCTGTGATCAGCGCCTCGGTACCGAACTCCCGCGCCAGTGCGCGGATGTCGCGGGCGAACTCGCGGTTATAGCAACCAAGCCCCGCCACCTCGAAACCCATCTCATCCCGCGCGATCCGAGAGGCGGCCTTCACATGGGTCGCATCGCCGAAAAGGAACACGCGTTTGCCGGTGAGGTAGGTGGAGTCGACCGATTTCGAATACCAGGGCAGGCGCAGCCGCGAAGTGTCCGCCACGCCAGTGGCCCCCGCCAGGCCACGCACTTCCGCGATGAAGTCGTGGGTGGCGCCCACGCCGATGGGCACCGTCTTGGTATAGGCCATGCCATGAGCGCGTTCGAGCCAGCGCGCCGCGGCCTCGCCCGTTTCGGGATACATCAGCACGTTGAAATGCGCCGCCGTAAGCCGCGCGATATCTGAAGGTGCAGCGCCCATCGGGGCGACGACGTTGACCCCGATGCCAAGATCATGAAGCAGCGCCGTCACTTCTTCAATGTCATCGCGGTGGCGGTAGCCAAGGCCCGTGGGGCCAATCAGGTTGGCAGTGATCTGCGCCGTCTTTTCCTGCGGCCGCACAAGGTGGCGGGCGATTTGGAAGAACGTCTCATCGGCTCCGAAGTTTTCCTTGCGCTGATAGCTCGGAAGCTCCAGCGGGATCACAGGGATCGGCAGGCCCATGGTTTCGGCAAGCCCGCCGGGATCGTCCTGGATCAGCTCGGCGGTGCAGGAGGCCCCGACGATGATCGCCTCGGGCTTGAAGCGTTCGTATGCGTCGCGGCAGGCATCCTTAAAGAGATGCGCTGTGTCAGAGCCGAGATCGCGCGCCTGGAACGTGGTGTAGGTCACGGGGGGGCGGTGATCGCGTCGCTCGATCATGGTGAAGAGTAGATCGGCATAGGTATCGCCTTGGGGGGCGTGAAGCACGTAGTGCAGCCCGCGCATGCCCGTGGCCACCCGCATCGCGCCCACATGGGGCGGGCCCTCATATGTCCAGACCGTCAGCTTCATTCCGCGGCCCCAAGCTTCAGCTTCGCGCGGCGGCGGAGGGGGCGGGAGAATAGGCCGGCCAGATCGCCCGCCTGTTCGTAGAAATGCACCGGCGTGAAGACGAGCTCGATCGCCCATTTGGTGGCGAAACCTTCGGCTTCGAGCGGGTTGGCCAGGCCCAGGCCGCAAACGGTTAGATCGGGCCGCGCCGCGCGCGCACGATCAAGCTGAAGATCCACATCCTGGCCTTCGGAGATCACGGGGCCCTCGGCCATAAGTTCAAGGTCGGGGCCCACAAGGCCCTTGTGGATGAAGGGCGATCCCACCTCGATCGCCTCCATCCCGCACTCGCGGGTGAGAAAACGGGCGAGCGGGACTTCAAGCTGGCTGTCGGGAAAGAAGAAAACCGACTTGCCGCCGAGTTCCGCGGCCTGTGCGGCAATCGCCTTCCGGGCGCGGGCACGCGGGGCGGCGGTGACTTCCTCAAACAACGCTTCAGAGACGCCGAATTCGGCGGCCACAGCGCGCAACCACGCGGTCGTCCCTTCCTCGCCGAACGGGAAGGGGGCCGGGATATGGCGCGCGCCGCGGCGTTCCAGCGCCGCGTGCGTATCGCCCAGAAACGGCTGGGTGAGCGCGAAGACTGTCTTCGGGCCGATCCCCGGCGCATCATCGGCGCGGCGGGCGGGCAGGCAGCGCACCGGGCCAATACCCAGCGCCTCAAGAAGCCCAAGCGCCTGATCTTCCACCACGTCCGGCAGGGCGCCGACGAGGAGAAGCTCGCGCGCGCCGGTGTCGGGCAGCACCGGCACCATCGAAGCAAGGCAGGCGTCTTCGCCCTGCGTGAAAGTTGTCTCAATCCCAGAGCCGGAATAGTTCAGAACTCGCACATGGGGGGCGTAGTTCTTTGTTAGCCGCTCCGCCGCCCGTTCCAGATCAAGCTTAATCACCTCAGACGGGCAGGACCCGACGAGGAACAACTGGCGGATGTCAGGCCGGCGTGACAGCAGGCGGGCCACTTCCCGGTCCAATTCCTCATGCGCGTCGGCAAGCCCGGCGAGATCCGATTCTTCGAGGATCGCGGTGCCGAAACGGGGCTCGGCGAAGATCATGACGCCGGCCGCCGATTGCAGAAGATGCGCGCATGTGCGCGAACCCACGACGAGGAAAAACGCATCCTGCATCTTCCGGTGCAGCCAGATGATACCGGTAAGCCCGCAGAACACCTCGCGCTGCCCGCGCTCCTTCAATATGGGGGTTTTGCGGCAGCCCGCTGCGGGGGCGATTGGAGAGGCGTCGTTCATGCCGCGACCTCCCCTTCAAGCCGTGCCATGCGCAGCTTCCAAAGGAACTGGCCGGCATTGATCACGTAAGCCGCATAGGCGGCAAGAGCCACGATCATCTGCCCAGTCGAATCGAGCGAACCCATTATAAGTACGTACAAATATGCGGTGTGCAGAGCGATTACGACGAAGCTAAAAACGTCTTCCCAGAAGAAGGCGGGGGCGAAGAGCCACTTGCCGAACACCACCTTCTCCCAAATCGAGCCGGTGATCATGATCGCGTAGAGGAAGGCCGTCTTGACCACGATGGAAATCGTCGCGGCGAGGTAGCCCTCACCCGTCCACAAATACCGGGCGACGAGGGCGAGGGAGATTGCAAACACCAGGAATTGCGCCGGTGCCAAAACGCCCTGCACGATCGTCCAGACCGTTGCATCACGGCGCGCACGCTCTGCCTCTGTATAGAGGCGCGGCGACTGAGCCACGTGGCTTGCGGTGTTTGGCATAAACAGCTCCCTGGCGGTATCCGCCCCGAGAAGAGTAGCGCTGTAAATCTCAAAGTGTCAATTCTAATTTACACTTCTTTCCTCTGTAGATTTGACATCTGCCGGACGCCGCGAGAAAGGCGTGACAGCTTAATAAATCCCTAATATCACGTCGATTTTCCCGCCGATTTCCGAGGTTTTTCGGCGGAAACGGGCCAAAAACTGTCAATTTTCTTTGACAATCCGTGCCGCGTGGGGAAGTGTACGGGAGAGTTTGGGCATCCGTGAGTCGATTACCGACCGTCGGGCACAGCCCAAGAGGATCGTTCTGATGACCGACCGCCCCCAGAAGACCGGCCGAACGCAAGATGGCGCCCCCGGTGCCACTGTCGAAACGCTTGCATCGCAGGCGATCATGGCATTGGCGTCAAAACGCAGCAATGATCGGCCGGTTTTGTCTGAGCGGTTGGTGGGCGATCTTATCAAGGCCGCGCTACATCCCGACGACACACTTATAGATAAAGCGCTTGCGGCCATTCCGCGAGCCGGCATCCCCGCCGACGAAGTGCTTGGCTTCTACGTGCCGGAAGCTGCGCGCCGACTGGGTGAGGCGTGGTGCAGCGATGGCATCGGCTTTGCCGATGTCACGATCTCCGTCGCCCGCCTGCAACGGGCCTTGCGGCTTTGGGCACGTGCCAACTACAGCCCACCCCAACGCGACAGTGATGATACCTCGATCCTGATCGCGGTGATTGCGGATGATTTTCATACGCTGGGCGCAATGGTGATGACAGAGCAACTGCGCCGTGCTGGCGTGTCAGTGCGCCTCTGCCTAGGCGAAACGCCCCGGAGCATTGCCCGAATTGTTGCCGAAGGATCATTCGACGCTATGCTTCTGTCCGTCGCGATTGTCGAGAAACTTGCCGAAGTGCGCGATTTGGTTGAAAAAACCAGAGCGGCCAGCAAAGGCAAGCTGCCCATAGCTGTGGGCGGTGCGGTTTGCGGCAGCGGGCTGGATGTGAAGAGGCTAACTGGTGCAGATTTCTCAAGCTCGGACGCATTTGAGGCACTGCGCCTATGCGGTCTGACGATTTCACCTCAAGGCGCAAGGCCACGCGCAGCATCGGCGTAACCGATGATGAGCCTGATCGCAGCAAGGCCGACAAGATGAGCAGCCGGGGAACGCGCTACTGGAATAGCGGCTCTATCCCGTTGATCGCCCCAGATGTTCTGGGCGACATCATTTCCACGGCCGGCGACATCGGCATCGTCATCTCCGACATCGGCCATATCCTCAGCGTATTGGTGAACCCGGCGCATCAGCAGTTCCGCAACCTCGACCATTGGGAAGGTCGCGATATCCGCGATTTCCTCGCAACGGAGAGTGTTGCGAAACTCGACGCGCAGCTTACCGCCTTTTCCACTGGCAGTGGTGACGCTCGCCCGATGGAATTGAACCACACCGATAGCGGGGAGTGGGAATTCCCGATCCGCTACACGTTGCATCAAATCGGCCCCGACGGCGCGCTTTTAATGCTGGGGCGTGACTTGCGCCCGATCGCAGAAATGCAGCAGCAACTCGTGAAGGCGCAACTTGCGTTGGAGCGTGATTACGAAGAGCAGCGGGAATACGACACACGCTTTCGCGTTGTGATGGATGCCTCGCGCGAGGCTTTTGTGTTCATCGCAATGTCCTCTGGCCGCATCACCGATCTCAACTCGATGGCGGCGGGCCTACTAGGTGCCAGCATCCCCGACCTACAGAACAGCGGGTTTGCGCAGGAGTTTGATGCCAAGCGGAAGGGTGAATTGATCGACCAGTTGGCCGACATGGCGATCTCGGAACGGACCAAGCCGATAGAACTCATCGCACGGCGCACACGCAAGCGGCTTGCCGTATCGCCAGTGATTTTCCGCGCGGCGGGCGAGCGTTTCCTGCTATGCCGCCTTCAGAATGCCGAGGAAATCGAGCAGTCTACCGACGAACTGA
The DNA here is from genome assembly GCA_039208375.1 of Pseudomonadota bacterium. Lineage (GTDB taxonomy): Bacteria > Pseudomonadota > Alphaproteobacteria > Rhodobacterales > Rhodobacteraceae > JANQPC01. The sequence goes on along the minus strand of JBCCRC010000015.1, from coordinate 6,821 downwards.
CGGAAAACCTCAACGCCCTGTACCAAGAGGGGAGCGATGCGATCGTGTTCACCGATCGTGACGGGGTGATCCAGGCCGCCAACGAGGCGTTCCTTAACCTTGTCGATATCGCCCATGTAACGCTTGCACGGGGCAAACCGCTTGCCGATTTTCTGGCACGCGGGTCCGTCGACGCGAAAGTGATGATCGATAACGCGTCGCGGTCTGGCCACATGAGCCTTTACGCAACCAAGCTCACGTCTGACTTCGGCAGCGAAACTTCTGTCGAGATTTCGGCCACCTATCTCAATGACCGTTCACAGCCGGCACTCGTGTTCGTGATCCGCGACGCCAGCCGGGTGGATGCCGTACGGCGGCCAGGCGTAGCTGTCAGCGATGAGGGCGTGCGTAGTGTGATGGAGCTTGTGGGATCGGCCACGCTGAAAGATATTGTCAGCGAAACCACAGATGTGGTGGAGAAGATGTGCATCGAAACCGCTGTGGAGCTGACGCGCAACAACCGCGTTGCGGCGGCAGAGATGCTGGGGCTCAGCCGCCAAAGCCTATACGTCAAGCTTAGAAAATACGGGTTGCTGCACCGCGACCCCAACTAAGCCGCGCCACTCTTTCAAGAATTCCAGGCCTTTGCGATAGGCCGGCATCTTTGGCGTCGACGCGAACGGCCCGCCCAGGTTTTGGGCGCTTTCTCATTGCTTCGATCAGAATCACACTTCGCACCGAAGGGGGCGACGAAGTGACCGTGCCAATGCGGCCGATTTCGCTTGTGCGACTCAAACTGTCAATTTAGCCTGACACTAATGACTGTCACTCATGATATACAAAGTCGCCGCTGGCCCGAGCCCGCCGCACTGCTGACGCTGTTGAAGCCCATAACGTGGTTCCCGCCCATGTGGGCCTATCTCTGCGGCGTCGTATCCTCGGGCGTATGGCCCGAAGGCCAATGGGGGCTCGTGATCCTTGGCATCATTCTCGCCGGGCCGATCGTGTGCGGGATGAGCCAGGCAGCCAATGATTGGTGCGACAGGCATGTGGATGCGATCAACGAGCCCGATCGCCCGATCCCGTCTGGCCGCGTGCCCGGGCTTTGGGGGCTATGGGTGGCGCTTGCGATGTCTGGCCTCGCGCTTGGCATCGGCTGGCAGCTTGGGCCCTGGGGCTTTGGCGCCACGGTGGTGGGCATCCTCGCCGCCTGGGCCTATTCGGCAGAGCCCGTTCGGCTCAAGCGCTCCGGCTGGTGGGGGCCGGGCCTCGTGGGCCTGAGTTACGAGACACTGCCCTGGTTTACCGGCGCGGCGGTGCTGACGCTTGGCGCCCCTTCCTTTGAGGTGGTCTCAATCGCCGTTCTTTACGGCCTCGGCGCCCACGGGATCATGACGCTGAATGATTTTAAGGCGCTTGAAGGCGATCGGCAGATGGGCGTGCGATCGCTTCCCGTCACAGTTGGCCCCGAAGTGGCCGCCAAGATCGCGTGTATCGGTATGGCACTACCGCAGATGATCGTGATCTCGATGCTCTTCATCTGGGGCCGCCCGTGGCATGCGCTGGCGATCGCGGCTCTGCTCCTCGCCCAATTTGCGGCGATGCGGATCATGCTCCGAGATCCTCGGGCCAAGGCGCCATGGTACAACGGTACGGGCGTTACGCTCTACGTGGCTGGTATGATGGTGGCGGCCTTTGCAATCCGTACGCTTGGGGCCACGCCATGACGCTGAGCTGGTTCGCAATCGTTCGTCTGGGCTTCGTGCAGATGGCGCTCGGTGCCATTGTCGTTTTAACGACGTCCACGCTGAACCGCCTGATGGTGGTAGAGCTTCTGTTGCCCGCCGTGCTGCCCGGCCTTCTGGTGGCGTTGCATTACGGCATTCAGATCACGCGGCCCAGTTGGGGCTTCATGAGCGATAAGGGCGGGCGCCGAACGCTCTTCATCGTCGGCGGTATGGCGGTGCTGGGCCTGGGCGCATGGCTGGCCTCGGCGGCCATTCCGGTGCTTGAGGCCCGCTTTAGCGCGGGTCTCGCACTTTCTATCTTTGCGTATACGCTGATCGGTCTGGGTGTCGGCGCGTCTGGAACTTCGCTTCTGGCCCTTTTGGCCACAGCAACTGCGCCGCGCCGCCGGGCCGCGGCCGCGACGATCACCTGGCTGATGATGGTGTTCGGCATCGCTGTCACGGCCGCAACCGTGGGCGCGTTTCTTGACCCCTACACCCCTGCGCGACTGATCCAGATCGTGGGCATCGTCGTGCTTATCGCCTTCGGGGTAACTTGCCTTGCGGTTGCCGGCGTTGAGGGCCGCGTTGCCGCGCGGCCAGAGCCCGAAACGGCTTCGTTTCGCGAAGGGTTTGCTCAGGTCTGGGGCGAACGCCGGGCCCGCAACTTCACCATCTTCGTCTTTCTCTCGATGACCGCCTATTTCATGCAGGAGCTGATTTTAGAGCCCTATGCGGGCCTCGTCTTCAACTTCTCTCCCGGCCAATCCACCGCGCTTTCAGGCGCGCAAAACGGCGGCGTTTTCCTCGGCATGCTCACTGTGGGGATCGCGGCGACAGGGCTGCGGATCGGATCGCTGCGCGGCTGGGTGATTGCAGGGTGCTTGGGCTCTGCCGCCGCACTCGTCGCGATTGCCTGGATCGGCGCCGCAGGGATCGATGCTCTGGTTCCGGCGGCCGTGGCGCTCGGCATCTTCAACGGCATTTTCGCGGTTGCCGCCATCGGCTCTATGATGGGGCTCGCCGGTGAGGGGCGCGGGCGGCGCGAAGGCACACGCATGGGCCTTTGGGGTGCCGCGCAAGCCATCGCCGCGGGTTTTGGCGGCCTGCTGGGCGCCGCGATTGCCGATCTGCTGCGCCGTGAGATGACAGATGCCTCCGCCTTCGGCACCGTCTTCGTCGCCGAAGCCCTTTTGTTCCTTGTCGCCGCGGCCATGGCCGCGCGTATCCTTGATGCCGGGCGCACCGCACCCACTGCCCAACTCGTTCCAGGAGAATGATCCATGATTTATGACGTCATCGTTGTGGGCGGCGGGCCCGCCGGGGCCACGGCAGCCGAAGACCTTGCCCGCGAAGGGCGGCACGTCGCGTTCATCGACAGATCGGGCCGGATTAAGCCCTGCGGAGGGGCCATCCCGCCGCGGCTGATCGAGGATTTCGATATTCCCGACAGCCAGCTTGTGGCGAAGATCAACACCGCGCGGATGATCTCGCCTACCCATCGCCATGTCGATATCCCGATCGAGAACGGCTTTGTGGGCATGGTTGACCGCGAGCATTTCGATGAATTTCTGCGAAACCGCGCCGTCAGCGCCGGCGCCCATCGCAATACCGGCACCTTCAAGCGGATCGAGCGCGATGGCGACGGCACCCATGTGGTGTTTCGCGACAAGATCAGCGGCAACGAAGTGCGTCTGACCGGCAAGATCGTGATTGGCGCGGACGGCGCGCGCTCTGACGTCGCGCGGCAGGAAGTGCCTGGCGGTGAGGAGATCCCGTACGTGATTGCGTATCATGAGATCATCAAGGCGCCCGAAGGCCGGAACTCCACCGAAGATATTCCCGGCGAAACGAACCTCTATGATCCCAAACGCTGCGACGTTGTCTACGATGGTGCAATCTCTCCCGATTTCTACGGCTGGGTGTTCCCGCATGGGGATCAGGCCTCGGTCGGAATGGGAACCGGCAAAGATGGGGTTGATCTGAAAAAGGCGACGGCGGACCTGCGCCTGGCAAGCGGCCTCGACAGCTGCGAGACGATCCGCAAGGAAGGCGCGCCGATCCCCCTCAAGCCGCTCGATCGGTGGGATAACGGCAAGGACGTCGTCCTCGCCGGCGATGCCGCCGGCGTTGTCGCACCCTCGTCGGGCGAGGGGATCTATTACGCCATGGTCGGCGGCCGAGTGGCGGCGATGGCAGCGGAGGCGACGCTGGCCTCGGGCCGCGTGCGCGACCTGCAGCTCGCCCGAAAGCTCTTCATGAAAGAGCACAAGACCGTCTTCAAAGTGCTCCGCGCAATGCAGGACGCCTATTACAAGTCTGACGAACGGCGGGAACGCTTTGTGTCGCTGTGTCATGATGTCGACGTGCAGCGCCTGACCTTTGAGGCGTATATGAACAAAAAGCTCGTCCGGGCACGTCCCCTGGCGCACCTGAAGATCGGGCTTAAGAACCTTGCGCACCTCACACGGATCGTTCCGGAAGCGTTTACATGACGATCATGATCCCTGCATGGGTGGACGGGCAATTGATGCCCGTTGACAAGCTGGAAGTTCACCAACGCGGCCTGCGCCACAAGGCCGTGTCGGTTTTCGTGATGCGGGGCGAAGCGGTGCTGATCCAGAAGCGGGCCGCGAGCAAGTACCACACGCCGGGGCTTTGGGCGAACACCTGCTGCACGCATCCGGAATGGGATGAGGCGCCTGTGGATTGCGCCATCCGCCGGTTGCGGGAAGAGCTCGGGATCACAAAGCTCTACCCCGCGCATCGGGACCGGATTGAATATCGCGCGAACGTGGGCAACGGGATGGTCGAGCACGAAGTTGTCGACCTCTTCCTCGCCGAAGCGGGGCCGGAACTACGCGTTGCGCCAAACCCCGACGAGGTCGCCGAAACCCGCTGGGTGGATCTTTACGACCTTGCCGCGGAAGTTGTGCGCTGGCCCGAGCGGTTTACGCCGTGGCTCCGCATCTACCTCGATGAACACAAGGATCGGATATTCGGCCGCCTGGTGCGCGCCTGACCGAAGCGCCTTCGGCAGACGGAATGACCATCGCCTTAAATTGATAGTCTGGCGGGATGTTGCCTCGGGCACGTCCTGTGTAGCGCATCTGCGCCAAACCAAGGGTCGCCGCGGGGCTTTGCACCGTGCCACGATGCATCCAACGCCCGCCGGGATCGGGGACCCGCGCCGCCGGCGGCTTGCGCCGTTTCGGGGTGTGTTACCCCGCGCAGAGGGTAAGGGGTCGGTTCAGTCCAGCCCCTCGCGCAGAATGCATCGAACCGTTGCGGGCCGCAGCGCCGCTCGACCGCCGGCGCCGAGACGGGCGAACCGAATGTCTGGGAACACCCTTAGAGAAGGATTTAGGTCTGCCACGCAACGCGCTGACCGGCGGTCACCCGTAGTCTGCCAAGGCAACGTTTCTTGGGTTTCAGGAGGAGGAGCCGGGTGATGCGCAACTTGGCACAGCGGCCGCAAGCTGAAACAAAGCGCCCACAGCGCAAATGCTGCGATGCATTAGCGCCCGCGTGAAGACGTAAGCCCTGCAACCGCGCCTCGGCGCACCCAACGCGCCTACGCGCGCTCGCCCAGGCCCAGCCGAACAGCGCCCAACGCCTCGACGGCCTTACCCGCAATGTCACGCGCCGTAAGGCCGGCCGCGGCGTACATATCGGCCGGGCTGGCCTGATCGATGAACCGGTCTGGCAAGGTCATCGTGCGAATCTTGAGGCCAGAATCGAGCTGCCCCGTCTCGGCCAGATGGTGAAGGACGAGCGCACCGAAGCCCCCCGTGGCCCCCGGCTCTACCGTAATCAACGCTTCGTGGTGGCGCGCAAGCTGGGCGATCAAATCGGTATCGAGCGGTTTGGCAAAGCGCGCATCGGCCACCGTGGCCGACACGCCCTGGGCGGCAAGTTCTTCAGCCGCCGCAAGGCATTCGCTTAAATGCCCCCCGAAGCTAAGAAGCGCCACGCCCGTGCCCTCGCGCAACACGCGCCCGCGGCCAATCTCGAGCGGAACGCCGCGGTCGGGCAGCTCGACGCCCGCGCCTTCGCCACGGGGGTAGCGGAAGGCGATCGGCCCCGCATCAAACTCTGCCGCCGTGGCGACCATATGCATGAGTTCCGCCTCGTCACCCGCCGCCATCACCGTAAAGCCCGGCAGGTTCGCAAGATAGCCGATGTCAAAGGCGCCGGCATGGGTGGCCCCGTCTGCGCCCACAAGCCCAGCCCGGTCGATCGCAAAGCGCACAGGCAGGCCCTGAAGCGCCACATCGTGCACCACCTGATCGTAGCCGCGTTGCAGGAAGGTGGAGTAGATCGCGCAGAACGGGCGCAGGCCCGCAGCGGCCATGCCGGCGGCAAATGTCACGCCATGCTGCTCTGCAATTCCCACATCAAAGACGCGGGCCGGGAAACGCTCGGCCACCTTGCTCAGCCCGGTGCCCGAGGGCATCGCCGCGGTGACCGCCACGATGCTTGCGTCCGTCTCGGCGGCCTGGGTCAGCGCGCTGGCGAAGACGCTCGTGTAGCTCGGCGCGTTGGCCTTGGCCTTTTTCTGGGCGCCCGAGACCACATCAAACTTAGCCACACCGTGGTATTTATCGGCTGAGCTTTCGGCGGGGGCATAGCCCTTTCCCTTCACTGTGCAGCAGTGAATAAGCACCGGCCCGGAGGCCCGCGCCTGGGCGGCCCGCAGCACAGGAAGAAGCTGCGACATATCATGGCCGTCGACCGGTCCGACATAGGTAAAGCCCAGTTCCTCAAAAAGCGTCCCGCCCCCCGAAACGCCGGTCACAAGCTGGCGGGCGCGGCGGGCGCCTTCGCGGAACGGGCCGGGCAGCGCCGCTTCAAACCCTTCGGCCATCCGTTCCAGCGCCGCGCCCTGGGGGCTGGCGTAAAGGCCGGAGAGGTAGCGCGACATTGCGCCGACGGGCGGATCGATCGACATCTCATTGTCATTCAAAATCACGAAAAGCCGCCGGCCTTCCGTGCCCGCATTGTTCAACGCCTCATAGGCCATGCCCGCGCTGATCGAACCATCGCCGATCACCGCGATCGCATCGCCCGTGGGCTGACCCATGTCGCGCCCAACAGCGAAGCCAAGCCCGGCAG
>JBCCRC010000014.1:0-64045 GCA_039208375.1 Pseudomonadota bacterium | reverse complement strand
TGACAATGGCGCTGGATCGCGATGTGCCAAAGATCGTCGCTGCCATGGAGGCAGACGCCATGGGCACAAAGCCCCCGCGTCCGGCAACTGGCGCTACGCTGGCCTACTGCTGACAAGCAGAACTCTGTAGTTGAGCAGCGCTGGCCGCGTTCGCCTCTAAACCCCAATAATCGGAGCGAAGCGGACATTCGCGCGCCGGCAGGGAAAGCTCACTTCGTCCGCGAAGCCGACGTTTGCTATGAGCCCAAAGTACCGAAATCTGCCCTATGCGCGAACGTCCTCTGTTCCGTGCGCGGCCCAAGAGCCGTGCCAAAACCGATTGTCGTTTTGGCCAGGTTTCTTGGAACGAGACCCTTCAACGTTTCAACTGCAAGGCCAACGGGTCACGAAGGCGACCGTTTTCGCCAAGTCAATTCTGGCAGCAGGTTTTTTGTGCAGACGCTTGCCCATTCAAGTGCCTTTGCTCGCGTTGGAAATCGGCGTCACGTTCGACGATGTTTGCATGCCGGGTTTCCATTGACTTGGCGGGACTCCTGTTTCCCGTAAGAACTCGCGATTGAAGTTTGACTTTGTGTTGAATCCGCTTTCGAGCATCGCGTTGGTCACAGTCGCGCCGTCCTCGATCAGCTTGCAGGCATGGCGAACGCGCCATGTGTTGATGTAGCGAGAGACATTGGCCCCGGTGGCGCGATTGACAGCCGTCGAAAGGCGCTTCTCGGGCAGATGCATGCGACGGGCCATCCGCGACAAGGTGAGGTTTGGGTCAAGATGCATCGGTTCGCGTTTCAGGAAGGCCGCCAGCGTGTTCAGGATTTCGATGTCTTCTTTGCTCGTTTCTCTTGGTGCCGGGGCAAGCTCGCCTGCATCATCGCCAGCCACACCCGACGCTGACGGACTGCCACTGAGCAAACCCAAAAGGACAAGAACCAGGGACGAAGAGAAGGTGATCAACCATCCGGCCCAATCTTCGTTTTCTGTGATGAAGGCTACGGCAATGAGAACGTCGCTCAAGGCGGAAGCAATCAACGCCCACCCCAAGACCAGCCAAAGAATTTTGGGAACGCGCCCGGCTTCCAAGCGGGCAAGAGGCATGTCTGAGGCATTGTGCAACAGATACAGGATTGCGCTGCCGTAACCGGCGAAGACCATCGGCACGACGAAGTCCGTCGTCTCAGGCGCAAAGATACGGCAGAAGAGCGTAAATGCGGGGGCTGCGCCGTGCAGCGCGGTTTGACGCAGCGATATCCGGGTGATCAGGGCATCCTGCAGGGTAATCCAGGCGAGCGGCGGGATGACCGTGGCACTGACTGGCAGAATGGGTTTGAGCCACGCAGTGTCGTACCCCACGACCAGCGCAACCAGAAGCGACTGAACCGCGCAGGCGGAAAGGAAGGCCACTAGCAGCGGTCGGCCCTCTGACAAAAGGGTGCGTACGGCGAGATAGGCGAGGACAATGGCTGCAAATGCAGGGATCGGGATCATTGGCATGGCAGGACTATCGTCCAGAATCCGGATTGTGACGACCTGAATCCCGAAAACAGGACGCGGAAAATCAAATCCATCAGCACATCACGTGGCAAGCGTTCAAAAAACGGAGGTTCCCATGAAACGCCTTGCCCTTCTCGCCATGCTTGCTCTTTCCCAAGCGGCTCCTGTCGCCGCCGAGATGCTGCCCGGTTACGACCGGTTCGATCTGAAAGCGGATCACCGCGCCCGCCCAATTGCCGCCTCTGTTTGGTATCCGGCAGCAAACGCCACCTATCGCGCGCCCGTTGGAGACGGGCCGATCTTTGAGCCGACCTTCGCGTTTATCGGCCCGGCCATCGCGGAGGGAGAGCACCCGCTTGTCCTTCTGTCCCATGGGTCTGGCGGCAACGCCGATAGCCTGGGATGGCTGGCAAACGGTCTTGTTGAAAACGGGGCGATTGTTTTGGCGGTGAACCATCCGGGCTCAACAAGTGGAGACAGTTCTCCACGCCGCTCGGTTGATCTGGAAGCGCGTGCGAATGACCTGACGACGGCGCTCGATATGGTCCTCGCAGACCCGGCCTTTGCGTCCTTCATCGATCCAGATCGGATTGGCGTCGTTGGCTTCTCGTTGGGCGGGGCAACCGCTCTCGGCCTCGCTGGTGTTCGCTTCGATGGTGCGGCTCAAGACGCAAACTGCAGCACTGGCCCTGATGCTGCTGATTGCGCGTTTTTCCATCTTGGCGGAGTTCGGTTTGCCGACTACGCCGGTTTTGAAGCGGATTCGCGCGACCCGCGCATCTCACGGGCCGTGAGTGTTGATCCCGGCTTCGGTGGCGCCGTTGATCCGAAGTCGCTTCAGGGCGCTTTGGCAGGGATTACTCTCATAAACCTTGGTGACGTCGACAGGCTCGCCGCCGCGGACGTCGGGCCGGATGGTAATGACCTCGCAAACAGATTGCCTGAGGCCTCCTACCTCGAGATTTCGCCGGCCCACCATTTTACGTTTCTGGGTACTTGCAAGCCGGGTGCCGCCGCGTTGCTTGAAGAGGAACAGGACGACCCGATCTGCACAGATCCGGAGGGCACTGATCGTGCCGCTGTGCATGGGCAGCTCATTGATGCAATTGCGTTCGGTCTTGACCTTTAAGGAGGCTTTCGTCCGATCTATCCAAAGGAACTGTGCCTCCGGCCAAAAACGCCGGGGGCGGGCATTTCTTTCCAAAAATCAATCGCTTCTGTTGCTCACGCAAATGACTGTTCTTTGGACGCAGTCGATTTCTAGAAACAGACTTTGGCGCGAGATGAGCAAAGCGCAACTCTGTCCCGCCGAACAGCCATTCCTTAATACTAGCGGTCACTCGCATTGCCCTAACGGCGGCTAGGGATAGCGCGAAGCCTTGCAAGGCTCCCGCCAATCTCCTATACGCCGCCGGTGGCCGATAGGGCCGCCTCAAACACCAAGAAACGCCGTGGTCGGCCGCTCCCGTCGCTGGGGGCCGCATCCGGCAAGGAGAAGCGACATGAAACTGAATGAACTCCGGGACAATCCTGGCGCATCGAAGCGCGCCAAACGTGTGGGCCGCGGCCCGGGCTCGGGCAAGGGCAAGACCGCCGGGCGCGGGATCAAGGGTCAGAAATCCCGTTCGGGCGTGGCAATCAATGGCTACGAGGGCGGCCAGATGCCGCTCTACCAGCGCCTGCCAAAGCGTGGCTTCAACAAGCCCAACCGTAAGAGATATGCCGTTGTGAACCTGGGCTTGGTGCAGAAATTCATCGACGCCAAGAAGCTCGATGCCAAGGCCGAGATCACCGAGGATGCGCTCGTGGCCTCGGGCCTCGTCCGCCGCAAGCTTGACGGCGTGCGCGTGCTCGCCAAGGGCGAATTCTCGGCGAAAGTGGCCCTTAACGTCACCGGCGCCTCGAAATCGGCCATCGAGGCGGTGGAAAAGGCAGGCGGGTCACTCACGGTCACGTCTGCGTCGTCTGCTGATTAAGCGCTTGTGAGGGGCCCTTACGCCCCTTACATCCAAGTCCAGGCTTTCAAGACGCGCCGTCGGCATGGGCCCATGCCGGCGTTGCGCCCAAAAAGTAGAGACCCGCACTATGGCATCTGCTGCAGAGCAAATGGCGGCCAACGTCTCCTGGTCCACCTTGGGCAAGGCGACGGAACTACGTCAGCGCATCTTCTTCACCATCGGCCTTCTGATCGTCTACCGCATCGGCACCTACATCCCGGTGCCGGGGATCGACGGTAACGAGCTTCGCGCGTTTATGGAGCAGGCGGCAGCGGGGCTCGGCGGCGTGCTCAACATGTTCACCGGCGGTGCGATCAGCCGCATGGGCATCTTTGCCCTCGGTATCATGCCCTATATCTCAGCCTCGATCATCGTGCAGCTTCTTGCCGCGATGGTTCCCTCGCTTCAGCAGCTGAAGAAAGAAGGCGAACAGGGTCGGATGAAAATCAATCAGTACACCCGCTACGGCACGGTGTTTCTGGCCACGTTCCAGGCCTATGGACTGGCTGTCAGCCTTGAGTCGGGCGGACTGGTCACCGATCCGGGCTGGTTCTTCCGGGTGGCCTGCGTGATCACGCTGGTGGGCGGCACGATGTTCCTGATGTGGCTCGGCGAACAGATCACCGCGCGGGGCGTCGGCAACGGGATCTCGCTCATCATCTTCGTGGGGATCATTGCCGAATTGCCGGGCGCCTTCGCGCAATTCTTCGAAAGCGGCCGCTCGGGCGCGCTTTCCACCCCCGTGATCCTTGGGGTGACGGGGATGCTCATTGCCACCCTGATCTTCGTGGTATTCATGGAACGGGCGCTGAGAAAGATCCACATCCAGTATCCGCGCCGCCAGGTAGGAATGAAGGTCTATGATGGCGGATCGAGCCACTTGCCGATCAAAGTAAACCCCGCGGGCGTGATCCCGGCCATTTTTGCGTCGTCACTTCTGCTGCTACCCACAACGGTAAGTACTTTCTCAGGCCAGCAGACCGGGCCGATCATGTCGACAATCCTTGCTTATTTCGGGCCGGGTCAACCGCTTTACCTGCTGTTTTTTGCGGGCATGATCATCTTTTTCACGTATTTCTACACCGCCAACGTTTCGTTCAAGACGGAAGACGTGGCCGAGAACCTTAAAAACCAGAACGGCTTCATCCCCGGCATCCGGCCGGGGAGGAAGACAGAAGAGTATCTCGATTACGTGGTGTCGCGGATCCTGGTGGCGGGCTCCGTCTATCTTGCTGTTGTTTGCCTGATCCCCGAAATGGTGCGCACCGAACTGGCGATCACGGCTTATTTTGGCGGTACATCGATCCTGATCATCGTGTCTGTGGGGATGGACACAGTGCAGCAGATCCAATCCCACCTCTTGGCACATCAATACGAAGGCCTTATCGAGAAGTCTCAGCTGCGCGGTAAACGTCGCGGCAAGAGGGGGACAGCTCGACGATGAACATAATCCTTCTCGGCCCGCCTGGAGCCGGAAAAGGAACCCAGGCGCGCCGGTTGGTGGACGAACGCGGGATGGTGCAGCTTTCCACGGGGGACATGCTGCGCGCCGCGAAATCCTCAGGAACGGAAATGGGCAATCGCGTGGCCGAAGTGATGGCGCGCGGCGATCTGGTGACAGACGAGATCGTGATCGGCCTCATCGAAGAACGGCTGGCGGGCGATACCGGCAGTGGCGTGATCTTCGACGGGTTCCCGCGCACGCTGGCTCAAGCCGATGCGCTGGAGGCGCTTCTGGCGAAGACGGGCAGCGCCATTGATACTGCCATCGCGATGGAGGTGGATGATGAGGCGCTTGTTCACCGCATCGTCAACCGCGCGAAGGAGGCGGCGGCAGCAGGTGAGCCCGTGCGCGCCGATGACAATGCCGAAAGCCTAAAGGTGCGGCTCCTGGCCTACTACAAGCAGACGTCGCCTCTGATCGGCTACTACCACGCAAAGGGCAAGCTGAGGAGCGTGGATGGCTTGGGGGAGATCGATGCGGTCGGCGAGGCGATCGCGGCGGTGCTGAACGGGCGGTGACGATCTACTTTTATGGTCAAACCGACGCCTATTCGGAATTCTCGAACTTTGCGCCCTTTGGCATCGAGATGGACGGGGTATGGTGGCCAACCGTTGAGCATTACTTCCAGGCACAGAAATTCGAAGATGCGGCGTACCGCGAAAAGATCCGGCGTGCGGATCGCCCGAAAGAAGCCAAGGCTCTCGGCCTTACCCGGAAGCTCCCCATCCGATCGGATTGGGAGGCCGTGAAGGTAGAGGTCATGCAGGCGGCGGTGCGCCAGCAGTTTGCAACTCACCCCGCATTGCGTGCCCTGCTGCTGAATACCGGAGCTGAGGAAATCGTCGAGAACGCGCCGCATGACTACTTCTGGGGCGGCGGGCAGGATGGGACTGGCCGAAATACCCTTGGAAAGATCCTGATGGAGGTGCGCGACAGCCTGCGCGCGGTCGGGGCCCCGGCGCTTTAGTTGCTGTTTCAGCGGCCGCGCTTCGGCCGGACGGGGCGGGGGATCAGATTATCCTTGACACGGCCTTGACGGCGCGTGCGCCACGCCATAAATACCGCCATCTCAATTGAGAATCGGTGAGCCATGCGGGGCCATCCCGCCTTGCAGAATTGCCAAAATCCACCAAGCCCGTGGCAAACTAGCCTCGGGCTTCCGTTGTGAAAAAAGGGCCTGGAACCACGGGCTCGCGACGAAAGGACATTGCACGTGGCACGTATTGCCGGCGTTAACATCCCCACCGCCAAGCGCGTTCCGATCGCGCTGACTTACATCACCGGCATCGGCCGGTCGTCTGCCGATCAGATCTGCGAAGCCGTCGGCATCGATGGCGCCCGTCGGGTGAATGAACTGAGCGACGCCGAAGTGCTCGCAATCCGCGAACACATCGATGCGAACTTCACCGTTGAAGGTGATTTGCGCCGCGAGGTGCAGATGAACATCAAGCGGTTGATGGACCTCGGCTGCTACCGCGGCCTGCGGCATCGCCGCAACCTTCCCGTGCGTGGCCAGCGCACCCACACCAACGCCCGCACCCGCAAGGGCCCGGCGAAGCCGATCGCCGGCAAGAAGAAGTAAGGGAGGGCAGAACCGATGGCACGCGATACCCGCCGTGGGAAGAAGAAGGTTTCCAAGAACATTGCTGCCGGTGTGGCGCATGTTCATTCGTCCTTCAACAACACCAAGATCCTGATTTCTGACGTTCAAGGCAATGCGATCTCGTGGTCGTCCGCCGGTACGATGGGCTTCAAGGGTTCACGCAAATCCACCCCTTATGCCGCGCAGATGGCTGCGGAAGACGCAGGCAAGAAAGCGCAGGAGCACGGGGTGAAAACCCTTGAAGTGGAAGTGCAGGGCCCAGGGTCTGGCCGTGAGTCCGCTCTGCGGGCGCTGGCCGCTGTTGGCTTCAATATCACGTCGATCCGCGATGTGACGCCGATTGCCCATACCGGCTGCCGCCCGCCAACGCGTCGCCGCGTCTAACGACGAATTGAATGTCGCTGGGGCGCGCGCGATGCGCCGTGGCCCAGCCCCGCCATTTGGAACCCTCGGGTGCGTGCCGCTTTTGGACATGGGCGTCGCGCTGGAATTGAGGAGACACGCATGATCCACAAGAACTGGCAGGAACTGATCAAGCCTTCGCAGCTTGTCGTGCGCCCGGGGAATGACCCGCTGCGCCAGGCAACGGTGGTGGCCGAACCGCTGGAGCGCGGTTTCGGGCTGACCCTCGGGAACGCGCTGCGGCGGATCCTGATGAGCTCGCTCCAAGGTGCTGCCATTACCAGCATCCAAATCGACAATGTGCTGCACGAGTTTTCGTCGGTCGCCGGTGTGCGCGAAGACGTCACAGACATGGTGCTGAACCTGAAGGGCGTGGCGATCCGCATGGACGTGGAAGGCCCCAAGCGGCTGTCAATCTCCGCCAAGGGCCCCGCTGTGGTCACGGCCGGCGATATCTCGGAAAGCGCCGGCATCGAAATTCTGAACAAGGAACACGTGATTTGCCACCTCGATGACGGGGCAGACCTGTTCATCGAGCTGACGGTGGATACCGGCAAGGGCTATGTCGCAGCGGACAAGAACCGCCCCGAGGATGCGCCCATCGGGCTAATTCCGGTCGACGCCATCTATTCGCCCGTCAAGCGCGTGAGCTATGACGTGCAGCCGACGCGGGAAGGCCAGGTTCTGGACTACGACAAGCTGACGCTGAAGCTGGAAACCGATGGATCGGTTACACCCGACGATGCGGTGGCCTATGCGGCGCGCATTCTGCAGGATCAGCTTTCGATCTTCGTCAACTTCGACGAGCCGGAGTCGGCGCGTTCGGAGGCTGATGACGACGGGCTAGAGTTCAACCCGCTTCTGCTGAAGAAGGTCGACGAGCTAGAACTGTCGGTGCGTTCGGCTAACTGCTTGAAAAATGACAATATTGTCTACATCGGCGATCTGATCCAGAAAACCGAGGCTGAGATGCTGCGCACGCCGAACTTCGGCCGCAAATCGCTCAACGAGATCAAGGAAGTGCTCTCGGGCATGGGCCTGCACCTTGGCATGGATGTCGAAGAATGGCCGCCGGAGAATATCGAAGATCTCGCGAAGAAGTTCGAGGATTCGTTCTGAGAATCCGCCGGGCCATCTGACGGCCCGGCATACCATCCGGGCATACCGCCCCAAGGAGAGCGGCCCGCACGCATGGGTCGCCGGACAAAGCATAAATCGGAGTAAAGAAGATGCGTCACGCCCGCGGTTACCGCCGCCTGAATCGAACTCACGAACACCGCAAGGCTATGTTTGCCAACATGGCCGGCGCTCTCATCGAACACGAACAGATCAAAACGACGCTGCCAAAGGCGAAGGAACTGAAGCGAGTCGTCGACAAGCTTGTCACGTTGGGCAAGCGCGGCGACCTGCATGCCCGTCGCCAGGCAGCCTCGCGGCTCAAGCAGGATGTCCATGTGGCCAAGCTGTTTGACGTGCTTGGGCCCCGCTACCAGGAACGTTCCGGCGGCTATGTGCGCGTGCTCAAGGCCGGGTTCCGCTACGGCGACATGGCCCCCATGGCGATCGTCGAGCTTGTTGATCGGGACCCCGAGGCGAAAGGCGCCGCGGACCGCGCGCGGCTGGCCGAAGACGAGGCCGCGGAACTGGAATAACCGCGGTTCGCCGGTATGTTGGCTTAGGTCGGGCGCCCCTCATCGGGCGCCCGTTGCCGTTTTGAGGCCTGCGACGCTGCGAGACTGAGTGATGCTTTGATTCGCAGCTCTTGTCCGGCGTCGGTGGCGCTTTGCTCCAAAAACCTGCCAACGATCCGGCGAACCGGCGTTGGAAGCGTACGGACACAAGTGATGTTCTGACGTTTCAGTTTCGGCATAATCCTAACTTGAACACTCTTGGGTATAGTATCTGTGGACAAAATACACTTTAAAGTTGCATAGTTGCGGCGCAACCTGTCTAAATGGACAGGTCCTTTGCACCGGAGTCCCGCGTCATGCAGCCTGAGCCCCAAAACTCTCCATCGCTAGACCTTGGCCTCTCACGGCTAACGCGCCTGTCGCCAGCAGGCTATGCGTTGGGTCTTCACGTGCGTTTTGCATCGGCGCACATCATGATCCAAACCTACGACCCGGCCTGGATTGCCCGTTACACTGAACAGGGGCATATGCTGAGCGATCCGGTGGTGGCGTGGGGCTTTGCCCATACCGGCGCATGCCGGTGGAGCGCGCTCGGCATGGCTGATCCCAATGGTATCCTCGATCAGGCCGCCTCGTTCGGCCTGCATTACGGCGTCGCGGTGGCTCACGGGCCGCTGGCCTCGCGCAGCATTGGGGGCTTTGCGCGAAGCGATCGCGAATTTGACGATGGCGAGATCGAAACGATCCTCGCCACCGTTCAGCTTTTGCACGATCAATCTACTCCGCCCGACAGCCTGACGGATGCGCAGCGCCATGCTCTGCGCCTGATCGCCCGCGGCAGCCGCCATGCCGAAGCCGCAGCGATCCTCGGTATCTCGGAAAGCGCACTGAAGGCGCGGCTCAAATCCGCGCGCGAGCGGCTCTTCGCCCGCACAACCGCCGAGGCCATCCAGAGGGCACGCGAATACAAGCTTCTCTGACAGCCGCCCGGCGGGAACAGGTTTTTCAACCCTACCCAACTGGAGGCTGTACAATGCAAACCACAATTCTGTCCTTTCACAACATGCACACCCACGGTGCGCTGTTCACCGATGTGCTGAAAGCACGGCACGAAAGCTTCATCGTGCAGCGCAACTGGGATCTGCCTGCCGTGGACGGCATGGAGTTTGACCAATACGACACGCCGCAAAGCCGTTGGATCGCCGTGCACCAGTTGGGTGAAGTGCTAGCCGGCATCCGGATGACGCCCACAACGGCGCGCTGCGGTATCTACAGCTACATGATCCGCGATGCACAGCTGGGTCTTCTCGGCACGATCCCGCAGGAGCTTCTTTACGATCCCGCCCCCGTCTGCCCGTCGGTGTGGGAGGCAAGCCGGGTTTTCGTATCACACCACGTGCCAGCAGAAGCGCGTGGGCAGGTGCAGGCCGCCCTGATGCAGGGCATGGTGCGCACGGCACGCAGCGAGGGCGCGGTGCGTATTTTGGGGCTGTGCCCGCGCGTTTGGATGCGCTGGATGCGGCGGCTGGGTTATGAAACCGCGCATGTGGGCCCCTGCCTTGATATCGGCGGTGCCCCGAACCAGGCGATCATGATGGATCTGCGCGGCGCCCTGCACTGATCGCGGCTTTTCCCGGGGCAGCCCTCGGCATACGGTTGCCCCGTGGCAGATTTGTTCGATACCGCCCCGGCCGATGTTCCGGATCATGCGCCGCGGCCCTTGGCTGACCGACTGCGCCCGCGCGCGCTGGGCGAGGTGATTGGGCAGGCGCAAGTTTTGGGGCCGGAGGCGCCGCTTGGCGTGATGCTGGCCTCGGGCAGCCTATCGTCGCTGATCTTCTGGGGGCCGCCAGGTGTAGGTAAAACCACGATCGCTCGGCTGCTGGCGGATGAAACGGACATGGAATTCGTACAGATCAGTGCGATCTTCTCCGGTGTGCCGGAGCTGCGCAAGGTGTTCGACGCCGCAAAGATCCGGCGCCGGAACGGGCGCGGGACGGTATTGTTCGTGGATGAGATACATCGCTTCAACAAGGCGCAGCAGGACGGGTTCCTGCCACATATGGAAGATGGCACCATCGTGCTGGTCGGTGCAACCACCGAAAACCCTTCCTTTGAGCTGAACGCCGCGCTTCTGAGCCGCGCGCAGGTTTTTGTGCTTGAGCGCCTGTCTCTGGCCGATCTCGAACGCCTTGCTCAGCGGGCGGAGGCGGAGCTGGACCGGGCCCTGCCACTGGATGGCCCCGCCCGCGAGGCGCTACTTGAAATGGCCGATGGCGACGGTCGCGCACTATTGAACCTGATTGAACAGATCACCGCCTGGTCGGTGCCCGAGCGGCTGGATCCGCCTGCGCTTTCCGCGCGGCTGATGCGGCGGGCGGCGCAATACGATAAATCGGGCGATGCTCACTACAACCTGATCTCGGCGCTCCACAAATCGGTGCGCGGATCGGATCCTGATGCCGCGCTTTACTGGCTGGCGCGGATGCTCGCCGGCGGGGAAGACCCGCGCTACCTCGCCCGCCGGATCACCCGTATGGCGGTGGAAGATATCGGGCTCGC
Organism: Pseudomonadota bacterium; assembly: GCA_039208375.1. Lineage (GTDB taxonomy): Bacteria > Pseudomonadota > Alphaproteobacteria > Rhodobacterales > Rhodobacteraceae > JANQPC01. The sequence continues at coordinate 52,858 of JBCCRC010000014.1, read as the reverse complement.
CGATCCGCAGGCGCAGCGCGTGTGCCTTGACGGGTGGGAAACCTATGAAAGGCTCGGGTCACCCGAAGGCGAGCTGGCGCTGGCGCAATCGGTGATTTACCTCGCGCTCGCCCCGAAATCGAACGCGGGATATGCGGGCTACAAGAACGCGATTCAGGCCGCGAAAACCACCGGCTCTGAAGCGCCGCCGAAGCATATCCTAAATGCGCCCACGCAGCTCATGAAGGATCAGGGCTATGGCGAAGGCTATGCTTACGATCACGATGCCGAAGACGGGTTTTCGGGCCAGAACTACTTTCCCGACGGCATGGCGCGCGGGGTGTATTACCAGCCCGTGGAGCGCGGATTTGAGCGCGAGCTCAAGCGCCGGCTCGACTACTTCGTGAAGCTTCGCACCGAACGCGGGCCCGCTTGACAAACCCGCGGCCCCACGCGAGCAACCGCCCCATGTTTTCAATGCTTCTCCAGGTGGCGCTTGGCGGCGCGATCGGCGCCTCGGCCCGCTATCTGACCGGTGTTGCCGTGATGCGCGCGGTGGGCCCCGGCTTTCCCTGGGCTACGCTGGGCGTCAACATTCTGGGCTCGTTCCTGATGGGGCTCTTCGTGGTGGCCGCTGCGCAGCGCGGGCTCACCGGGTGGAGCCCGCTGGTTATGACGGGCGTACTGGGCGGGTTTACGACGTTTTCGGCATTCTCGCTTGATGCCTATACGCTCTACGAGAGGGGGCTGGCGGGGCAGGCCGCCGCCTATGTGCTGGCCTCGGTACTTTTGGCGCTGGCGGGGTTGGTTGCAGGCGTTGCCGTGGGGCGGGGGCTCTTTTCGTGAGCGGTGTAAGCCAGCGGACGGTCGGGGCGGACGAGGGCGATCAGCGGCTCGACCGCTGGTTTCGCCGCCACTACCCACAGATTGGGCAGGGGCGGATCGAAAAGATGTGCCGCAAGGGTGAAATCCGAGTGGATGGCGGGCGGGTCAAGGCGTCAACACGGCTCGCGCCGGGCCAGACCGTGCGAATCCCGCCGCTGCCTGATGCCCCCCCTGCGTCGCAGCAGCGGGCTACTGTGAGCGATGCGGATGCAGAAATGATCCGCAGCACGGTAATCTGGCGCGACGATAGTATCATCGTGCTGAACAAGCCACCGGGCCTGCCCACCCAGGGCGGCAGCAAACAGTCCCGGCATGTGGACGGGTTGGCGGAGGCCCTGCGCTTCGGGGCCGATGAAAAGCCCCGCCTCGTCCACCGGCTCGATAAGGATACATCAGGCGTTCTTCTCCTCGCACGCACCCGTGCGGTCGCCGGCGCGCTTACAGAGGCGTTTCGGGCGCGGGAGACGCGCAAGATCTATTGGGCCGCAGTTGCCGGGGCCCCAAAGCCCGCCATGGGCACCGTGCGCTACGGGCTCGTGAAGGCACCGGGGCACGGGGCCATGGGGCAGGGCGAGAAGATGCATTGCGTGCATCCGCGCGAGATTGATGCCGTGCCTGGCGCGAAGCGCGCAACAACCGACTACGCCGTGATCTCGGCGCTCGCGGGGCGGGCGGCCTGGGTGGCGCTTGTGCCGGTAACGGGCCGCACCCACCAGCTGCGCGCTCATATGGCCGAGATCGGCCATCCGATTGTGGGCGACGGCAAGTATGGCGGTTCGGGGCAGGAAAACTTGGGGGATGGCTGGGGTGCGCAGCTTGGCGGCGAGATCAGCCGCAAGCTTCACCTGCATGCCCGTTCGCTTACCTTGGCGCATCCGGTGACGGGCGCACGGCTGGCTTTCACCGCGCCGTTGCCCGATCACATGGCCCGCACCTGGACGGCGTTTGACTGGCGCGCCGAGGATGCGCCGGGCGACCCGTTTGAGGATGCGGCGTGAGCGGTTGGGCGGCAAAGCGGTTCTGGCGCGAGGTGCATGTTGCCCCGGTAGAGGGCGGCTTTGAGATCCTGCTGGACGACAAACCCGTGCGCACCCCTGCCAAAGCCCCGCTCCAGCTGCCGACTAAGGCCCTTGCCGGGGATGTTGCGGCCGAATGGGAGGCGCAAGACGACATTGTGCGCCCAGAGCTTATGCCAGTTACCCGAATGGCGAACTCGGCAATCGACAAGGTGCGCCCCCAGCGCACCGAAATCGTGGACATGCTGGCAGGCTACGGTGAGACTGATCTGCTATGCTACCGTGCCGAAGCCCCCGACGCCCTCGTGGCGCGCCAGCAGGCCGCATGGGATCCCCTTTTGGACTGGCTCACGACAACCCATGGGGTGCGGCTTCGGGTGACGGGCGGCATTCTTCCCGTCGCGCAGGACAGGACGGCCCTGGCGCAGCTTGCCGGCGAAATTGAGCGTTTTGGGCCATTTGAGCTTGCCGCGTTCCATGATCTGGTCACCCTACCGGGATCGCTTGTTTTGGGCTTCGCAGCAACCGCGCGGTACGCGTCGCTCGAAGCGCTTTGGGAAGCTGCGCGATTGGATGAGGCCTGGCAGATCGAACAGTGGGGTGAAGACGATAAGGCGGAAGAGGCTAACCGCTTGAAACGTGATGCGTTTCTACAGGCACACAGGTTTTTTGAACGCGCCCGATAACTGAGCAACTGCCGGGTGTACTGCCCGATTGGATGGCAATGCCATGTCAATTTGCGGTTGCCCGTTTTTTCGGCGCTCAGCCTTGACGACACAGGGGCGACACCACAGTATCTCGGGCGATGAGGGGCGCGAGCCCTCATTGGCATAATGCCGGCCGCAGGCCGGACAAACGCCCGAAACTCCGGGCACTCAGGATGAGGTAAAGATGAAAAAATCCGTATTTCTTGGCGCGCTGGCCGTTTCTGGCATCGCGGCAGGCGCGGCCTCGGCGGCGACATTGGAAGATGTCCAGGCCCGTGGCGAACTGAACTGCGGCGTCAACACCGGCCTCGTGGGTTTTGCAGCCCCTGACGCAAACAACAATTGGCAGGGCTTCGATGTGGAGCTGTGCCGCGCCGTGGCCACGGCCGTTCTGGGCGATCCCGATGCCGTCACCTACGTGCCGCTGACCGGCAAGACGCGCTTCACCGCGCTCGCCGCCGGTGAGATCGACATGCTGTCGCGGAACACAACCTGGACGTTTACGCGCGACAACGATCTGAAGTTCGAATTTGTGGGCATCAACTACTACGATGGCCAGGGCTTCATGGTGCCGCGCGAACTGGGCGTGACCTCGGCAAAGGATCTCGACGGTGCGACCGTCTGCATCCAAACCGGCACAACGACCGAGCTGAACCTTGCGGATTTCTTCCGCGCGAACAACATCAGCTACGAGCCGGTTCCGATCGAAACCAACGCAGAAGCGCAGCAACAGTACCTTGCCGGTGCCTGCGACGTGTACACGACCGATGCCTCGGGCCTTGCTGCGACGCGTGCAGCGTTCGAGAACCCCGGCGATCACGTGGTTCTGCCTGAAATCGTTTCCAAAGAGCCGCTTGGCCCGCTTGTGCGCCATGGCGACAATGAATGGGGCGATATCGTGCGCTGGACGCTTAACGCGCTTGTCACTGCCGAAGAGCTTGGCGTGACGTCTGCCAACGTGGCCGAACTGGCCAACGGCACCGACAATCCGGAAATCAACCGGCTTCTCGGCACCGAGGGCGGCCTCGGTGAGATGATCGGCCTCGAAAACGACTGGGCGAAGAACGTTCTCGAAGTCACCGGCAACTACGGTGAGATCTTCGAACGTCACATCGGTGAAAATACTCCGATCGGCCTTGCGCGCGGCTTGAACGCGCAGTGGACCGATGGCGGCCTGCTTTACTCGCCGCCGTTCCGGTAAACACCACTTAGAAGGGCGCGGGTCACTCCGCGCCCTTCGCATATCCAAAATCAACAAAAACTGGCCCCGAACACGCAGACGCCCTCAAAATTGGCGCACGGTTCGTGTTTAGAGGCACCAACGGGGATGTATCAGATGACGGTCATGACGGACCCGCCCAGGGAGTCCTTCCGCCTGTCGATGCTGCTCAACGACACGCGGTACCGATCCTATACCTTCCAGTTCATCGCGCTGATCGCGCTATTCCTCTTCATCGGCTGGCTGATTTCGAACGCCGCCCAAAACCTTGAGGATCTGGGGCAAGACATATCCTACGGATTCCTAGCGGAATCGGCGGGGTACGACATCAACCAGCGCCCCATCGAATACAACAGCCAGGATTCGCACCTGCGCGCCTCGATTGTGGGCGTGCTCAACACGCTGATCGTGGCATTCCTCGGCTGTATCACCGCCACAGTTCTGGGCGTCGTGGCCGGTGTTTTGCGGCTTTCCAACAATTGGATCGTGGCCAAGCTGATGGCCGTTTACGTTGAAGCGTTCCGCAACGTGCCGGTTCTGATTTGGATCCTGATCATTTTTTCGATTATGACGGTCAGCTTGCCGGGCCCGCGTGCCTTCCGCGGCGATGAACCGACATCTTCGATGCTTTTTGACGCCTTTGCCTTCACCAATCGCGGCGTCTATGCGCCGAAGCCGATCTGGGAAGCGGGCTCGATGATCGTGGTGATCACGTTCCTTCTGAGCGTTCTCGCGATCTTCGCTTACCGCGCGTATGCCAAGAAGCTGCTTTACGATACCGGGCGGCTTTTGCCGACATTCTGGCCATCGATTGCGATTTTCTTCGCGCCGACGATCCTGATGTTCTTCCTCCTAGGCCGCCCGATTTCGCTGGAATACCCCGAATTGCGGGGCTTCAACTTCCAGGGCGGGGTGCAGATCCGTGGCTCGCTGATTGCATTGTGGTTTGCGCTGGCCATCTACACTGGCGCGTTCATCGCCGAGAACGTCCGCGCGGGCATCATGGCCATTTCCAAGGGGCAGACGGAGGCCGCAGCCTCACTGGGCCTGCGCCCCAACCGGATTATGAACCTCGTGATTTTGCCCCAGGCGCTGCGGGTAATCATCCCGCCGCTGATTTCGCAGTACCTCAATCTCACCAAAAACTCATCGCTGGCGATCGCCGTGGGCTACATGGATATCACCGGTACGCTCGGGGGCATCACGCTCAACCAGACGGGCCGGGCCATCGAGGCGATCCTGCTGTTGATGCTGTTCTATCTTACGATTTCGCTTTCGATCTCGGCGATCATGAACGTCTACAACAACTCCGTGAAGCTGAAGGAGCGCTGAGATGTCTGACATGCCCGCGCACAACGTTGCCTTCGTTCGCGAAACCCCGATCCCGCCCGCCGATCCGCCGGCCACCGAACGCGGTGTGATTAAGTGGGTACGGGAGAACCTTGTATCCACCCCCGCCAATGCGGTGATGACAGTGCTTTCGCTGGTGGCCATTTACTGGTTTCTCGCGCTTCTCGTGCCGTGGCTGGTAAACGGGGTGTGGAACGCGGCCTCGATCCGCGAATGCCGTGAGATCATGGCCGGTTCCGGCGGCGGCTGCTTCGCCGTTCTCACCGAGCGCTGGCACCAGCTGATCTTTGGCCGGTATCCGACCGATCAATACTGGCGGCCGACCGTGGCGTTCGTGCTTCTCTTCGTGGCCTTGGCGCCAGTTCTTTTCCAATCCGTGCCGCGTAAACTCCTGATCTTCACGGGCCTATACCCGTTCTTGGCCTACTGGCTGGTTTGGGGCGGCTCGGTCCTCGGCCCGGTGTTTGCGATGGCAGGCTTTGCAGTGGGCTATATCGCCTATTCCCGACTGGTGGACCGATCGTTCGCCATGGGCTTCTTCGGCGGCGTGCTTGCCGCCATTGTGACCTGGTGGATCACCGGATTTCTCGCCGATGCCACCGGAAACGTGATGGCACTCGAAGGCGTAGAAAGCCGCGATATCGGGGGCTTCATGCTGAACCTGATCCTCGGCACCGTTTGCGTTTCGCTGTCGCTGCCCTTGGGGATCGTGCTGGCACTGGGCCGCCAAAGCTCGATGCCAATCATCAAATGGATCTGCGTGGTGTTTATCGAGTTCATCCGCGGCGTGCCACTGATCACGCTTCTTTTCGTGGCAAACGTGGTTCTGGCCTACTTCCTGCCGCCCGGATCCAATTTCGATCTGATCCTGCGGGTGATCATCATGATCACGATGTTCGCCGCGGCCTATATAGCCGAGGTGATCCGCGGCGGGCTTGCGGCGCTGCCGCGGGGGCAATACGAGGCGGCTGACAGTCTGGGCCTCGACTACGCTCAGGCGATGCGGCTGATCATCCTGCCCCAGGCGCTGAAGATCTCGATCCCGGGGATCGTAAACGTGGCCGTGGGCCTGTTCAAAGACACCACGCTCGTTTCGATCATCGCGATGTTTGATCTCGTCGGCATGGTGCGCGGGCCAATCCTCGCCTCGACCGATTGGAACGGGGTGTATTGGGAGCTCTTTGGCTTTGCCGCGTTCCTATTCTTCGTCGTGTGCTACGGCATCTCGCAATATTCACAATGGCTGGAGCGTCAACTTCAGACCGACAGACGTTAGGAGGCCCACGCCATGGCCATGACCGACGAAGCGCTTGCGCATAAAGACCACAAGGTCTCGGACGAAGTCGCGATCGAGATCAATAACATGAACAAGTGGTACGGCACGTTCCACGTGCTGCGCGACATTGACCTGACAGTGTATCGCGGCGAGCGGATCGTTATCTGTGGCCCCTCGGGCTCGGGTAAATCAACGCTCATTCGCTGCATTAACGCACTGGAGGAGCATCAACAGGGTTCGATTTCGGTGGATGGCACAGTGCTGTCGTCTGACATCAAGAACATCGATACGATCCGCTCAGAGGTCGGGATGGTGTTCCAGCACTTCAATCTGTTCCCCCATCTGACGATACTCGAAAACTGCACGTTGGCGCCGATCTGGGTGCGCAAGACGCCCAAGCGCGAGGCTGAAGAAACGGCCATGCACTTCTTGACCAAGGTTAAGATTCCAGAACAGGCCGATAAGTACCCCGGCCAGCTTTCGGGCGGCCAGCAGCAGCGTGTCGCGATCGCACGATCGCTCTGCATGCGCCCCCGGATCATGCTGTTTGATGAGCCGACTTCGGCACTTGACCCCGAGATGATCAAGGAAGTGCTCGATACGATGATCGAGCTTGCCGAAGAGGGCATGACGATGCTTGTGGTGACCCATGAGATGGGCTTTGCCCGGCAGGTGGCCAACCGCGTGATCTTCATGGATGAAGGGCAGATCGTGGAGCAGAACGAGCCCGAAGAGTTTTTCAACAACCCCAAATCGGATCGTACGAAACTGTTCCTCAGCCAGATCCTCGGCCACTAGGCCCTCAGGTCAGCTCTCGCGGCACCACGAAATCGAGGGCCTGCCCGGCCCCCCAGCCGATATCTGCCCAGGTCGTTTCGGGGAACTGCACAATGGTAGTGGCGCCGGTTGGGTATTGGCCAAACTTTTCATGGGTGGGGCGGGCGGTGGTGATCCGCGCCGCGAACTCCCCAATCCCCGGGTTATGGCCAATCAGCAGGACGATGGGCGCATTGGCCGTTTTGAGGGTGGCAAGGATTGTCTGCGCATTGGCGTGAAACAGCGCCGGGTCACTGCGCATCTGTGCGGGCCCGTTCAATTCGGCCGCGATGCCAGCCCAGGTTTCCACCGTACGCCGCGCGCCCGAGAGCAGTACTTCGCCCGGAACCAGATCATGCGCCGCGAGCCAGCGGCCGATCGCCGTTGCCGACTGCCGCCCGCGCCCATTGAGCGGGCGATCGAAATCGTCCATCGCTGGGTCGTCCCAGCTTGATTTGGCATGTCGGGTGAGGATCAGGGTCAGGCTCATCGCACAAACTGGCGCATGTGATAGGCGGATTGGCCCGGGCGGCGCCCGTAGCGTTTGCTGATGGGGCAGGCGGTGCGCACCTCGCATCCCCCGCTCATGCAACGGTTATCGGGCAGCGTTGTCAAATAACGTTGGCAGTGCGGGACGTTGTAGCCCGCAGGCGTAAGCGCCCCCACAGGGCAGGCGGTGCGGCAGGGTTGCCCGACGCAGGTGGCGCACGGCGGCGCCTTTGGCGGCGGTGGAAGGACAATCTGTTCCGCGAGCGCCAGCGCCCCGCGGTAGGAGACCATAAGCCCCGCGCGATCGTGCACAAGAATATCCACAGGCGAGGCCCACGCGCGCCCAGAGCGTTTCGCCCAATGGATAAAGGGCTGATAGGGCGGGCCGCCGAAGGGAAAGAGTGCTGTGGCGCCCAGTTTTTCCGCAAGCGCGCCGATGACGCGCGTCGACCATCTGTCCACGGGATCGCCCCCGCCATCTCCCCATTCGGGGCTCGCGGTTATGATGTCCCAGAACCCCGGCTCATGGGGGCCGAGGAGGAGGAGTGTGTGGATACCCGGTGGCGATTTGTCGCCCTCAACTGGGTGGAACGCGCCGAAGATGTCGAGATGCTCGGCCCGGGTGATCCTTTCGATCTCCCAGTACCGCCCTATCATCGCGGCGCTCGGATCAGGCTGCCCGCGCCATGGTCGGTGAATAGCTCGAGCAGGCAGGCATTGGGCGCGCGGCCATCGAGGATCACGACGGCGCGAACGCCACCCTCGATCGCCGCAAGGGCTGTTTCGGTTTTCGGGATCATGCCGCCCGCGATGGTGCCCGATGCCGTCATCTCGCGGATCTGGTCGGGTGTAAGCTCTGTCACCACGTCGCCAGCCGCATTCTTCACGCCTGCGACATCGGTGAGAAGCAAGAGCCGATCGGCTTTCAGTGCGGCGGCAATCGCGCCCGCGGCAGTATCGCCGTTCACGTTGAACGTCTCGCCCGATGCGCCGGTGCCGAGCGGTGCGATCACAGGGATCGTATCGGCCTCGGCAAGCCCGTGCAGGATGCCGGGATTGATCTCTACCGGCGTGCCCACAAAGCCCAGAGCGGGATCAGTTGTTTCGCACACCATGAGGTTGGCGTCTTTGCCCGAAAGCCCCACCGCGCGCCCGCCCTCGGCATTGATCGCCTGCACAATGCGCTTGTTCACGCGGCCCGACAGCACCATTTCCACCACCTCAACCGTGGCTTCATCGGTGACCCGTTTGCCGTTCACAAACTCAGAGGTGATATCGAGCTTGGCGAGCATCTCGTTGATCATCGGTCCGCCGCCATGCACCACGATGGGGTTCACGCCCACCTGGCTCATCAACGCGATATCGCGTGCGAAGCTTTGCATGCCCCGATCGTCAACCATCGCATGGCCGCCGAATTTGATCACCACCGTCGCGCCATCGTAGCGTTGCAGGTAGGGCAGGGCCTCGGAAAGCGTGCGGGCGGTGGCGATCCAGTCGCGGTTCATGGGTTGTGTCTTCATCGGCCGATCCTCGGCGCTTTCCTAGCGACTGTGCGCGTGCGGGCCAAGGGGCGGAAGCGCGCCTCAGGCGAGTGTGGCGATCAGTGCGCGGAGCGTCTCAACGCCCTGCCCGGTTTCCGAGGAGGTCACGACAAGTTCGGGAAAGGCGGCGGGATGCCCGGCAAGCGCGCTGCGCACCTGCGCCAGCACCCGCGCGCGATCCCTGGCCTTCACCTTGTCGGCCTTCGTCAACACGGTTTGGAAGGGCACGGCGGCGGTATCGAGAAGGCTGAGGATCTCTTCATCCACCGGCTTGACGCCGTGGCGCGCGTCGATCAGCACGAAAGCGCGGCGAAGGGTGGGGCGTCCGGCAAGATAGGTTTTCAGAAGCGCCTGCCAGCGGGCCACCACCGCAACGGGCGCATTGGCAAAGCCATAGCCCGGCAGATCAACAAGATAATGGCTGTCGCCCAGGGTAAAGTAGTTGATCTCCTGCGTTCGGCCTGGGGTGTTCGATGCGCGCGCAAGCGCCTTTCTGCCTGTCAGCGCATTGATCAACGTTGATTTTCCTACGTTCGAACGGCCTGCAACGCACACCTCGGGCCGGTCCGCAGGCGGAAGGCCATCCATCGCGACAACGCCTTTGAGAAATTCCGTTTGCCCGGCGAATAGCTTACGCCCGGCTTCGATCTCTTCCGCCGTCGCCTCCGCTTCAGGGAAGGTGAGGGTCATGGCGTGGCGACGGGATCGCCCAGCGCGACGGTGCCGCCGGAGATCACGCGCGCGAAGATGCCGAAATCTCGCGTATTCCAGCTGTCTTCGAGAAGGGGTAGCATGCCCACATCGCGCTGCCCGGTGGCTGGATCGCTATCGGGCGCGCGGCAGCGTTCGATTCCTTCGATGCCTTCGAGAGTGACGCCGCCGATGGAGAAGCTTTTCCCGACCAGTTCCACCTCTTCGTGAAACGCGAGGCCCTCGACCCAAAGGTTGATCCGGAAACGGCGCATGTCGAGCGGGCGCCCGGCGCGTTGCGAGAGCGCCTTCAACGAGGTCAGGCTGCCGAGGGAGACCCAGGGATCGGGCCTGTCGGTCATCCCATGGCCCGGGGCGCGCACAAGGCGGGCTGGGCCGGGGCGGCTGTCTTCCCAGAGCGGGGTGACCCAGGCACGAAGCGCATCAGCCTCGGAAACGGGATCAAAGGTAAGATCTGGCTTATTGGGGTGGCGCAGGGTTACGCGCCCGTCCGCATGGGCCTCCGAGCGGATCGCGCTGAGCTTTGGGCCCGAGGCAACCTGCAGAAAGTTCCGGCGCGGCTGCCAACCGTCACTATCCTCTGCAGCGTCGTTCAGTAGCGCCCAGGCCCGATCGCCCGCCATCGCGCCTTTGGGCGAAAGGTTCGCGGTTTGCAGCGCTTCACTGCCGATCCCCTTGATGGGATGGCGAAAGATATGCGCGAGGTGGGCCGTCACTTCTTTGGCGGGTCGTCAGAATTCGCGGATGCCTTGCGTTTGAAGCTCTCGCGGATATTGCCGAATACATCGGGCTTATACCCCTGGCTGCGCATGATCGCATATTGTTGGCCAAAGGTGATCAGGTTGTTGGCGATCCAGTAAATCACAAGCCCGCTCGCAAACGACCCCAACATGAACATGAACACCCACGGCATCCAGGCAAAGATCATCTGCTGGGTCGGGTCGGTGGGCGCCGGGTTCAGCTTTTGTTGCAGCCACATCGAAACGCCGAGCACCAGCGGCAGGACACCAATAAAGATCAGCGCCATGATAGAGCCGGGCTCTGGCCCCGCAAACGGCAGGATGCCCCATAGGTTGAAGAGCGAAGAAGGGTCGGGCGCCGAAAGATCTTTGATCCACCCGATCCACGGCGCGTGGCGCAGTTCGATCGTGACGAAGATCACCTTGTAGAGCGAGAAGAAAATCGGGATCTGCAAGAGGATCGGCAGGCAGCCCGAGGCCGGGTTCACCTTTTCCTTCTTGTAGAGCGCCATCATCTCCTGCTGAAGCTTCTGGCGGTCATCGCCTGCGCGCTCCTTGATCTTCTCCATCTCTGGCTGAAGTTCTTTCATCTTCGCCATCGAGACGTAGCTTTTGTAGGCCAGCGGCAGCAGCACCGCCTTGATGATCAGCGTCAGCCCGATGATAGCCCAGCCCATGTTGCCGATCAGCGCGTTCAACCAGTGGAGGACGGCGAAAATCGGCTTGGTAAGGAAGAAGAACCAGCCCCAATCGATGGAATCGATGAACCGATAGAGGCCCTTTTCGTTCTGGTATTCACGGATCGTGGCCCATTCCTTCGCGCCAGCGAAGAGCTTCTGGGTAGCCTCGACATTTGCGCCCGGGGCTACGTCAACTGTGTCAAGCAGCGCGGTGGAGCGATAAATATCACGGCTTGGATCGTATTGCAGGGCGGCGGTGAAGCTTTGCTCGGGCGCGGGGATGGGTGTTGTCATCCAATAGTGATCGGTGAAGCCGATCCAGCCATTCGCGGAAATCTGTGACACGTCCGCCGCCGGGCCCCACAGAGGATCGGGATCCATATCGCGCAGATCGCCATAGCTGACCTCGTTGAGCTCCTCTCCCGTCTGACGGATCGCGCCTTCATGGATGATGAAGAAGCCGCGCAGATCGGGGGGCTCGCCGTGGCGGGCGATCATTCCATAGGGTGCGATGCGCACAGGAGATGAGCCAGCATTCGTCACACTCTGGGTGACGGTGAACATGTAGTCTTCATCGATCGACATCGTGCGGCGGAACGTCAGCCCGCTGCCATTGTCCCATGCCAGAACGATATCGTTGCCTATGCCGAGGGTGTCGCCGCTCTCAACCCGCCACTCGGTTTCGGCATTCGGCACGTCTTCGACAGACATTCCAGCGCCCTGCGCCCAGCCAAACAACGCGTAATAGGCGCCTGCGGTGCCCTCGGGCGCGAGCAGGCGCACGATATCGGCGCCGGGATCAAGAGTTTCGCGATAATCACGCAGGCGCAGATCGTCGATGCGCCCGCCGGTGAGCGAGATCGAGCCTTCAAGCCGGGGCGTTTCAACCGTCAGGCGCGCGGTTTCCGGCGCCGGGGCAGGCGCGGCTGTGCCCGGCAGCGCCGCAGGATCAGAGGCGCCGGGCAGGGGCAGGGCCTGCGGCGTGGCCTGTGGCGCGGTCAGCGTGGTATCCGTCTGGGCGCTGGGGTCGATCGGCTGGGGTTCTTCCGGCGGGAAGAGGATGAACCAGACGAGGATCACAAGAAAACTCAGCGCCGTCGCGAGGATGAGGTTCTTGTTTTGATCGTCCATTCGGGGGGGTCACCACGTTTCCAAAACGTCCCCGTGGTTCAACAGGCCGGGCACCAAAAGGTCAAGCCGTTTTCCCTTGGTTAATAGCGTCTCGCTGGGGGACAACAGCAGCGCTTGCCGCCATGGGCCCATGGCCTTCCGCGCGCGCCGCTTCATATTCGGCAAGCCAGCCCTCAAGCTTTTCAAACGGCATCGGGCGGGCAATGCCAAAGCCCTGGATATGGCCGCATCCAAGCTGGCCCAGCACAGCATGCTCGGCCGCGGTTTCAACGCCCTCGGCCAGTGTATCAAGCTCCAACCTCTCGGCGAGCGTCAGAATGGCGGAGACGATGTTTTGCTGATCCAGATCGGAATCTACCCTTGTAACGAACGAACGGTCGATCTTGATGCGGCCCACCGAGAAGCGCTTGATATTCGCGATCGAGGCGTGACCGGTGCCAAAATCGTCAAGGTCCACCGAACAGCCAAGCTCGGCAAATGCGCGCAAGTTGCGGATAATCGTATCGCTGGCGGTTTGCGCAATGACGGTTTCCAGCACTTCCACGGTCAGGCGACTGGGCGAAAGATCGAAGCGATCGAGTTCCCACCTGATCTTGTCCACGATGCGGGGATTGCGCAACTCCTCCGCCGAAAAATTGACCGAGACTTTTGGAATATGCATCCCGGCGGCATCCCACGCGCGCAGCGCGTTGCAACTGTGGTAGAGCATCACCTCGCCTAACCGCTCCATCAGTCCGAGGTTTTCGGCTGCGGGCAGGAACTCGCCCGGGGGGATCACCCCACGTTCTGGATGCTGCCAGCGGCACAGCACCTCGAGCCCCGAAATCTCCCCAGTGGATGTGTGGACTTGGGGCTGAAACCACGGGCGAAAGTGATCGCTTTCGAGGGCCGTGGGAAGCTCATCAATCAGCGCACCGCGCGCCCGCGCGCGGGTTTTCATTTCGTCGGTATAGGCGCGGATCGATGCCGCGCCCGTCAGCGCCGCATCGATTAGGGCGTGTTCGGCAGCCTCCACAAGAGCCTCGCCGTTTTTGGCCGGCATCCGGTGCGGCGTGCAAAAGCCGATCGACACGGTAACGAAGATGCGCGCGCCCTCGATTGAACAGGGTGCCTCGGCGGCGCGTTGAATCCGTGTGGAAAGCTGTATCAGCGTTTCAAGATCGGTCCGCTGGCCGGCCACCATGACAATTGCAAAGCGCGGGCCGTCAAGCCGGGCGAGCAGGTCTTCCGACCGTAATTCGCCTCGCAGCCGCTGGGCGGTGAGCGCAAGGATGGCATCGCAGGCGCGGCGACCTAGGCGTTTCTCGAGATCGCTGAACTCATCAAGCTCGACCGCAAGTGCCGCGGTGGTTTGCCCGCGCGACGGGCCCTCGGCCAGGATCCGGTCGGTTTTGGACACAAGATAGCTGCGGGAGGGCAGGTTGGTGACCGCATCACGCGGGCCAAGATCATCGGCCTCGCCCTTCGTGAATAGCCCCGCCAATGCAAAAAAGATTGGCAGGATCAATGCGATAGCAACAAGGGCATCCTCCCCACCCAGCCAGAAACTGGCGAGGGTAAGCGCAGGCAGGAAAGCAAGAAGTTGCGGCCCGAGCAGGAAGTTGCGCAGAGCGCTGCGCATCCTTTCGAACGCGCCAGCCGGTGGAAAGCTCATTTTTCCGAATCCTTGAACGTCGACCACCGCGGCCCGACGCAATGACGCTATCTGCCGGCTTTTAGGGCAGCGTTAATATCGAACCTGTCAGGGGGCTCGAAGTGACTAAAACTCGCTGCGTTTCAATCCGGCAAAATCGAATAGAGCCGGATCTAGAAGATGCGATGGGCGCGCCTGCATGAGCGCGCTGAAGATCTTCTGCCGCCGCCCTGGGGCTTTGTCCTCCCACCCATCGAGCATCGCCTTGATGACCTGACGCTGTAGCCCATCCTGACTGCCGCACAAGTCGCAGGGAATGATCGGATAGCCCATGGCTTGTGAAAACCGCGCGCAGTCGGCTTCGGCTACGTGGGCAAGGGGGCGGTATACGAAGAGATCGCCCTCTTCGTTGAGAAGCTTCGGCGGCATCGTGGCCAGCTTGCCGCCGTGAAAGAGATTCAGAAAAAACGTTTCAACGATATCGTCGCGGTGGTGGCCGAGCACCACGGCCGAGCAGCCCTCGTCCCGCGCGATGCGGTACAGGTTGCCGCGGCGCAGGCGCGAGCAGAGCGCACAATAGGTTCGGCCCTGGGGAACCTTGTCTACCATGATGGAATAGGTGTCTTGATACTCGATCCGGTGCGGCACTCCCATCCGTTCCAGAAACTCGGGCAGCACGGTTGCGGGAAAGCCCGGCTGGCCCTGATCTAGGTTGCAGGCAAGTATCTCGATGGGTAGCAGGCCGCGCCATTTCAGCTCGGTCAGTGCGGCCAGAAGGGTATAGCTGTCTTTCCCGCCAGATAGGCAGACAAGCCAGCGTGCACCCCGTTCGATCATGCCATAGCGGTCGATGGCTTCTCGGGTTTCGCGGATGATGCGCTTGCGCAGCTTGCGGAACTCGGTGCTTTTCGGAGCCCCCGCAAAGAGCGGGTGGATATCGTCAGTACTATCGAGCATGGGGCCTCGCGGCGTTCTCCCGCCGGGGTAGCCTAGGGCCACGGGTTTTGCCAAGGCTCTTGCGTGGGTCATCCGGCCCGACATGGCCCGCGTATCAAAGAGGAACCACCGGAGCACGCCCATGCGCCTTGTCGCCGCCCCTCTGCTTTTGACTGCGCTGCTTTTCCTCGCGGCCTGTACCGGCAAGCCCAGCCTTGACGACCCGGGGCTTAGCGACCGGGAACTGAACCTTGAGGAGTTCTTCGAGGGCGAATTGATAGCCTACGGCCAGTTCCAGGATATCTTCGGCACCGTGCGCCGCCGCTTCGAGGTAACGATTGACGGCACGTGGGATGGCGAAACGCTGCGGCTTGTGGAGGATTTCGTCTACGAAGACGGCTCCACTGAACAGCGGATCTGGAGCCTGCGCAAAACCGGCGCCGAAACCTGGGAGGGCACCGCGCCGGGTGTGATCGGCACTGCCACGGGCGAGGAGCGCGGCGAAACCTTCAACTGGCAATACACGATCGATCTTCCGGTGCCCGACGGCACCTTGCGCGTGACTTTCGATGACTGGATGTGGCTGCTCTCCGAGGATCGATTGTTGAACCGGGCGTATATGAAACGCTTTGGCGTGGATATTGGTGATGTGACCATCATCTTCGAGAAGCGCTCCTGAGGATTTTCTTGCAATCGAATGCAACGCGCGTAGGCTGATCTGCCAAACGGTGGGGAAGCGTGATGGCGACGGCTGGATTTCGCAAGCGGATGCTTGCGGGCGAATACTTGGCGGGGACTTTCCTGAAAACGCCTGCCTACGAACTGGTCGAGGTACTCGCCCGGTCCGGCCTCGATTTCTTGTGCCTCGATGCGGAACACGCGCCGTTTGACCGGGCGCGCATGGACGCCTGCCTCGCGGTGGCACGAGCGCTTGATTTCCCGGTTCTCGTCCGCGTCGCCGCGGCAAGCCCAGAACACATCCTGCAGGCGCTCGATGCGGGCGCGGTAGGCGTTGTCTGCCCGCATGTGGAAACAGTCGAACAAGCAGAAGGCGTTGCGAAGGCTGCGCGGTTTGGGCTTGGCGGGCGCGGATATGCAGGGTCAACGCGCTGGGCGGGCTTCGCCACCCAAAAAATGGATGATCTCCTTGATCGTTCAGCTGCCGAGACGATCGTTATTGCCCAGATAGAGGAACCTGCTGCCGTCGAGGCGGCTGGTGAGATTGCGGCGGTCGAGGGCATCGACGGGCTCTTTATCGGGCCTGCCGATCTTTCCGTAGGGTACGGAAAACGAGATCAGACGTCGCCCGAGCTTGAGGCAGCGCTTGCCACGGTTGGGGCGGCGGCGAAGGCTGCGGGCAAGGCGTATATGACGTTTGTGCCAAATGCCGCGGCAGCCAAGGCCTGGGCCGCGCACGGGCTGACCATGTTCTTTATTGCGTCAGAGCATAGCTGGATGCGAGCGGGCGCTGCCGCTGATGCGGCGGGGATACACGGGTTGACGGAGGTATGACGCGGCTCGTCGTTCTGCACGGGGCCTACCTCAATGGCCGTTCAATGGCGCCGCTCACCCAATGCTTGTCAGAGGCGATGCCCGACGCGTCGATCACGGCACCCGATCTTTTGGGGCACGGAATCGAGGCCTGTGCGCCGGATGTGAGCCTGGGGACGCAGGCCGCCGCGTTGGCCGATAGCTTCATGGCGGACCGGCCAGTGATTGTGGGCTTTGGTTTTGGAGCGCGTGTGGCGCTGCAAGCGCTCCGCGACTGGGCGGTGCCGCCAGCGGGCCTTGTGCTGATTGGCGCCGGGCTCGGCCCTGCATGGGGCCCGTCAACGGTGGCGGGGCTTGCCGCGCGCGGCCAGACCCCTGCGCCGCGCGCGGCATTTCTTGAGCCATTGATTGCGGGTTGGTTCGCCTCGCCTTCATCGGGCAATGTGCGCAGCCTTGCGCGGATTGCGGGGCAGATGACAGCGGGCGCGTTTGAACGGGTCTTGGCCGCCACCCGGGTGCCTGCGGGCCGCATCGGCGGAAACCGGCGGGTGCCCACCCTGATCCTGCACGGCGCGGCAGACTGCAACCGGCGACCAAGCGAGGCTCAGGCGCTCGCGGAGCTTCTGGAAGGCGAGATCGAAGTCTTCCTCGAAGGCGGTCATGCGCTGCCCTTCGAGATGCCTGGCGCGGTGGCTGGCCGCATCGCGGGCTGGCACACGCGCGCCTTCGCGCCGCCTGCGGCCGCGGCCGCGGCCGAATAGCGCCTAGGCGCTGCGAAAAAGCGCATCGGCGCGGGCCAGAAAGCCCTCGCGCACTTCACGACGCTCCATCATCAGTTCGTGTTCGGCGCCGGCCACCACCTCATGCGTTGTTCCCAGCCACGCCGTGGCGACGGTGCCGATTGCCTCAGCATCGACAATCTTCTCAAGCGCGCCGACGCTGACATGGGCGGGCATCTTCGGGCGTGGGGCGGCGACGAGCATCCGAGTTTCCGAAAGGGCTTCGGCGAGCCATGTCAGGCTCGGGCCCCCCAGGCGGAAGCGCGGCACCTCGCTGACTTGACGCTTCATGTAGTTCCACATTGCACGGTCCGTCGTGAGCACATTGTCGTCGAAGGGTTGCGAAAGAAGGTAGCTGTCGCCCCCCGTTGTGGGCGCGTACCGCCCGCCGAAGCCCAGCCGCTCGGCAATGCGCGGCACGGTACGGGAGAGCGAGCGCAATGCGGGTGCGATGTTGATCCCCCACATCGGCGCGCTGAAGGCGACTGCGGCAAAGCAATCGCGTTCGCTGATGGTGCGCAGCGCGATGCAACCGCCCATGGAATGGCCAATCAGCATCCAAGGCTGCGGCAGATCACGCGCCGTCGCAAAAGCGATAAGCTCGGCCACATCCCGCTGATAGTCGCTGAAGCGCGCCACATGGCCCACCATAGGATCATCGAGCATCCGGTCGGCCAACCCCTGGCCGCGCCAGTCTACGGTCACCAGGTGCCAGCCGCGGCCGGAGAGATCGCGCGCGACATGGCCGTATTTTTCAATGTACTCGCTGCGGCCCGGGAACAGGAAGATCGTGCCCGCATTGCCGCCGTTATCTTCCGTGGGCCAATAGCCGATGCGAATGC
Source organism: Pseudomonadota bacterium (assembly GCA_039208375.1). Classification (GTDB taxonomy): domain Bacteria; phylum Pseudomonadota; class Alphaproteobacteria; order Rhodobacterales; family Rhodobacteraceae; genus JANQPC01. Next base: position 34,637 of record JBCCRC010000014.1, on the reverse strand, counting down.
GCAGGCCGTCCTTTGTGGTGGCCCAAACCGCCGCGCCACCCGCGGGCCCCTCGGCCAGATCGCTGTGAAATGGCGCAGGCTCCACGTGCCCTAGCCCAGTGCGCCGCCCAGCTTCATGGCCGTGCCCATATCGCCATCCACCTTCAGGCGCCCCGACATGAACGCGGAAGTCGGGTTCAACTCGCCATCAAGTATGGCGCGGAAAGTATCGGTATCGGCTGTGAGCGTGACATCCGCCTCTTCATCGCCCGCCCGCACGCCGGCGCCGTCGAGCATGATCGCGCCTTCGTCTTCGATTACGAACTTGGCGGAGCCGTCAAACCCCCCTGAAAGCTTGCCGCTGAGGGCATCCACGGCCTGCGTGATCACGTCGCTCATGGTTGTCTCCCGAAGTTGTGCTGCCGAAAGGGGGTGATTTTCCCGCGATCCGGTCTATCGTGGCTCTTATGGCGATGATGTCTCAAAGGTTCAAATCTGTCGTAGCGGCAGCCGTGGCTGTGCTCATCATTTCCGCGCCTGCCCGGGCGCAAGAGGAAGATCTCGGCGATCTGTTTGATGCCCTGCGGCAGGCGGACGTGGAAGCGGCGCGCGTGATCGAGGGCCGGATCCTAGACGAATGGTCCAAAACCGGCTCTCCCTCTCTGGATCTTTTGATGCGGCGCGGGCGTGAGGCCTTGGAGGAACGCGACTCGGCCCAGGCCATTGAGCATCTGACGGCTTTGATCGACCATGCACCAGACCTGGCCCATGCCTATAGCCTGAGGGCAAATGCGTACTTTCTGGAAAGCATGTACGGGCCGGCGATTGACGATCTGCGCGCTACTCTAACGCGCAATCCGCAGCATTTTGAGGCGCTGACCGGGCTTGCGGCGATTCTCGAAGAGCTTGGGTTCCTTGAAGAAGCGCTCGAAATCAGCCGCCGCGTTGCAGATATCACTCCTTCGCGGGACGGGCTTGCAGCGGCGATTGACCGGTTGGAGCGTGAGGTTGAGGGCGCGGCGCTTTAGGAGCTTGTCCTGGGGCCCAGGATGCGTCTGCAGGCCCGCCGCGCAAGCGCCAGTGACATCGATCATGTTAGGTTCGCGCGCCGAACGAACGCAGGGCGGGCTTCCCGAAATGAACTGAGGCGAACATACGTTTCAAGGCCACGCCCGGGCTCAGCAATGGCGCAGCTCCGCTCTAAGTGTCGGCTCAGGCGAACCGGCTATACATCGCCGCCCCTAAGCTCATACGACTTACCGCGACGCGATCACCGCCGGTGAAGTCAGCGCAGCGCGCGGGCGCGGGCGAATCGACGTCTCAACCCCGTTCGGCCGCGCCTTGGGGCGCAGGAGCGCCTTCGTTTCGGTGACCTGGGTTTGCACCGTCAGGCCCTCTGCCTTCGGCTCAACTGCGCTTGCAGCAGATGCAAAGCATAGAACGCTCGCCAGAGCGGCGAGACAGGATTTCAAAACCATTACCGTACCCTTCAACTTGGCAGTCTTCCCCGTCGGCACAAATCACATACGCGCACCGACCCTATGAGTATCGTACACGAAATCGGTGCTTTTGCGTCGAAGTTCTCATGATTTAACGGTTTTTAAACGATATTGTCGCTGCGCTGGCGCCAGTGGCCTTGAGGGGAGGCCATCTATTCTGTTTAGTTCCCCAAATTGCGGCAGATCGAGCCTTAATTGATGAACGCCACTGGCGGCCGCACGCTTGCCGTGCTGGGCCCGACGAATACGGGCAAGACCCACTACGCCATCGAACGCATGCTGGCGCATAAAACAGGGGTGATCGGCCTGCCCCTGCGCCTGCTTGCGCGCGAGGTTTATGACCGGATCGTGGGGCTGCGCGGCCCTTCGGTTGTGGCGCTGGTCACCGGTGAGGAACGGATCGTGCCTCCGCGGGCCGCCTATTGGGTGTGCACGGTAGAGGCGATGCCCACGGGGCTTGGCTGCGATTTTCTGGCTGTCGATGAGATTCAGCTTTGTGGGGACCCTGAGCGCGGCCATGTCTTCACCGACCGCCTGCTGAACGCCCGCGGGCTGCATGAGACGATGTTTTTGGGCGCCGATACCATGCGGCCCGCCATCGCCGCGCTCGTGCCAGGGGCCGAGTTTTTGCGTCGCGAGCGGTTTTCCGACCTGGCCTACACCGGCGCCAAGAAGATCAGTCGCATGCCCGGGCGCACGGCGATTGTGGGGTTCTCTGTTGAAAACGTCTACGCGCTGGCCGAGCTGCTGCGCCGCCAGAAGGGTGGGGCCGCGGTGGTGATGGGCGCGCTCAGCCCCCGCACGCGCAACGCCCAGGTGGCTATGTATCAGGAGGGCGAAGTCGATTACATGGTCGCCACCGACGCCATCGGCATGGGGCTGAACCTCGATATCGATCACGTCGCCTTCTCTTCGCTAACCAAGTTTGACGGGCGGCGGATGCGCCCGCTGCAACCCAACGAACTTGGCCAGATCGCGGGCCGCGCGGGCCGCTATACCCAGCCAGGTACCTTCGGGGTAACGGGCGAGGCGCCGCCGCTTGATGACGGGCTTGCGAATGCGATCACCGAGCACCGCTTTGCGCCGGTCAAAAAGCTACAATGGCGGAACGCGGATCTGCGCTTCGGCTCCATCGATGCGCTGATCGCTTCGCTTGAAGCGCCCACGGCCGAGGAATGGCTGGTCCGCGCGCGCGAGGCGGATGATCTGCAGGCGCTGAAGATGCTGGCGGAGGTGGCGGAGGTGCGCGCGCGCGCCTCCGACCCTGCATCGGTGAAACTGCTTTGGGATGTCTGCCGCATTCCTGATTTTCGCGGCATCAGCCATGCTGAACACGCCAGCCTCCTGCAGGCGATCTTCGGGTTTCTGCACGAACCCGGCCGCGTGCCCGATGATTGGCTGGCCCGCCAGATCAAACGGATCGATCGCACCGATGGTGAGATCGACGCGCTTTCAAAGCGCCTCGCTTATATCCGGACCTGGACCTACGTGGCCCAGCGTAGCGGCTGGACGACGGACGAAAGCCATTGGCGCGCGGCGGCGCGCGCTGTAGAAGACCGCCTGTCGGATGCGCTTCACGGCGCGCTCACACAGCGATTTGTCGATCGGCGCACATCGGTTTTGCTCCGCCGGTTGAAGCAGAGGGAGAGCCTTGTGGCCGAGGTGAACGATAAGGGCGAGGTAACCGTCGAAGGCCAGTTCGTGGGCCGACTCGAGGGCTTCCGCTTTCGCCAGGACGCTAGCGCCACACCTGATGAGGCGAAAACCCTCCGGCAGGCGAGCCTTGCGGCACTCACGCCTCAGTTTCATTTGCGGGCGGACAGGTTCTACAACGCCCCCGATACTGAGATGGATTTTACCGAACAGGGCGGGCTGATGTGGGGCGAACATGCGGTGGGCAAGCTTGTCCCCGGGTCGGAGCCGCTCAAGCCGCAGGTTGAGGCCTTCGTCGATGATGAAGCAGGGCCGGACGTGGCGCAAAAGGTGCAGCGCCGGCTTCAGCATTTCATTGATCGCAAAATCGCCAAGCTCTTCGAACCGCTCTTGGAGATGCAGAAAGACGACGCTCTGGCAGGTTTGCAGCGCGGTTTTGCGTTCCGGCTGGTGGAGGCGCTTGGAGTGATCCCGCGGGCTGCGATTGCGGGCGAGGTGAAGGATCTCGATCAAGATGCCCGCGCGGCGCTCCGAAAGCACGGGGTGCGGTTTGGCCAGTTCACGATTTTCATGCCGCTCCTTTTGAAACCTGCGCCGACGCGGCTGCGTCTCGTGCTATGGTCCCTTACCAAGGGCCTGGCAGAGTTTCCCGAAAGCCCGCCACCGGGGCTGGTGACGGTGCCTACCGCGGCGGATGCGCCCGAGGGCTATCACGAAATGGCGGGGTACCGGGCCGCAGGCGCGCGCGCGATCAGGATCGATATGCTCGAACGGCTCGCGGATATGCTGCGCGGCGAAGACAGTCGTGGCGGGTTTGAGGCGAAGGCAGATATGCTTTCGATTACCGGCATGACGCTCGACCAGTTCGCGGCGTTGATGGAGGGGCTGGGCTACAACGCGGCTCGTGGGGAGCGCGAGAAGGTGCGGCAGGCGCCGGAGGCCAAAGCGGAGCCGAAGGCAGAGGCTTCGGTGGAAAGCGCTTCCCAGAAAGATGCAGTGTCTGAGGCTGCGGCGCCCCAACCTGCGCCGGAGGCAGAGGCCGGCGCGACTGAGACGCCTGCACCAGAAGCAGAGCCCGAACTTTTCGCTGGACTGGAAACGCCTGCAGTTGAGGGCATGCCAAAAGCGGCAGATGGAACGGCTGCCGAGGATGGCCCCGAAATCGAAGTGTTCTACACGTTCACCTGGGGCGGCAACCGCCAGCGGCGCGAGCGGCGCGAAGGCGGCAGTCCGCGACCGCGCGGCAAGCCGAAAGGCAAGCCCAAGGGCGGCAAGCGCCCGCCGCGCGAGACCGGCGCCAAGACGTTTGAGGCGAGACCCCCCAAAAAAGACAAGATCGATCCCGATAACCCCTTCGCCGCAGCGCTGATGGGTTTGAAGAACAAGGATTGATCGCTGGAACCCCGGCCGACCACGCGACTGGACAAATGGCTGTGGCAGGCACGGTTCTACAAAACGCGCACGCTGGCGGCTGAAATGGTCGGTCGCGGCAAGGTGCGCGTGAATGCCAGGATCGTCAAAAAGCCCGCCCGGCCCGTCGGCACGGGTGATACGCTGACGCTGGTGCAGGGTCGCGAAGTGCGCGTTGTGCGAATTCTGCATGTGCCAGACCGGCGCGGCCCGGCCAGCGAAGCACAATCTTGCTACGAATATGTCAATCTGAGTTGACACTGAATGTCGCATCCCCCACGTTTTGACTGAGGTTGCCTTGCAGGCGACGCCACCCTGTTCTAGCTAACGGCCCGACCGAGATTTGGGGATCTGTGCATGACCTATGTCGTGACGGACAATTGCATTGCGTGCAAATATACCGATTGCGTGGAAGTCTGCCCCGTGGATTGCTTCTACGAGGGCGAGAACATGCTCGTCATCCATCCTGACGAGTGCATCGATTGCGGCGTGTGTGAGCCTGAGTGCCCCGCCGATGCGATCCGGCCGGATACCGAGCCGGATATGGAGAAATGGGTAGAGTTCAATCGCAAGTACTCTGAAGCCTGGCCAGTGATCATCACCAAGAAGGATCCACTTCCCGAAGCAGACGAGCGGGATGGTGAGCCGGGGAAAAAGGAAAAGTACTTCTCTGAAGCCGCCGGTGAGGGCGGGTAAGCGGCGAGTCGCCGATGCCGGCTTATGGCCGGCCGGGTTGGCAAAGGCCCGCCGCAACGCTTTGAAAACGCGCTGTTCTCTCGCCAGACGTTCCGTCAGGCTAGGAATAGGCGCATTTTTTTGCTATGTTCCGGAAACATAGCAAGCGTTCCGGGGCGCGCGCGTGAAGAGTTCACGCCAAATCGCCGGCGCAGCGCAGGTACGAAATCGGTCGACAGGGAAGAGCATTCTCCCTGCCGAACTTTTTTGTCGCCGGGCCATGGGAAAACAGCAAGGAAGTACACTGCGTATGAGCAAGCCCAAGAAGACGGAATTCCGACCTGACGATTACGTTGTCTACCCCGCTCACGGTGTGGGGCAGATCGTGTCGATCGAGGAACAAGAGATTGCCGGCATGCAACTCGAGCTATTCGTGATTTCCTTCGAGAAAGACAAAATGACGTTGCGCGTGCCGGTTCACAAAGCAAGCGATGTGGGCATGCGTTCGCTCTCGTCGCCTGATGTTGTGACGAAGGCGATGACGACGTTGAAAGGCAAGGCGCGGGTCAAGCGGGCGATGTGGTCGCGCCGCGCCCAGGAGTATGAGCAAAAGATCAACTCAGGTGATCTGATCGCGATTGCCGAAGTGGTGCGCGATCTGCACCGCACGGACGATCAGCGTGAACAAAGCTACTCCGAGCGGCAGCTTTATGAAGCGGCGCTGGAGCGGCTTACCCGAGAAGTGGCCGCCGTGGCGGGCACCGGCGAGCACGACGCCCAACGCCAGGTAGATGACGTGCTGATGAGCCGCGCTGCCTAAACCTGAGCGGGTCACATGGATGCGAAACGCCGCCCCGCAGTCGGGCGGCGTTTTGCATCAACGGGCCTCATGCGCGGTTGCCTCACCGTCGTCGCTGTCATCGAGCTGGGTGACAAGCTCGGTCTCAAGCTCTTTGTCGAGTTCCTTGGCCCGCGCCACGTAGGCCGGGTTGTCGGCCACCGGGCGCGCAGGATCCCAAAGATCGGCAAGATCGCGCAGCGCTTCGCGATCCTTCTTGTAAAAGAATTGTGTCATGCCCGCCGCTTCAAATTCACTGAGCCCCATGTTTTCTAGAACGTAGCGGCCCGCGCGTAGGCTTGAGTCAAACATCTCGCGCACGATGTCGTTCGCCCCGGCGCGGTAGAGTTCATACGTGTGCACCCTGTCATGGGCGCGGGCGACGATATGCAGATCTGGCCGCTCGCGCCGTGCGTAGTGCACCAGCCGCACCGAGGCTTTTTTGTCATCGAGCGCCACGACGAGCACGCGGGCGGTGGAGAGGCCGGCTGCATGCAGAAGTTCGGGCCGTGTGGGATCGCCGAAGAACCCTTTGAAGCCGAAACGCCGCATGAGTTGGATCGTGGCGAGATCACTGTCGAGAACTGTAGTTTTGAAACCAGCCATCTGCACAAGGCGATTAACAACCTGGCCGAACCGCCCGATCCCGGCGATGATCACCGGCTGCTGCTCGTCGATCTCATCATGCGGAATATGCTCGACTTCTTCATCGATCTGGCGGGACAGCCGTTCGTAGGCGATGAAGAAAAGGGGTGTGAGCAGCATCGACAGGCTGATCACAAGCAGAGTGGTTTGGCCCAGGGCGGGGCTCACCACGCCTTGCTGCAGCGAAAATGAGGTGAGCACGAAACCAAACTCGCCAGCCTGGGCCAGGCCAAGCGTGAACAGCCATCGATCCCGCCCCCGCAAGTTGAACAGGAAGGTGAGTGCATAGAGCACGCTGCCCTTTGCTGCCATCAGCGCGATCGTAAGACCAACAATGCCGAGCGGGTCGTTGAAGAGCACCCCAAAATCAATCCCCGCGCCAACGGTGATGAAAAAGAGCCCAAGAAGCAGGCCCTTGAACGGCTGAAGATCGCCTTCCAACTGATGGCGGAATTCGGAGTTCGCGAGGACGACGCCAGCGAGGAATGCCCCGAGCGCGGGAGAGAGGCCCACGAGCAGCATGAGAAACGCAATCCCGACGACGATGAGCAGCGCGAATGCGGTGTACATCTCCTGCAACCGGGCTGCGTGAATGTAGCGGAAAAGCGGCCGCGTCGCGTACACGCCGAAGAAAATCACAAGCGCGACGGCGAGGATCGTCACAGCGGTCACGCCCCAGCCCGGCAGCCCGTCGACCAGCGAGAGCGAATGATGGCTGTGATCATCTTCCAAGCCGCCGCGTGCGATGGAGCCATCGGGGTTGATCGTTGCCGGTGCGGCCACGGCAAGAAGCGGAAGGATAGCCAGCATCGGGATTACCGCGATATCCTGCGACAGCAGGACCGAGAAGCTAGATCGCCCTCCGGCGGTTTGCATCAGCCCCTTCTCGCTCAGCGTCTGCAACACGATTGCGGTGGAGGAGAGCGCGAGGATCATGCCCAACGCAACCGCGGTTTGAAATGGCTGCCCAAGCGCCATGGTGCCAACGACTACCGCCGCGATGGTGAGTGCGATCTGCAGGCCGCCCAGCCCAATCAACCGGTCGCGCATATCCCAGAGCGCACGCGGCTCAAGCTCCAACCCGATAAGGAACAGCATCATCACGACGCCAAACTCGGCGAAGTGCTGAAGATCCTGGGTTTCAGATCCGACGAGCCCCAGCACCGGCCCGATCGCAATACCGGCCAGCAGGTAACCCAGAACCGACCCGAGCCCCAGCCGCGCGGCGATGGGTACTGCGATCACAGCGGCGGCGAGGTAGATCGTGGCCTGATAAAGAAAGCCGTCCAATGCGATTGTCCTTCAGGTCGGCAACGGCGCGTCGGCCTTAAGCTGATCCATTACGATCTGGCTCTGAACACGGGCGACGGCGGGATGTGGCAACAGGATCTCGTGCAGAAGAGTATTCAGCGCCGGCAGATCTTCGCAATAGACACGGAGGAGATAGTCGGCCTCACCGGTCAATGTCCATGCACTGGTGATCTCGGGGCGGGTGGACAGGATGCGCGTGAAGGTACGCACCTTTTCGGGCGCGTGAGTGGCCATCTGCACTTGAACAAAGGCCTGGATCGCGAGCCCGAGCGCCTTGGCCGAAAGCCGTGCGCGATAGCCTTCTATGATTCCCGCGCCTTCGAGCCGCTGGCGGCGGCGGCCGGCCTGGCTTGGCGACAGGTGCAGGATTTCACCAAGCTCTTGCGCCGTGAGTTGCGCATCGCGTTGCAGGGCGGTGAGCATGCGAAGGTCAGTTTCGTCAAACTGCATGCGTAATTCTCGCACAGTTTAGCCTATTTGACGAGGTAATTGCGCATGAAATCTTTAATTTGAACTAATCAATGCGCGAAATGCGCAGTTCATGCGCGTTACTCTGCCAAAAGACCGCGCGCATACAGGAGAACGACATGGGCCCTTTCCCCCACGATGCCCCGAAATCAGAGATTACGGCTGAAAACCCTGCTGGCACGGATGGTTTCGAATTCGTCGAATTCGCCCATCCCGAGCCTGATACGCTGCGCGAGCTGTTCGGTAAGATGGGTTACACGCGCACTGCCACCCACAAGACGAAAAACATCGAGCTTTGGCAGCAGGGTGACATCACCTATGTTTTAAACGATGAACCGGGCAGCCATGCGCGTAAATTTGTGGAAGAACACGGGCCTTGCGCACCTGCGATGGCTTGGCGCGTCGTGGACGCCGATCATGCCTTCAACCACGCCGTCTCGATGGGCGCAAAGCCCTATGAGGGCCCCGGTAAAACGATGGATGTGCCCGCCATCGTCGGCATCGGCGGGAGCCTGATCTACTTCATCGACAAGTACTACGAGGCGAACCCCTATAACGACGAATTCGATTGGATCTCAAGCGCCCATCCCGAGGGCGTTGGCTTCTACTACCTCGATCACCTCACCCACAACGTGCACAAGGGAAATATGGACGTGTGGTTCGCGTTCTACGGCGATCTCTTCAACTTCAAGGAAATCCGGTTCTTCGATATCGAAGGCAAGTTCACCGGCCTTTTCAGCCGGGCGCTGACTTCACCCTGCGGCCGCATTCGCATCCCGATCAACGAGGATAGGGGCGAAACGGGGCAGATCGTGGAATATCTCAAGCGCTATAACGGCGAGGGCATCCAGCATATCGCGGTGGGCGCAAAGGACATCTACGCCGCCACCGATGAGATCGCCGAACGCGGCATCCGCTTCATGCCGAAGCCGCCGGAGACCTATTACGCACAATCGAAAGAACGGGTTCAGGGCCACGAAGAACCGATTGATCGAATGATGCGCCACGGGATTCTGATCGATGGCGAAGGCGTCGTCGATGGTGGCGAGACGCGGATCCTGTTGCAGATCTTCTCCAAAACTGTGATCGGGCCGATCTTCTTCGAGTTCATCCAGCGCAAGGGTGATGACGGATTTGGCGAGGGAAACTTCAAGGCGCTCTTCGAATCCATCGAGGCCGATCAGATCGCGCGCGGCGTGCTGAACGATACTGCCGCCGAGTAACGTCAGCCGCTCGGCACCGTCAGCGTGTGATTGCGCCCGCCTTTTACGTAGCTGAGTTGCCCATCGCCGATGGCGGCCACCTGGCCGCCATCTACCCGATCGCCCACCTTCACCTTCACGAACCGGCCCGAGGGCAGGCGGATCAGCGCGCGTCTGTCTGTGTCTGACCCATAAACGCCGATCAGGTTCAAACGCCGCAGGTTGATCGCATCCTCCAGCGTGGCTTGGCGGGCCACGGAGGCTGAGCTTGGAATCTGCGGCTGTGCGGGTGCGACGGTGGCCACGGCTTGTGGTTCGGCTGCAGCCTCTGCGGCAGCTTCGGCCGCGGCGGCGGCCGCCTGCCGTGTTTCGGCCTCTCGCGTGCGGATCGCCGCAACCCTGGCCGCAAAATCGCCCGGGCGCAGGTTGGGTGTCGGCGAGGCCTCTATGGCTTGTTCGCTTGGCGACGTTGGCGCCCCGATGAGCGCGGCCTCCTGCGCCGACTGCGGCCTGTCTGAGGGCGTAAGCGCGGCAAGCTCTTCCCGTGTGCGCCCGCCCAGCTGGAGCCGCTCCGCCTGTTCGATGAGATCATCGGGTCGGGCGGCGGGGCGTGGGCCCGCCAGCGCCTCTGCAATCGCATCTGCGGTATCGGGCGCAGCGGTATCTGGCCGGTTTGGCGGCACTAGCGGCGGCTGCCCGGCGAAGACGATGATCCCATTTGGCGACAGCGCGCCATCGGGCGTGGCCCGCACAAGCCCGCGTTCATCAAGATCGAACACCTGGCCCGGGGCAGGCAGAGCTGAGGGGCGTGTTTGCAGCGTCGGTTCGAGCGACACGGGCGTGAGCGCAAATGCGTCGTTGACCCGGACCGCACGGTCAATCGAGGCAATGTAGATTTCTTCGCTGCCTTGGGCGGCGGGGGCACGCACCCTGGGTGGCGGTGTTTGCCAGATCTCCGCAGCAGAGATTTCTGCAAAATCAATCGGCGGCGGCAATTCGCGCTCTGGTGAAAACGCACTAGCCTGCGGCGCGAAGCCTGCAGCCTCGCGGCGCAAGGCTACCTCAACGGGATCAACTTCCGAGACGATGGCTTGGCGCGGGGCCGACCGCGGCGCAGGCGCGCCCGCAGGGATGGCCGACTCGGTCGGGAGCGGCGCGGCAACAACCTGCGGCCCAGGGGCGGCGCGCGGCGTCTGTGGAGCCGGGGGCAGGGGCTGCGCCGCCGGCTCGACCGGTTGTAGCGCGGCCTCCTCTTCCGGCGCTTCCGCAGGGCCTTCGGCGACGGGTGGCGGAGCGACTTCGCCCGAGGGCACTGGATCGTCAGGGGCAACCAGCGCGAACGCAGCCCAGATTAGCACTGCGGCAAAGGCCAGGACTGCCGCTGCCGTCAGCGCCGGCCCGCGCCATTCGCGCCACGTTTCCGGGGTGGCGGACCGTGCCGCGCGCGGGGTAGGCGCGCTTTCGGGGCGGGGCGCCACTTCTTGCTGGGGCGTAGGTGTGTCGCGGTCGCGCAGGGCGGCGCTGGGGCCAAAATCGGGCGCGGCGGGAAACTCGTCTTCCTCAGGCCGCGAGGTGAAACCCACCGGGTTCAGAGCGAACTGGATGGCGAAGGCCTCGGCCTCGGCCAATGTGTTGGAATCCACCGCAGCGACGCGGATCACATCGCCTTCGCGCCGCCAATCGAACATCATCTCTTCCACAGGGCACGGCGTGAGCCCGTCCAAAAGATCCGCCACCGTTTCATCGGTGATATCTTCGGCGTCTTCTGGTGCGTCCAGCGTGGTGTAGAGGATTTCGCTCCCTGGGATGATGACGGCGGTTTCAAATGTCTCACCCGCCCTGTGCGCCGCCGCATCGCGGAGCGCGCGCATGTGATCACCCATGTCAGGATCATCGAGTGCAACCCGGCCCATCGGCACCCATCCCCCGCCCTCCCGGGCGAGAAGGCGGATCCCGTCAGTGGCGAGATCAAGGGCAAAATCGGGCATCAGGCAACCTGCACTGCACAACGGGCTGGCGCGCCGCATCCCCCATCCGTTGCGGCACCTTCCAAGAGTAACCCAACCTATCGCGTCTGAAAAGGTGACGCCCCTCGCGAAAGGGGGCAAACTGGCGAAAAACGGCACTAGGAGCAGAGCCTATGAGACGCACCCATTTTATCGTGACGGGAATCCTCCTTCTGGCGCTTGCAGCGCCCGTTTCGGCGGAGGTGACGCGCACGATCACCGTAACTGGCGAGGGCGAGGCGGAGGCAGCGCCTGACATGGCGCTTATCACTTTGGGCGTGCTGAGCGAGGGGCCCACGGCGCGGGAGGCCACGCGTGCCAACTCCCGCGCCATGGCCGACATTTTGGCCGAGATCGCACAGGCCGGCGTTGCCGAGCGCGATGTTCAGACCTCGGGGTTCAACGTTTACCCGCGCTGGGAAAACCGCCCCAATGAGGCCGCGCGGATCGCCGGCTTCATCGCGGAAAACCGCGTGACGGTGCGCGCGCGCGATCTCGAAAACCTGGGCGCGCTTCTCGATGCCGTCACGCGGGAAGGGGCGAACCGCTTCGAGGGGCTGAGCTTTGCATTGCAGGATCCGCAAGCAGCAGAAGATGCTGCGCGGGCTGATGCCGTGGCCGACGCCAGCCGGAAGGCCAGGCTCTATGCGGAGGCCGCGGGCCTCACTCTGGGCGCGATCCAGTCGATAAGTGAAGGGGGCAGTGCTGCGCCCGTGCCAATTGCGCGCGCAGAAATGGCGCTTTCGCGCGACGCCGGCGTACCAGTGGCCCCGGGCGAGCTTTCCATGCGCGCCCGGGTCACCATCGTTTACGCCATAGGTGACTAGGCCGCGCGGATCGCTGCCTTTGTCAGCGCCTGGTCGAGGTCGGCAATAATATCGTCGGCCTCCTCAATCCCGATGGACACGCGCACCACATTCGGCTCCGCCCCCGCTGCGGCGCGCTGCGCATCTGTGAGTTGGCGATGGGTGGTGGAGGCCGAATGGATGATCAGCGAACGCGCATCGCCCAAATTGGCCACGTGGCTGAAAAGCTCCACGTTATCAACAAGCTTAACGCAGGCATCATACCCACCCTTCACGGCAAAGGTGAAGAGAGCCCCCGCACCCTCAGGGCAGACGCGCTTGGCGCGCTCGAAGTACGGAGAGCTTGAAAGGCCCGCATAGGTGACTTTCTCGATCCGCGGATCTGCTTCCAGCCAATTGGCGACCTTCACGGCGTTTTCCACATGCTTGCGCATCCGCAGGCTGAGCGTTTCGATACCCATCAGCGTGTAGTGCGCGCCCTGGGGGTTCATCGTCATCCCCAGATCGCGCAGGCCCACGGCGATTGAATGGAAGGTAAAGGCCATCGGCCCCAGCGCCTCGTGGAACTTCAGCCCGTGATAGGCAGGCTCTTCGGCACTAAGCGAAGGAAACTTGTCCGATGCCGACCAATCGAATGTACCGCTATCAATGACCGCGCCCCCGGTCACGGTGCCGTTGCCCGTAAGGTATTTGGTGGTCGAGTGCACTACGAGCGTCGCCCCATGCTCGATCGGGCGGCATAGATACGGCGTAGCCGACGTGTTATCCACGATCAGCGGTACACCGCCGGCATCCGCCACTGCGGCAACGGCGGGCAGGTCGGTTACGTAACCGCCGGGGTTGGCGATCGACTCGCAGAATACCGCGCGGGTATCGTCATCAATCGCTGATTTCAGCGCATCGAGATCATCGAAATCTACAAATTTGCAGGACCAGCCGAATTTGCGGATTGTGTTTGTAAATTGCTGTACGGTGCCGCCGTATAGTTTGGTAGATGCCACGATATTGCGCCCCGGCTCCATCAGCGGAAAGAGCGCCATGATCTGCGCGGCGTGTCCGGAGGAACAGCAGATGCCGCCGGCGCCGCCCTCAAGCGCCGTGATCCTGTCGGCCAGCGCGGCCACTGTGGGGTTGGTGAGGCGCGAATAGATGTATCCCACCTCTTGCAGGTTGAAGAGCGCGGCGGCGTGATCGGCATCGCGGAACACGAATGCCGTGCTTTGGTATATCGGCACTTGGCGTGCGCCTGTTGCGGCATCGGGGCTCGTGCCCGCATGCACCTGGAGGGTATCGAACCCCTGCGGTTTGTCTGACATCTCTCTCTCCCTACTTTTTGTTAGGCGTCGGTCAGGCGCCGATCTGGCGCATCACCACCACATAAAAGGCCGTGCCCCGGTGTTCGGCGGCACTCACCGTCACGACGAGACGCTCTGCAATCCCGCCTCTGAGGCTAAGCCGCAAACTGTCATCGACCCGCCCTTGGCTCAGCATGTCCTCCGGGCTCGCGGGCGTGTCTACCTCCACGCCACACAGCTTGGTCAATTCAGCATCGTGGGCCTGCATCGTGTCGAAGCCGAACATCCGTTGCGCTGCGCGGTTGGCGTATTGCACCCGGTGGTCTTCGGCCAAAACGAAGACGGGGTCAGTGATCAGTTCGAGCCCCGCGCGCAGTTCGTTTTCAGGGAAGTTGGCCACTGCAAAGCGCAAGACAGTTTCGCCATCAGCATCCATCAGCGGAACGATTAAGCGGCGCCATGAGCGCACGAAGATCCTCGCAGGCGGTTCATGCTCAGACAGTACCCATTCGCGCCGCTCTGCCGCTGCGCGGTAGAGCGCCTTGAAGAACTGGCCGATATGCGTGGAGAAACTGTGTGTGGTTTCGCCAGTCATGTCCCGCCCGTAGTGTTCGGCGATCCCTGCGCCATAGTGGGTATAGCGAAACTCATCGCCCTCGGGCTCAACGATCATCATCCAGGCCGCAATCGGGCCCAGCGCCTCAAGCGAGAAGGTATCATCCCGCACCTGCCCGCTTTCATCTGCGAAACTCCGGCAAACTTCGGCAAAGCGGCGCATAAGCGGGCTTTGCAGTTCTTCCACAACGGGCGTCCAGATAATCAGCGGCGCCCGGGCGCCATGCGCATTGAAGATCCGGCGCAGTACATCGCGGCGACCGGGCATCAGGCTCTCGGCAATGAGGTCTATCACCTCGTGCGGGGTGTCTTGGCGTTCGGCGTCCATCTCGGTTCCCTCGTGTTCGGCCGCGTTTGGCGCGACTCGCGCGCTATCATGCCGGGCGGACCGGCGGCATTCAATCGCGCCTCAGCGCATCCAGAGCTTCGCGGCCTTCAGGCGGTTGCGTATCGCCTGTTCCTTCCGGGGCAGTCCGGTCTCGGCAAAAAGCGCGCGCGCCTTGTGCCCGCGGCCCTGATAGATCATGCGCTTGAAGGGCTCATACTGCTTGAGCACTTTTTTTATCCGGTTTGGGGCAGCGATCTCTTCGAGTGCCTCAAGCGCAGAAGCGGGCGCCTGCGCGTAGAAGAGGGCCATCACCCGCCAATGGTGTGACACCGCGCCATCGAGGCTGGCAACCTCCGGGCCGGGCCGCCCACCGCCCAGACCATGGATCACCAGCGGCAACGCAACCTGGTCAAGCCATGGGTCAAGCGACTGGCAAACAAGCTCTGGCGGCGGCGCGGCGCGGATCGCCGCCATTGTTTCAACCATCCGCGTTCCGAAGGTCCTCGGGCACTGGCCAAAGAACCAGCCGGCATTGAAGTAAAGGTAGCGTTGCCAGAACTCGTCGGGATGGCTGCGGTCAAGCGAGCTTTCGAAATCAAGCCCGAACTTGGCATAGAGCGCGCCCCAGATGGCGGAATAGCCGGGGCCGTAGAGTTCGATCTTCGGCCAGGTATTGCTGCGCGCCATCGAGGCTGACGGGCGCATGAAGTCGAAGGGCAACGCGCTGACGGGGCCGAGGATTAGCGTGTCGGTGTCAAAGAACACAAACGGGGTGCCGGCGGGCAGCGTTGCCAGCCCTTCCGCCTTATTGCCGTGGGGGTAAGCCCCGCCGAAAACGCGACTTTCGAACGGCACGATCTCTGCGCCCAGATCGGCAAGGGCGGTGCGCACGTCCACGTTCGCGATCCGTGGATCAAAGCTCCAAAGTGGCCCCGGCTGCGGTTCTGCCACGATCAGACGCCCTGAAAAGCCCGGATCTTTTGCACGCAGGCTTGCGGCGAAAAGCACAGCTTCATAGGCCAGCCGGCCGCGCTGCCCCACCACCATGATATTGAAATCGCGCCCGGCCATGCCCCGAGGGGCATATCAAGGGGTGGGTGCGGGGCACAACGGCCGGACGGCCTTCAAAAACGCTTTCTGGGCGCCCGAGGGGCAAACAGCCCCTCGCTCTGTGCTCAATCCCCGTAGGCCACCGATGGCAGCCAGGTTGTTAATGCCGGAAACTCAAACACAATGAAGAGCCCGATAATCTGCAGGATCACGAACGGGATGATCCCGCGGTAGATATGGCCGAGATTCACGCCAGGCGGGCACACCCCTTTGAGGTAGAAGAGCGCAAAGCCCACCGGTGGCGTTAAGAACGAGGTTTGCAACGTCACCGCAACAAGGATCGCAAACCACACCACGGAGGGATCGCGCACCTGATCGAAGCCGGGGATATCAAGATTGAGCCCGATGATGATTGGCAACATCAGCGGCATGATGATGATCGTGATCTCGATCCAATCGAGCAGGAAGCCCAGCAGGAAGACAATGAAAAGGATGAACAGCACCGTCATGTAGGGGTCGTCGAAGGCGGCCAGTACAAGGGTTTCCACGATCTCATCTCCTCCGTACCGGCGAAGCACGAAGGCGAAGAAGTTGGCTGCGAGGAAGATGCCGACGATGTAACCCGTGGTGTTCAGGGTCGACCGGCTTACCTCTTTGAGCACCTTGTAGGTAAGCTTGCGGTTCATCGCCGCGAGGATTGTGGCGCCAAGTGCTCCGAGGCCGGAAGCCTCCGTTGGCGTTGCAAAGCCGGCAAAGATCGAACCCAGCACCAGGAGGATCAGGAAGAGCGGCGGCACCACAGCGAGAAGCACATCGCGCACGGCCTCCCAACCCACCTCTTCGGCCCTTTCGGGCGCAGGCATCGAAGCGGGGCTGAAGACACCCAGAAGAATGATGAAGGTGATGTAGAGTGCGCCCAGGATTAGCCCGGGAAACAGCGCCCCCATGAACAGATCGCCGAGCGAGATGGCAAGCTGGTCGGACATAATCACGAGCATGATCGAGGGCGGGATCAAGATGCCGAGCGTTCCTGCGGAGGCAATGGTGCCGGTCGCGATGGGCTTGGAATAGTTCTGTTTCATCATCGCGGGCAACGCCATCACGCCGAGAAGCGTGACCGAGGCACCGATCACCCCTGTTGAAGCCGCAAGGATGATGCCGATCAGAAGCACCGTCAGTGAAAGCCCGCCCCTGAGGCTACCGAACAGCCGCTGCATCGAGATCATCATGCGCTGGGCCACGCCCGATTGATCGAGCATCAGCCCCATGAAGATAAACATCGGCAGCGCCACAAGCACCGGGTTCTGCACGATATTGCCAAAGAGCCGCGAGGCGAGTGCGCCGAGGCGCTGATAGTCGATGCCGGTGCGATCGAATTCGATCACATCTCGGAAACTTGCACGGAACGGATCGAGAAAGATCTCGGCGATCAGCGCGAAGATCAGGCTCACGCCGACCAACGCAAAGGCCACCGGGATGCCGCGAAAGAGCATGAAGATGAAGGTAAGGAACATCGCCAGAACGGCGATTTCGTTGAGGGTCAGAAACTGGCCCGCGAATTCGAGAAGGGCCATGGATCAGGTTCCGCTACGGCTCGAGCTGCGATCCATCAGCCGCGCAAGGCCGATGAGAGCGATGGTAAGAATGACGGTGATCAGGATCGTCCACTTCACCTCTTCGACCCCGACTTCGAACTCGCCAAAAATCGGATGCCGACCGATTTCGCGATCGGTCACTTCGTCAGACGTGGTAAGGCGCAAGGCCCACCAGATCACGTAGTAGACAACGAGATTGACGATGAACATCGTCGAGGGGAACGCGTAAAGCATCTGGCGCCAGAGCGTAGGCTCGGCGATCTTCGCCAGAAAGCGAACGTAGGCCGACCACGTGGCGTAGGCGATAAACAGGAATGCCGCCACCATGAAGGCCTTCAAAATCCAGAGATTGTGAAGCCCGTTCGGCGACGACGATCCCTCATCGTTCCGGATCGATTGCAGCGCGTAGGGGATCGTGATGTCGAAGGCGAGTATAATGAATGGCAAAAACAGCCATGCCAGTGCGAAGATCTCGATCCGGGTTTTCTTCGCCTCGCTGAAGTTTTCATGGAAGATGTCGACCCGCACGTGGCTGTTCGTCGTCACTGCGTAGCCGATCGCGATTAGCGCAGACGAGCCGTAGAGCCACCACTGCAGGTCATCGAGCCAGGCCTGGTTCATCCCGGCGCTCCGCAGAACGACTTGCGACACGATCGCAAGCATCAAGATCGGAAACACCCAAGCGAATATGTTCGAAATGATCACCGAAACCCTGTCAGCCCGCGTGTGCGTGGCACGCCCGACTTCGCCCGGATCGCTGAGTTTTATCAGTTCGTCGGCTTCCTGCATCCGTCCCCCTCCGATCGGCCCTGCCGCATTGTTTGCGAGGGCGCGCGCCCGCAGGCGCGCGCCCCATTCATCTTGGCCGTTATTATTGGTTGGCCACGCTGTTGTAGGGGCGCGGCAGATAGATGTTGTTGAACCAGGTTGCGTAGCCAGCGCGGAATTCCTGAAGATCCGCCCAAACCTCTTCAAAGAAGGGGTCTTCGGCAGCAAGCTCACCGGCCACTTCAAGCCACGCGGCTTCGAAAGCGTTGAGTTGCTCTTCCGACCAGCGCTTGATCGTAACACCACGCTCTTCGACGTTTTCAACCATCGCGGGGAAGTTGAGCGCCTCGCCTTCGGCGAAGTTCGAGGTCACGTTGGCAAGGCAGGCGATCTCGATCTGGTTCTGAGCGATTTCATCCAGCTCTTCCCACCGATCCTTGTTGATCAGAAGCTCAAACATCGTGGCGGGCTGGTGCCAACCGGGGAAGTAGTTGAACTTAGCGATGTTGTAGAAGCCGAGGTTGGCATCCACGATCGGCATCGAAAACTCGGTTGCATCAATCGCACCGCGCTCAAGCGCGGGGAAGATATCGCCACCAGCCAGCAGCGAGGTGGAGACACCGAGCTTCTGCATTACCTCGGCGCCTAGGCCGAAGAAGCGCATGTTGAGGCCTTCAAGATCGTCGAGCGAGGTGATCTCTTCTTTAAACCAGCCCGACGTTTCAGGCGCGTAGGTCCCGCAGAGCAGAACCTTCACGTTGAAGCCATTGTCATCATACATCTGCTGGAAAAGGCGCATGCCGTCGTCGTAAAGCATCCAAGCCAGCATTTCGCCCGGTTCTGGGCCGAAGGGCACGGCGGCGAAGAGGCCGGCGGCGTTCATCTTACCCTGCCAGTAGCCCGCAGTGGTGTAGGCCGCATCAACCGAGCCGCTGGACACAGCGTCAAGCGCTTCAAGGGCCGGTACGAGTTCACCTGGATCGAAGTGTTCGAATTCCACTTCGGTGGAGATCGAATTGATTTTTTCAACGAAATTGACAGCAGCCGTGCCAAGAATCGGCAGGTTCTTCCCGAAGGCCGACGTCATCTCGAAGGCTTCTTGGGCTTTGACCGCGCCCGCCGACAGCGCGATGACGCTGGCGGCTGCCAAGGCTTTAAAGTGCATGGGTATCCTCCTACTCACCAGATTGGTGAAGTTTCTTTACCAGTTTGGCCCTTTCGTGGCCAGAGAGGAGTTTCCACCGCGCCCGGGGCCATGCGGGCGCCTCACCGTTCCTCCCTTTAGTGTGTTGGTTTCTGGCCCAACTTTCCCCCGGTGCGCAAGAATATTCCGCCCTGAATCACAGATGTGTTCGAATCGAAACGCGAATCGTTTGGGCGCTAACAGAAGCCGTCATCAGTTACGGTTTGAGAGGCGCGCGCCGACGCGTCGGGCGGCGCGGCGCAAACGCGCCAAGGGTGCGCGGCTGGGTTTGGTTTCGGTCCAATGCTGCTGTCCGGCCGCAGCAAGGTCCGTCTTGTAACCAGGATAGTCCGTCAGAAATACTGGCGTGCCATCGGCGGCCACATGGCGGGGCATTTCGTTTGTTGCCTGGAACTTTGGCCAAATCTCGAACGCAAGCGCGCCCTCGCCCCGACGCCCCGACGGATGTGCCGCGCGCGCGTCGCGCCCCAATACGCCGTTGATCGCCACGCCAAGAGCGCCCGGCCCCGTGACATGGAAGCCATCAAACTCTGGGTCGGGATCGCGCAAACACGCAACCGCATAGGCCAACGCGGCCTTCAGAAACGGGTGATTGGGCGCGGCCGCAAGAAACATGTTTGATACGGCGTGCGACAAACCGGCTGCGCTTGCAACAAAGCGCGCCTCGGGCGGGAGAACGCCTGCAAGCGGCACCAGGCACACCGTATCAAGATCAGCATACACGCCGCCTTCGGCGATGAGCACGCATAACCGCCAGAAATCGGCCTTGAAGGCCCCGTTTTCCAGCGTGTCATAGGCGGCAAGAGCGTCTGCGGTAAAGCGCTCTGCGATCAGGGCGCGTCGATCATCGCTGTCGGCAAACCGGTACTCAAAGCCGGGGTTCTGGTCCACCCAACCCATCGCAGCGTCATACATGCCCTGCGGCACCTCAGCGGTTTCGAAGGTTTGGTGGATGATTGCAGGAATGGCCTCCAGTGCCGCAACGTCGCCCCGCGGTAGAACCCGTTTCGGAATGGCGGGCATCGCCTCAGACCCCGCCAGTGAGGCGCCACCAGACGCGTTTCATGCGTTTCCGGAAGCGAGTGTTGGACTTAGGCGTCCCGCGGTCCAACACGGGCCTACCCAAAAATGGGCAGATGCGCTCATAGCTTAACTCGTTGAGGCGCATGTGCAGATAGTCCTCGGGCCGGTCCGCGAAATAGGCGGCAACTTCGGCGTTGTGCGCCTCGTACCGCGCGCAAAACACCTCTTCGTGGCCCACGGGGAAAGGCACGCCGTAGATCACCCGGTGGAGCGCGTTAGGGTGCTGGGCGAAATCCTTAACCACGCTGGCGATCCACGTCTCAGTGTCCCGCGTTATGTGGATGAACTTCGCACCGGGGCAGGCGGCATCGAGTTGCCGGTAGAGCACCGGCCAAGGAGTATCCTTCGCAGCATCGTACTCTGGCAGCAATGCCAGTGCGCGTTCTTCCAGATCCGCCAGCGTGAGATCTTGCCGCTGCGCGAAATCGCGGAACTGATTGTACCCTGCAACCCGGTAGCCGAGGCGCGTGAGCATTGTCTCCAGCGTTGTTGTGCCGGTTTTCTGAAAGCCGAGGCCAAACACCTTGGGATGTTTGAGTGCGCTCATCTCAAAGCCCCGCGAGATCAAGCGCGTGGGTCAGTGACGCGGGGTCAACCGTGAAATCATCCTGCGAAAACGCCTTGAACCTTTTGCCGAAGTCATAAGCCGGCGCCACGTATTCCGGTTTCAGTCGCCCGCGGACGCCGATCCAGCCTACGCCGAGTTGCGCGCACATGCCGCGGTAATAGTCCGTCATATGCCCGCATGGCATCAGTTCTACCACCTGGGCAAGCGGGCTTTCCGGCTGGCGCCAAAGCAAGGGGCCCAATGCCGCGCCATGGATAGCCACGATGGCCTCGGCTTCCTGAAAGAGCCCGATCTGGTCCGCCACACTCAGGGTTTCCGCAAAAATCCGCTCGAACCCGCGCTTGCCGAGAAGCGCACAGATTTCGTCTTCGTTCTCCAGCGAGCGGGCGCTTTTTCGCGACAAGTAGGCGCGACGGGGCAGGGCGGCGCCCGATGGGTGCATAGTGCGCCCACGCGTAAAGGCGTCGCGGGCCGCAGGCGCAGCAACCCAATCTGCGCGGGAGGCGCGCACTGTTGTCCAGGGATCAAGGTCATAGGCCACGCCTGCGCCCGAAAGCTGGGCATCGGTCGCGGTATGGCGGAAGCCAAAAAAGGCCGCCGCGCCCCCGATGTACCCCGGTGTCGTGGTTGGCGTGACCAAATGCACCGCGTCGGTGCTCAGCCCAAGCTCGGCTGAAAGATGGAAGACGATCGGAAGGTGATTGGTGAGAAAATGCGCCCAGTTTTCCGGCGCATTCCGGCGAAGGTCAAATACTGCCTCGTCTTTGAGTGCCAGGTGCCCGCGCGGTTTTAGCCGCTTTAAGCGCCCGGACGGCGCGGGCTGCGGCAGGCTTTCCAACGGTGCAAGCCCATATTTAAGGGTGCCGCCGCCATGGCCCCGGGCCGGAAGGGTCATGATCTCGCACTCCGGCACGATCCGATCCACGAGATAGGTGCGCGCGCCAATCACCGTGGCGGCGGGGATCGGGCAGGGCGGAATGGTTACCTTCGTCAGCGCGCCGGTCATGTCGCCGGGATAATTCGCGGGGCCGGGGCTGTCGAGCGGGTTGGGATGCTCGCGGCGCGAGTGTTGCCGATGCGAAGGGCGTGCCGAGCCTAGCGCCAAGTCAGTGACGGGGCACCAATCGAGGGGCGCTATCGCCGTTTCCTTGAAACAACAGTAGCTTACGCTTGGAGGAGGGCGTTCTCGGCGGTTTTGGCGAAACGCCGGTGGTGGTGGACGCAGTCCCAAGCAAACCCGTCTCCGGGTCAAAATCCCGTGTTAGCTGGAGATTTACAGGGAGATTTCGTGGATCCTAATGCCTTCGCCCGAGAGTAGTGGCGATTCAACGCCTTGAATCAGTGGCTTATGGGAGATTTCCCTAAACCTGATAACGGGGAAATCTTTTTGATTAACAGGGAATTTTGCCGCCGAAGCAGGGATTTCCGCACAAGATCAGGGAACTAGCAGTGCTCTCCCCCAAACAGGCGATCCGCCAAAGCCTCGAACCCATTCACAAATTCGAAAGCACCCTTCTTCACAATGCGGATCTGAGCGCGCTCGGTCTTGACGCCCTCGGCGTTGCCCTTGGTGTGCTTGGCAACGCGCTCTCCGAGGTCGGGCAGAGGGGCGCCCGGGATGCCGCCGAACCAAAGGGAGCTCTCCCCGGTTAGTGTTGTCGGGTCGACGGGGATCCACACGATACAGCCACTCGGCCGCGCGGCAAGACGCGTGTTGATCTTCTGGCGGCTGGTCCTGGCGCCAAGAAAGCTGGATTTGAGCTGTACGTGGCGTTGTATGCCGCGGGCCTCCAGAAGAAGGTCATAGCCTGACTGATTCGTGTGACTGCGAAGAACATCCATCAACTCGCCGCGCCGCCACATCACACGACACAGACCGGCAAGGAAGCCGTATTCGAGATATTGTTCTCTTAGGCTAGAGGCAGCACTGTGTGACTCTAGTGACGTTGGACTTGGTTGGTGCAGTGCCATCGCCTCACCCCTGCCGGATCGGGATACTCTGACCGCGCGCAGGGGCCCCGCAAACCGTCTCAGCCAAAAACTCGGTTTGTTCGTTAAGCGGGGCATTAGAGGGCGACTTCGGGTCGAAACGCACGTAGAAGGGTTTGACCCCGACGAAGCCCCCCATGCGGTTTCGGGCATTGCTCTCCCCGCAAAAGGCAATATCGCCGCTTTCCAGCCGATAGATGCGCGTACTCCGAAAGGCTGCACTTGCGGGACCGACGAGGTTGTGGGTCGCGACGGTTCGCGCCTTCCGTTCAAGGCTAGGGGTAGATGCCACCGGGACAGCGTTAATCTGGGTCGTGGCAACGCCTGCAGACATAGCAATTGGCGAGAGAAGATGAGCGGTGCGTAAGAGTTTCGACATGTTCGGTCTCCGTATCGCCCCGCGGGTGCGAGTGATGGCTTGGTGAGCGGAACAAGCCCAGCAAAAAGAGACTCATAGGCTGTAGACGTAAAGTATGAAGCGGTGTCCTTGCAGATGTCATGGATCTTCGCCGGCGTGTGGGGCTCAACTTGAAGAATCACCGGCTGGCGGCCGGATTCTCTCAGGAGGGATTGGTCCACGCCTGTGGCTTACATCGAACTTATGTGAGCGGCGTCGAGCGCGGCGTCCGCAATCCGACCGTAACGGTGCTTGAGAAGCTGGCCCAGCCCCTGGATGTTCCTTCGGCAAAGCTACTTGAAGAGATCGATCGGGCGTAATCGCTCCGAAGCGTCCCGCCAGATCCGTAACGATAGTGGAGCGCCTTATCCAAAAGAAGCCCGATGGTCGAGATTTTTGAGCCAAGCGGTGGAGTTCTGGAGAGAGCCCTGAGGCCCGACGCTTCGGTGTACTCGAATGTCTGCTTCTTACTATGCGTGGGTACTGACAATCTGAACGCGGATCGCATGAGCCAAAACGGATCTCAGGAGGTTAGGATTGCCAATTAAGGAGAATCACTTCATGATAATCATTAATTTATAAGCCATAAACAGGAATACAATGCGCTACATTCGTATTGAAATCATGGCTCTCGCCCTAATGGGCCTTGTTGCTGTAACTGGCGTCATTTGGGCGACATGGTACTTGCGGGAAGCCGGACATGCCGTTTTCGTACAAGACTGGAACGAGTGGGAGTTTGTTGATGATACAGTGTCAGTCACTTCCGCAATGCGTTTCTCCATGGCGCTATTCTACCTGCCGATGCTGGTCATTGGATGTGCTAATGCCATCTTTGCGGTTTTGCTCCTCAACTTGTTCCGAAAATCCATTTTCTTTGATCCTCGTGCCGCTAAGAGGATCATGCTTCTAGGAACAAGTATGGTGGGAACCATGTTGGCCGACACCGCGATCTGGGTCTTTGCGATCCCGCTTTATTCAAGGTGGAATGCAGATGGCCCTGCTGCCCTGAAATTCTACTACGATCCGGGCGATATCGTGATTGGAGTAGCCGGTCTGGGATTCGTCCTTTGCGGCTTCTTGATGAAGGAAGCGATAGCGATTGCTCGTGAAAATGAGGGCGTGGTCTGATGCAGATCATCGTTCGTCTCGACGTGCTTCTTGCTCAACGCAAAATGACCTCTCGCGTGCTTGCTGAACAGATTGGTATCAGCGAGCAAAACCTTTCCATGTTGCGTTCGGGTCGAGCCAAGGCAATACGCTTCACAACGCTCTGCAAGATTTGCGATGCGTTAAAGTGCCAACCCGGAGACCTACTTGAATTTCAAAGCAGTGAGGCCGATGACCGCATGTCAAAGGCGTCCTGAAGGCTGACTAGTGAGAATACTGATAACAGCCTTTGGCGCAGTCGCAGCGAAAGTCGGGAAGGTCCGCGTTGCAGTCATCCGTCGACACTGGGATTGAGCCAATGCAGCCAACGGCCGGTTCGACCGGCGGCACTGCAGCATGGCGAAGTCGTGTGGAACGGCAGCTCTGGGCCGTGAGCTCCTGCAATTAGGTGCGTCGCAATCTCAAATGCTGCGCTTCCTCGAATGTTGGCTTCGAGCCCGGAGAGATTGATGCTGCATATCACACCAACGTCCACTCTTAAGACCCAACACGAGAACGAAGAGTCCACTTTGTCAGCGCCACAATCGCCCAAACACCTTCTGCGAGCATGAATGGATACGACCGTATCAGAAACGCATAGATTGCGGCGCACAAGCAGGCTCCGGCGAAAGCGAGAGTGAAGACGAGCGCTTTGTCTTCCAAGGCGTAAAACAGCACCATGCGGCAGGTTGCGAGAAGGCCGAACGCTTCAACCATCGCCAACCGCCAACTCACAATCAAGAACGCCCTCGCACGCGCAGGTCTCAAGATGGGCGAGAGCACCGTCCACCTGCCTGAGCGCCTCGATCCGAGACTGCACCACTCTGCGGTGATCTGCGATCACCGCCGCCATCTCACCTTTTTCCCATGGTCGCTGCAGAATGTCAGCGATGTCCCGCACTGGTAAGTTGAGGGCGCGTGCATTCCGAACAAATCGGAGAGCGCGGACATCGTCTTCAGAATAGTCACGGTTTCGACCGTCTCTATTGGGCCTGCGAATGACCGACCGCCTTTCGTAGTAGCGGATCGCGGAAACGGACAATCCTGTCTCTCTGGCGACGTCTGAAATACGCATCATCGTTCTTACTGTCTGAAGATCGTCTTTTCCTGCCAGCTTGCAGAAGTTCTGAACCTTTCTCAAAGGGGCAGGCATATTTGGGCGGGCGAGAGTGCTAACAGCGACTTTTTTCCGAGGGTTGCCTGGAAGATCCGCAAGATACAGACGGCTCGGACGAAAAAAGGTCGCGAACAAAGTCTTCGCTTCCCTTTGGCCCTGAAACGATCAGCGTGAACGTCTTATTGGCTCGTCGCAGGTCGAAAGTGAAGAACGGACAGCAGGTTTGCTCCAGCGTGATCAGGTGCTCAAGTTGAACACGCGAAACCGCAGGCCTAGCGAAGACCAACTCTGACACACCGTCTGCGTAAGAGGAAGCCAGGAGGTGTGGACCCAAGTCTTCGTGGACCTCCAGCTTTCGCTGGCGCAATTCAGGTTTTGTCAGGGTGCAGAAAATCTCGGGCGAAGCGATCCCCATTAGTACCTCCAGTTTGACGCGCCCGTTTCTACGCTATGAACCGTGGTTCAAAGCAAGGATTGAATTGGCGTGGACGTGCGAAGCACTAGTCGATCGTTTTGTGCAATGTTTACGTTCGAAGAATTCGTTGCAGTGACAACGGGCAGTTTCAGCTTGCTCCTGCGCTTCCGACCTTGCTCACCGCCAAAAATTAACCTCTGCGGCGTACGGCGGCTTTCGCGCACCGCCCCGTAGCAAAGAATGCGGTGGCTGGACGGCAGCTAAGGGCCAAGAGAGACAGTTGTCTGGACGCCCCGAGGTTTGGATGTTGCAACGCATCCGATGTCTGCACCGAGCCCCAAGACCCGGAGGCTTCAAGCAGATTCAGGGTTAGCGTTCGGAGATGATCTGATGGAAGTCCTCGACTGGAGCGACCACTGCGAGAGCGGTTCTGTTAAACTTGCTCCTAGTCGCTAAAAGTAAGGACCGGTGTGCTGACTGAAGGGCCGTTTGTTTGATTGCGATCTTGTCGAGATCAAAATCCATCACGCGCTCCTCATTGTCGATCGCGGAGCACGCAACGAGAGCATAATCCAAACTCACGTTTCGAAGCCGGTCAACGACTTCTGTGCCGACAAGAGACCCATCCCGGCCTGCCATACGACCACCGAGCAAATGGATCTGATGGTAGGCAGGGTCGAACTTCATCGCTGCGGGCATTGAGTTAGTGAAAACTGTGAAGCCTGGCCGTTTTGCCAACTCAACCGCGCAGGCCTCAATCGTCGTCCCGACATCAAGGTAGAGTGTGGCGCCGTCTGGAACGAGTTTGGCAGCGCGTCGCCCAACAGCCTGCTTTTCAGGTCGCGCGATGTTCCGCTTTGCGCTGTAATCAAGTCGAGCTGCTTCTGCCTGTTCCACTGGACCGGCACCGCCGTGAAATCTCTGCAAACGCCCAGCATCGGCAAGCGCGATTATGTCTCTACGGACGGTTTGCGCGGAGACACTAAATCGTTCGGCCAACGCCTCGATCGTGGCAAACCCGCTCTGTTCGACCGTTTCCAAGATGTTTGTTTGCCGCTCAGTGAGTGTAAGGTTTCTATCTTGGATTGTCATAATTCTGTGTCATATTTCTACCATATGTAACTTATCTTACAGAGTCGGCAGCTGATGACAATAAGTGTTTCCTTAGCCAAACGCGATGACGGGAAGATTGAGATCAACGGTTTCGAGCTTGATGCCGCGCGATGGCGCCTTGGCCCAGGAAGTAATGTCGGGTTGCCGGTTTCTTTGGAAGAAACGTTCCAACAACTGGGAAGTACTGGTCAGCTGAGAGGTGTTGTTGTCGGCCTCATCGGCCCGCGAGACGCTACGCCAGCACAGATCAGCGCCGCTGAACAGATTGGGTATTCCTTAGGCCAATACGGTATCACTTTAATCTGCGGCGGAAAGTCTGGGGTTATGGAGGCGGCCTCACGCGGTTGCCGCAACGCTGGTGGAATGATTATCGGCATTTTGCCGGGAAGCACAGCAAGCGAAGCAAATGACTTTGTGAGCGTACCGCTTCCAACTGGTCTCGGCGAAGCGCGCAACATGATCATTGCGAAGGCGGCTAGGGTTCTGGTTGCCATTGGCGGGTCCTATGGAACTCTGAGTGAAGTCGCCTACGGACTACACTTTTCCAAACCGGTGATCGGGCTCGAAGGTGCGGCCAAGATCGACGGCGTGAACCACGTCGAGAGTGCTGGCGCGGCTGTGCGCGCCGTCCTAGACGCCTTGGTCCTAGCCAGCACGCGCGCAGAGCCCACCAAGAACAGCGATCTACGCGGGGGCGCCTGCGTATGAGTGGTGTTCTGGCTCTTGAGGGCGTCAGCAAATGGTTTGGTGACGCGACCGCTGTTGACAATCTAAGTCTCGAATTGCGTGAAGGGGAGTTTGTGGCGCTTCTTGGCGCATCGGGCTGCGGGAAGTCCACCACGTTGCGATTATTCGCGGGCCTCGAGACGCCCGATAAAGGAACGGTACAACTCTCTGGCCAAGATGTGACCGCCTCATCGGCGTCGGCCCGCAACATCGCATTGATGTTCCAGTCCTATGCGCTCTACCCGCATCTTACGGTGGCACAGAACATCGCCATGCCACTCCGATTACGGCGCCTCTCGGCGTGGCAACGCTTGCCCGGCGCCTCTCTTATCTCCCCTGGCGTAAAGAATATGGCAGCGGAGATCGCGGAGGCAGTCGGCCGAATGGCTGACCTATTGCGCTTAAGTGAGCTACTTGATCGCAAGCCTGGGCAGCTCTCAGGCGGACAGCAACAGCGGGTTGCTTTGGCCCGCGCCTTGGTGCGCGACCCCTCAGCATTTTTGCTGGATGAGCCGCTGTCCAATCTCGATACGCAGCTTCGCGCCGAAACACGCGAAGAAATCAAGGCGCTTCATGATCGGACAGGCTATCCCTTCCTGCTCGTGACCCACGATCAATCCGATGCGCTGTCCATGGCAGATCGGATCGCGGTGATGATCGAAGGGAAGATTGTGCAACTGGGGACGCCAGTTGAAATCTTCAATCGCCCTGCAACGCAGGAAATCGCGACCTTCATCGGACAACATCGCATGAACATCCTGCCGGCAGGAGCAGGCGAGAGGCTCCATGCCTCCGGCGCGGGCCTATCTCTGGGCGTTCGGCCCGAGGATCTTTTTATCAGTGACGAAGGTCTGCCTGCCAAGGTTGAGCGTGTCACCTTCCACGGTGAAGAGACGATTTTGAAGCTGCGGGGACCGTCTGGGTTGGCGCTGAGTTCCGTCGTTCGGGGCGACTACGCCACACCGTCGCTTGGCTCCTGCGTCCGTCTTAATGCCCTTGAAACTGCATTGCATGGCTTTGACCGACACGGACAAAGGCAAGAGATTGCCCGATGACGCGGCGCTGGATCACAGATCTCGTCCTTGTGGGGCCTGCGGCGATCGCAGTGGTGCTCTTTATCTTTCTGCCGGTCGGTGTTGTCTTCATCCTGGCCTTCACGGACTATCAATTCGGGGCCACAACCGCGAAATGGGTCGGCCTTGAGAATTTCGGCGACCTATTCGGGTCGCGGCTTGGCCGCAACGCCATCATCAACACCCTGATCTATGCGGGTATCGTCATTCCGGCCTCAGTCGGCTTGGGGCTTCTCGTCGCGATTGGGCTCCATAGTCTCGCCAAGAGCTTGCCGCGCATTTCCAATGTCATGAGGGCCGTGTACTTCCTGCCCGTTGCAGCAACCTTGGTCGCCATGGCGGTCAGTTGGCAGATGCTGATGCATCCGTCTTTGGGCCTCTTCAACACTTGGGCGAGTGCGCTCGGGCTTCCAACACAGCAATGGCTAAGCGACCGAGACATTGTGCTGTATTCCCTCGCGGTAATCGGTGTCTGGCAAAGCGTCGGATACAACATGGTGCTGTTTCTGGCCGGGTTGGCATCCATTTCTGACACGCTCTACGACGCATCCGAGGTCGACGGGGCAGAGGGCGGATGGTCAAGGTTCTGGCTTGTGACCTGGCCGATGCTCGGTCCAACAACGCTCTTTGTTCTGATCGTCACCGCCGCCAGCGCGTTTCGCGTGTTTGAAACGGTCGCGACAATGACGGAAGGCGGTCCCGCCTTCGCCTCAGACACAATCGTCTATGCGCTCTACCGCGAAGGGTTCGTCTACTTCAAAGCCGGATATGCCAGCGCGATCACGGTCGTCTTCTTCTTTGCGCTCTTGCTGATCACCGCGATACAGCTCGTCTTGATTGAGCGGCGGGTTCACTACCGATGAAACCCTCCTGCATCGTGTCCCTCGGCCTCGTTGCCATGGGCGCTGTAATGATCCTGCTTCCTTTTGTTTGGATGGTGTCAGTGTCGCTGAAACCGCATGGCGAGGTGTTCACCACCGATGTCAGGCTGTTTCCGCAAGCGCCAACCTTGCAAAACTACTGGCACGCGATCTCAGAGACTGACATCCCGCTCTACTTGTTCAATGGCTTCGTGGTCACGAGTGGCATCCTTGTCCTGCAACTTCTAGTGACCGTGCCGGCTGCCTATGCCCTTGCGCATCGCGATTTCCTGGGTCGCGAAGTGATGTTTGCGGGAATCGTCGCGGCGCTATTGGTGCCGTTTCATGTTACAGCCATTCCGATCTTCATCGGCTTTGCCGAGCTTCGGCTGCTGAACACCTATACAGGGTTGATCCTGCCCTTCGTCGCGTCTGCCTTCGGTCTGTTCCTTCTGCGCCAAGCGTTTGCGCGCATTCCTGATGAGTTGATCGATGCAGCCCGTGTCGATGGGATGTCGGAAATGGGGATAGCCTGGCGCGTTGCGTTCCCGCTCGGATTGCCCACGGTAATCGCCTTTTCGATCTTCTCGGTCACAGCGCATTGGAACGACCTGTTCTGGCCTTTGATCGCAACCACTGACCCCAATCTCGCCACCCCGCCACGCGGCATCCTGTTCTTCCGAGATGAAGAAAGCGGGGACGATATCGGCCCGCTCATGGCTGGCGCAACACTGATCACAGCCCCTTTGGTGATTGGCTTCTTGCTCGCGCAAAAGCGCTTCATGCATGGCCTCGCCAATACCGGGATCAAAGGATGAGGAAGAGCAGCACAAAACCAAACTCCTCCAATTATCTCGAACGCTTCAATCCAACGGAGATCCCGATGAAACACGTACTTTTGTCTGCTGGTTTGGCGCTCACAGCGTCGATGGCAGCAGCTCAAACTGAACTCCGCGTTCACTACGCGATCCCAACGATTTGGGCAGATACACAAGAGCAGTTGGCGGAAGCCTTCATGGCGACCCATCCAGACATTACGATTGTCATCGATGGGCCGGCAGAGAGCTACGCCGAAGGTGTACAGCGTCTGCTGCGCGAGAATGTAGCGGGCACGGCACCCGACGTCGCCTATGTTGGTTTAAACCGCTGGCGCATCTTGGAGGATCGCGGTGTGATCTATCCACTTGACGACTTTCTACCAGAAGACACGGAAGCCGCAGGCTACACCGATGCGCTTCTCTCTCTTGGCCAGTATGAGGGCGCACAACACGCCCTCGCGACATCCGCCTCGACCATGGTTCTTTATGTGAACCCTGACCTTGTCGAGCAGGCAGGTGGATCGATGGATGATTTTCCAACAGATTTCGATGGCATCATCGAACTGGCTGCTGAGATTGACGCGCTCGGTGACAATATTGAGGGCGTTTGGATTGGCCGTCACGACTGGCGCTTCCAGTCACTCCTTGGATCGCACGGCGGACGCCCTCTGAATGTAGACGAAACCGACGTTACTTTTGACAGCGAAGCCGGACTGATGGCCGCCAGCTTGTACAACCGTTTCATGACCGAAGGCGGCATGCCATCCTGGGGCCAGGATGATGCACGGCAAGCGTTTCCAGCCGGGACTTTGGGCATGTTCTTTGAGTCTTCCTCGCTCTTGAAACGTTTTGAGGAAGGTTCGGCGGGCAACTTCGAGTTGGTCGTGAAACCAACACCTGTCGTGGCCGAAGAAAACGTCTATTTCCCGACGGGTGGGTCCGCAATCGTCATCATGACTGATGATCCTGAGCTGCAAGCCGCGGCGTGGGAATATCTGTCCTTCGTAACTGGCCCTGAAGGGCAGAGGATCATCGTCGAGAATACCGGCTATGCGCCAGCAAATAAGATAGTCTTGGACGATGAGAGCTATCTTGGCGCCTATTATGCGTCGAACCCGAACGCGCTTGTTGGCCATGTCCAAGTCGCTGACCATGCAGGGCCTTGGTACGCCTTTCCAGGGGCGGAAGGCGTCGCTGTGACGGACCTGATCGGTGCCGCGCTCGTCGAGCTCTCCGAAGGTGCAGACGTCGAGGCAACCGTTAACGAGCTTGCTGATACGGTTCGCGCTCAGCTGGGCATGAATTGAACATTGTCGGTTTGGGCTGCGCGCGTTTATCGCGCGGCCCAATTTTCTGCCATCCAGGGAAGAAGAACTTAAGGCGCTGGCCCCGAGTGGGTCGCTTGGGCCGTTTGATCGGCCTTTCGTGCAAACTAGGGCCCAAGTGTCGCCAAAGGCATCGTCCGATCCGCCAGATGATCGAAGGAAGACCCTCACAACCCACTCTTTACCTGAAAAGAGCACCACCGTGTTTTCGGCGAACCAATTCAAGCTTAGGATGCCAAGCGGACCTTCCTCAAGTGAAACCAATAATTAGCATAATCCGCATACTCCTAGTTCGCCTTATGCTCGACTAGGCAACCGCAGCAAATCGCAAGCTCAGCGAGCCTCACCGGAGCATCTAGTTTCCTTTATCGACGACGGCCTTGGGCCGTACTCGCGATTTTGCGAGCTTCTTGTGGGTCGAGGAATGCGGCGATGTACCGGATGGATTGGCACTGCTTATACTGTTTGCAGTCACCAATCCGGTGTTTTGCATGAATGGAACTAAAGTGGGCGGCAATTCTGGATTGAGCGTCTTTCAATGTCTGTGCGCCATGCTTCCAGATCTTATAGCCCGCACCCGCCATTCGTATGGATAGGATAGACCACATAGTTGCGCCGTGTCGTCTCTGCAGGCGCTCTTTATTCTTGGCTTTAGTCGATGGTTTCTGCGACGGCGAAGCGTCGGAAAGCACATTGCAGTGCGACCAATGTCAAAAGTCCGATCAACAACAGTGTTAGCCAGCTTGCCAAGCCAGGCAGGACCAATGTGGATCCTATCATATTGAATGTACCCAGGCCTACGGCACCTGACGCCGCGATAGCAGCGAAAACGAAAATCGTTTTTGCGATAAATTCGACAATTGAGCGGCCAAGAAATTCGAAATCTGCCCGCCCCATCGCAACGAGCTTTGTCGGGAAGAGAAGATGTACCGTGTTCTCGACTGCATAGATGAGAAGCGTCAAAGGGAGCGCAAAAGCCGCCAATACCAGTGCGACTTGTGTCGTGACGCCCTCCTCAAAGGCAAGTGCGCTCGCAATGATTGTCAAAGCAATGACATAGCCAAGAAGCACCTGAACCACGAGCTGGCCTGCGCAAATGCGCCAGGGCGCGATGGGCAGGGTCTTGTAGATTTCCATCCGGCTCAGATCACCGCGAAAGTCGCAGACCAGATTGCGTGGTAGGATGAATGCGATGAAAATATATATAATCATCAAGGTCTGTGCGT
The DNA here is from genome assembly GCA_039208375.1 of Pseudomonadota bacterium. Taxonomy (GTDB): domain Bacteria; phylum Pseudomonadota; class Alphaproteobacteria; order Rhodobacterales; family Rhodobacteraceae; genus JANQPC01. The sequence goes on along the minus strand of JBCCRC010000014.1, from coordinate 1,434 downwards.
CCGTGATAGGTACACCGAGCGCAGCGGAAATCGGTGCGATACAGGCGGCGAGACCAACAAAGACCAGAATGAGCTTGAACGAATTGCGCAATGCGTTCAGCGCCTGCCGCGCGGCAATGGGCCCCAAACCGCCGAGGGTTGGGGCACGATGGATCGAGCGCACCTCGGTCCGCTCCGTCGCCCAGAAAGATCCACCTTGCTTGATGCGCTCCCATCGGTTGCTGAGCCGGGCGTTTTCAGCAAGGGAGCGGTCGGTCGTGCGCGCATCAAGCTCGATCGCAGCCCACAACAGCGCCGCATTGATGGCGATGGCGACAAGCGCCCAAAGAGCCAGTACCGAAAGCGTTGGCGCCACGAAAAGCTCGGCAAACACGATGTAGGGGATCAGGATTATGGTGCCGATCCATGAGTGGCGAAACTCCGACAGAAGGTCGATGATGCCACGGTCGGGCGTGACCCAGGCGTAAAGCACGGTTGCTGCTGCAAGAGCGCAGAAGAACACAGTGGCGGGCGACCGTACCCTCGCGAACCGACTGCCGTCGAGCGCGTGCCCTGTCATACTGATGACGGCGCTGTTCAACTGAACGAACACAAGCGTCAGCATCGTGGCGATAAAGACAGACAAGGGCGATCCTATTTGTGGCGGTGCAATGAGCGTGACGAACGCGCTACTGAAGATGACGCCGGCGAGATAGGCGCTGAATTTGTAGAGGATCAGATCCCGTCGGCGGAACGGCCCGGTAAAGAGAAAATTGATCTCATTCGGCGAAAAATGGAACGTGGGGCCGGTCGTCAACACCACGGTCAGGAGGGATAGTCCCAGCATGCTGAGCGGCATGAACGTCATGATCTGCTCGCCAAGCGCCGCCCGATCCAGCGCCGCGGTTCCGAAGAGGCCCGTGCCCGAGGCACTGTTCGATACGATCAGGAACCAAATGATCCCCCCGAACGCGAGTGAGAAAAGCAGGCCGCGCACGCTTGCCAACTGGAGCAAGCGCTGGCGCAGGCCGCCACGCAAGCGCAACATGAGAAGTTGGGTAAGGGCAGCATCCATCACTTAGACTGCCGCACTCGCTGAAGTCTGGTCGGGCGCTTGGGTGATTGAGAAATACACTTCCTCAAGGGCGGATGTGCTGTCCGTATGGCCGACCTCGCGCAGCAAGTCTTCCATCGGGCCAAACCGGCGGCACTCGCCAAGGTTCAGCACCATGATATGCGTGCACAAATTCTCGAACAGGCTCAAAAGGTGCGAGCTTATGATGATGGCTGCGCCCGCCCGCGCGCGATCACGGATCGCTTGTTGAATCCCGCGGATGCCTTGGGGATCGAGCCCCGTCAGGGGTTCATCGAACAGGATCACTTTCGGGTCGTGCAAGAAGGCGCAGGCGATCGCCACCTTTTGGCGCATGCCACGCGACAAGTTGTGGACGAGCG
>JBCCRC010000013.1:0-66168 GCA_039208375.1 Pseudomonadota bacterium | reverse complement strand
CAGCCGTTTTCGATCACCGGCCCGATTGTCACTTTCACATCCGGCCAGATCTCCTGCACTGCGCGCGCCATGATATGGGCAAGGTCGTGGCGGATGAGTTCCAGCGCCGGACCATCATCTTTCATTGTATGAATTGCTATCTCGGCATCGGCCTCAATCGGCCATTGCAAATCCCAATGGGCCCCATCGACCGTGGCGCTGATCGCCTTCTTGGCAAGTGAGGGCGATATATCGGCGGCTACATCAGCCGGCGTTATGCCTGACGCGTAACTCCGTGCATTGCCATCGGGGAATTTCAAGGAAATCTGGGAAGCATCAAGGCTCATGGCCTTCTCTCCTCGTCAGTTCGGCGCCCACGGAACGCCCGGTTGCGGGTATGTCGGGTGCAGATGTGACGAGGCGGGGCTCGGAAGTCAAGCGCAGCAAAAAACTAGGCCCCGGGCGGGTGGGTTCGGTCACCCGCCCGGGCCGGGGCCGTCAGGCGTGGGCGAAGACCTGCCAACCAATTGCAAGGATGCAAAGCCACCCCGCGGTAAAGATTATCGGGCGTGCCGGGAAGCGGGCGAGACCTGAGATCATGCCCGCGGCATGGGCCACACGCAGCCAGAAGAACGCAACCGACGCCCAGATCGTCACGGATGTCGAAACGCCGAGGGTATGGGCCACCAGCACGATCACCGCGAATGGCAGCATCTGTTCCAGAAGGTTGAGATGTGCCCTGTTGGCGCGGTGAATCCACGCGGGCAAATCGGCAAGGTCGGGTGGCCGGGTGAAATCAGAGAGGTCTTTCTCTCGCTGGACGTTCACACCGACGATGAACGGGATCCAGAGCGAAGCCGCAAGGAGAGCTGTCATCAAAAGGTAGAAGAGTTCGGTGGTCATCACACAGCCCCCCGTTCGTTAAAGCGCGCTGCCTCGCCGGTTTCGAGGTAGGTTTTGAGCCCAGCGGCCCAACGTTCCCATCCATCCGCGACGCCCTCGCCGGGCACGACCGGGAAATGCAGATCATAGTGTTCGATGGTCAGCTTGCAGTGGGCGCCCTCGACGACGATCAGGAACACGCTTCGGGAGGCGGGGATGCCGGGCTCCCAATGCGGCTCGAAGGTCGCTTCGATCCGGCTTTTGGGATCGGCCACGAGCGTGCGCGCCACCATCATCGTGGAGCCATCGGGCTGATGGTATGTATAGGCGTCGCCTTCCTTGATCACCTTGGGCGACAGGAAGTGATAGGCCGAGATCTGCGTCTCGTCCGTCAACGCCTCCCAAAGCGCATCTTGGGAACAGCGAATATAAGTCTGCATCATGAAATCGGGTTTCGGTGAGTCTTGATCGAGCATCTGGGCGGATCCTTCCAATTGGGTTTTGAGGTCGATCACGGCACGGGCCGCGGGTTTGGCCAGGAAGGGATCGATCCAGCGATCGATCACCTCCTGAAGGGGCAGGGCATTGAGGTAGTGGTGTTTGAAGCGCCCATTCTTGCGCGTGACGATGAGGGAGGCGTCTTCAAGCACTTTCAGATGCTTCATCACGCCGAAGCGCGTCATCTCGAGTTGTGCTTCGAGATCGCTCAGCGTCTGACCATCGCTTTGGCGCAAGCTGTCCAGAAGCGCGCGGCGCGCGGGGTCGTTCAGGGCTTTGAAGATCGCATCCATAGTTCGATTATATGTGAATAATTAGTCACGTGACAATATAGTCACCTAAAATGAGGTTTGCCGGTTCTCTAAATCAATGGCATCCTTGGGAAAAATGGAGCAGCCGTTGAAACCGCCCGTAACCTTGGACGGCCCTGAAGGGCGCCGAATCGCCTATCACCGCACCGAAGGCCAGACCCCTGGCATCGTGTTCCTGCCCGGCTATCGGTCAGACATGGAGGGCACGAAGGCTCTGCATCTTGAAGCGTGGGCGCAAGCCAAGGGTCACGCGTTTCTGCGTTTCGATTACTCTGGCCACGGGCAAAGCGAGGGCACGATGCTCGACACAGGGCCGCAGGATTGGTCTGCCGATGCGCTCGCCGTTCTCGACGAACTCACAACGGGCCCGCAAATTCTTGTGGGCTCTTCCATGGGCGGATGGATGGCGCTTTTGGCGGCCCGGCGGCGGCCCGAGCGTGTGGCCGGGCTTGTTACGATCGCGGCAGCGCCGGACTTCATCACCGAAAGCCGCTTGCCAGATCTCACGCCTGCCCAGCGCACGGCCCTGCAAACTGAGGGCCGGGCCCTGCTCTCCGAAGATCACTTTGATAGCCCTGACTATCTGACACAGCACCAAGTGGATGGCGCGCGGGCGAACCTTGTGTTTGCGCAGGCCTGGGGCCTTCAAGGCCCCGTTCGATTTCTTCAGGGGACCCAGGATGATGCGGTGACGCGTGACACTGCGCTCAAGCTTCTCGACCACGCGGAGGGGCCCGACATTCAGCTTTCGCTTGTCAAAGGCGCAGACCACCGCTTTTCCACCGCCGCCTGCCTTGGCCATATCGTGTCGGCGGTCGAAGACGTTCTGGCGGCATTGTGAAACGCGTGCTCGTTTGGATCGCGTGTGGGCTTGCCGGTGGCGTTGCGCTTCTGGCGCTTATGATCGCCGTTCTTCCGCGCGAAGCGGTCGTCCCACCGCCGGAGTTTGATGCCGCGGCGCTTGGCGACGATCTCGATGCCTGGCTTGCGAGCGATGAAGCGGCATTTGATGACATCACGCCCGGAACCGAAAAGCGTATCGTCTGGGCCGGTGCCCGCGGCGCACAGACCCCTCTCTCGGTGCTTTACCTGCACGGTTTTTCCGCAACGTCGGAAGAGGTCCGGCCCGTGCCGGACCGCGTAGCGGAAGGGCTTGGCGCAAACCTCGTGTTCTGGCGTCTCACCGGGCATGGGCGGGGCGGTGAGGCCCTTGGCCGGGCCACGGCGGGCGACTGGCTTGGCGATCTCGATCAGGCGCTCGCGGTGGCGCGCCGGGCGGGCGAAGAAGTTCTCGTAATCGGAACCTCCACCGGTGGCACGCTCGCGGCGCTGGCCGCGGCGGATCCACGCCTGCGTGATCGGCTTGCCGGAGTCGTGTTCTTGTCACCAAACTTTGGCCTTCGGGCATCAGCCGGCCGCATCCTCACGTGGCCGGGTGTGCGCATCTGGGGCCCGTGGCTCGCTGGCCCGACCCGGGGCTTCCAACCGATGAATGCAGGGCACCGGGAGTTCTGGACGATAGAGTACCCCACAGTGGCGCTGATACCGATGGCGCAAACGGTCGAAGCCGCGCGACAGGCCGACTTTGAGTCCATCACCACGCCTGCGCTCTTCCTTTTTTCCGATCAGGACATTGTCGTGTCGCCGCGCGCAATTCGCGAAGCCGCCGAACGCTGGGGCGGCGCAGTATCGCTAAGCCCGATCACACCCATTGCGGGGAGCGATCCATATTTCCACGTGATTGCGGGCGATATTCTCAGCCCGGCAATGACTGAAGATGTGGTCGAGCGTATCTTGAGCTGGGCGCAGTCCGCCGATTTGCAAGCGTATGCAAAAAATCCTTGAGCGCGCGGTGCAAGCCGGTATCCTGACCGCAGCAGGCGGCGTGTGAGTCTTTCCGTCGCCCCGGGTTTTTTTGGAGGAGAAGTGGCGATGGCCGAGTATCTCAAGCGCGGCAAACCGGCAGACGCGCGGGCGGAAGACGATGCGAAGGTGCGCGCCACCGTTGAGGGTATTTTGGGTGACATAGAAGCTCGTGGCGATGCGGCAGTGCGCGAGCTGAGTGCCACGTTCGATCGATATGAGCCCGCGGCATTCGCCCTCACCCGTTCGGAGATCGATGCGGCGAAGGCGAAAGTCTCGCAGCGTGAGATGGACGACATCCGCTTCGCCCAGACCCAGATCCGCAATTTCGCAGAGGCACAGCGCGCCTCGATGACGGATGTGGAAGTGGAGACGATGCCGGGTGTGATCCTCGGCCACAAGAACATACCCGTGAATTCCGTGGGCTGTTATGTGCCTGGCGGGAAGTTCCCGATGGTGGCTTCGGCGCACATGTCGGTCTTGACCGCAAAGGTGGCCGGGGTGGATCGGATTGTCGCCTCCGCACCCCCGGTACACGGTGCGCCACACCCAGCGATTGTGGCGGCGATGGATGAAGGCGGGGCCGACGAGATCCTTGTGCTCGGCGGTGTGCAGGCCGTCGGCGCAATGGCAATCGGAACCGAAAGCATCAAGCCTGTGGATATGCTCGTCGGCCCCGGAAACGCTTTCGTTGCCGAAGCCAAGCGGCAGCTCTTTGGGCGCGTGGGGATTGATCTGTTTGCAGGGCCCACCGAGACTTGCGTGATTGCCGATGATACGGTGGACGGCGAGATGTGTGCGACGGATCTGCTTGGCCAGGCGGAACACGGATACAATTCGCCCGCGGTGTTGATCACCAACTCCCGCAAGCTTGCCGAGGCGACCATGGCGGAAATCGAGCGGCTTCTCCGGATCCTCCCAACCGCAGAGACGGCTGCAAAAAGCTGGGAAGACTATGGGGAAATCATCCTCTGCGACGACTATGACGAGATGCTGGCGGTATCAGAAGACGTCGCGTCCGAACACGTGCAGGTTATGACCGATCGCGACGATTGGTTTCTCGAGAACATGACGAACTACGGCGCGCTCTTTCTGGGCCCGCGCACCAACGTGGCGAATGGCGACAAGGTGATCGGCACAAACCATACGCTGCCCACGAAGAAGGCCGGGCGCTACACTGGCGGGCTATGGGTGGGCAAATTCCTGAAAACGCATAGCTACCAGAAGGTCGTTACGGACGAGGCCGCAACCGTGGTGGGCGAATACGGATCACGCCTTTGTATGCTGGAAGGCTTCGTGGGCCATGCCGAACAGTGCAACGTTCGGGTGCGCCGATATGGTGGCCTTAACGTGCCCTATGGCGAAGCTGCGCCCTACCGGGAGGCGGCGGAGTGATCGACGGGTATTCACCCAGCATCGTACCCTACCTCAGCTACCGCGATGCGAAGGCGGCGATTGCATTCCTGGAACGCGCCTTTGGGTTGGAGCTAGTGCAAAGCCACGACGGGGAAGATGGCGCCCTCGTCCATGGCGAGATGCGTTTTGGCAACGGCGTGATCATGCTTGGTACGGAGGTGCGCGCGAAGGGTTCGCCGGGCTTGTATTTGGTTGTGCCGGATCTGGATGCGCATTTTGAGGCAGCCACGGCAGCGGGGGTCGAGATCGTCTATCCGCCGGAAGATACTGAGTTTGGCACCCGCCGCTACCGTGCGCGCGATCCCGAGGGGCATGAATGGTCGTTCGGCACCTACGCCCCTTCGACCGTTGCGCCCAGTTGGGGCTGACGGAACAGGAGTATTTTTGCCAAGATGAAGGGGCAGGGGACGGGGTGTGACACAGCTAAGGCTGTAGTGGCGCCGCTTGCACGGCTTTGGGACTGTGATCTTCGCGCGGCGCAAGTGGCGTTTTCCGAAGTGCTCGCCCCGGATGCGCCCATCCATCTGGCGCATCCCTTTGAAACGCTGGCCGGCTCGGCAGACTTTGCTGACCGTGCTATTGCCCTGCTCTACAAGGCGATGCCGGATCTTGAACGGCGCGATGCCATCGTGATGGCCGGTTCCGATGCCCGGGGCGCTTGCTGGGTGGGGATGGGCGGCCAATACATCGGCACATTTCATGCCCCGTTTCTGGGCATCCCACCGACCGGCCGGACCGCGACGCTCCGATACCACGAGTTTTTTCGCATCGAAGGTGCGCGCGCGGTGGAAATGCAGGCGCTTTGGGATCTTCCCGAACTAATGATGCAGGCCGGTGTCTGGCCTCTTGCGCCCAGCCTGGGCCGGGAATGGACGGTGCCGGCCCCCGCCAGCCAAGACGGGCGTGTGATCGATGGCGACGGGGCGCATGCCCTGCAAGTGGTCGGCGACATGCTCACCGCGCTCGGGCGCAGCCGGGACGGTGTGGATGCTATGGATCTGCCGCGCTACTGGCATCCGCGCGCCTCATGGTACGGGCCCTCTGGCATCGGAACCGCGCGTGGCATTGAGGGATTTCGCGCTCACCACCAGATCCCGTTCCTCGACGCAATGCCCGACAGGCGTGCGCTCATCGAGAAGGGCCATATGTTTGCCGAAGGCGATTATGTGGGCTTCACGGCCTGGCCGGGGATGGAGATGACGCTCTCGGGCGGCGGCTGGCTGGGCCTTGCCGGGGCGGGGCAGATGCTGACCATGCGAAGCCTCGATTTCTGGCGGGTCGAGGGCGACCTCATTCGCGAAAACTGGGTGCTTGTCGATCTGCTCGACGTGTTCAACCAGCTTGGTGTTGACGTTTTTGAGCGGATGCGCGCGCTGCCGGGCTGGCGGGGATGAAGACACCCCGCAGCTACACCGCACTGGAAGATCTAGGGCGCGTGCGGCTGTCGAAATACTTCTTCATGCGCAACTTCCTAAACTCCGAGATCGGGAACTTCTTTGGCATTCCTAACCTGCCCGAGTCCCCTGACCTGGCGATTGCCTCGGGCCGACGGCTGGCGACCGAGCTTCTCGACCCACTGCATGACACCTTCGGTGCGATCGAGATCCGCTCCGGATACCGTTCGCCTACGCTGAATCATTTTGGCGCCACCGAAGTACGCCCCCAGAAATGCGCTGCGAACGAGAAAAACCGGGCGGGGCATATCTGGGACAGGCGTGATGCCGCGGGCCGGATGGGGGCAACGGTGTCGATTGCCATTCCCTGGTTTGTAGACCGTTATGCGGAAGGGCGTGACTGGCGGGATTTGGCCTGGTGGCTTTACGATCATCTCGTCTTCCACGAGGTGTATTTCTTCCCGCGCCTTGCGGCGTTCAACATTACCTGGCGGGAAGAGCCGCAAAGGCGGATCCTCAGCTACATTGCCCCTAAGGGCACGCTCATGGGGGCCGGGGAAGCACCAGGCGAGACGCCAAAGCGCCGCCGGGCCCGCTATGCGGATTTTCCCAGATTTCGCGGGATTGCGATGCCCTGAAGACGGGCCTCGACAGTGGCTTGGCGCAGGCGTAAGCTAATTTTGCACAGGTATGCAAACGGTGGGTCATGCCGCTTCCCAAAACCCCTTCGTTCCGTCTTGATGGCCGCCGCGCACTTGTCACTGGCGCATCGCGGGGGATCGGGCTGGGGTGCGCAGTTGCTCTGGCTGAAACGGGCGCCCATGTCGTGATGGCCGCGCGCGGGGCGGAAGAGCTGCAGGCGGCGGTGGAAGAGGTCGCGGGTGCGGGGTTTTCTGCCGCCGCCTTGCGCCTGGATGTGACCGATCTTGATGCCGTTCGTGCGGCTGTGGCCGAACAGGGCCCGTTCGACATTCTTTGTAATTCCGCGGGCCTCGCTCGCCATGGCCCGGCTCTCGATACCACGCCTGAAGACTTCGACGCTGTCGCCTCGGTCAACTTGCGTGCGGCCTACTTTCTGGCCCAGAGGGTTGTGCCGGGCATGGCGGATCGGGGCGGCGGCACCATTCTGCAGATCTCCAGCCAGATGGGCCATGTGGGCGGTATCGATCGCGCCGTTTATTGCGCGACCAAACACGGGCTTGAAGGTATGACAAAGGCGATGGCCATCGAGTGGGCGCCTATGGGCGTGCGCGTCAACACGATCTGCCCCACGTTCATCCGGACCCCGCTCACAGAGCCCACGTTTGCTGATCCGGAGCGCGTGGCTTGGATCACCTCGAAGATCAAGCTTGGCCGGGTGGGTGAGATTGAAGACATCATGGGCGCGGTCGTCTACCTCGCCTCGGACGCCGCAAGCCTTGTCACGGGCACGTCGCTGCTTGTCGATGGCGGATGGACTGCGGGCTGATGCCGGAGCGCAAGGTAACTTCCCTCGACGTGGCCGCGAAGGCAGGGGTGAGCCAATCCGCAGTGAGCCGCGTCTTCACGCCCGGTGCCAGCGTATCCAAACGGATGGCGGAAAAGGTGCGCGCGGCAGCAGATGAGTTGGGCTATCGCCCGAATGTTCTAGCCCGGTCGCTGATCACCGGCCGGTCGCGCATCATCGGCCTTGTGGTGGCTTATCTGGAAAACCAGTTCTACCCCGATGCGTTGGAACGCCTTTCAAACGCACTGCAGGAGCAGGGCTATCACATTCTGATTTTCATGGCGTCCGGCACGGGTGAGGGCGTCGATCAGGTTATCGATGAATTGCTGGACTACCAAGTTGACGGGATCATCACCGCAAGTGTGGGGATGACGGATGAGATTGCTGCGCGCTGTGATGCGGCTGGCATCCCCGTCGTGCTTTTTAATCGCGGGCAGGAGGATCTAAGGCTGTCTGAGGTTACGTCGGACAATCTGGCGGGAGCCCGAAAGATTGCCGAATTTTTGGTGGCCGGTGGGCACAAACGGATCGGCCACATTACAGGGTGGACAGGCTCTTCCACGGGGCGTGATCGTGAGGCGGGCTTTCGCGCAGGTTTGGCCGAGGCGGGCGCTGCACCGATCATTGTGCGCGATGGGCATTACCGGCGGGCCGAAGCCGCCGCTGCGGCGCGCGAGATGGTCGAAATCGCCGAGGTGGATGCGATTTTCGTCGGCAACGATCACATGGCCTTTGCGGTGATGGATGAGTTGCGCTTTTCCATGGGGCTTTCGGTGCCAAAGGATGTTTCGATTGTAGGATACGATGATGTGCCCTTGGCCGCTTGGCCTGCCTATCAACTCACCACGCTTCGCCAACCCTCTGGCCGAATGGTGGACGCGACCGTGAGCGCGCTGTTGGACAGGATCGCATCGCCCGATACAGCGCCCCGCAAGATCGCCATAGACGGGCCGCTGATCGTGCGGGCCTCGGCCACTGTACCGGAGGGATGGGAATGAGAGGTTTTGACAATCGCTGGGCTGATTTCCCAGATTACATCCTTGGGATTACAGAGGAAATTTGGGAACAGCGCGGCCTCGGCGCCCGGATGAAAGACTACTATGGCGAGGAAGTTGTCGTTCGGATGCCGGGCGGCGTTAGCCTTGGGGAGCCGGCCTCGACGCGCGCGACCATGGCAACTCTGCACGAGTTTCCCGATCGTGTGCTTCTCGGCGAAGACGTCATCTGGTCTGGCACGCCCGAAGAGGGCCTGCTTTCGTCCCACCGCATCCTTTCCACCGCAACCCACGCGCGGGACGGGATGTTTGGCCCGGCCACGGGCAAGCGGCTGACCTACCGGGCGATTGCCGACTGTTACGCGCGGGATAATCAGATCACCGATGAATGGCTCATCCGCGATAACGCTGCCGCTCTGCGCCAGATGGGGCAAGACCCGCGCGCATGGTCGTTTGCTGAAGTGGCGGCAGGGCGGGGCGGTACGCCGCTGACGCCGGAAACCGACGTCGCGGGCCCCTATGGCGGGCGCGGGAACGACAACGCATGGGGCGCCACGCTCGAGGCACTTCTGACCCGTATCATGGAGGCCGAGTTTTCGGTGATCCAGGCTGAATATGACCGCGCATGCCATCTGGAATATCCTGGTGGCCAAAGCGGCCATGGGCCGGGTGATGCCGACGCGTTCTGGCTTGGCCTGCGATCCGCCCTTCCGAATGCAGAATTTGCCGTGCACCACGTGATCGGGCGCGAGGATCCGATGATGCCGCCCCGCGCCGCGGTGCGGTGGAGCCTTTGGGGCCGCCATGACGGATGGGGCGCATTCGGAACGCCCACGGGCACGCAGATCTACGTGCTAGGGATCACCCATGCAGAATTTGGCCCGCGTGGCCTGCGCCGGGAATGGACGCTTTTTGACGAAACGGCGGTCTGGAAGCAGATCGCATTGGCGGCCGGCGTGCGGCCGGGAGGTGAGTGATGACACCCGACGAGATGGAAGCCCGTATCGTTCGCTACGGTGACCTGATGCCGTGCAAAACCGCTTTCATCGACGCCCACACACCGGGCTCGGACCAGAAAGAAAACTTCACCATCATCGGCGGAGGTGTTTCGGAAAGCGCCGATCAGCACGTTCACATAAAAGAAACGCCGGGCTTCAACATCGGTGCGGCAGGCCAGCCGCCCAAGTGCCGCAACTCGCTGCACAGCCACCGCACCGCCGAAGTATTTTTCGTTCTCAAAGGGCGCTGGCGGTTTTTCTGGGGCCGCTGGGGCACGGCCGGTGAAGTGGTTCTGGAAGAGGGCGATATCTTCAATATTCCCACCGGCATCTTCCGCGGCTTTGAAAACATCGGCACCGATTATGGGATGATCATGGCCATTCTCGGTGGTGACGATGCGGGCGGGGGCGTGATCTGGGCACCCCAGGTGATCGAAGACGCTCAGTCGCATGGGCTGGTTCTTGGCGAAAACGGAAAGCTCTACGACACCAAGCGCGGCGAAGCACTGCCGAGCGATGTCAGGCCGATGCCAACGCTAACAGATGAAGAGCTGAAGGCTTTTCCCGAAACCGCAATCTGCGAGGTGATCCCCAAGTATGTCGGGCGGTATTGGGATATGATGGCGCTGGCTCAGCATGCCCCCTGCCAGGTGATCGGGCCAAGCGCTCTCATCCCTGACAAGCCCGGTTTTGAGGTTGAGCTTCTTTCGCGCACCTCGATCCCGAGCGACTGGTACATAACCGATCAGCACGAGGTTTTGATGGTGATGCACGGCCATTGGCTGCTCTCGTGGGAAAACGGCAGCAAGACCCTCGCCCCAGGCGACACCGTGGCGATCCCGCCGGGCCTGAAGCGTGCGCTTGCGCCATCGATGACGGGTACAGCGAGCCTTTATCGCGTACGGTCCACAGACGATCCCGCCGGGGCCACCTGGCAGGGATGACGGCGGGCACGCATATGGGTGGGGTGGTGTTGACAGGCCACGGAGGTGCGAAGTGTCTCGAATGGCGAGACGATCTGACGATTCCGAAGCCCGCAGCGGGCGAGGTTTTGATCCGGGTGGGCGCCGCTGCGGTGAACAACACCGATATCAACACGCGCCGCGCATGGTACTCAAAAGCGGGCAGCGCGGCGTCAGATGCAAGTTGGTCCGGATCACCGATTGCCTTTCCCCGTGTTCAAGGCATCGATGCGTGCGGTACGATCACTTCCGTAGGTGCCGGCGTCGATCCGGCGCGGGTGGGCCAGCGGGTATTGGTAGAGCCCTGCTTGCGCGAGGCAAGTGGGGTTTTGCTCGATCGGCCGTGGTTTCTTGGCTCTGAATGCGATGGCGGGTTTGCCGACTATCTCACCGTCGCGGCCCGTCATGCACACACGATCGATAGCGCCTTGAGCGATACCGAACTTGCGAGTTTTCCGTGTTCGTATTCTACCGCCGAAAACATGCTCACCCGTAGCGGGGTGTTGACCGATGACCGGGTTCTGATCACGGGCGCATCAGGTGGCGTTGGCTCTGCTGCTGTTCAGCTTGTGCGCGCACGCGGCGCGGTGCCTGTGGCCGTGAGCACCGCGGCAAAAGCGGAGCGGTTGGTTGAGATAGGGGCGGAAACGGTTCTGGGGCGCGATGACACGTATGGGGAAAACGGGTTCGACGTGGCGATTGATCTTGTCGGCGGCGCCGGGTTTTCGCGGTTGATCGATGCCGTTCGGCCCGGCGGGCGCATTGCAACGGCTGGTGCCGTGGCCGGGGCAGGCGCCACGGTGGATCTTCGCACGATCTACTTGAAAGATATTTCGATTTTTGGCTGTACCGTGCTGGATGACGGGGTCTTCGCGGGCCTGGTAGAACATATAGAGGCCGGCCGGATCACCCCCCTTGTGGCTGAGGTCTATCCCTTGCGGGCCCTCGCCGCTGCGCAAGAGGCGTTTTTCGCGCGCGGGCACGTCGGCAAGATCGCGATTGCGGTTGCCGACGCGTGAGCGAAGCGCGTTCAGATGGCGCCCTCGCCGCGCGTGTGAAAGGCGTCTATGAGCGCAACGCTGAAGGGTATGACGCGCGCCGTTCCCGCGCATTGTTCGAGGCGCGATGGTTGCGCCGCTTTGCCGGCGCCTTGCCTGATGGCGGCCACGTGCTTGATCTCGGCTGCGGGGCGGGCCGCCCGATTGCCGGATGGCTTATTGGCGAGGGGTTTCGGCTGACGGGGGCGGACTTCTCAGAACCAATGCTCGAGCTTGCCCGCGCCCGCTGGCCGAAAGGCGATTGGCGGCTGGCAGACATGCGGACGCTCGACTACCCCGAAACGTTTGACGGGATCATCGGGTGGAACAGTTTCTTCCATCTCACCGGCGATGAGCAGCGCGCCTGCATTCCCCGTTTCGCCCGTCACCTCAAACCAACGGGGGCCCTGATGGTGACGGTCGGCCCGGATGCTGGCGAGGCAACGGGCACCGTCGAAGGTGAGCCGGTGTTTCACGCAAGCCTGTCGCCCGCTGAATACGCCACGATTCTCGAAGGCTGCGGTATGCGGCTGACGGCTTTTATCGCTGAGGATCCGGACTGTGACTATCACAGCATCCTAATGGCGCGGAAAACGGAATGACCCGGCTACTAAGTATCTATCGCATGCTGGAACGGGCGCGCGCCGGATCACCGGATTTGGCCGAGGATATCAAAAGAGAGCCGACCGGGGGAGCGCGGCCGAACCGGAACGAGGGAGAGATCTGAGATGATAAAAACAACGCACGTGGGCAGCCTGCCACGCACGCAGAAAGTGGTGGATTTCATCTTTGCCCGAGAGAAAGCACAGGCGTTTGATGCCGCCGAATTCGACTTAGCTATGGCAGAGGCGGCAGGGGAAACCGTGCGCCGGCAGGTGAACGCGGGGATCAACATTGTCTCTGACGGAGAAACCTCAAAGATCAGCTACGCCACGTATGTGAAGGATCGCTATACCGGATTCGCCGGCGACAGCCCGCGCAATGCACCCGCCGACCTCAAGCTTTATCCCAGCTTTCTGGAACGTCTGAAGGATGACGGCGGCACCCCAACCTACGCGCGGCCCATGTGCGTGGGCGAGGTGAAATCCAAAGGGCAGGGTGAACTTGAAAAGGATATCACCAACCTCAAGGCCGGCGTGGCCGCCCATGGCGCGTCAGAGGCATTTATGAATGCCGCCTCGCCTGGCGTGATCGCGCTTTTTCTGCAAAACGACTACTATCCAACACGCGATGCCTATCTTGCTGCACTTGCCGATGCGATGCGCGATGAGTACCGCACAATCGTAGACGCCGGGCTTTACTTGCAGCTTGATTGCCCGGACCTTGCGCTGTCGCGCCACATGCTCTTTGCCGATTTGTCAGATGAGGAATTCGTTAAGATCGCTGACTCTCACGTAGAAGCGCTGAACCATGCGCTTGATGGGATCGATCCGGCCCGCGTTCGCGTTCACATCTGCTGGGGCAATTACGAGGGCCCGCATGTGTGCGATATCGATATGAGCAAGGTCTTTGGCACGCTGATGAAGGCACGGGCTGGGGCGGTTCTGTTTGAAACGTCGAACCCCAGACATGCCCATGAGTGGACGGTGTTTCGCGACCGGCGCAGCGAAATCCCCGATGACAAGATCCTTGTGTCGGGCGTGATCGATTCTACGACAAACTTCGTGGAACACCCCGAGCTTGTGGCCGAACGGATCGTCCGATTTGCCGACATTGTCGGGGCGGAGCGTGTGATTGCGGGGTCTGATTGCGGGTTTGGCACCTTCGCGGGCTTCGGTGCCGTGGATCCCGAGATCGCCTATGCCAAGCTCCGGGCTCTAGCAGAAGGGGCCGCGCTCGCGTCGGAGCGCCTCTAGGCGCGATGGCTGAGCCGATCGTCTTTCTGCCGGGCATGATGTGCGATGCCCGGCTTTTTGGGCCACAAACAGCCGCCCTGTCAGGTCGCCACGCCATTCACCATGCGCCCCTCACCAAGGGCGAGACCATTTCGGAGCTCGCACAAAGTGTTCTTACGCACACGCCGCCGCGCTTCGCACTGGCTGGCCTCTCCATGGGCGGGATTGTGGCGATGGAGATCATACGGCAGGCGCCCGAGCGTGTGACGCGGCTTGCCCTTCTCGACACGAACCACCTTCCAGAGCCGCAAGAGCGCTCGGCGGCTCGTGTTCCGCAAATGGCGGCGGCCCGGTCGGGTGGGCTTGAGGCGATCATGCGAGATGAGATGAAGCCCAACTACCTCGCAGATGGCCCGCGCCGCGCGGAAATCCTCGATCTCGTGATGGCTATGGCGCTCGGCCTCGGGCCAGAGGTATTCGTGCGCCAATCCCGCGCTCTGCAAGCGCGGCGCGACCAGTCCGACACGTTGAGGGCGATTTCAGCCCCAACACTGGTCATGTGCGGGCGCGACGACGCGCTGTGCGATGTCGCGCGCCACGAACTGATCGCTGGGCTCATCCCGGGATCAGAGTTTGAGATTGTCGAGAATGCTGGCCACCTGCCCACCTTAGAGGCGCCGGATCAGACTGATCGGGCGTTGGCCCGCTGGCTTGCGCGCCCGCTCTAGGCTGCTAGCCGACGGGCGTGCGGCGACGGGCTCGCCGGCTGCCAGAGTTTGCGTCGATAAACTGCAGAACCAGTGGCCGGATGTTGTTGCGCCAGCTCTTGCCCGCAAAAATGCCGTAGTGCCCAGCGCCCGGTTCGACATGTGACGCCTTCTTTTCCGGTGGCAGCCCCGTGAGGAGATCGAGCGCGGCAAGGCATTGGCCCGGAGCACTGATATCGTCTTTCTCGCCCTCAACGGTCTTAACCGCGACTGAGGTTATCTTCGACATGTCGACCTGATGGCCATCGACCATGAAGGCGTTCCGCGCAATCTCGCGATCTTTGAAGATGCGCTCGACCGTTGAGAGGTAGAATTCAGCCGTCATATCCATCACGGCGAGGTACTCGTCATAGAAGCGGTTATGTTTGTCATGGTCGCTCGCTTCACCCTTGGCGACGCGCAGAATCTGATCGTAGAACGCCTGCCCATGCCGCTCGGCGTTCATCGACATGAACGAGGTCAACTGCGCGAGGCCGGGGTACACCATGCGCCCGGCGCCGGGATACTTGAACCCCACGCGTTGCAACGCAAGGTGCTCAAGCTGGCCCATCGTGACCCGACGGCCGAAATCGGTCACATCGGTGCGCGAAGCGTCGGGGTCGATCGGACCGCCGATCAGGGTTAGCGACCGCGGCTGCGCATCAGGTTCCAACTCGGCTAGGTAGGCGGTAGCCGCCAGCGCAAGGGGCGCGGGCTGGCACACGGCAATCACGTGGGTGTCGGGCCCCAGGAATCGCATGAAATCCATAAGGTAAAGCGTGTAGTCCTCGATATCGAACTTACCTTCGCTTACCGGAATATCGCGGGCGTTGTGCCAATCTGTGACCCAGATGTCCGCGTCAGGCAGCAGGCTCGCAACCGTTGACCGAAGAAGCGTTGCATAGTGGCCGGACATAGGCGCGACCAATAAGATGCGGCGCTTCTTGTCTGGCCGCCCGGCCACTTCAAATCGAACAAGATCGCCGAAGGGCCGCTTGATGTCCACTTCCACCGTTACGACGTGATCCCGCCCGTCCTCGGCAACAACACTGGTGATGTTCCAATCAGGCTTGGCCACCATCCGTGCGAAGCTGCGTTCGGTCACCTCGCCCCACGCCGCCATCACCTGAAAGAATGGATTCGGGACCAGCCCAGTGATCGGGTAAGACGCCAGGGAGAGAGCAGATGCCCCCATCCATTGGTTGGTGTTACGCGCCGTCTCATAGAGATCGTAGGTCAGCATATAGCGCATGGGCGTCTCTTTCTCCGGCACGGCGCCGGTCGAATAGTCGCTTTGCCCCCCGCAATATGCGACACTATCATACAAACAGCGGACAATGCTGCACGTGCAAAATACTGCGGAAACATAATAATGACAACTGAAGAAACCCGCGCCTCGGGAGGAGACGCTGAAGGTTCCGAAAAACTGGAAGCTTTGAACGCCAATCTTGCAAAAATTGAGGAATTGTCTTCCAGATTCCTCACGGCGCTGTCGCGCAAGAAATCCGTCGATCCGAGCCTTCAGGGGCCGAGCCAGGAACTCTTCATGCGCGCGGCCGCGGCCTACATGGCTGAGATGATGGCAAACCCGTCAAAAATTCTCGAACATCAGATCAGCTTCTGGGGCAAGTCGTTGAAGCACTATGTTGATGCTCAGCACACGCTCGCCCAAGGCAAGCTGCGGGCGCCGGTAGATGATACGGGCGATGACCGGCGCTTTTCCGACGAGCTTTGGAAGACGCACCCGTACTTCAACTTCATAAAGCAGCAATACATGTTGAGCGCCGAGGCGATGGAGCAGGCGATCAATGATCTCGACGGGCTTGATGCGCGCGAAAAACAGCGCGTTGAGTATTTCAGCCGCCAGATCATGGATATGATGAGCCCGACCAATTTTTTGGGCACCAACCCCGAAGCGCTCGCCCGGGCGGTGGAGACTGACGGTGAAAGCCTCGTCCACGGGCTTGAAAACCTCGTGAGCGATATCGAAGCCAATGATGGCGATCTGCTTGTTACTCTGGCCGATAAAGATGCGTTCCGCGTGGGCGAAAACCTGGCAACCACGGAAGGGGCGGTCGTCTACCGTAATCGGTTGTTCGAACTGATCCAGTACGCGCCGCAAACCGAGACGGTGCATAAAACGCCGCTCATTATTTTTCCTCCCTGGATCAATAAGTTCTACATCCTCGACCTCAAGAAGAAGAACAGCCTGATCAACTGGATCGTCGAACAAGGCTACACGCTATTCGTCGTAAGCTGGGTGAACCCCGATTCCAGTTATGCAGAGGTTGGGATGGAGACGTATATCGAGGAAGGCTATCTCACCGCGATCGATGAGGTGCGTTCGATCTGCAGGGAAGATCAGGTCAATGTTGTCGGCTATTGCATCGCAGGCACGACGCTCTCGCTCACTCTTTCGCTGATGCAGAAACGCGGGATCAAGACGATCAAATCCGCGACGTTCTTTACAACTCTTACGGATTTTTCTGATCAGGGCGAAATCGGTGTCTTCCTGAATGACGATTTCGTCGATGGCATCGAACGCGAAGTGGCTGAGCACGGGATCCTCGACAGCTTCTTCATGTCGCGCACCTTCAGTTTTTTGCGGTCAAACGATCTGATCTATGCGCCAGCCATCCGCAGCTACATGATGGGGGAAAAGCCGCCCGCCTTCGATCTGCTCTATTGGAACGGGGACGGGACGAACCTGCCCGCGCGCATGTCCGTGCAATACCTGCGCGGCTTGTGCCAGCGCGATGAATTCGCAACTTCTGGCTTTGAGATCTGCGGCGAACGGCTTTCGATCAAGGACGTCAAAGTACCGATCTGCGCCATAGCCTGTGAGACGGATCATATCGCGCCTTGGAAGGCGAGCTATTCGGGTATTCAGAAGATGGGCGCGCGGTCCAAGACTTTTATTCTGTCGGAGTCGGGCCATATCGCGGGCATTGTGAACCCGCCGTCGAAGAAGAAGTATGGCCATTATACCGGCGGTGATCTTGCGCTTGGTGCCGATGGATGGCGGGAGGGCGCAGCATTTCACGAGGGCTCATGGTGGCCCCGGTGGGAGGCGTGGCTGGCGAAACGATCAGGCGCGAAAGTCACCGCTCGCGTTCCAGGTGATTCGAAGCACAAGGTGCTGACAAAGGCCCCGGGAACCTACGTCGTCGCAAGCAAAAGCCACTGAATTCTATCGCCATTCCGCCCTTTGCTGCAGTGCAGAAAAAACACTTGAAATGCCGCACTGCAGCGTGCATATTCTTTGCAGCCGCAGAACGCGGGATGGTCCCGCCGGCACACGAGATAAATAGAGAGAGACTGACCGATGGCAAAAGCCCAAGACTACACCCAAGTCTTCAAAGATATGCTCGGCGCGTTCCCCGTAGACACCACTGCGATGCAGGACGCCTACAAGACCCAAGCTGCGCTGGGCGAAAAGATGTCCAAAGTGGCGCTCGAAGCCGCTGAGAAATCCACCGAGATCTCTTCGAAGTGGACGATGGATACGCTTTCGAAGGTCGGAACCGTGACGACCGCGAAAACCGAGCCTGCCGATTATGGCAAGGCCGTCACTGATTTCGCATCGGCCCAGGCAGAAATGGCTGCCGAAAACATGGCCGCGTTCGCTGAAGTCGCCAAGAAAGTTCAGATGGAAACGGTTGAGCTGATGCTGGCCGCTGGCAAGGACATGTCAGAAGACGCGACGGCTGCTGTGAAGAAGGCCACCGCGGAGATGACGACGGCCGCCAAGAAAGCGACCGCCGCTGCCAAGTAACGCGACCTGATTGCCAGCGTCCTCCCTGCTGGCATCATCCGCGAAAGGCGGGCTCATTAGAGCCCGCCTTTTTTCATGCTGGTTTGACTAAAGCGAAACGGCCGGCCGCGATTGGCCCGCCGTGCTTACTCGCTTTGCGGGAGCGATTACTCGCCTGCGATCCGCGCTTCGGGATTGAACCGCGTTTCGGGTGTGATCGTGAACTGCCCGCGCTTGAGCTTTTGGATCTTGCCCTGGCGCAAAAGCTGGCCGAATGAACGCAGACCGGCTTCACGGGTGTAGCTATCGCGCTCATAGCTCGCGATCCGACGCATCAGCTGCGGGCGCGAAAAGTGCTTCTGCCCCTCTACAAACGCTGAATAGGCTGCGGCGGCTTCCAGAAGATCGGGAAGCTCGGTTGCATTCATCTGCTTGGCAAAGTCCGCAAAGCTCAGATCTTCGCCGCCAACCTCGCCCTGCATGCGCAAAATTTCGGTGTTTACACGACGGGGTTGGATGGCGGCACGCGGCGCCTCTTCCTCAAGATCCCCATCGACGCGCTGTTCGGACACAAGCATCAACGGCGCGGGCCGATCTTCCAGCGGCGTGGGGCGTTCGCGGGGTTCGCTGAGCACGCGGCCCTCGCTTGGCCGCCGCGGGCGCACCACTTTTGCTAGGTCTTCGCGATACTGGCTTTGCTCCTGTTCTTCCTCTTCCTCGCGCGCCTTGCCGGTTTTCACCAGCCGGTCGGCCTTCGTCGCGGCAACAGCGGCCTTGAGGTGGGCAATCGCCGAACGGCGGCGGCTGCCCTCATCATCAGCGAGCTTTGAATTTGTCTCTTCAAGTATACGGTCAAAGGCCGCGGCGCCCGCGTCATCGGGCTTGAGCGTTTCGTCTTCGGCGGCGTCCGGTTCAAACGTGCCGTCCGGTGCGGCAAATGCCGCGTCATCTGGAGCCACGTCTTTGTCGTACTCGGGAACGTCCTCCACATCGGTAGGATCCACCCCATCGAGCGCCGCAAGCTCTTCCGTCTCATCCGCTTCGGGTGGTTCGATCCCGTCATCCTGCAGGTCGAGGTGTTCGAAGGGGTTTTCGTCTTCTTCAACGGATGGATTGACGACGTCAGCCTCAGGCGCGTCAGCCGCCAGGTCTGCGGCGTCGCGCGCAAAATCCGTTGAAGGGTTTGCGTCAAGACCGGTGTCTTCCAGCACGTCATCGCGCGCGTCTACAGTGTCCTGCGCACCGGCGATGGCGGCGAGAATGCTTGCATCATCTGACGCGTCCGCCGCCGGCGCGTCTGCCTCACCCGGGCGACCGCCGATTTCATCGGAAGGTGCGGCATCCATGAGCGCTCGTTTCAGCTTCACGATGCGCGATGTCAGCCCACTGGGGGCAGAGGCTGCCGTTGCGTCGGGCTCTGGTGTTTCCGAGGCGTTGATTGCATCCAACGCTGCGGCAACGGCCACTTCGTCGCTGTCGATCTCATCCTCATCTTCGATGTCCGCAATGTCTCGCGGGGCATCATCAAACACGGCCGCATCGAACGCATCGTCCGACATGTCCGCCGTCGGCTCCTGAGATGTCTCGTCCTCGGGTTCCGGCTCAGTGCCAACACCTGCGTCGTACGCTGTAGGTTCTTCGAGGGCCTCGACGCCGCCATCGGCGCCACCTGCCGCGTCCTCGGCATTTTTGGCAACTATGGAGGCTGTGTCTTCAGGGATTGGAGCTTGCTCGTTGACGTTCTCAGCCGGGTCGTCCGCAGGTACATCCAGGCTTTCTTCATTGGTCAGCGTCGAATCTGGCGCAGCCGCGAGCTCGGCCTCGATATCTTCGATCGCCGCAATCTCGTCCTCCGGGGCGACATCCTGGAAGGCGTCAGAGATATCACCGGAGTAGTAGGTGTCGTCGAGCGGCGCTTCATAGTCATCATCTGTTGCGGTAGCTGCTGTAGCGGGCGCGGCACGGTTCTGCGCGACGACCGCGCGAATGCGGCTCAGCTTCGCTGCAACGCTGCCATCGGCGGCATTATCAGATTCGGGTTCAATGCCCTCCATGTCCGCGACCGGCGCGGCAGGGGCTTCCAATGGCGCCTTCGCCGGTTCGGGCGCGGCCACGGTGGCGCCTTCTGTCTGCCGCAGAATGATGCCGTCGTCCTCAACCCGTGCCTCGACACGCCGCTGAACTTCGCGCTCTGCGATCCGATGCAACATGTCTGCATCGGGCGTAGGTGGTTCTGCACCGAAGTACCGGTCGTCGGCGGCAAGATCCCGGAAATACTCGGCGATCGACTTCATAGTCGAAAACGGGTCGTCAAACCCCTCGAGCGTGCACGAGAACGTGCCGTAGGACACCGTTAGGATCTTACTCGAACCTACCATAGCGTTCTGCTTTCTCCCCCGATCCAGCAGGCAATCGTTTACTGTGAAGTGCCTTTGAAATTGGAACAGACTGTGGCATTTCAATGGATTTATTCGGGGGCCGATACTGGTCTGTTTCCGGCGCGAATACAAATCATCAAAAAGGCATCCATGATAATTACCTCGAGCGGAGCGGTCACGCTGCTGGGCGCAAGCCATGTTAGGCCGCATGATCTTGAGGAATCCTTGAGGCTTGCGCCCTGTTTGGTGGCTGCCGATGGTGGGGCGGCCACGGCGATTGCACAAGGCCGTACCCCCGAAGCGGTGATTGGTGATTTCGATTCCCTGCCTGACGCCGTGCGCGCGGCGCTGCCACAATCCTCGCTGCACCTTGTCTCGGAACAGGAAACAACTGATTTCGAGAAGTGTCTGGGCGCGATCCGGGCGCCACTGATCCTCGCGCTAGGCTTCACTGGTCGTCGCCTCGATCACGAACTAGCGGTCTATAACGGCCTGGCCAAGTTTCCCGACCAACGCTGCATCGTGCTTGGCAGCCAGGATATCGTGTTTCTCGTGCCGCCGCGACTGGGGCTTGACCTGCCCGAAGGCAGCCGGTTCTCGCTGTTTCCGCTAGGGCCTGTCACTGGGCGCTCTACGGGCCTTGCGTGGCCCATTGATGGGCTCGCGTTTGCGCCTGCAGGGCGGATTGGCACATCAAATCGGGTGGTGGGCCCCGTGGCGCTTGAAATGGATGGGGCCGAGATGCTCGCGATCCTGCCGCGAGCGGCATTGGCTGAGGTTATGCGCGCGCTTGCCGCGGCCTAAGCGGCCAGGGACGCCCAGCGCGCGATCAGATCCTGTTGCAGCGCACGCGATCGGCGGGCCCAAGGGCGGGATCCCGGAGGGCGCTCCCGCATGGCCACCTCGACTGCGTCCCGACGGGCCAGATCGCCCGTGAAGATCGCAAACACAAGATCGCGCCCGCGGGGGACTTCGATGTAACCTGCCAGCCCGCTTACAAAATTCAGCGTTCCTGTTTTCGCTTTCACGCCAGGCACGTCAGACCGGAAATCACGCAAAAGGGCCTTCAGTCGATCGCCTCGCTGACGCGCGTTCAGCAAGATCCGGACCATATCCTCAGCGCCAACCCGCGAGCCGTAGCCAAGACCCGAGTGATCCACAAACCCCGTTGTGCGGGTGCCGCAGACATCGCCAAGCCAGCCGTTCATTTCGCGGGCCGAGCGGATGAGGCTCGCGGGCCGCGCCCCGCCAGCGATCGATGCCGTCAGACCAACAGCTTCCGCGGTGAGGTTCGTCGAATAGCGCAACATGCCGGTGAGCATGTCGTTAAGCGGTCGGCTGAGGTGAGTGACAAGCACCTCCCCCTTCGCCGGGCCCACCACGTTCGGGCCAGACTTCAGAACGATGCCATGCGAGCGGGCGATTGTTAGGGACACGTCGCGCACATACGCCTCAGGGCGGCTAATCGGCAGCCAGCGCGCGCCATTATTGCCAAGGGCCCGCTCTGCCACCGTCCACTGATCCGCATTGGGGCCCTTCTCATACGTGTAGACGGGCGTGCGGCGATCCTCCAAAGCCATGGTGGCGATGCTCACGGCAGGGCGATAGCGTATCGCGCGGGCCTGCATTGTGATGTCGTAGCCCTCTTTCGCCTTCGTCCACTCGAAATGCACGCGGTTGAAGTTCAGGTTCAGGCCAGAAATCGCAGGATTGTACGCCACCTGAACCGGTTGATCGGGATCAATCCACGGCAGCGCCGGCAGTGCGTCGGGCTTGAGCCGGAACGCGCCGGAAACCTCGCGGACGCCCGCCTCTTTCAGCGCCTTGAACATATCGCCGAGATCATCTGAATCGAACGTCGGGTCGCCCGTGCCTTCAAGCACCAGATCGCCGTCAATTCGCCCGTTGGCGATCGGCCCGGTCGCCCTCAGCCGCGTTTCGTACCGAAATCCCGGCCCCAGCCGTTCAAGTGCGTAATATGCGGTCGCCGCCTTGGCAACCGACGCGGGCGCGAGGCGGGCCCGATGATTATAGCGCTCGATGAATTCGCCAGTTTCGGCATCGGCAACCGCGAAGGTTACCGTGCCCCCCAGCCCGGCCTTTTCAATCAGCCCGGCAAAGGCAGCAGGTTCCTCGGCTTTTTCCCCGCGGGGCATTGGCCGTGGAACACGAAGCGGCGCGCCCGCCATGGCAGGTGTAGCAGCGCTCGCAAGCAGCCCCTGCAGGACCCAGCGCCTGCGAAACCCTTCCGACATGCGGCGGAGTTAAACCTCGCAGCCTGTGCCGATCAACCCTCATCTGCGTTCAATTGACGATGTGTGGCCTCACAGTTATGGCACCGCCGATGCTTCGCGCTGCGCTTATGATGATCCTGGGCATGGCCCTCATTCCCTTGGGCGACAGTGCAGGCAAGGCCGCAATGGATGCCTTCGATGTCTCCCCGATTTTTGTGGCGTGGACGCGCTTCGCCCTTGGCGCGCTGATGTTGCTGCCTTTTCTGGGTTCGGCCGCGTTAGAACCGCGGCATTTGATCGATCCGCGCATCGTGTTTCGCGGATTGTTGATTGTCGGGGGTATCGTGTCGATCCTAACAAGCCTGCAGACAGAGCCCCTGCCGAACGTCTTCGCCGCGTTTTTCATCGGCCCGATCGTGGCTTACGGTCTGTCCATCTGGCTTCTGGGGGAAACGGCCAATCCGGCCCGTACCGTGTTGCTGGCTGTTGGATTTTTCGGGGTGCTGCTGGTGGTGCGCCCCGGTTTCGGCATGAGCCCCGGCTTGGCCTTCGCGCTTCTCGCCGGAGTGTTTTATGGCAGCTATCTTACGGCAAGCCGCTGGCTTTCGGGCGTCGCCACGGCACGCGCACTTTTGTTTACGCAGCTTGTTGTGGGTGCTGTCGCCCTCGCGCCGCTTGCGCTGGGGAAGACGCCTATTATGGGCCTTGCGGTGTTCGCGCTTCTGGCGGCAAGCGCCGCTGCGTCCTTGTCGGGCAACCTGCTTTTGGTGTTGGCGCATCGCCGCGCGCCTGCCTCGCGCCTTGCTCCGTTCGTCTATTTCCAACTGGTCGCGGCAACCGCATTTGGCTGGTTGTTCTTTGGCGATCTGCCTGATGCGCTCGCGCTTTCGGGCCTTGCGCTGTTGATGGTGACGGGTTTTGCAACCCTCGCGCTGCGCCGCTAGCGCCAGCCGCCCTTGGCACGGATCTCCGTTGAGGATGAGGCGTCTAGGGGCACATTCACAAAGCACCAGCGCGGGGGTGTCGCCCCTGCAAGCCGCGCGGCCTCGCGCCCGCGCAACCGATAGCGTTCAAAGCGCGCCGCGGCGGGGGAGGTGCGCGCGGCAATCCGCTGCACCGGCCGGGCGATCACGCCAACGGGCACATGCGCCATAATTGATTGCCAGCGATCCCAACGGTGAAAGTCTGCCAGATTATCGGCCCCCATGAGCCAGACGAAACGCACGCCAGGATAGGCGCGTTGAAGGCGCTCAAGCGTTTCGGCGGTATAGCGGGTGCCAAGCGCGCGCTCGAGATCGGTAATAACCACGCGCGGGTGATCCATCATCGCGCGCGCGGCGGCCAGCCGTTGGGCCAACGGCGCGGGGCCATGGGCCTTGAGCGGGTTGCCTGGTGTGACGAGCCACCAAACCCGATCCAGCCCAAAACGTTTCAGTGCTTCCCGCGTCAGGTGCGCGTGCCCGCGATGGGGCGGGTCGAAGGAGCCTCCCAAAAGGCCAACGGTCATCCCCGGCCGCGCGATGGGCCACCCCGCCTGTTTCATGCCCGCCTCGCTCTCCTCCCGCGCGCCCAAGGGTGTACCATGCGCGGCGCAGGGTGCAATCGTGGCTCAGCAGTTGGGGATGTTCACGGCCAGCCCGCCGAGTGAGGTTTCCTTGTATTTGTGGCTCATGTCCTCGCCCGTTTGCCGCATCGTCTCAATACAAGCGTCGAGCGGCACGAGATGCGTGCCATCCCCGCGCAGGGAAAGTGAGGCTGCGGAAACGGCCTTGATCGCGCCAAGCCCGTTTCGCTCGATGCACGGCACTTGTACAAGCCCCATTGCGGGGTCGCAGGTCATACCGAGATGGTGCTCAAGTGCAATCTCGGCGGCGTTTTCCACCTGCTCCGGCGTGCCGCCGAGAACAGCGCACAACCCCGCAGCCGCCATCGCACTGGCCGATCCAACCTCGGCCTGGCACCCGCATTCGGCACCAGAGATCGAAGCATTGTGCTTTACAAGCCCGCCGATGGCCGCCGCGGTCAGCAAAAACTCATCGATCCGCGAGGGCGCGGCATTCGGCACGTGGTCGAGCCAGTAGCGCATCGTGGCCGGCACGACGCCAGCCGCCCCGTTCGTGGGTGCCGTCACAACCTGGCCCCCGGCGGCATTCTCCTCGTTTACGGCCATGGCGTAGACGCTGATCCAATCGTTGATGGTGTGCGGCGCGGTCAGGTTGCGCCCGCGCTCCGCCATCAGCGCCTGGTGGATACCATGGGCCCGACGTTTCACGTTCAGCCCGCCCGGCAATGTGCCATCAGTGGTCAAACCGCGCTCGATACAGGCCGCCATCACCTGCCAAAGCCGATCTATTCCGTGCCGCAGCGCGGGCTCCGACATGCGCGACAACTCATTGGCACGCTTCAGTTCGGCAATTGATCTGCCCGTGGCCGCGCACATTTCGAGCATCTCGGCGGCGGATTTGAAGGGGTGTGGTACGGGCGGGCCGTCATCCCCATCGCCGCCGCGCGCGAGTTCGTCCGCCGTCATCACAAAGCCGCCGCCCACAGAATAATAGGTCTCCTGCCGGATCACATCGCCTTGTGCGTCGCGCGCCAGCAGCACCATCCCATTGGCGTGGCCGGGCAAGGGCGTGTCATAGTCGAAGACGAGATCGATTTTGGGGTCGAAGGCCATGTCGGGAAGGCCTTGGGGCGCGATCGTGCGGGTTTCGTTGATCGCCGCCAACGCAACCTCGGCAGCGCGCGCATCGTAGTGTTCGGGCTCAAACCCCGCGAGGCCGAGGATGACCGCCCGGTCGGTCGCATGCCCCACACCAGTGAAGGCGAGCGAGCCATGAAGCCGTGCGCCCAGCCTGCGCGCGGTGAACGGCGAGGCGCGCAACACATCCAGAAATCGCGCGGCCGCCATCATCGGGCCCATCGTGTGCGATGACGACGGACCTATGCCGACCTTGAACATCTCGAAGACGGACAGAAACACGTGCGAACACCTCCTTCTGAACCTATCGGGCAATTGGCGTCCCCGGTCATGACGAAAAACGACGCCTTGGTGCGTCACCGCGCAACCCTCTCGCGCCGTTTGCCCCTCGCGCCGCCCGACTCCGCGGCCTATAAGCGGCGCACTGCTGCCTGGAGCCCGCACAACATGTCGCAAAACCTGTCCCCAATCGACGCCGCCAAGTTCGCCGCCGCCAAGCGCGCCTGCGATTACGTAGAAAGCGGTATGAAAGTGGGGCTCGGCACCGGTTCCACCGCTGCATGGCTGGTGCGCTGCCTGGGTGAGTTGGTGCGCGAAGATGGCCTGCAGATCACAGGTGTGCCGACCTCCACGCGCACAGCGGAGCTTGCGCTGGAAGCGGGCATTGCCGTTACCACTTTGGATGAGGCGAAGTGGCTTGATCTGACGATTGACGGTGCGGACGAGTTCGACAGTGAGCTCAATCTTATCAAGGGCGGCGGCGGCGCACTATTGCAGGAAAAGATCGTGGCCACGGCATCGGATCAGATGATCGTGATTGCAGATAAGTCAAAGCAGGTCGATGCGCTTGGGGCGTTCCCGTTACCGGTGGAAGTCGTAAGGTTCGGGTGGCAAACAACCAAGGCGCTGATTGAAGAAACGCTCGCCTCGCTTGATGTGATGGGCGATACCAGTACGCTCCGCGAAGACGGCGGCGCCCCCTACATCACCGACGAGGGCAACTACATCCTCGATCTGCATCTCAACCGGCTTGGAAATGCGCGCCAGTTCGGGATCGTGATCAATCAGATCCCAGGCGTCGTTGAAAACGGTCTGTTCATCGACATCTGCGATATCGTCGTCATTGGGCACCATGACGGGCGCGTCGAAGTGCGCGATATCAACGCCGGTACAACCGAGCAGGGCGTCGTTGATATCGTGGAAACCGAAAACCTATTCTCTGATCTAGCGGATTAGGCCGATGGCGTTCGACTATGATCTCTTCGTGATCGGTGGCGGCTCTGGCGGCGTCCGCGCGGCGCGGATCGCGGCGTCGGAAGGTGGCGCCAAGGTTGGGCTTGCGGAAGAAAGCCGCATGGGCGGCACATGCGTGATCCGCGGCTGCGTTCCAAAAAAGCTTATGGTGTTTGCCAGCGGCTACCGCGAAACGATTGCCGATGCGGCGGCCTACGGTTGGGAGGCTTCGGCGGGCGCGTTCGATTGGGGCCGCTTCACGGGGCGCCTGCATGAAGAGCTTGGCCGTCTGGAAGGCATTTACCGTCAGAACCTTGAAAAGGCGGGTGTCGAGATCCACGATTGCCGCGCGACGATCGCCGACCCGCATACGATTGCTTTGGCAGATGGAAAGACTGTGACCGCCAAGCACATCCTGATCGCCGTCGGCGGCCACCCCGTTTTCCCCGATGAGCGTGCGCGCGAGCTTGGCATTTCCTCAAATGAGATTTTTGATCTGGAAGAACGGCCCGAGCGGCTGATGATCATTGGCGGTGGCTATATCGCGTGCGAATTCGCAGGCATCTTTACCGGGCTCGGCACCCAGGTGACGCAGCTTTACCGCGGCGCCCAGATCTTGCGCGGCTTTGATGACGAGGCGCGTGGCCTGATCGCGGAAGGCATGCGCGATCATGGCGTGGATCTTCATCTTGGCACAACGATCGTTGAGATGGAAAAGCGCGCCTCTGGCATCTGGGTGAAAGCGTCGAACGGGCATGAATGCACGGTGGACAAGGTGCTCTTCGCTACTGGGCGCGACCCTAATACCGACGGCCTCGGCCTTGAAGAAGCGGGCGTAAAGCTGGGCCGCCGTGGCGAAGTGATCGTAGATGACTATAGCCAATCCAATATCCCCTCGATCTATGCGGTAGGCGATGTGACGGACAGGATTGCCCTGACACCCGTCGCCATCCGCGAGGGCCACGCCTTTGCAGACACGGTTTTTGGCGGCAATAAACGCGCGATGGATCACGATCTCGTGGCCTCGGCTGTGTTTACTCAGCCTGAATACGGCACTGTGGGCATGACAGAGGAAGAGGCGCGCGAAAGCCGCCGCATCGACGTATATTGCACGTCTTTCCGGCCAATGCGCACCGCGTTCATTGGGCGGCCAGACCGCGTCCTTTTCAAGCTAGTTGTTGATCAGGAAAGCCGAAAAGTGCTCGGGTGCCATATTGTGGCCGATGGTGCGGGCGAGTTGATCCAGCTGGCCGCCGTTGCGGTGAAGATGGGGGCCACCAAAGAGGATTTCGATCGCACGGTTGCAGTTCACCCCACGATTTCGGAAGAGCTTGTGACAATGCGCTCTCCGATTCGAACAGCTTGAAAATCCGGGCGAAGCACACAGTTACCACTGCAAGCATAGACTTAGGCGACAAAGGGAAACTCACCTAGATGGCCAGTAACAATGGCGGACCTTGGGGTGGCGGCTCCAGAGGCGGCGGCCCCGGCGGCGGCGACAATCGTGGTGGCGGCCCTCGCCGCCCGAACGGCGACGGCCCCCAGATCCCCGAAATAGACGAGATCATGAAAAAGGGGCAGGAACAGCTCCGCGTCCTGATGGGCGGCCGTGGCGGCGATGGGGGTGGCCAGGGCGGCGGCGGGCCAACGCTTTCGCGCGGCACGATCGGCCTCGGCGTACTTGCCGCGTTTGGGCTCTGGGCGTTCAGCTCGTTCTACACGGTTCGCCCGGAAGAACAGTCGGTTGAACTGTTTCTTGGGGAGTTCAGCTCAATCGGTAACCCGGGCTTGAACTTTGCGCCGTGGCCGCTGGTGACCTACGAAGTGATTCCGGTCACCCGGGAACAATCCGAAGATATCGGTACGGGCAATGGCGGCGACGACGGCCTGATGCTGACAACCGACGAAAACATCGTCGATATCGATTTCCAGGTTGTCTGGAATATCAATGATCCCAGCCTGTTCCTCTTCAACCTGCGCGACGCCCAGCAAACGGTGCGCGCCGTGTCCGAAGCCGCGATGCGCGAAATCATTGCTGCGTCTGAGCTTGCTCCGATCCTCAACCGAGACCGGGGCCTGATCGAAGCTAATGCGCAGCAGCTGATACAGCTGACACTTGATGGCTATCAGTCCGGCATCAACATCGTTCGGGTGAACCTAGACCGGGCCGACCCTCCGCGCGAAGTGATCGATGCCTTCCGTGAGGTTCAGGCGGCAGAACAGGAACGTGACCGGCTTGAGCGCCAGGCGGATGCCTATGCCAACCGCGTGCTTGCAGGCGCCCGAGGTGAAGCCGCGCAGGTTCTAGAGCAATCCGAAGCGTATCGTGCGCAGGTGGTCAACGAAGCACAGGGTGAAGCCAGCCGCTTTACGTCGGTGCTCGCGGAATACGAGTTGGCGCCGGAGGTGACGCGCAAGCGCCTGTATCTTGAAACGCTCGAACGTGTTCTGGGCGGCGTCGATAAGATCATCCTAGACGAAAACGCGGGCGGGTCCGGTGGCCAGGGCGTTGTGCCTTACCTGCCGCTGAACGAGCTTCGCCGCCCGCCGGCGAATACCACTGCGGAGGCCAACTAAGATGCGGAAAGCTGGATACATCATCCCCGCGGTCGTCATCGCACTTGCCGTCGCGCTGTCGTCGATCTTCATTGTTGATGAACGAGAGAAGGCGCTCGTGCTTCAGTTTGGCCAGATCCGCGCTGTGAAAGAGGATCCGGGCCTCGCCTTCAAGATCCCGCTGATCCAAGAGGTTGTCCGCTATGACGACCGGATCCTGTCGCTCGACACTCAGCCAATCGAGGTGACGCCGTCGGATGACCGCCGCCTCGTGGTGGACGCCTTTGCGCGCTACCGGATTTCTGACGTGGTGCAGTTCCGGCAAGCGGTTGGTGTTGGCGGTCTGAATGCGGCAGAAGACCGGTTGGAATCGATCCTTACCACGCAAACGAGGGCGGTTCTTGGTTCGCAGGGCGTGACGTCTAACACTATTCTTTCTGCCGATCGCGCGCAGCTGATGGTGCGCATCCGCGAGCTGTCTCAACTGCGCGCCCAAGCGCTCGGTCTCGATGTTGTTGACGTGCGGTTGAAGCAGACGAACCTGCCAGAACAGAACCTTGACGCCACCTTCGCGCGCATGCGGGCAGAGCGGGAGCGTGAAGCGGCTGACGAGATTGCGCGCGGCGAAGAAGCGGCGCAGCGGGTTCGGGCGCAGGCTGATCGAACGGTGGTAGAGCTTGTTTCGGAAGCGCGGCGGGAAAGCGAGATCGTTCGCGGTGAAGCGGACGCAGAACGCAACCGGATCTTTGCGGACGCCTTTGGTGCAAATCCAGAGTTCTTTGAGTTCTATCGCTCGATGTCTGCCTACGAACGCGCGATCCAAGGCCAGAATTCGACAATGGTGATAACGCCCGATAGCGAATTCTTCGAGTTCCTCGATGCGCCGCAAGGAGTAACTCCGGTTCAGGTACAGCAATAAGGCACGTAGCCGATGGCATATGTCATCCTGGCAATCGGTCTTGTACTGGTGGTTGAGGGGCTGGTGTTCGCACTGGCCCCTTCTCGCCTCGAAGAAGTGCTCGAATTTCTCCGGCAAATCCCGAATGATACCCGGCGCCTTCTGGGCCTCGGCGCGCTGGCTGCCGGGGTTGCGCTGATCTGGATTGCGCGCAGTTTCGGCGTGTAGGCGCCCATCATGTGCGACGCACCGCGCGCTTCACACGGAAATCGATTACGCTCACGTCCGGTTGACCAATCGAAACGATACGTTGTGTTGTACGGCTGCGCGCCTATCTGTCACAGTATTCGAAGCGTCGGCGCACCACTCCGGCGACGTGTCTCTAAAAGGAGCTCGCAGTGATGATGCAGGCTATCGCCATCCCCTCTACCTACCCTACCACCCGCCGGGCATCGTTTGCGGCCGCATGGGCGCTCATGCTGGCGCTCGCGCTCATCCTGGCGCAAACGCTGTCCGCCGCGGCCCAGACCCGGCCGAACACATTTGCCGAGTTGGCCGAAACAGTCAGCCCTTCTGTGGTGAACATCACCACATCAACAACGGTATCCACCTCAACGGGCCCGAGCCCTGTTGTGCCAGAGGGATCGCCCTTCGAAGACTTCTTCCGTGATTTTCTGGATCGTAACGAAAACGGCCAACGGCCCCGACGCAGCCAAGCGCTCGGCTCGGGTTTCGTGATTTCGGAAGATGGTTTCATTGTCACGAACAATCACGTCATTCAGGGCGCTGATGAGATCCTGATCGAATTCTTCGAAGGTGGTGAACTTGAGGCCGAAGTGATCGGCACCGATCCCAACACCGACCTTGCGCTTTTGAAAGTGGAAAGCGATCGCCCACTGGCCTTCGTGCCTTGGGGTGATAGCGACGAAGCGCGCGTGGGTGATTGGGTGATGGCCATGGGCAACCCGCTCGGTCAGGGCTT
Organism: Pseudomonadota bacterium; assembly: GCA_039208375.1. Classification (GTDB taxonomy): domain Bacteria; phylum Pseudomonadota; class Alphaproteobacteria; order Rhodobacterales; family Rhodobacteraceae; genus JANQPC01. Next base: position 35,030 of record JBCCRC010000013.1, on the reverse strand, counting down.
TTCGGTCTCTGCGGGGATCGTTTCGGCCCGAGGCCGCGCACTTTCGGGCACCTATGACGACTATATCCAAACCGATGCCGCCATCAATCGCGGCAACTCGGGCGGCCCGCTGTTCAACATGGATGGCGAGGTGATCGGCGTGAATACCGCGATCCTGTCGCCTAATGGCGGATCGATCGGCATTGGCTTTGCAATGTCGAGCCGTGTGGCTCAGAACGTGATCGCCCAGCTTGAGGAGTTTGGGGAAACACGCCGGGGCTGGCTTGGCGTACGTATCCAGGATGTGTCAGACGATGTGGCCGAAGCCCTTGGGCTCGAAGCGACGGCTGGCGCCCTTGTTACCGACGTGCCCGAAGGGCCTGCGCTTGAGGCGGGCATTGAGTCGGGCGACGTAATCATTTCCTTCGATGGTGCCGATGTTACCGACACCCGCGAACTCGTCCGCCGGGTTGGCAACACAGAGGTGGGCAAAGCCGTGCGGATCGTTGTGTTCCGAGAGGGTGAAACGCAAACCCTCCTCGTTACCCTTGGCCGTCGGGAGGACGCCGAACGCGCCATCCCTGCTTCGGCGCCTGCGGATGAGCCTGTTACGGGTGATGTGCTCGGTCTCTCGCTTTCAGCGATGACAGACGATCTGCGCGCGCAGCTTGGGCTTGGCGACGGCGCCGAGGGCCTCGTCGTGCAAGACGTGGCCGAGGATAGCGAAGCGTTCGACAAGGGCCTGCGCGCCGGGGATCTGATCACAGAGGCTGGGCAGGAGCCCGTGCTTTCGGTTGCTGATCTCGAAGCGCGTATCGAGGCGGCGCAAGAGGCAGGGCGCAGATCGCTTCTTCTGCTTGTACGCCGTGACGGCGATCCGCGCTTTGTGGCGCTTTCCCTTGAAGCCAGCTAAGGGGTGCTTAGTGCCGCTTGCAGGGGGCGCCTTTGGGCGCCTCTTTTTTTCGGCCCCGCCAGGCGGACATCGCCGGACCGCTGCCGCTTAGCACAAATGGATCACCCCGCATGATTGCCCACTGCGTCTTCCTCAGCTTCTCCAGCAGCCAAACCGAAGAGGCGCGGCGCGCGATCCTGTGTGCGCTGGTGGCGCTTGCCGAAACCCTCGACGGTGTCATTGCGGTTCAGGCAGGGCCTAACCGGGATTTCGAAGCAAAATCCCCAAACCACAGCCATGGCTTTATTCTTCATTTCCGCGATCGCGGCGCCTTGCGCGCCTATGACGAGCACCCGCGTCACCGCGAGCTAGGGAAAGAATTGGTTTCGATGTGCGTAGGCGGGGCGGACGGGCTTGTTGTCTATGACATCGAGTATTGACGGTCCGCGTCAATCCCCAAGCTTCGCGTGAACTTCGTCAAGATCAATCTCACCCGTTGGCATCTTGTTTGACGGATCGTCGAAATCATAACGGAAGAGCTCGAAATCCCGGTGATACATCTCGTAGACGAGGTGCATCGAAAGATCATCAAAATACGCCTCCACCGGATGCGCGCGCTTGGGCCCATGCCCTTCGCTTTCATTGAAACGTGGCACGTCTGACACCGCGATCGGCACGGGGGTTTCAACGGCGCCCAGTACCTCTTCCATGCCCATATTGAACGTTTCGGTGAAGAAGATCTTGTTGTAGCGCCCGCCGTTGACGATGAACGTTGAGAGATGGCCGGACATGGCCGACCAGTGAATATCCGGGTCCATCGGTTTACGGAACCGCACCGTATCGCGGGCAAAAAGTAGAAACCGCCTGAAGCTGGCGATCTGGTCGAAATCGCCGTCAACGTCGATCCCGTATTTCTGGACGAGGAGCGGCACAAGGTTGCCGCGGTACCGCTTCCCGTTGCGCTGGATGCCGCAGATCTTGTCAAAAAATGAGCTTAGGATGCGGGTATAAGGGTTTCGCACGCAACTGAAGGCGTATGAGCCGTGCGTGGTGACGTTCCGAGTAATCTTCTCCTGGCTTTCGGCGATGGCCCATTTGTGTAGACCCGCGTCGGCATCATGAATGTCGCCATCGAAGAACCGGCCGTGATCAGAGTAGAACATGATCTGCCCGATCGTCGAACACGCGCATTTGGGCACCACTCGGTACACCATGCTTTCGCTCTCGGTCATCCAGGTGCCCGGAAAGCCCATCCCCGCCTCGATTTGCCGCCCCGATGCGCATCACACGATCCGCCCCCGCGGATCGGATGCAAAAGATCAAGAAATAGTTGTTTATTCAATCGCTGTTTAACATAACGGCAGAACGAGCAGAAAAGGTTAACAAGGGCCTACCCACGGCATGTCCCAGATCGCGTTCATCCTGCTCTGCCACAAGGATCCCGCCGCAATCATTCAACAGGCCCAGCGCCTGACGCGCGCAGGGGATTGCATGGCCATCCATTTTGACGGGCGCGCGCGCCGGGCCGATTATGACAAGATCCGCGCGGCCCTCGCCAGCAATCCGCGCGTCACCTTCACCCGGCGCCGCGTCAAATGCGGGTGGGGGGAATGGAGCCTCGTCAGTGCGACGCTCGCCGCCGTGCGCGCCGCGGTTGACGCGTTCCCCGATGCGACACATTTCTACATGCTTTCGGGCGATTGCATGCCGATCAAACCGGCCGAATACGTGCATGAGTTTCTGGATCGCGAAGATGCAGATTTCATAGAAAGCTTCGATTTCTTTTCGTCCGATTGGATTAAGACAGGTATCAAGAAGGAACGTCTGGTCTACCGCCACTGGTTTAATGAACGCCGGACAAAGCGGCTCTTCTACGCATCAATGAATTGGCAAAGGCGCCTCGGGCTTACCCGGAAGATCCCCGCGGACCTTCAGATCATGATCGGTTCGCAATGGTGGTGCCTGAGGCGGCGAACGGTTGAGGCAATTCTGGATTTCCTGCGCCGGCGCCGGGATGTGACGCGGTTCTTCCGCACCACCTGGATCCCTGATGAGACGTTTTTTCAAACCCTCGTACGCCACCTTGTTGCAGCTGAAGAAATTCGGTCGCGCACGCTGACGTTTTTGATGTTTTCCGATTACGGTATCCCGGTTCAGTTCTACAACGATCACTACGATATGCTTGTGGGTCAGGATTTTCTCTTCGCCCGTAAGATTTCACCGCAGGCCAATAAGCTCAGACGCAGGCTTGGAGATCTCTACGTTTCCAAAGGTGCCGAGATCCGCGTCACCGGCGAGGGCGCCCGGCTCTACAGGTTTCTCACTCAGCGCGGGCGCACCGGGCGCCGCTTTGCGCCGCGGTTTTGGGAAAAGGAAGCCACGCTCGGGCGCGAGCGCGAGCTTATGATCGTTACCTGCAAGAAGTGGCATGTGGCGAAGCGGCTGGTGGATCGCCTGAGCTTTCATTCAAACGTGCCGACGATCGAATATCTCTTTGATGAAGAGGCGACGCCCCTTCCCGATCTTGGCGGCATTCAAGCCACGCTGAGCAAGCGGGCCCGGCACCGGCGGGCGCTCATGCGGATGCTGTTTGATTACTTTGAAACCGATCGGCTGGTCATTTGCATGGACCCGGCGAATATCGATCTTGTGCGTGACTTCTTCGCCGATCGAAGCGAAACGCGGCTTTTGGAGATCGTGTGCCATTTCTCGGATGATTACTTGATGGGCCATGCCCGCCGTGTGGGCCTTGCCGGTGATGAAACGCCGCCGGAGGCTGTCGAGCGCCTGCTGCCCACCATTCGAAATGATATTCTCTTCGAGAGCGATCGCCTGCACGATGAACGCTTCCCCTCCTATCACCGCCTGCGTGAAGCGGCAGAACCAGAAGAAAACGCGGCCGCATTGGCGGCCGTCTTTGATCTTCCAAAAGACCGGGCACTTGAAATCGCGCAATCAGACCATCTCTTCACCGATTGAGGATGCCTATGGCCTATGCCTATGACGATCAGAACATCTTTGCCAAAATCCTGCGCGGTGAGATACCGAACGATACGGTGATGGAAACCGAGCACTCGCTGGCCTTTCGCGATATCCGCCCCCAGGCGCCGCAGCATGTGCTTGTGATCCCTAAGGGCGCCTATGTGACGTTCGATCACTTCGCGCTGGAGGCCAGTGAGGCCGAGATCGTCGATTACACGCGCACGATCGGTGAGGTCTGCAAGATGATGGGCATCCAGCCGGGTGAGGGCGGGGCGGGCTACCGCACTCTGTCAAACGCCGGTGAGGACGCGGTGCAAGAGGTGCCACACCTGCATGTGCATATTCTAGCCGGACGCCCGCTTGGCCCGATGCTGATGCGCGTCTGAGGGTGAGGTCAGGCGGCGGCCACAAGCCCCATCTGCTCAAGCTTCAATAGCACCTGGTGGGCGCAGTGATCGACTTCGACGTTTTCGGTATCCAGCCGCAGCTCGGGGCTATCGGGAACGTCGTAAGGATCTGAAATTCCTGTAAATTCTTTGATCTTTCCTTCGCGGGCCAGTTTGTAGAGCCCCTTGCGATCCCGCCGTTCGCATTCCTCTATAGACGTGGCCACGTGCACCTCGACAAACGCGCCGAACTGCTCAATTTCTTCCCGCACAGCCCGCCGCGTTGCGGCGTAGGGCGCAATCGGGGCGCATATGGCGATCCCGCCATTCTTGGTGATCTCGGAGGCCACGAAGCCGATCCGCCGGATATTGAGATCGCGGTGCTCCTTCGAAAAGCCAAGTTCTGATGACAGGTTCTTGCGCACGATATCGCCATCAAGCAGCGAGACCGGGCGCCCGCCCATCTCCATCAGCTTGACCATGAGCGCATTTGCGATGGTCGATTTGCCGGAGCCCGAAAAGCCCGTGAAAAACACGGTGAAGCCCTGCCGGGCCCGGGGCGGGCGGGTGCGGCGCAATTCTTCCACCACGGCGGGGAAGGAGAACCAATCGGGGATTTCCAGCCCCTCGGCCAACCGGCGCCTGAGCTCGGTCCCGGAAATATTGAGGACCGTGGCGCCATCTTCCACCTCGTCCGCCGGTTCGTACTGCGCCCGGTCTTGCACGTAGACCATCTGTTTGAACGGCACCATTTCAATGCCGATCTCCTCCTGATGCGCCTCAAACAGGGTCTGCGCATCGTACGGGCCATAGAAATCGTCACCCGCCGAATTCTTGCCGGGCCCCGCATGATCGCGGCCGATGATCATATGGGTGCAACCATGGTTGCGCCGGATGATCCCGTGCCAAAGCGCCTCGCGCGGCCCGGCCATGCGCATCGCGAGGTTCAGAAGGCTCATGGTGGTTGTGGCGGCAGGATAGTGATCGAGCACCGCCTCATAGCAGCGCACGCGAGTGAAGTGATCGATATCGCCCGGCTTTGTCATCCCCACAACTGGGTGGATCAGCAGGTTCGCCTGGGCTTCCTTGGCGGCGCGGAACGTCAGTTCCTGATGCGCGCGGTGCAGCGGATTTCGGGTTTGGAACGCCACCACCTTGCGCCAACCCAACTTGCGGAAATAGGCGCGCAGCTCGTTCGGCGTATCGCGCCGGGCCTTGAAATCGTAATGCACCGGCTGCTGAATACCGGTAATCGGCCCGCCAAGATACACATCGCCGGCTGTATTGTGCAGGTAGTTCACCGCCGGATGCGCCAGATCATCGGCGCCGAACACCGCCTTGGCCTCGGCAGCTTTGTTTGGGCGCCATTTATCGGTGACCGACATGATCGCGAGGATCACGCCTTCCTGATCCCGCAGCGCAATATCCTGCCCGTCTTCCACGCTCTCGGCGAAGGTCTCGGAGACATCAAGCGTGATGGGCATCGGCCAAAGCGCGCCATCAGCCAGCCGCATCTCACTCAAAACACTGGAATAATCGTCTTCGCTTAGAAACCCTTTCAGCGGGTTGAAGCCGCCGTTCATCAAGAGCTCAAGATCGCAGATTTGGCGCGGCGTCAGATCCCAAGATAGCAGGTCACCGGCTTCAACCCTCAGCTTCTGAGCGCTTTCGTAGGACACATAGAGTTCTGGGATGGGGACGAGGTTTGGAAGCTGCATCGGTTGGAATCCGGAGATAGGGGGTCGCGCGGCGTCTAACCCCGGTCTGCGCCATTTCGCAAGCCCAGGCGCACGATCCCGCATCGATGGCGCAACTTTGCCGCGTGTGGCGCGGTTACTCGGCGGGCTCGGCGGCGGGCTCGGCCTCTGCGGCTTCCTCAATCTCTGCGAGGAATTTCTCTGCCTCAAGCGCCGCCATGCAGCCCATGCCCGCGCTTGTGACCGCCTGCCGATAGATGTGATCGGTGAGATCGCCCGCCGCAAAGACACCGGGAATTGAGGTGGCCGTGCTGTCGGGCTGCGTTACGACATAACCGCCCATATGCGTGTCCAACTGGTCAATAACCAGTTCGGAGGCCGGGGCGTGGCCGATCGCCACGAAAAAACCCTTACAAGGCACCTCCATGATGGCGCCCGATTTTACGTGGCGTATCTTCACACCTTCCACGCCCAGCGGGTTTTCGGCGCCTACAACCTCTTCAACCTGATGGTCCCAGATAACCTCCACCTTGGGGTTCTTGAACAGGCGGTGTTGCAGGATCTTCTCGGCCCGAAGGCTATCGCGCCGGTGTACGAGGGTGACTTTCGAGGCGAAATTCGTCAGAAAGAGTGCCTCTTCCACCGCCGTGTTGCCGCCGCCGATCACCACAACCTCCTGCCCGCGATAGAAGAACCCGTCGCAAGTGGCGCAGGCCGATACGCCGAAGCCCTTGAACTTCTCTTCCGAGGGCAAGCCAAGCCATTTGGCCTGCGCGCCGGTGGCCAGGATAACCGCATCGGCTGTGTAGGTCGTTCCGCTGTCACCTTGAGCCTTGAACGGGCGCTTCGACAGGTCGATGCTGTTGATATGGTCGCCAATGATTTCGGTGCCGACGGCTTTGGCATGGGCCTCCATGCGCACCATCAGGTCGGGCCCCTGCACCTCGGTATCGCCCGGCCAGTTCTCCACCTCCGTGGTGATCGTGAGCTGCCCGCCTGGCTGAATGCCCTGCACGAGGATCGGCTCCAGCATAGCGCGGCTGGCGTAGACCGCGGCCGTATACCCTGCCGGGCCGGAACCGACGATCAGAACCTTGCTGTGCTTTGTCTCGGGCATAGGGAATCTCCGCTGATCCGCGCGTCCGAGGCATATAGCGCTGCACCGGTCGAGGCGAAAGGGGGGCTACCGTACAGAGGCCCCCGCGCTGGGGCACGCGCCACCCATATCAATTTAATGATATTGCTCATTTGCGAAATAATATTGCGCAGCGTTGCGCCGCCACATACAGTTTTGCAACGGATTCGGGGGAAAGCGCGCAATGCCTGGCCACAAACTCGATCACATCGATCGCAAGATCCTGGCCGAGCTCCAAGCAGATGGCCGAATGACAAACGTTGAACTGGCGCGCCGCGTGGGTATTTCCGCGCCACCGTGCCTGCGTCGTGTGCGTACGCTGGAAGAGGCGGGCTTTATCCAAGGTTATCACGCCAAGGTCGATCCGCGCGCGCTTGATTTCGAAGTTCAGGTGTTTGCGATGGTGGGGCTAACCAGCCAGGCGGAGGCCGATCTTTCGGCATTTGAGGCACGGTGCCGCGCCTGGTCCCTCGTCCGAGAATGCCACATGCTGAACGGCGAGGTGGATTTCATTCTAAAGTGCATCGCGCCCGATCTATCCACGTTTCAGACGTTTCTGACAGAGGAACTGACCGCTGCGCCAAATGTGGCGAGCGTAAAGACATCTTTGGTGATCCGCGGCGCAAAGGATGATCCTTCGGTGCCGTTTGATATTCTTGAAGAACGGCTTGCGCGCAGCGCCTGACGCCGCGCGCCGCCCAAGTAGCTTAGACGAGCTGATACTCGTCGTCGTCATGCCGCTCAAAACGTGGCCAGATCACATGGCCGAAGCTTTGCAGGCTGGTGATATGGGGGAAAAGGCCCACAAACATCTCCCGCAACTCTTGCGACATAGAATAATGCGCGTCCGGCCCCGGGTGGTAACTTTCCACCTCAACGCCGTTGGCGGTGATGATCTGATGGTTGTCAAAGGCAAGGTGGTAGACGCGCACGGGTGAAACCGGGTTAAGCGCGATCACAGCACAACCGTCCTCCTGTGCGGCAACGGGGGCGAGCGCCGCCTCGGTGCCCAGCGCATTGCGGATCGATGGGTCGCGGTTCAGGAGCCGCGCGGCAGGGCCGAAGGTAACGTCGGCTGCAGGGCGGCCAAGGCCCAGAGCATCGGCTGTAACGCGGTAGAGCCGCTGGGGCGTGTCGTTCGAGGTTGGCGCACCGGGGATCATGGTTATCGCTCCAACCCAGCGCAGGGTCGCCGTGTCACCGCGGGCCGTCACGATCTCCATACCGGGCACGAGATCTTCCACCGCAACCACGCCTTCTGCGGTGTTGATCAGCGCGCCATGGGCAAACGCACTGAAGGCGGCTTCAAAAATCGGGAGCGCAGGCGCCACTCGAATGAAATCCTGCACCTGGCCGTCATCGTCGAGATACGTCACCTCATACCGGCGCGTTAGGGCGACGTGATGCACCTGACGGCGCGGTTGGGCGGCGGATTTAACCGTCCAAGGCTTGTTTGCTCGATGTACGACAGGGGAATTTGCGCCGAGTGAAACGACGGTACGGGGGCTATTCATGCGATCAGTCCTCACGGTCTGGTCACATCCGCATCGGCCCCCACCGATTTGGTACTTGCGGATAGACTGGTTACAACAACGAGCGAGACACTGGCGCAGACCAGCAGGCTTTGTCAAAAATTTTTGGCTTTTCGTGCCTCCGTCTCTGTTAATCGATGGTTAACGACCGGCTTTGTTTCGCCCACCGCGACGGTGCCCTGAAGTTAACCTTCTCCGTTCCCGAATCGAACAAGAAAACGGGCGGTTCTGGGGAACCGCCCGCAAGGTACACGAGGAGGGTATGGATCAGCCGCGCGAGATAACGCGCGGTTTACGGGTGCCCGAACGGTGGGCGAGAGATAGGTTTCCGCGTTCGCCGCGCTGGAACGGAAGCGCGGTGTTTGAGGAATTCGCTTCGCGCAAAATGGCGGTGATCCAACGTTTTTTCAGGCGCATCGTCATTTGCATGTCATCGTATCGGCGGCATTGGCGCCGCCCCTTTGTTTCGTCTGCCTCAATCGTCCAGCTGGTTGTCCAACCTTGCGTGCAGAATACTGCGCAATACGGCGGTGATAGGGCGCTCAAGAAAGATTGTTGCCAATCCCGGAACAAGTCTTCCTATCGGACGAGTGCCACAAGATGCTGCGTCAGAATTCTCAATGCGGCCAGATAGGCCGAAGAGTCATAACAATCTGCTAATCGTAAATGGATTGTTTCCCGAAGATTGGCCCGTCCGCCGCGCCAAAAGCCACAGTTTCGCCGCAATTTCAGCCCGCTCAGAGCCCCTAAAGCCGAATCGAAGCGATCAATCGGCCATAATCGGCCTCTTTGTTGTGGACGCTGCGACGGTAAGAGAAGAATCTGGCGGAATCCGAGTACGTGCAGTGCTGGATCCACTCTGCCGTGTGCACACCGGCTTCTCGAAGCCGCGCCAGAGCATAGGACGGGAGATCGAAATGCATCCTGTCGCCTGCGCCGCCAGAGAAAAAGCGGGTGTTCTGAGGATCCTCCGCAACGAAAGCATCCATAAACTCGGGGCCAACCTCATAGGCGCGTTGGCTGATCGTCGGCCCGATCGCTGCGCGGATCGCGCCGCGGGTTGCGCCCAGCCGCTCCATGGCCACAAGCGTTGCTTCCAGCACCCCCCCAAGCGCACCTTTCCAGCCCGCATGGGCCGCCCCGATGATGCGCGCATCCGGGTCACTGAACAGCACCGGCGCGCAGTCGGCTGTCAAAACCGAAATCGCGATCCCTGGCGTGGCCGTGGCCAGCCCGTCCGCCCGCGGCCTGGCATCCGCGAAGGGGGCCGAGACCGGCACAGCCGTGGCCGAATGCACCTGGTGCACGCGCAAGAGCGCGTCGGTGCCCACACCCATCGCATCTGCGACGCGCGCGAGGTTGATCTGCACCATTTCTGCCTGATCGCTGGAACCAGGGCCGCAGTTCAGCCCGTCGAACACCCCTGATGATGCGCCACCCCGGCGCGTAAAGAAGCCATGCAGCGTAGGGGCGATCAAATCAGAGGTCAGGCGTTCTAGCGTCACGGCTCTAGCCCCGGGGGTGGCGGTGAATCTGCGGCGTGAATTGACATCACCTTAAAGAGGGTTCCCATTTCGCTGGGATGCGTCAAGCGCCGATGGGCTGCAATATGTGCTTCAAGCGCAGGGCCGGTGAGCCCTTTTGCCAACGCCTGGGCGCGCGCGGTAATTCCTAGTCGCTCCAGAAAAACGCCCTGCGGCGTCAGCCGGCTGTGCGTTGCCCCCGCAGCGATGGCTGCCTGCGCCAACACCTCGAAATCAACGTGCGCGGTCAGATCGGCAAGGCCGGGCTCCGCCAAGGGGTCGGCGGGCGCGTGGTGGCGCATTGCCTGCAGCGTATCGCCGAGAGCGCGCCAATCCCCGTAATCGATGATCAGCGCCGCGCCGCCATGGGCTGCGACGCGGCGCGCGATAGTGTTTGCAGCAGCTCGGGCTGAGGCGTTCGTTTCAACGATATCGCCGGGCCGGGTGTCGGACCAACGATGCTCCAAATCTGCCATCCGCACCGGCGCGGTGTGCCCGCGCATAAGCGTGCCGCCCGAAAGCCCGATTACGATTTCCTCCCAGCCCGCCTCTGACCGCCGAAACTGCCGGATCGGCAGCGCATCGAAGAACTCGTTTGCGATCAAGTATGTTGCCCCCTCGGGAAGCGCCTCGATCGTATCCACCCAGCTAGGGGAATAAGCTTTTAGTGCGTTGGCCTGCGCCGCGCGCAGTTGTGGCGACACGTCCACCAACACAATCTCAGCGGCGGCGTGAAAGCCCCGCACGGCGCGGGTGGCACGCATCAGGTCAGCCATCAACGTGCCGCGCCCCGGCCCAAGCTCTGCCAAAACGATGCGCTCAGGCGCTCCTGCCGCCCGCCACGCTTCTGCTAGAGAAAGCCCCAGAAGCTCGCCAAACATCTGACTGATTTCGGGGGCGGTGGTGAAATCCCCCGACACGCCCAAAGGATCGTCCGCCATGTAGTATCCATGGTCAGGGTCAGTGAGACAGGCGGCCATGAAGTCGGCCACGCTCATTGGCCCGGCTGCGCGGACCTGCCGTGCCAGCGCCGCTGCCAACGGTGTCACGCCGGCTTCCGAGACAGCACGATGAATACAAGCCCCAAAGCAAGCATCGGCAGAGACAGAAGCTGCCCCATGGTGACGCCATATTCGCCAAGCCGGATCGCATGGCCGATCGGGTTGTCGGGTGTGATAAATTGCGGGTCGGCCTGCCGGAAATACTCCACGACAAAGCGCCCCAATCCGTAGCCCGCCAGAAACACACCCGTGATGCGCCCAGGTGCTTTCAGCCAGCGCCGGGCCCAGACGAGCCAGAGGATGACGAGGCCCAAGAGAAGACCCTCGAGAAACGCCTCGTAGAGCTGCGAAGGGTGACGGGCGCAGGGGGCGCCGAAGCCTGGGCAGGTTTGCGCCGCCTCGCCAGGAAAGATCACGCCCCACGGTGCCTCGGTCGGCCGCCCCCATAGCTCCCCGTTGATAAAATTCGCGATACGGCCAAGCATCAGCCCGGGCGGGGTGGCCATGGCCAGCGCATCACCTACCGAAAGCATGGGAAGCTTGTGACGCCAGCAGAACCACAGGGCGACCACAACAACTCCAAGAAGCCCGCCGTGGAAGGCCATACCCCCTTGCCAGATGTAGAGAATTTCAATCGGGTTCGCGAGGTAGTAGCCCGGCTGATAGAACATCACGAAGCCAAGCCGCCCGCCGACGATGATGCCCAGCACGATGAAAGTGAGCAGATCTTCCACCTGCTTCACAGTCATCGGCGCAGTCTCATCGGCCCAAAGCGTCGGCCGCTTGACGGCCTGCGCCACCATCTGCCACCCGATCACGATCCCCACGATGTAGGCCAGCGCGTACCAGCGCAGGGCAAAGCGAAAGCTGCCCAGATCGATCGCGAAAATCTCTGGCCCGATTTCGGGGAACGGAATGGCGAAACCCATGCGGCCCCATTGCCGGTGGGCGCGGTGTTGTCAACCTTGCGGGCGGCGCGATCCTGCCCATATACCCAGTGTGCTGTGAAGGAGAGCGAGATGCAGAGCCGCAACAAGATTCTCGATGACGTATCCCAATTGATGACCAACGCTATGGGCGTGGCCCAGGGGGCTCGGGAAGAGGCGGAGACCGCGTTCAACAGCTGGTTTGAACGGTGGCTCGCGGAGCGTGATCTTGTGACGCGAGAGGAATTCGATGCCGTGCGCACGATGGCCGAGAATGCGCGTGCAGAAAACGAAGCGTTGAAGACGCGGCTCGATGCGCTGGAAGCCAAGAAGGGCTAGGCCCTAAAGCGCACCAAGCTGATCCCGCCGCACGGGGTGCGTCCGCTTACTCGCCGTATGCTGCCAGTGCGCGGACCACGCCGAACGCGCTTTTTGCCGGACATGTTGATCGGAACGCTCCTTCGCGCCGACGCCCGCCGACGACGCCGGTTCCCGACTTGGATCCCAGTGCCCGCCCCAATATGCGACTGGCGGCGGCGGCGTTAGGCCGTCCTCAATGTTTCACAAAATATGTCTTTACAGCCCTCCGATTTGGCACCACCATATATCGTAGGGACGGTGGCGCAGAACCGCCGTAACTAGAGCAGGCACCTAAGCCTAGAGGGCCAATCCCCGCCCCGGGCTACAACCCCACGAGGCCGCGCATGGCGCTTTCCGAGCAGTTTCTGAGCACAGAAGACCTCCATCCAATCGATATCGTGGAACACATCGCCGAGCATCATGAATGGGATTTCGACCGCGTCGCCGATGATCAGATTGCCATGGCCGTCGAAGGCCAATGGCGGACGTACTCGATCACCCTGGCCTGGTCCAACTACGACGAAACGCTGCGCCTGATTTGCACGTTCGAGATGGAGCCGCCGGAAGACCGGATGGCGGAGCTTTACGAAACGTTAAATCGCACGAACGATACTTGCTGGGCCGGCGCCTTCACCTACTGGAGGGCGCAGCGTCTGATGGTCTATCGCTACGGGCTTGTGCTGGCCGGTGGCCAGACTGCTAGCCCCGAACAGATCGATACGATGATCGCAACGGCAGTTATGACGGCGGAGCGGTTCTACCCCGCGTTCCAACTGGTCGCTTGGGGCGATCGCACCCCCGAAGATGCCATGAAGGTCGCCATCTCCGAAGCGTACGGAACGGCGTAGAGACCCCCCAAGCCGTGAACCCCCGCGGTTTGAGGCCCGCCGGTGCGTGTGTTGCCCCGGCGGGCCACTTGTTTTAGGGCTCTCGCGTCAGCGGAGGGGTTATGGATTTCTCAGAGATAAACGCGCGTGGGCTCGTTCTTCTGGGCTGCGGCAAGATAGGGTCGGCCATGCTTGCCGGATGGCTCGATGGCGGGATTGCCGCCGGAGCTGTGACGGTAGTTGACCCAGCGCCAAGTGCGTGGCTGCAAGGCACCGGCGTTTCGCTCAACACGGCCCTGCCCGAAAGCCCCGCTGTGGTGATCATCGCCGTCAAACCGCAGATGATTGGCGAGGCGCTTCCTGCCATCCGCGGGCTAGGTGCCGGGGCCACCCTCTTCATCTCTGTCGCCGCGGGCACGCCGCTTGCACGGTTCGAGGACATTCTGGGCGCGCAAAGCCCGATCATCCGCGCTATGCCCAATACGCCTGCTGCCGTTGGCCGTGGAATTACCGCGCTTATCGGCAACGCCTGCGCCACGGAGGCTGCGCTTGAATTGGGGGAGGGCCTCCTCGCGGCGGTCGGGCAGACCGTGCGGATCGAAGACGAAGTGCAGATGGATGCCGTGACTGCCGTTTCGGGGTCGGGCCCGGCCTATGTATTCCACCTCATAGAAACTATGGCGGCGGCGGGAGAGGCGGAGGGGCTTGCACCCGACCTCGCGCTCAAACTTGCGCGCGCCACCGTGGCCGGCGCCGGGGAATTGGCAGAAGCCGCTGGCGAAGATCCAGCGCAACTTCGTATCAACGTCACCAGCCCCAAGGGCACCACCGAGGCTGCGCTCGGCGTGTTGATGGATGAGCGGCGTGGCTTTCCCATCCTCTTGCGCGACGCTGTCGCTGCCGCGGCGCGTCGAAGCCGGGAGCTGGGCAAATGACCATCAGCTTTGATGAATTTATGAAGGTGGATATCCGCGTCGGCGTTATCGCGCGGGCCGAGCCCTTTCCCGAGGCACGAAAACCCGCGATCAAGCTCTGGGTCGATTTCGGGCCGGAGATCGGGGAAAAGAAATCCTCCGCGCAAATTACCAAACATTATGCGCCCGAAGACCTTCCCGGCAAACGCGTGATCGCCGTGGTGAATTTTCCGCCCCGTCAGATTGGCCCTGTGATGTCAGAAGTTCTCGTGCTGGGCCTGCCAGACGAGGCCGGTGAAGTTGTGCTGATCACCCCCGATAAGGACGTGCCGCTTGGCGGCCGGATGTACTAATGCCGTCTCTTCTGATCTCTCGACCACTGCCCGACACCGTTCTCGCCGCCGCCCGCGCGCGGTTTGATGTTGATGTACGAGACACGACCCTTCCGATGACCCATGATGAATGCGTCGAGGCGCTCAAATCCCACGACGCAATTCTGCCCACGCTGGGCGATGCCTTTCGTGCAGGCGCCTTTGCCGAGGTGCCGGAGCCACGCACGAAAATCCTCGCGAACTTCGGCGTCGGCTATAATCATATCGATGTGTCGGCGGCTCAGGCCGCGGGCTTGGCCGTCACCAACACTCCGGGCGCGGTCACCGACGCCACGGCAGACATAGCGATGACGCTGATGCTGATGGCCTGCCGCCGCGCGGGAGAGGGCGAGCGCATGGTGCGTGCAAACGCTTGGGCGGGCTGGCACCCGACGCAGCTTCTAGGCTTCCACGTGTCGGAAAAAACCGTGGGCATCGTCGGTATGGGCCGCATCGGAAAGGCAATCGCGAAGCGCTGCCACGGCGGGTTCGGAATGGATGTGGTGTTCTACAACCGCTCGCGTGTGACAGACCCAGGAATGCCTGCCCGCCAGATCGAGGCGTTGCCCGAACTTCTGGGCGTCGCGGATATCGTCGTTCTAGCCGTTCCGGCGACTCCCGACACCCACCACCTTATCGGCGCGGCGGAACTTGCGGCGATGAAGCCCGAAGGCTTTCTGATCAACATTGCGCGCGGGGACGTGGTTAACGAAGCAGCCCTGACTGACGTACTCGAAGGCGGGCGGATCGCCGGCGCGGGGCTTGATGTCTACGAGTTTGAGCCCGAGGTGCCCGCAGCCCTGAAGGCCCTCGACAACGTGACACTTCTTCCACATCTCGGGACCGCCGCGCTTGAGGTGCGCGAGGCGATGGGCATGATGGCGGTAGAAAACCTTTTGGCCTGGCAAGATGGGCGAACATTACCCAACGCCGTCTAACGTTTTGCCGGGCGCCTTTGTCTTTGGAGTGCAAGACCATGGAACTCGGCGCTTTTTCGGTAAGCCTTTCAGTGAGCAACCTCTCTAATTCGCGATCCTTCTATGAGGCCCTCGGATTTCACGAAGTTGCCGGGGAAGCAGAGCAGGGATGGCTGATCTTGCGAAACGGAGCCTGCACGCTTGGACTGTTCCAGGGGATGTTTGAAAAGAACATGCTAACGTTCAATCCAGGCTGGGTGAGCGAGACCGAGCCAATGGAGAGCTTCACCGATATCCGGGCGATCCAGGCCAGGCTGAAAGAAGCAGGGCTTTCTCTTGTGACAGAAGCTGACCCGAACAGCACCGGGCCTGCGAGCCTTGTTGTTGAAGATCCCGACGGCAACCCGGTGCTGATTGATCAGCACGTGCCGGCACCCTGAGGCACAGTTTGGATCATTCACGGCAGGCTCAACCGCCAGCAGGCGCACCGAACCTTTGCACCATACAGCCAGATCTCAAGGCTGCCGCCGAGACTTGCCGCGCGTGGTACCAGTTGCCCGGCCCCGCCGATCCCACCCGGCGGTCACGCGGCAAGACTTACCCTTCCCCGGCACGGGAGGTGCCGGAAACTCGCGAAATGCCCGAGGCTTGCTCGGAGCACTTTTGATACTGACAAGCGCTTGCATTCCCATTAATGGGAAACGGATTTCGGTATTCCCCCTTGCAAACAAGGGGATGGAGGACAGCATGGGCACTGTGCAGAGCTATCTCAAGAAGCACACCGAGGCCCTTGTGAAGGATGTTGGCATCGAGGCCGCCTGCCAGTTGACCGGAAAATCGAAAGCCACGCTCGGCCGCTATTACTCCGATTCCGACGAGCATCGTGATCGCTTCATGCCAGTCGATGCCGTTGCAGCGCTTGAAGAGGCGTCGCGCTACCCGCATGTCACCTCAGCGCTGGCGGAGCTTCGCGGCAGCACGCTTTCCCATGACCCTGAGCGCCGCAATGCGCCCGAGGGCGGCGTCAATTCCGATGTCGTCGCTCTGTCGCAACGCTTTGCAATGCTGATGGCAGAGTATCACCAGTCCATCGAAGACGGGGTGATTTCAATCAACGAAGCCAAGCGCCTTTTGCGCGAGACGGTCGCGCTTCAGCATGTGCTCATCGATATGAAGCTGCATCTTGAGGAGGAGGCGGGCTAGCCCGCTTTGGCCTGCAAGCTTCTCACTCCGATCTCACCGTCCCGCGCCGTGCGCATGGCGAGCGCGGCGGCATGGGCGGCGGCGGCGGTGGTGAAGTAGGGGATCTTGTCCATCAGGGCCACGTTGCGCATCGAGCGGCTGTCTTCCACCGCCTGTGCGCCCTCGGTGGTGTTCATTACAAGATGCACCAGCCCGTCTTTCATAACATCTACGATAGTGCGCCCGCCCTCATAGGCTTTGTTAACGATTTCGCTAGCGATCCCGTTTTCGGTGAGAAACTGGGCTGTCCCGCGCGTGGCGAGGATCTTCAGGCCGAGGTCAGACAACGCCTGCGCCGTTTCTACCAACTGAGGTGTCTTGTCGGCATCCTTGATCGAAAAGAAAACAGTTCCGGCCTCGGGCAGGACCGTTCCCGCACCAAGTTGCGCCTTCAGAAAGGCGCGGTGGAAATTCGCGTCCGAGCCCATAACTTCGCCCGTCGAACGCATTTCGGGGCCCAGAAGCGTGTCAACGCCAGGGAAACGCGCGAAGGGCAGAACGGCCTCCTTGACCGCGAATCCGTCGATTTGCGGGTCGACAAGATCGAAGGCCGAAAGCGGCTCCCCCGCCATCAGCCGCGCGGCGATTGATGCGATGGGGGAGTTCACGGCCTTAGCCACGAACGGCACGGTGCGCGAGGCGCGGGGGTTTACCTCAATGAGGTAAACCTCGCCATCCTTCACGGCGAACTGCACGTTCATCAGCCCCACGACGTTCAGCGCAAGGGCCAGAGCGCGCGTTTGATCCTTCAACGCGTCGATTATCTCGGGCGGAAGGGAGTAGGGGGGTAGCGAGCACGCGCTATCGCCCGAATGCACGCCCGCCTCCTCAATATGTTGCATGATGCCGGCCACATGCACATCCGTGCCGTCGCTCAAAGCATCCACATCCACTTCCGTGGCGCCGGTAAGGTAGCTGTCGAGCAGCACGGGGCTATCGCCCGATACCACCACCGCATCGCGGATGTAGCGTTCGAGCGAGGGCATATCGCGCACAATCTCCATCGCCCGGCCGCCCAGCACGTAAGACGGGCGAATCACCAGGGGGAAGCCGATCACGGCGGCGGCTTGCATCGCCTCCTCATCGGTGGCGGCAATCGCGTTTTTGGGTTGCTTGAGGCCAAGATCGTTCACAAGCGCCTGGAACCGCTCGCGATCTTCGGCCAGATCAATCGCATCGGGCGTCGTGCCGAGGATCGGGATGCCCGCCTCTTCCAGCGCATTGGCCAGCTTCAGGGGCGTTTGCCCGCCGAACTGCACGATCACGCCGTGCAGCGTTCCGTTCTCCTGCTCAACTCGCAGGATCTCCATCACATGTTCGAAGGTCAGCGGCTCAAAATAGAGTCGGTCTGACGTATCGTAATCCGTCGAAACCGTCTCGGGGTTGCAATTGACCATGATGGTCTCGAACCCCGCTTCCGTCAGCGCGAAACAGGCGTGGCAGCAGCAGTAGTCAAACTCGATCCCCTGGCCGATCCGGTTTGGCCCGCCGCCGAGGATCACCACCTTGTTGCGCCCAGAGGGCCGCGCTTCGCATTCCACTTCGCCCATCACCGGGTGTTCATAGGTGGAATACATGTAGGGTGTCTGCGCCTCGAACTCGGCCGCGCAGGTATCGATCCGCTTGAACACCGCTGTGACGCCGAGGTTTTCGCGCGCGCGCCGCACGTTGCCCTCGTCCCGCCCAGTCAAAGCAGCGAGCCGGGCATCGGAGAAGCCCAGCATCTTCAGCCGCCTGAGCCCCTCTTCAGTCATCGGCAGGCCGTCCTGGCGAATTTCGGCCTCTGCCTCGATGATCTCGCGGATCCGGGCGAGGAACCAGGGATCGAAATCGGTGACTGCCTGGATATCGTCATCCGAAAGCCCGTGCCGCATCGCCTGGGCGATGATGCGCAGCCGGTCCGGCGTGCGTTCCGAAAGCGCCTTGGTAATCGCGGCAGTATCGGGGGCACCAGGTATCTCGATCTCATCAAACCCAGTCAGCCCGGTTTCCATCGACGCGAGCGCCTTTTGCACGGATTCGTGGAAGCTGCGCCCGATGGCCATCGCCTCGCCCACCGATTTCATCGCGGTGGTCAGCTCCGGTTTCGCGCCCGGGAACTTCTCGAACGCAAAGCGCGGAATTTTCGTGACCACATAGTCAATCGTCGGCTCGAAGGAGGCGGGTGTCACTTTGGTGATATCGTTGTCGAGCTCATCAAGCGTATAGCCCACCGCCAGCTTCGCGGCGATCTTCGCGATGGGAAACCCGGTGGCCTTCGAGGCCAGTGCAGAGGATCGTGAGACGCGCGGGTTCATCTCGATCACCACCATGCGCCCATCGGCGGGGTTCACGGCCCATTGCACATTCGAGCCACCAGTCTCTACCCCGATCTCGCGCAGAACGGCGATCGAGCCGTTGCGCATGATCTGGTATTCCTTGTCGGTCAGCGTTAGCGCCGGGGCTACTGTGATCGAGTCGCCCGTGTGCACGCCCATGGGGTCCACGTTTTCGATCGAGCAAACGATGATGGCGTTATCGGCTCGATCGCGCACCACCTCCATCTCGAACTCTTTCCAGCCGAGAAGGCTTTCGTCGATAAGGATTTGGGCCACCGGCGAGGCTTCCAGCCCGCGGCGGCAGATCTCAAAGTAATCCTCGCGGTTATAGGCGATGCCGCCCCCGGTTCCGCCCAGCGTGAAGGCGGGGCGGATGATGGCGGGCAGGCCCACATCCTCCAGCGCTGCCATCGCGCCTTCGAGGCCCTTGGCGATATCGTAGCGCCCGCCCGCATCCTTGGGGGCCGCCACGATGGTGGCGCGCGGGTTTTCCAACCCGATCCGATCCATCGCTTCGCGAAAGAGCTTACGGTCTTCGGCCATCTCGATGGCATCCCGCTTGGCGCCGATCATCTCCACCCCAAACCTGTCGAGCACCCCCATCTCTTCCAGCGCGAGCGAAGTGTTGAGGCCCGTCTGCCCACCCATGGTGGGCAGCAGCGCATCGGGGCGCTCTTTTTCGATGATCTTGGCTACGATCTCGGGCGTAATCGGCTCGATATACGTGGCATCCGCCATATCGGGATCGGTCATGATCGTGGCGGGGTTCGAGTTGACGAGGATCACCCGATAGCCTTCCTCGCGCAGCGCCTTGCAGGCTTGCGCGCCGGAATAATCGAACTCGCAGGCCTGGCCAATCACGATGGGCCCGGCACCGACGATCATGATGGATTGAATATCGGTGCGTCTGGGCATCCCGCTCCCCCGGCGTCAGGCAAATTGGCCGCGTTATACCGGGGCGGCGAGGGCGCGCAAGCGCTTAGGCGGGCTCCGGCTTCGCGGCGGGCGTTGGCAAGTGCCGCGGCGCCAGGTGGGCTATGAGAAACGCTAGCACCAGCCCAGCCATCGCAACAGAGCCTAGGAACTGTGTGGGGTTTTTCACGAATTGCGCATCTATGTAATGCGGAAGAACTGTCGCCTGCAGCGGGAGGAGCAGCACAATCAGCAGGATCGCTCCGCGGCGCGCGCCGAAGGTCGTGAGAAGCGCAGGCAGAAACGCAAACATTGGCAGGTAGTGGTAAGACCACGTCAGTGGCGCCAGAAGTGCTATGGTGCCAATGGCCAGGGGCCAGAGAAGCGTATGGCGCGCGCCCGCGCTGGCATGCCGGTAGGCAATGGCGAGCCAGCCAAGGGTCAACGCGGTTCCAGTTCCAGTTGCGAGGATCCAGGCCGGCGGCTTCTGGGCCACGTGCCAGCCAGAGGTCTGGCCGCTCGCCGCGGCCCGTGCCGATTCAACGAACTGAAAGCTGCCCCCTTCAAGGAACGCGATAGCGATACCGTTTAGATTATAGGAAATCGGGGTATAGAGCAGCGTGGCGGAGATGGATTTGAGCTGCGCCAGAAAGGCGGCATGCAACGGCCAGCCCGCCAGAGCGATCGAGGCGGCGGCGAGAGTGCCGCCAAATCCGGCGAAGGCCATAACCGCGCGCCAGTTGCCGCCGGCCAGCCAGAGCATTGCAAAAAGGGCGGGGTATCCCTTGATCGCTGCGGCGCAGGCGAGCGCGGCGCCGGCGGCAATAGGCGCTTCCGCCCGGCTTCGCTCGATCGCTAACACCATCAGGAAACTCACGAGGATTTGTGGCTGGTTCTGCTTGATGGCGATGAAGCCCACATGGGTGGTGATCATCGCCGCCCCCGCCACCATGAGCCAGATCGCAAGCGGGATGGGGCTGCGCGCCGCGCGCCAGGCCAGGACCGGGATCGCCACCAGCAGCGCGGCATTGAGCGCCGTCGCCAATGGTTCGGCGCGCGAAAACGGGGCGTAAGGCAGCGCCTCTGCAACCAGTGCGGCCCAGAGCGGCGGATAGACGTAGGGAAACATTTCTCGCACTGCGCCTGGCCCCTCAAGGAGCGGAAGCCACGCTTCAGGCGGCTGCATGGTAAAGAGGGGCCCGGGGGGCGGATACACGTTGCCGTAATCGCCGGCCGCAAAGAAGGCAGCCGCAATCCACGTCGCCTCAAGATCGGGCGAGCCGCGGTACCCCGCGATAAGCCAGAACATGATCACCCACGCAAAGATTGCGAAAGCGTCAACGGCGCGAATACGCTGCATAGTCAATGCCTTGCCCGAGGGCGGGATTGTCGCCCCCAAGACCCCGGAAACCATGGCAGCGTGGCAGGAATATGGCCTTATTCCGCCGCGTGGCGCACTGCGCCCTCCGACCTCAACGGGTAAAGATATTCGCGTGTCAACGGCACGGCGCGCTGATCATGGGCTAGCTGCACCTGAAAGACGGCCTGCCGGCCATATCGGAACGTCATCTCGCTGGCGGCAAGATAGTAGCGCCACATACGGCAGAAGCGCTCGTCGTAAAGCTCCCGCGCGGCATCAAGATTGGCCTCGAAGCGCCGTTGCCAATGCAAGAGAGTCTCTGCGTAATGTAGGCGCCACACCTCAATATCTGTCTGATAAAGACGTTCTTTCTCAAACGCTGCCGCCATTTCCGAAAGCGAGGGCACGTAGCCGCCGGGAAAGATGTATTTTTCGATCCAAGGGCTTGTTTGATCGGGCGGTGCGATGCGCCCGATCGTGTGGATCAGCGCAATGCCTTCGGGTGTCAGCCGCTCGCCGACCGTGCGAAAATAGGTGCGGTAGTGTGGTATGCCCACATGCTCGAACATGCCCACCGAAACGATCCGGTCGAACTTCTCTCGCACGCTGCGGTAATCGGCGAGGCGAAACTCGACCTGTCCCGCCAGCCCGGCCTCTTCGGCCCGCTGGGTGGCGATCTTGTGCTGCTCCGCCGAAAGCGTGATGCCTGTAACGCGCGCGCCATAGTCGCTGGCAAGCGTCAGCGCCATGCCGCCCCAGCCGCAGCCGATATCGAGCACGCCCATGCCGGGCTCAAGCAGAAGCTTGCCGGCGATATGCGCCTTCTTGGCCGCCTGGGCGTCATCAAGCGACAGGTCAGGTCGGGTGAAATAGGCGCAGCTGTACTGCTTGTCAGCATCGAGGAAGAGCTCGTAGAGCGCAGCGGACAGATCGTAATGATGTGCCACATTGGCCTGCGCACGCCGCGCCGGGTTGAATTGGTTCCACGCACGCACCAACCGCCGCGCCCCGTCCAGCCACCGCTGCCACCAAAGGCCCCCGGACGGCCCGATATTGCGGATCGCCAGGCCGATAAAGCCGCGCAGATCGTCGTCCTCAACCTTCAGCGTGCCGTCGGTATAGCCTTCCCCCACGGCCAGCTCGGGATTCTTAACGATACGCGGCACAAGTTCCGGCGTTGTCAGATACACCGTCACCGCAGGGCCCGTGCCATCGCCGTACCGCGATTGCCGCCCATCCGGAAAATGTACAATCAGCGTGCCGCGGCGAAATTGCCGATCCAGCATCGCGTCAAGAAGCGCTGTCCACATAACCACCCCCTCGGCGCCCCGGCGCCTGCACTGGCGTTTACGTCTTCGCTGCTCCTTCCCTGCCTCAACTGCGACATTTTCTCCAATCGAGTGCAGTGTGTAAAGTCGGCCCAGGGGCGTGGGCTGATCGCCGCCAACGCGGCGCGCGGGTTGACTTCCGAACCCGCCCCGTATGTATCGGCGCGAACAAGTGAATTCCCGCCGAGGACACCCCATGCACGCCTTCCGCAGCCACACCTGCGCCGATCTCAACGCCTCGCACGTGGGCCAGACCGTGCGTCTTGCCGGCTGGGTGCATCGGGTGCGCGATCACGGCGGGGTGCTGTTTATTGATCTGCGCGATCACTACGGGATGACGCAGGTTCTTGCCGATCCTGACAGCCCGGTGTTTTCCGAGATCGAGACCGTGCGCAGCGAATGGTGCATTCGCATCGATGGCACCGTGAAAGCCCGGGATACCGACCTGGTGAACCCTAAGATCCCCACAGGCGAGATCGAGGTGTTCATCCGGGATATGGAAGTGCTGGGCGCGGCGGATGAGCTGCCGCTCATGGTGTTTGGCGATCAGGAATATCCGGAGGAAACGCGCCTGCGCTATCGCTTCCTCGATCTGCGCCGGGAAAAGCTGCACGACAACATCATGCTGCGCTCTCAGGTGGTGGCCGATCTGCGCAAGCGGATGTGGGATCAGGGCTTTACCGAGTTTCAAACCCCGGTCATCACCGCTTCAAGCCCCGAAGGAGCGCGCGATTTCCTTGTGCCCTCCCGCCTGCACCCGGGCCGGTTCTACGCGCTCCCGCAAGCCCCACAGCAATTCAAGCAGCTCATCATGGTCTCGGGGTTCGACAAGTATTTTCAGATCGCGCCCTGTTTCCGCGATGAGGATCCGCGCGCCGATCGGTCGCCCACCGATTTCTACCAGCTTGATATGGAGATGAGCTTCGTCACCCAAGACGATGTCTTCGCCACGATGGAGCCGGTTCTGCGCGGGGCGTTCGAGGCGTTTGGCGGTGGTCGCTGTGTGGATGCCGAGTGGCCGCGCATCGCCTACCGCGATGCCATGCTCTGGTACGGCACCGACAAGCCCGACCTGCGGAACCCGATCAAGATGCAGATCGTTTCCGATAACTTCCGTGGCTCGAACTTTGCGATTTTCGCCAAGCTGCTGGAGCAAGACGGCACAGAAATCCGCGCGATCCCCGCGCCCGGCGGTGGCAGCCGCAAGTTCTGCGATCGGATGAATGCCTACGCCCAGAAAGAGGGCCTACCGGGCATGGGCTACATCTTCTGGCGGGAAGGGGATCAGGGCGTGATGGAAGCGGCGGGCCCGCTGGCCAAGAACATCGGCCCCGAACGCACCGAAGCGATCCGCCAGCAGCTTGGCCTCGGCGTGGGCGATGCGGCCTTCTTCCTTGGCGGCAAGCCAGCGACATTTGAGGCCGTCGCGGGGCGCGCTCGCACGGTGATTGGCGATGAATTGGGGCTGACGGAGCAAGATCGCTTCGCCTTCGCCTGGATCGTCGATTTCCCGATGTATGAGGCCGATCCTGAAAGCGGGGCGGTCGATTTCTCGCACAACCCCTTCTCGATGCCCCAGGGCGGCCTTGAAGGGCTCGGCGGCGATCCGCTCGACGTGCTGGGCTTCCAGTACGATCTGGCTTGCAACGGGTATGAACTTGTCTCGGGCGCAATCCGGAACCACAAATTAGAGATCATGTTCAAGGCGTTCGAACTTGCGGGTTATGGGCAGGATGAAGTTGAGAAGCGCTTCGGCGGCCTCGCCTCGGCCTTCCGCTACGGCGCGCCACCCCATGGCGGATGCGCGCTTGGGATCGACCGGATGGTGATGCTTCTCGCCGATGAAGCGAATATCCGCGAAGTGATCATGTTCCCGATGAACCAGCGCGCCGAAGATCTTATGATGGGTGCACCGTCAGAGCCGACAGCTGAGCAGCTCATGGAACTGGGCCTCAGGGTGCTGCCGAAAGAGTAGCGCCTCACTTCCGCCCGGAAATCCTGCGACGGAACATCTGGGCCCGCGCGTATGAGTTTCCCAGACGGGCCCGATCCGGCCCCTATGGGAGTGTCATGCGATGCCGTCACCCGCAACGATTTCGGCCATCCGGTTCGGCTACGGCACCGGCGCGGGCACCGCCCCGCGCGATGCCGAAGCGCATCTGGCGCGGCTTGCCGGGCCGGACAAGATTCTCTCCCGCCACGCTGCCGTCACGATGGACGACACCTTGCGCCTGGCCGACGAGTTCCGCCGTGCCCGGAAACGGCGCGAGGCGCTGGGCGGTGAGGCGGCGTATAAGGCGGCGCGCGAAAAGGTGGGCGCCGCGTTTTCGGCTGCCGCAACCACCGCACTGGCGCGTATTGCCGATACTGACGATCCCCTGCGTGAGCGGCTGCTCTGGTTTTGTGCCGATCACTTTGCGGTCGCGCCAAAAAACATTGTGATGCGCGCGGTTGCGCCTGCCTATCTTGATCAGGCTATCCGCCCCAACGTCACGGCCCGCTTCGCTGATCTTCTCAAAGCCGTCGTCACCCATCCCATGATGCTGAGCTACCTCGATCAGGTGCAATCCATCGGCCCGAACTCGCCCGCTGGCAAGCGGCGCGGGGCGGGGCTGAACGAAAACCTCGCGCGTGAGGTTTTGGAGCTTCATACGCTCGGCGTTGGCGGGCCCTACACGCAAGACGATGTGCGCCAACTTGCAGAGCTATTCACGGGGCTTAGCGCCAACCACACCGATGGCTTTCTTTTCCGCGAAGCGATTGCGGAGCCGGGGCCGGAGCTTGTTTTGGGCCGCACCTACGGTGGCGGCGCGCCGGACGTTGCCCATATTTTTGCGGTGCTGGAAGATCTCGCCATCCATCCCGCCACAGCGGCGCATATCAGCCGCAAGCTGGCCACTCATTTCGTGGCCGATGATCCCGACCCCGCCCTTGTTACCGCGATAGAGGCCGCGTGGCGCACAACGGGTGGTGATCTTATGGCGGTTACTGAAGCGATGCTTACCCATCCCGCTGCCTGGGGCAATACGCTTGAAAAGGCGCGCCAGCCGTTTGATTTTCTGGCCGCAACCGTGATTGCCCTGGGCGTGCGCGGCGAGGATCTCACGCGCATGCCGCTGCGCGAACGGCAACGCGCGATCCTGCGCCCGCTTCGCGCCATGGGCCAGCCGTTCATGGAGCCCGGCGGGCCGGATGGCTGGGCGGAAGAGGCCGATCACTGGATCACGCCGCTGGGCCTCGCGCACCGCATCCTTTGGTCTGGCGAGGCCGCCAAGCGCGCCGCCCCTCATGCGCAAGAGCCTTCGGTGTTTTTGAAACGTGCGTTGGGAGACGCTGCCTCGGAACGGCTCACCTGGGCCGTTGGGGTGGCGGAAACGCGTGCCGATGCAGTGGCGATCGTGCTCGCCTCACCTGAATTCAACCGTCGATAGGAGGCCGGGATGGCAAGTAACCTTACCCGCCGGGGGCTTCTGAAGGGTGCAGCAACAATGGCTTGCTCGGCCGCCGCGCACCCATTGATGACGTCCGTTACCTTTGCGGCCGCGCCATGGGACGCGCGCCTTGTCGTGCTGATCCTGCGCGGCGGGATGGATGGCCTCGATGCTGTGCGCCCCGTGGGAGATCCCGCCTTTAGGGCAGCGCGCCCTGGCATGTCGGACCCCGGTGTGCCGCTTGATGGGTTCTATGAGATGCATCCGGGGCTTGCCGCGCTGGTCCCGCTTTGGGCGGCGGGCGAACTGGGCTTTGCCCATGCCGTCTCCACCCCCTATCGCGATAAGCGCAGCCATTTTGACGGGCAGGATCTGCTCGAGGCCGGAACGGCAATGGATACCGCGCTGCCGCGGGATGGCTGGCTGAACCGGATGCTGCAAACAGTACCGGGCCTTGAAGGCGAAACAGCGTTTGCGGTCGGGCAGGATCGATTAAAAATTCTTGCGGGCGATGCGCCGGTCGCGAACTGGGCGCCAAGCGTTAGGTTTGCACTCTCGCCGCAGGCTCAGCTTTTGCTCGAACAGGTCTACGAGGCCGATCCGCTCTTTCATAGCGCCGCGTCCGAGGCGACGCTTCTGGCGGCTTCGCTGGCCTCGGAAGTGGACGCGGGCGAAACGGCCAGTGACGATATGATGGCGATGATGCAGGAGCGTGGCGGGCGCTCGGAACGCGCGCTTGCAGCCTTCGCCGCCGACAGGCTTTCGCGCGACACGCGGATTGCGGCCTTTTCGATCAATGGCTGGGATACCCACCGAAATCAGGCGGGCCCGATGAACGCGCGGCTCGAAAGCCTGGCAGACGTGATCCTGACGCTGAAACAGGGCCTGGGCCCCGTTTGGGCGAAAACGACCGTCCTCGCGCTCACCGAATTTGGGCGCACTGTGCGCGAAAACGGTACCGCGGGCACTGACCATGGCACGGGCGGTGCGATGCTCCTGGCCGGTGGGGCAGTACGTGGCGGGCAGGTTTTCGGGCGATGGCCTGGGTTGAGCGAGGCCGATCTTTATGACCGACGCGACCTGATGCCCACGGCAGATGTGCGCGCCTATGCGGCCTGGGCGATGCGCGGGGCCTATGGGATCGGGCGCGGGGTTTTGGAGCGAGATGTGTTTCCCGGGCTCGACATGGGTAGCGATCCAAAGCTTCTGCTCTAGCCTCACAGAATTCCGGCTGCCCTTTGGGCCTAACGCCTGCTACCTAAGGGCGGAAGAGGGGCACATGGATCAAATGACACCGAACGATCGGCCAATGGGCCAACCTGTTCCCGGTTGGGGCCCACCGCCACTGCCGCCGCGGCAGGTGATGCAGGGCCACTACGTGCGGTTGGAGCCGCTGGATGCCCACGATCATGCCGGCCCATTGCATAACGCGTTCGGTGCCGATCCGAGCGTTTGGGATTACATGCCCTATGGCCCGTTTGCCTCTGCTGCCGCCTATCACCGGTGGGTGAAGGATCATGAGCTCATAGACGATCCGATGTTTTTTGCCGCCTGTGATGGGGCGGATGGCGCCGCGGCAGGGGTATTGAGCTATTTGCGTATTGCGCCAGAAAATGGCTCGATCGAACTTGGCCATATCTGCCTGTCACCGCGCCTGCAGCAAAGCCGCACGGCCACTGAAGCCATGGTGCTGATGATCGGTTGGGCGTTCGAGGCGGGTTATCGGCGCTTCGAATGGAAGTGCAACGCGCTGAACCGCGCGTCACGCCGCGCCGCCGTACGCCTTGGGCTGAGTTTCGAGGGCGTGTTCCGCCAGGCAACGGTCATAAAGGGCCGCAACCGCGATACGGCTTGGTTTGCCGCGATTGATGCAGAGTGGCCGGCGTTGCGTGATGCTTATCGCGCCTGGCTCGACCCGGGCAACTTTGATGCAGACGGGCGGCAGATCATCGCACTCAGCGAATTGACGCGAGATATTCTGGTGCGCGCTGACCCGCATCTCGCCGGTCCGGCCCGATAACGCGCGCGTTTGTCTGCCGGGCCGGTGGTCGCAACCGCGTGGGCACCCCGCCGGAAAAAGCCAATGGTACGGCTCGGCGAAGGCGCGTGAAAACCGGGGGCTTCGCCTCTGAGCCGGGTGGGAATGCCGAGTGGACGCGTCGGGACTTGCGAATGATCGCAGAGTGGCAGTCGTAACACTTTCCTCAGTACGGCGCGAAAGGCTCTGTGGGCGCTCGGCCGGATCCGGACGTTGCCAAGTGGTACAAGCCGCCTTCCGGGGTGCCGGGCGACCGCGGCTTGGGCCGTCCCTCGTTCGCCTTTGATGGCGGCGTCCGTGCCCGTTTCGGCATAAGGCCATCGGTGCAAAGCGCTACACAAACCCCACGGGTGGCGCGTGAGATGAGCGGCAAGGCGTCGAAGCCGTGGTTTTGCGTTGTTTGGGTTCGAAAGAATCGGTGAATGACTCAATCCAATCCGCACGGGTGGCGCGTGAGATGAGCGGCAAAGTGGCCAAGGCCACGGCCGTGCGTTGTGGCGGTTTTGGACCATCGGCGCACGGCTCAAACCAAGCGCCTAGGGCAACGCGATGGGCGGAGGGTGCGCCGCGCGCCATGCCCGCCAGATTGGCTCGGGTCGGGGACCGGTGCAGCAGTGATCACCCCGTCTCCGAACTCGGAAGTTCAACGCTAAGTGCCGCGTTAAACCGCGCGGCGCTGCTCGAGCCGGGCGTTCACGAGCCCCGTCAGGTGATTGAGTGAGGGTTCTGGCTTGCGCCCCTGCCGAAGCGCGCCTGCAAGCTCGCTCGCCGCCTCTTCAAGCGCGCGGTCACCGGCGCTTCGGCCAAGGCCGCCGAGAAATTGCGCGAGGTATCCCAGCGTGCGGGAGTCCTGTTCTGCCCCTGCTACCTTCGCGGCTCGTGCAAGATCGTCGTGAAACGCCAGCCCGTCCGGAGAGACCCGCGTTCCGTCCGCTGCCCGCGGGCCGTTTGGCCGCGCCTCGGCCGGCAGGTGGGCAAGCACGGCGGCCTGAAACGCTGCGACGCTGTTCAGCGGCTTGGGGAGAAACCCATCCGCGCCCGCCTCAAGCGCGTCCTTCTCGATCTCCGCATCACCAGAGCTAGCAAGGATCACCGAAATCCGCGGTTGTGCCACCGCAAGCTCTGCAATCAGGGTGAGGCCGGAGCCGTCAGGCAGGCCCGCGTCGATGATGGCCACCGAAGGCCGATACGTCGCCAGGTGCCGCGCAGCCGCCCGCAGGCTGTCAGCCCGCCGGATGCGGGCGCCAGAGCGCTGGCACATCAGGCGAAGGGCCTCTGAGGCAAAGCGGCTGTCTTCGACAACAAGCACTGTTTGCCCCAGAAGCGGCCTTTCGGCGGTGGCGCGGGGCGGTGGCAGGGCTTCATGGATCTGGTCCGGCATGTCCGATCTCCTGAACGCTTGCCTGCCAAGGTGACTGCTCGCGGTGAATACCTCGTTAACGCAGACTGCGGCTCTTGCACCCAAGCGCCACGGCGCCCATAACCGGGCGCGGTGTTTGATGCGGGAGTGGAAGCATGATCGGGCGGCTCAATCATGTGGCAATCGCTGTGCCGGATCTTGATGCGGCGGCCGAGCAATATCGTGGAACCCTTGGTGCCGCCGTCGGTGCGCCGCAGGACGAGCCGGATCACGGCGTCACGGTTGTTTTTATCGAGCTGCCCAACACTAAGATCGAGCTTTTGCACCCGCTCGGTGAAGGCTCCCCAATCGCCGGGTTTCTGGAGAAGAACCCCTCGGGCGGCATCCATCACGTGTGTTACGAGGTGGAAGACATCTTAGCCGCGCGCGACAAGCTGCGTGCGTCGGGCGCGCGGGTGCTGGGGGATGGCGAGCCCAAAATCGGCGCCCATGGCAAGCCCGTGCTGTTCCTGCACCCTAAGGATTTCACCGGCACGCTTGTCGAGTTGGAGCAGATTTGATGGGAATCGTTGCGGGCCTCGTGCTCTACGCCGTGATCTGGTTTCTGGTGCTTTTCATTGTGCTGCCGATCCGGTTGGAAACCCAGGGCGATCGGGGTGATATCACGCCCGGCACGCCCGCATCGGCGCCAGCCAACCTGAACATGGGCCGAAAGGCGCGGTTGGTCACGATGATCAGCGCGGTGATCTGGGTGATCGTTGCGGCGATCATTCTCTCCGGCGTGATTAGCGTGCGTGATATCGACTGGTTCGAACGTATGGGGCCACCTGCGGCGGAGGGATAGCCATGGCACATCCGGCATTCACGGACGGGTCCGTCGCACTCATCACTGGCGGCGCTGCGGGCATCGGGCTGGCTCTAGGGGAACGGTTTGCCGCGTCCGGGATGGCGGTGGTGATTGCGGATCTCTCCGATGATCTCGAAACATCTGCCGGGCGGCTTGAAGCGGCGGGCGCGCGCGCTGTGATGGCGCGGCAGGTGAATGTCGCCGATCGCGCGGCGCTTTCCGCGCTGGAGGCGGAGGTTGCGCGGGAACTCGGTGGGGTCGATATCCTCATCAACAACGCCGGGATCCAGCCCGGCAGCGCGCTCTTTGGCGATCCCGATGCGTGGGAGGCGGTATTGTCGGTCAACCTGCGCGGCGTTATCCACGGCACGCAAGTGTTTGCTCCGCGGATGATCACGCGGGGCCGACCAGGCGCGATCATCAACACCGGCTCAAAACAGGGGATCACAACGCCTCCGGGCGACCCGGCCTATAATGTGGCCAAGGCGGGCGTGAAGGCGTTTACAGAGGCATTGGCGCATGAATTGCGTTCAGGAACGGGGGCGCATCTGACGGCGCATCTGCTGGTTCCCGGTTTCGTCTATACTGGGCTCACGGCACGCGGCCGCACCGAAAAGCCCGCCGGGGCTTGGACGGCGGATGAGCTTGCCGATTTCGCGATAGAGCGCTGGCAGGCCGGCGACTTCTACCTTCTTTGTCCAGACAACGATGTGCCCCGCTCGCTGGACGAAAAACGCATTGCCTGGGCTGCGGGCGACCTCATCGAAAATCGCCCCGCACTTTCCCGCTGGCATCCCGACTATGCCGATGCCTTCGCGGCGTTCATTGCGACCGATTAGGCCGGGCGCCCGCCTTCGAGTTTGTGGAAGATATGCGTGAACGTTGCCGCCCCGATAACCGGCACGATGAGGTTCAGGATAGGGATCGTTAGCGGCGCAGCCATTAGCGCGCCGGCCATCCAGATCTGTGCCGCATGGCGTTTGCGCGCGGCCTTGGCGCCGTCTCGCCCAAGCCGCCGCATGGCGATCAGCTGAAAGTATTCGCGGCCGAGCAGGAAGCCGTTCAGGGCAATGAAGCCCAGCGGTGCGAATGGTCCCATGAAAACATAGACGAAGAGCATGCAAATATTGGCAGCTATCAAGACACCAATGAAATTCACGCTATCGCGCAGCCCGTCCATAAAGCTCACGCGCGGGGCCGGCGTAAGGCTTGGGAAATGCTCCGCCTCCACCGCATCGGCCACGTCATCGAGAAACAGCGACGTGAAGGCCGACGCCACAGGGATCATCAGGAATACTGAGAGGAACAGCATGAACAGAATCGAGGCGCCAGACAGCAGGTCATCCACCCAGTTGACCTCTCCCAAGAACGGGATCGTGAAGGTGTCAGGCGTGATCCAGTTCAGAAACCAAAGGAACACCGCATAGACCGCGATCAGAAGCGCCACGGTCAAGCCCAGGCCCAGGCCTACAACGCGGCGAAAGCGCGGATCGGCGATCTGGCCGAGCGCCTTAAAAAACGCATCGAAGATCACGCCGACACCCAGGTTGTGATCGCATCAAGATCCGGGCGCGGGCGTTCCGGCGGCGCATTGCTCTCAGTGCCGAGATGGATGAAGCCTGCAACCCTTTCCAACTCTGCCAGCCCAAGATGCTCGGCCACAAAGGTGCGGTCATGCGCAGCCCACCCTGTGAGCCAATTTGCGCCCCAACCTGAGGCGAGGGCTGCGTTCAGAAGCGCAAGACACACCGCGCCGGCCGAAAGTACCTGCTCGGCCTGCGGGATTTTGTCGGAAGGCTTCGGCGATGAAATCACCGCCACCGCCAGATGCGCCTGCGCGAATTGCGCCTGCATTTTTTCGGGCTCTACGCCAAGCTCCGAAGCCCGGGCCGGCACGGCTGTGGCCAACCGCTCCAGTGCCGCGCGCTCAAGCACAAGAAACCGCCATGGCTCCAGTTTGCCATGATCGGGCGTGCGCGCCGCAGCGGTCAGGATCGTGCGAACCTCGTCTGGTGCTGGCACGGGAAGGCCCAGCGTTTTTGCGGGCCGCGAGCGGCGGGTCAGCAGAAAATCGAGGGCAGCGTGATTTGGGTTTGGCATTGTGTCTCCGTTCAGCCCCTTCCACATCGGCCCAGTGCTGTCCGATTTCAAGCTTTTTGGGGCGGTGCAGCGCCTTTCGCGATCCTCCGCCGCGCCCCGTTTGTCTGAAAAAGCCGCGCGGCGGTGGGGCACCATGATTGCCTATCTACTTGCCCATTCAGACGCCCGTTAAATCCGCGCTAAACTCGTTAATCCGCCGGCGCGGGCCTTGAACGAGGCCGGCATTCGGGCACCCTCGGCCTAGCAGACATCGCGCGGCAGCTTGGCGCGCACCCTCTTGAAAGATCGGACGTTTCCATGCGGGCTGGCTACGCGCTTGTTACGCTTGCCCCCTTGCTATGGGCAGGCAACTTTGTCATCGGGCGGGCCGTGGCCGGGGAAATTTCGCCCTTGGGGCTGAATACAATTCGGTGGTCGATCGCAGCGCTGTGTATCGCACCTGTGATCGTTGCGCGCGCCCCGGACGCTGCTGCGATCCTGCGCACGGCGTGGAAGGAGCTCACGGTGCTGGCGATCTTGGGCATCGTTCTCTTCAACACAGTGCTTTACTTTGCTTTGGCGCGGGCAGGGGCGGCGGCGGTCGTGAGCCTATTTGCCTTCAACCCCATCCTCGTGGTGTTGATCGCGGCGCGGCTTGGGGGCGAGCGTTTCGCACGGGCCCAATGGATCGGTCTATTGCTATCCGTTGGCGGCGTGCTGCTGGTGGTCGGCGGGGCAATTGGCGCAAGTTCGTCCTTTGCGGGCCTTGCCCTGGCTGGGGCCGCGACGGTGCTTTGGGCGCTATACACATGCCTTCTGGGCCACCTGCGGATTTCCGGCGATGCGGTGCTGTGCCTTGGCCTTTCGGTTTGGATCGGGGTGCTTATCATGGTGCCGATCGCCTTCGCTTCGGGCGCATTGGCGTTGGAGCGCGCGCTTACCGTGGAGGCGCTTGGCGCGATGGTTTATCTCGGCCTTGGGGCTTCGCTACTGGCCTTCACGGCATGGCAGCGCGGGGTGCGGGCGATAGGGCCGGCGCGCGCCGGAGTGTTTATGAACCTCGTGCCCATCTTTACCCTTCTTCTGGCGCTAGGTGTTCTAGGCGAGCCGGTGAGCGCCGTCGGTAAAATCGGCCTTCTCTTGGTGATTGCCGGGGTTATCCTCACCCAGCGGGCGGGCGTGGGCGTTGGGCGTAAATCCCTTCGGGCAGATCGAGTGCGGCGGCCAGGTCGCGCACCTGGGCCAGTGAGAGCGTTACAGTGCGCACCTGATCCGTTCGTGGATCAAGCTGTTCGAGCGTTACACAATCCTCAAACGCATTCACCGTCACGTCTTCCTGTCGGTGGCCTGCCGGATCGTCGATCAGCGTGATGACGGTGGCATCAAAAGTGTGCTCGATGGTGAACATGGGGCCCCCGTAACCGGTCTCGGCCCGGACTAGCCCTTTGCTTCTGGCCCTGCAAGGCGGGCTTGGCGGCGGCGATGGGCGGCATAGAGCATAGGTGCGAGCGCACGGTCATAGACGAACCCGGCGATCTGGCGAATGCCTGGCAGGCCCACGATCCGAGCGAGCCAACCGTATCCAGGCGTATGGCGCCAAAGTGCCAGAAAGGCGTCAGTGCCGGAAAGAAGCTGACCGTTTTCGGTCACGTAGAGCCGCCGCGCGGCGTCATCCGAGGTTAGCCCGTAGTGTTCGAGATCGGCCTCGTTCAGGTCAGCAAACCGCAAAGGTGCGCCGTGTTTTTCGACCCGCGCAAGGTAATGCGCAATCTCGCGCGAGCAAATCGGGCAGGCGCCATTGTAGATAACGGTCGTGTCGTTTTTCATACGCGAGAGAATAGGGCGCAAGCGAGGGGTGCCAACCACCTGCGGCAAACCTTCCGGAGCAAAGAAAAACCCCCGCGCGGGGCGGGGGTTTCGGGGATCAGTCTGCCGTCAGCAAGGGCGGCTTCTTCGACGAAAGCCGGCGCGCCTCTGGCGGTTCGATCCTGAGATCGATCTCGCCGTTCTTGACGCCCACCTTGACCAACCCACCCTTAGCGAGCTTGCCAAAGAGCAGCTCTTCGGCAAGAGGCTTTTTGATATGCTCCTGGATCACGCGGCCCAGCGGGCGTGCACCCATCTTGTCGTCATACCCCTTGTCACCCAACCACTCGGCAGCGGGCTTGGTGAGCTCGATCGTAACGTTGCGGTCCAGAAGCTGGGCTTCCAGTTGCAGCACGAACTTCTCGACGACTTGAAGGATAACATCCTTCGAGAGCGGCGCGAAGCTGATCACCGCATCGAGACGGTTGCGGAATTCCGGCGTAAACGTGCGCTCGATCGCGGCGGTATCCTCGCCCTCGCGCCGATCGCGCCCGAAGCCAATCGCTTCCTTGGCCTGTTCGGCGGCCCCTGCGTTCGACGTCATGATCAGGATCACATTGCGGAAATCCACCTGGCGGCCGTTGTGATCGGTGAGCTTCCCGTGATCCATCACCTGCAGCAGGATGTTGTAGACATCCGGGTGCGCCTTCTCGATCTCGTCCAGGAGCAGCACGCTATGGGGGTGCTGATCCACCCCGTCGGTCAGCAACCCGCCCTGATCGAAGCCCACGTAGCCCGGCGGTGCGCCGATCAGGCGCGAGACGGCATGCTTCTCCATATATTCCGACATGTCGAAGCGCAGAAGCT
>JBCCRC010000012.1:0-66600 GCA_039208375.1 Pseudomonadota bacterium | reverse complement strand
GTTGCGCGATCTGGCAACTGACATTTCGCGCACACACCCCCAGGCGCTCACCCGCACCAACGGTGAAGAAGCCGACCATGGGCCAACCTTCCCGGCCAATTTCACCAAAGGCCTTGCGCATGATGAAGTTGGCCTACTGGAAGATCGCGGAGACTACGCCTGCTTCGTTCAGGCGATCAACTCTGCAGACGAGGCAGACTTCGAAAAAGACGTGAGCGGCTTCTCGGGAAATTTTGAGTGCACACCGCTCAGTGCAACCGGGAACCCGCTTCCCAACGTTCCCGACAAAGACGGTCTTGATCGCCGCTGGCGCGGCTGGGAAAGCCCCCGCGCGGGCCATGCCTTTGAATTGCAGGGCCCTGATGCAGGCGCCCTCGGGATGGCGCCTGCGCCGCGTGTTGGATCCCCCGAATTGGCGGTTGAGATGGCCGAGGTCTACGGGCTCGCCCTTTTGCGCGATGTGCCATTTACAACGCTTTGCAACGGCGGCGGCACGCAGCTTTGCGGCGATGAGATGTCAACCGAAGCCGAGCGGACGGCCGATCAGGTCGTCGACCTACTTAACGGCATGGAATACTTTACAAATTCCGCCGCTGCGGGCGACGCTTTCTCGCGAAATCGCCGCGACGCACGGCTGATCGGCGGCCCGATCACGCCGGAAACAGCGTTCCGGGGATCAACGCCAGGCGCAACGGCCGGCCCATACATCTCTCAGTTCATGCTCATCGGCGCAACGTCACTTGCCGGGGGCAACACGGCCGGCGGCCTGTCGAACTTCCCGGATACCGATGCCGAATGGGATTTTCGCGACGGGTTCATCCCTTATGGCACCCTGCCGATCGATCAGCGCACGCTTAGTGCCAAGAACTGCCTCGATTACATGACCGATTGGCCATCCTGGCGAGACGTTCAGAATGGCGCAAACTTCATGCGCCTCGACGTTTACGAAGAGAACCGACGGTTCATCACCACCCCGCGCGATCTTGCGACCTACGTGCATTTCGACGCGCTATACGAAGCCTATCTAAACGCTGCGCTGATCCTGCTCGCCATGGAAATTCCGGTTTCCAAAGGGTTTCCAGAGCCGTCATTCACGCGCCAACGCACACCTTTCGCCACGTTTGGCGGGCCGCACATTCTGTCGCTTGTCTGCGAGATTGCGACACGCTGCCTGAAGGCCGTGCGACGGCAGAAGTTCAACTATCACCGCCGCGCGCGCCCCGAAGCGCTTGGCGGCCGGCTGACGCTGGCCTGCGCTGGGATGGCGGACAAGTTGGGATGTTCGGGCCCGGCCTTCGAGGCGCTGCTGGGGCAGATCCCGGCGGATCTGCGCGCCGCGGTGGCCGATCACAATGCCAAGCAGAACGCGCAAGATATGCGCGACATGCGCAGGCTCGATTGCCCGGGCACCGGCGGTGCGCTGCCGGGCGCCATCGGTGAGGAGTGCAACTTGCTTCTGCCGATGGCGTTCCCCGAAGGATCGCCCATGCACCCTGCCTACGGGGCAGGCCATGCCACCGTCGCGGGCGGCTGCGTGACTGTACTGAAGGCCTTTTTCGAGATGTTTGAGGGCTGCGACAGTACTGAGGAACGCAAGCTCGTCTTCGAGGACGGAACGACTGAACGTGCGATCCGATATGTTCCGAACGATCAGGGCGACCGCCTGATCCAGGATTCGAAGTCGCAAGACCCGCTCACTGTTCAAGGCGAGCTCGACAAGCTTGCGGCGAATATATCGATCGGCAGGAACATGGCCGGCGTGCACTACTACTCTGATTACTACGATAGTTTGCGGATGGGCGAGCGTGCCGCTGTAGGGCTTTTGATGGAGCAATGCCCCAGCTACGTGGAGCCCATCGAGATGTCTTTCACCAGCTTCGATGGTGATCGCATCACGATCTCCGGTGCAGCCGGATCCGCACCCTCTCTCTCCATCCTCGACCGTTCGGGCCGTTCAAGGCTCCCATCCGAATGGTGGCTTCGCCATGTGAGTGGGGCGGAGTCGGTGGAGGACCTGTAGCAGCGTTGTCCCGTGCTGTTTCAGGGTTGCCCCGCGTCCATGCCTCATCCCATGGGCGCGGGGCTTTTTCTATTGGTGTCGTTGCATAAAAGGTCGCTCGTCAGCTCGGCTCTTGGAGCGGAATCTGTTCCCAGCTTTGGCCCATGGCGACGATGCAAGCGCGGCCACTGGCGTAGGATTGGACGAGCGTCCAATCCCCGCTCCCGGGGGCAGACCAAACCTCAAGTACAGTGTCCGGCCCGCGCACGCCGCGCCCGGTCATTTGCGCGCCGTAGTTCAGCTGCAGCCGGTCACGCAAGGTTTCGCGATCATCACAGATAATGTCGGCGATCCGCGCATCTGCAGACGCCGGCAGGGCAATCGCCAAAGCGATCGAGAGGGCACGCACGTAAGCCATAACCGGGACGCTACCATGCAGTTATGCCGTTGTGTAACGTTTTCATGACGATCTGTGGATAACTGCCCTACCCTATCTGCCGTCCACCCCGCCAGACGGCGCGAATTACCGGCGTCTCGCCCAACATCCGAACGCGTACCAGATCCGCTAAGGCGCCCTCGGCGATCCGCCCCCGATCGCCCAAATGCGCGGCTGCGGCAGGCGCCGCTGTGACCGTGGCTACCGCCTTGGGCAGATCTTTCCACACTGCAGCCAGCTTCCACGCGGCAGCAATCAGGAGCGAAGGGGCATAATCCGACGAAACGATGTCGAGCAGATCGGCCTCGGCCAACGCGCCCGCCGACACATTGCCGGAATGCGAGCCGCCGCGGATCAGGTTCGGCGCGCCCATGATGATACGTATCCCGGCGGCACGGCAGGCCTCTGCGGCTTCAATCGTCGTCGGGAACTCGGCAAGCTCGATGCCCAGCGCCTGTGAATGGGCCACATGGTCAGCCGTGGTATCGTCGTGACTGGCAAGCGTTGCGCCAAGTCGCGCGGCCTCGGACACTGTAGCCTGCTCGTGGGCATCGCCAATTTTCGCGCGGCGGGCCTTCTGACGCTCCACATGGGCCGAAAACTCGATATCGCTAAAGGCATATTTGCTGGAGAGGTAGGTTTTCAGCTGTGTCAGATCGCGAAACTGCCGCTGGCCCGGGGTGTGATCCATCAAACTGACAAGGCCAACGCGATCCTTGGGCCCGAATTCAGCGAATTCTTCGATTAGGGTATCAGAGCAGATCTCAGCGCGCAGGTGTATGAGGTGGCGAATTCTCAATGCGTCCGCAGCGCGCAGATCGAGGATCTCGGTCGCCACGGCGCGGGCGTACTTTCCGTAATTCGTCGAGGCTTCCATTACCGAACCCACGCGCAGAGCATCGAATACAGTTGTGATGCCGCAAGAGGCCAGTTCGCCGTCATGGGCGAGAATGGCGCTCACATGGGGCATTTCCACCTTCGGGCGCGGCTCGATATGGCGTTCGAGGTTGTCGGTGTGCAACTCCACGAGGCCAGGGATGAGCGTATCGCCGGCGCAGTTCGTTGCGCCCGAAGGAACCTGATCGCCTTCTGTCACACCTGCAATCTCACCACCTGCGACATGCACTGCGCCGCGCATCACACGATCCGGCAAGACGATACTCGCATTGGCAAGGCAGAGCTCTTCAGCGGTGGAGGGCAGAGGTAGCCGGAATTCGTTCATCGTTTCTCTTCAAGCGGTTCGAGGGCCAAGCGCGCACGGGCGGCCGCCACAGTTTCGTTAAGCGCGCCGTCATTAGCGATGCTCAGGATCGGTACGCCATCTGGCAAAGGATAGGTGGCGCGAGATAGGCGACGCCCGATTTCGGCGTCACTCTCTCGCCCGCGCGCCGCCAGCCGGGCTGCCAGCGTTTCCGGGGCAGCCGTGATGTTTAGCACGACGAAACGGGCAAATCGCTTTTGAGCTATGCGCAGAACCGATCGTGATAAGTTCACAAGCACCTCCCCGCCGGCCTCAACCTGCACCGCAACGGCCACGGGAATGCCGTAAGACAGGCCATGCGCGCGCCAGTGCAGGCAGAAGGCATCGCGAGCGATCATTTGCTCGAACACCGCTTCGCTCACGGGATCATAGTCTTCCCCACCGAGTTCCGGCGCCCGTGTGATCACCCGGCGCGCGATAGTGAAGCGCGGCTCGGCCGCCAGGCCTGCCATGACGCTGTCTTTACCCACGCCGGAAGGGCCGACCACGCCGATCAGTCGCCCGGTCATGCGGCTTCCCCTGGCGCAAATCTTGTCACATCAATCTCGCGATCGGCCACGCGGCGGCGAGCGCCTTCATCGTGGAAAATGCCCACGATCGCGGCACCCCTGCCCTTGGCCCCATCGATGAGGTCAAGCACCACCTCGCGATTGGTGCCATCAAGGCTGGCCGTCGGCTCATCCAACAAGAGCGCAGGATATGGGTGCACGAAGCCGCGCGCCACGTTGATTCTTTGCTGCTCGCCACCTGAGAACGTTGTCGGCGAAAGCGCCCAAAGCCGTTCGGGCACGTTGAGACGCGCCAACATCGCGCGCGCTGCGGCCTGCGCCGCCTCGGGCGTGGCGCCGTTCAGCAGCAGCGGCTCGGCAACCACATCAAGCGTGGGCACCCTGGGCACCACGCGCAAAAACTGGCTGACATAGCCCAATGTGCTGCGCCGCAACGCAAGGATTTCGCGCGGCTCGGCGCGGGTCAGATCGGTGCCGCCGATCACAACCTCCCCCGACGCCGCCAGATAGTTGCCGTAGAGGATGCGCATCACGGTGGATTTGCCCGCGCCGGACATACCGGTCAACGCCACGCATTCGCCCGCGGCGACCTCTAACCCGCAGCCGGCAAGCACCTCAATCGTTGCGCCGCCCTGATTGTGAAGCGTGAAGGTCTTTGACAGGTTCGAAACGTGGATCATAGCGTGGCCTCAGACCTGAAGAACGGAACTGACGAGCAGTTGGGTATAGGGGTGCTGGGGATCGTCGAGCACCTGATCGGTAAGCCCGGCTTCCACTACATTCCCGCCTTTCATCACCATCAGCCGGTCGGCGAGCAGGCGCACAACGGCAAGATCGTGGGTGACCACAATCGCCGAGAGCCCCATCCCGCGCACGAGGCCGCGCAGAAGATCGAGCAGCCGGGCTTGCACGCTCACGTCAAGCCCACCGGTGGGCTCGTCCATGAACACAAGCCGCGGGCCCGTCACGAGGTTGCGCGCAATCTGAAGGCGCTGTTGCATACCGCCAGAAAAGGTGGTTGGGCGATCGTCGATCCGAGCGGGATCGATCTCCACCCGCTCCAGCCATTCGGCGGCCTCGGCACGGATCGTGGCGTAGCGGCGCGCGCCCACCGCCATAAGCCGTTCGCCCACGTTGCCGCCAGCTGACACGTTCATGCGCAGGCCATCTCGGGCATGCTGGTGAACGAAGGCCCAATCGGTGCGGCCGAGCATGCGGCGCTCGGGTTCACTCATCTTGCGCGTGTCGCGAGGCCCATCCACACGCGTGTCGAAGACAACCGCGCCGCTGTCAGGGTCTAGTTGTCCCGCAAGGCAATTGAGAAGCGTGGTTTTTCCCGATCCGCTTTCACCGACGATGCCCATGACCTCGCCGGGGTAGAGATCGAAACTCACATCGGCGCATCCGATATGTGGGCCATAGCGCTTGGTGATCGCGCGGGCAGACAGTAACGGGGTCATCCAAGGCTCCCTTGAAAGTCGGCAATGTGGCGTCGCAGAGCTTCGGGCGCCTCGACGTGAAGGATGTGGCCGCCGTCCATCACCTGAAACGGCGCGCCTAGCATCTCGGCCATCATGCGGGCGCCAGCATGGGTTTGGCGGTTCTTGCGGCCCACGATGACAAGCGCCGGTGCGCTGACATGCGCCAACCGGGGGCGGGCGTCGTAAGCGAAGGCGGCAGTTAGACTGTCGTCCATCGCGCCGGGCTTCATCGCTGCGATATACGGGCGAATGTGTTTTGCAACGTCGGCAGGTTGGCCAAGCCCGGACAGGCGAGCGACGCCGCGTGGCCCGATCAGGCGAAAGAGGCCCATAGCGGACCGGGCCGCGAAGCGCATGAACATGCCAAGTTGAACCGTGGGCACAGCCTCCACCGTCACCAGCGAAAGCACACGATCTTTGAGGCGCGCGGCCAGCTCAACGGCAACCATGCCGCCGAGGGAGTGGCCGACAAGGTGCATCCGCTCAGGCAAGGCGGGGGTGAGCGCATCGGCAAAGGACTCAACAGTAGGCGTGGCCGCACGGGGCGCCGTGCCATGGCCCGGAAGATCGGGCGCATACCCGCCAAAGCCCGCCCATGTCGCGCCCGCGAGGCCCGCGCCGTGCAGCCAAACAGTTTCCGTCACCATTCCCTGGCCCGTCATGGATGCGCCTCGAGAAAACGCGTTACATCGGCAGCGAAGCGGTCGGGGTGGTCAAACTGCACGAGATGGCCGCCGGGATAGGTGACGGACCGGCCCGCCGGAAGCGCGTCGATCGCTGCGGCCTCGGCCTGCTTGGTCAGCAGGCTCGCCTGCCCCCAAACGGCAAGCACAGGGCAAGTGACCCGAGCCAGGAGCGGCCAGCCGTTGAAGGCCAGCGCGGCGCGCATCGCATCCCGCAGCCCAGCAGGCGTCATCGACGCAATCGAGGCGCGGATCGCCGGGCGGGCGGCGCGGTTCGATGTACGCCGGCAGATCACTTCGGCAATCAGCTGGGGCGCGCGGGCCAGGCCAGGGAT
This sequence comes from Pseudomonadota bacterium, assembly GCA_039208375.1. GTDB lineage: Bacteria > Pseudomonadota > Alphaproteobacteria > Rhodobacterales > Rhodobacteraceae > JANQPC01. The sequence goes on along the minus strand of JBCCRC010000012.1, from coordinate 59,896 downwards.
CATAGCCATACCCAAGCGATGCAGAGGCCCTAGCGGCAAGCGCAGCGGCGTATCCACCAGAACGAGCGCCTTCACGGCGTCACCGAGGCGCGCGGCCAGGGTGAGCGCCACCATGCCGCCCAGAGAATGGCCGATAAGCGCGCCACGCGGCGGCAGATGCATCGCGATGTATTCGGCATAGGCCTCAACGGTGGCAGGGGCGCGCGGCACGATCCCGTGCCCAGGCAGGGTGAGCGCCCGTCCTTCGGGCCAGAACGGGGCCGCATGGCATGCGGCGCCATGGAGAATAGTAGGCGGGTGAAGAACGCGGGCAGTCACAGGGCCACCGGCGGCCTTTCGCCCGCACCGTTATACCCTGCCGCGCGGCGGCCTTCGCAATAGTTGGTATCCGAGCAAGCAAACATCCGCCCGCCCGCATCATCGGTGATCACCTCATCAAGATAGCTATTTTCAGCCCCGCAGAGCCCGCAGCTCTGCGGCGCTTTTGTCGCCTCAAACGGGTAATCCTCGAAATCGAGGCCGACGACCCGCGTCCAGGGCGGAAGCGCATAAATGCGCTGCTCGCGTCCGGCCCCGAAAAGCTGGATCGCGTCCATCTCCATCTTCGGGTTGTCGAACTTGGGAATGGGCGATGGATCCATCACGTAGCGCCCTTCCACGCGCACCGGGTAGGCGTAGGATGTCGCAATATGGCCATGGCGCGCGATGTCTTCGTAAAGCTTGACGTGCATCAGCCCGTATTCCTCAAACGCATGCATCTTTCGCGTCTCTGTCTCGCGCGGTTCGAGAAATCGCAGGGGTTCTGGGATCGGCACCTGATAGACGAGTATCTGATCCTCGGTAAGCGAGGTTTCCGGGATCCGGTGGCGTGTTTGGATTACTGTTGCTTGCGCGGTAGCCGTGGTGGTGGTCACGCCCGCCGTGCGCTCAAAGAATTTTCGGATCGAAACGGCATTTGTGGTGTCATCGGCGCCCTGGTCGATCACTTTCAACGTATCGTCTGGGGTGAGCGCCGCTGCGGTTACCTGCACGCCACCCGTGCCCCAACCGTACGGCATCGGCATCTCGCGGCTGGCGAACGGCACCTGATAACCGGGGATGGCGAGCCCTTTGAGGATAGCCCGCCGGATCATGCGCTTGGTCTGCTCATCAAGATAGGCAAAGTTGTAAGACTGATCGGTCATGCCAGAGTGCTTTCTTGACCATACGGATAGAAATTTGGGGCAATTTGTCGCAGCCGCCCTAGGTTGGGCCGGGACGCGGCGCGATCCTCGGGCTGCCCCACCTTGGAGAGCCGTTTATGGAGTATCTGATCACCGCCGCCGCAAGCTTCGTCATCCTGCTCGGTACAATGCTGGTGTTCGTGATGGCGCAGCGGGGCCAGGGGCAACGCAACGGTGCCACCCTTCGGCTTGATCAGAAATCGGGCGAATACATTTGGGTCACGAGCGAGGGCCGCACCCGCAGCCTGAGCGAGGAGCGCGATGGCTGACCACGCGAGACGGGCCACACCAAAGCCGAAGCTGCACGCATCGCGGCGCTGCCTGATGCACACCCCGGTCACTCCGCCGCCTCTTGTGCGGATGTGACTTCGGCCTCGCGCCGCAACTTGCGGATCAACTCAAGCTCCGCCTGGAAATCTACGTAGTGGGGCAGCTTAATGTGTTCCAGAAATCCCGTCGCCTGGATGTTGTCGCCGTGGGAGAGCACGAACTCGATGTCCTGCGCCGGTGCGCCGATATTGTCTTCGCCCAGCTCCTCCCACCGCATCGCGCGATCCACCAATGCCACCGAGATCGCCTTGCGCTCGCATTGGCCGAGGATCAGCCCGTAGCCGCGGGTGAACTGGGGGGGTTCGGTCTTCGATCCACCGAACTGATTTACGGTTTCGCATTCTGTAACCGTGATCTCGCCGATCTCGATAGCGAAGCCCAGTTCGGGGATATCCATCTCCACCGCCACGGCGCCGATCCGAAGCTCGCCCACAAAAGCGTGGTTCCGGGCGTAGCCGCGCTGAGTGGAATAGGCGAGGGCGAGGGTGAAGCCCTCATCAGCGCGGGCTAGTGCCTGAAGGCGCAGCGCCCGGTCCGCCGGAAGCTCTAGCGGCTCGCGGGTGAGATCGCGGGGTTCCGTCTCCTCCGTCGGTGCATCCTCGATCAGGCCCTCCAGATTGAGAAACTCGGTAACATGCGGCACGTGCGTTTCTTCGGCCTCACGACTTGGCGCTGGAGGCACCTCGCCTTCCGCTGCAAGCTTAAAGTCCAGCAGGCGATGGGTGTAATCGAAGGTCGGCCCCAAAACCTGACCACCCGGCAGATCTTTAAAGGTGGCCGAGATCCGCCGGTCACACGCCATCGCGCCGGTGTCTACCGGCTCTGACGCACCGAAGCGCGGCAGCGTGGTGCGGTAGGCGCGGATGAGAAAGATCGCCTCGATCAGATCGCCCCGGGCCTGCTTAATTGCGAGCGCGGCAAGATCAGGATCATAGAGTGATCCCTCCGCCATCACCCGGTTGACGGCGAGCGAAAGCTGTTCGCGGATCTGCGCAACCGAAAGCTCCGCAACCGCGGTATCCCCCCGGCGCTCTTCGGCCAGCCAGGCATGGGCATTCTCGATCGCGCGCTCCCCGCCTTTGACGGCAACATACATCAGACAATCCTCGTTGTGCGGGGCATCGCGGCGATCTCGCGGCCCGCAGTGAACAGGAAATCAAGCCCAAGGGGGAAACGGGCAGTGTTACGGCGGAAAAGCTCGGTATCGGGCAAGGCGAGCGTGGCGGTATCCCGAATTCCCGGGCCCGAGAGCGTAGCGCCGGATTGCGCGAGCGCCTCGCATTCGATGATCAGGGTGGCCGAACGATCCGGGTATTCCGGTGTGCCGATGGGATAAGGATCAAGCGGCAGCACATCCTCCCAAGAGCCCAGCGCAAAGGCACAATGCGCCGGGCCGGTGAGCGGCGCGCCGGTGTGAAAGGCCACCCAGGCGCGTATATCAGGAGTATCGAAGGCGCCGGCCAGGTACAGCGGCGTATCAGGATCGCAAAGCGTGAGCAGCGCGGTGCCGGCGGCGGGCGAAAGGGGGGCCGGTGGGGCGGCACCCGCAAGTGTTTCAATCGTTCCGGGCCGCGCCATGGCGCGCATAAGCCCGCGAAAGGCGTAGGCCGCCTCACGCGGCGGGTCGGCGAACCCGCCCTCAAGCGTTTCGGCTTGCATCAATCCTCCCCTCGCACGAGCGTGAAAAACTCAACCTTGGTGGCGGCGGCCTTTTGAGCGCGCGCGGATTTGCGCGCGGCCTCCTCGGCGCGCAGGGGGGCAAGCACCGCAGCCTCCACCTCCGCCGCCACGCCCGTTTGCATCAGCGCGTCGATCAGCGCGGCGGCCTCGGCCCCGGGCTTGCTGCGCCCAGCCACATGGCCATGGCCCACCGCGCCGCAGCCAAGCTTCAGTGCGGCGCGTGTGACGGTCATCTCGCCAAGGTTGAACGGCGCGCCTGTGCCCCCGGCCCGGCCCCGCACCATTACCGTGCCGATCTCGGGCCGGCGCAGCCAATCGAAGGCCTGGGCGAGCCCGGCGCGCGCCAAAAGCGCGGCGGCGCGGCCCTCGGGGGCACGGGCGAGAACGCCCATATTGGCGCGGCGGGCCTTAGTGTCTGGGGCAACTTCGGGGGCCAGTGTGGCTGCCATCTAGACAACTCCGGTGCATACTATACAACTAGACATATCTTAGACCATCGCTTCGCAACATGCTCGTAAAACTTTCATGACAGAGCCCCGCCCTGCCCCCCTTTGGCAAACGATCGCGCGGGCCCTGCGATCGGCAATCGCAGAGGGGCACTATCCCGAAGGCAGCAAACTGCCGCCCGAAGCGGCGCTCGCCAAACGCTTCGGGGTAAACCGCCACACCGTGCGCCACGCAATCGGTGCACTTGCCGAAGACGGGCTCGTGCACAGTCGCCGCGGGGCTGGCACCTTCGTTCTGGCCCAACCGCTCGATTACCCGCTGAGTGATCGGGTGCGCTTTCACCAGAACCTGCGCGAGGCGGGGCGGATGGCGCGGCGCGAGATGCTATCGATCGAACTCCGCGCGGCATCTGAGCGGGAGGCGCGGCGGCTGCGCCTCACCTCCGGTGCGGAGATTTGCGTCACCCACACGATCTCCTTCGCCGATGAAACGCCGGTGGCACTGGCCGAAAGCCATTTTCCCGAGATTCGCCTGCCCGGCATCGCCGCGGCGCTGCGCGAAAGCGAGGGGGTGACGGATGCGCTCGCCGCCGTGGGCGTGGCCGATTACGTGCGCAGCGAAACGCGGCTCTGGGCCGCCGTCGCCGATGCCAGCCAGGCGGCGCATTTGCGGCTGCGGACGGGCGCGCCGCTTCTGGTGACCTCCTCGATGAACGTGGCGGAGGGCTGGCCGGTGCAATACGGGCGCACCTGGTTTGCCAGCGATCGGATAACACTGACATTGGAGCATTGAGGCGCGCGCCCTGGCGCGGCCCTACTCGTATTTCTCCAGGAACGCCTCGGCGCTCAGCGCGCGAAAATCCTCAAGTGCGGCGCGCAAGGCCGCATGGCTCCAATTCCACCACGCCAGCGCCATCAGCCGCTCCGCAATCGGCCCCGGCTGCCGCGCGCGCATCGGTTTGGCAGGTGTACCAGCCACAATCGTGTAGGGCGCTACATTTTTCGTGACGATCGCGCCCGAGGCCACTACCGCGCCATGGCCCACCGCCACCCCGGGCTTGATCTGACAGGCATGGCCCAACCAGGTATCGTGGCCAATGGATCCACGCCGCGCGGCGCGCTGGGCGAAGAAGGCGGCATCGTCCGCCGCATCCTCCCAAAGATCTTCCGAGCGATACATGAAATGGTGCAGCGACGCGCGATCTAACGGATGATCTGTGGCCCCGATGCGTACGAAGCTCGCGATATTGGCGAACTTCCCCACGCTGGTGTTGGCGATATCGGCATAGCGATCACAGTAGCTGTAATCGCCGAACTCAGAATGCGCCACGCGGCTGCCCTTACCCACCTCGCAATACCGCCCGAAGCGCACGTTCGTGATCTCGCATCCGTCATGCAGGAACGGCGCGTCTTCCTTCAGCCGTGTCATTTTACATTAGTGCCCGCCTTCATCGCCTTTGATCAGCCGCGCGCGCAGGCGCCCCGAAAGCCAATCCATAAAGATCACCATGATGATGATCAGCACGATGTAATAGGCCACCTCTTCCCAATCCTTCTGGGTCTGGATCGCCTGCGTCAGCATCAGGCCGATGCCGCCCCCGGTGATCGCCCCGATGATGGTGGCCGAGCGTGTGTTGGATTCCAGAAAGTAGAGGATCTGCGCCAGAAGCACCGGCACGATCTGCGGGATCACCCCGAAGCGGTAGCGCTGAAGCGGCTTGGCGCCGGTGGAACTCACGCCCTCGATCTGCTTTTCATCCACGTTTTCGAGCGCTTCGGAGAAGATTTTACCGAACGTGCCCGCATCCGTGATCAGGATCGCCAGCGCGCCGGTCAGCGGCCCGGGCCCGAAGGCGCGGCTGAGGATGATCGTCCAGATCAGCGCATCCACGCCGCGCACGAAATCGAAGACCCGCCGCATCGCGAAGCGCACGGCCATGATCGGCGCAAAGCGCTTGGCGGCGAGGAAGGACAGCGGCAGCGCGATGATCGCGGCCCCGAAGGTGCCCAGAAACGCCATCAGGATCGTCTCCCCGATGGCCCAGAGCACTTCGCCATGCCGCCACATGGCGTTGCCCCAAAAATCCTCCCAAGCACCGCTCAGGTTGCCGCGCTCGGGATCGATTTGCGCCCCAAAGGCGATCTCGCTCAAGGAGGCCCCGTGATAGGGGCTGTCGAGGGTGAAAAAGAACAGCTCCCAGCCGGGGAAGTAGTTGAACACTTCCGTCTTCGATCGGGTGATCGTGAGGCGGCCCTCATCGGTTTTCACCGCCACACGGTTGCGGCTTGCGTTGATCCAATCGGGCACCTCGCCTTCGAGGTTGGTGACAACCTCGCTGCCGGTGAATTCCGCCGTGAACGTGCCGTAGCCGGGGATCTCGTATTCCGTCCGGTTCCCCGGCAGCAGGCGCACGACATGGCGTTCGCCCAGATCGATCGTCGTCACCTCTGGCGTTTCGGTCACCCAGTCGGGCCGTTCGCCCTCCGGGTAACGGCCCTTGCGCTCACCCTCGATGGCGTAGGCCAGGCTTTCGTCGCGGTGATCGCGGGTGACGTGTACCTTGTAGCTCCAGCTATCGGAGGCCAGAGTCACCGCATTGTCCCACCGCGCGCGCTCCCATAGCCCCAGGATATCGAAGGCAAAGAAGATATAGACGAGGTAGGCGAAGATCGCGGCGGGGATCGAAAAGCCGATCAGACGCTTTCTGCGGAACTGCTCCACGGCATCGTGCTGCAGCGTTTCAATGGCGGCGGCGGTCATAGCTGGCCCCCTTCCGTCAACCGGTTGCGCATCCGGCTTGAGACTTGATCGACCAGGACGATGGTTGCAAAAAGTAGCAGGAAGATCGCAGCGGCCTCATCGAACCGGCCTTGGCCCCAGGACATCGAGTTGCGCAGCTCATACCCGATGCCCCCCGCGCCCACGAACCCCAGGATCGCGGAGGCGCGGATGTTGATCTCGAACCGCAAGAGCGCGTAGCTGAGGTAATTTGGCGCCACCTGCGGGACGACGCCCAGAAGGATGCGCTGGTTCCAGTTCGCGCCCACGGAGGCGAGTCCGTCAACGGGCTTGAGGTCCGCGTTTTCAGCGACTTCCGAAAAGAGCTTGCCAATGGCGCCAGCGGTGTGGATCGCGATGGCGATCATCGCGGGCACCGGCCCGCCGCCCATCACGAAGATCAGTACAAGCGCGATAACGATTTCGGGGATAGCGCGCATCACATCGGTGACGCGCCGCACAAACGGGATTGCGCGCGGGAAGAGCGCAAGACCGCGTGTGCCATGCATCGCCAAAAGAAAACCCGCCAGAACGCCGATCAGGGTGGAAACGGCTGCGATGTTTACCGTCTCAATCAGTGCGGGGAAGAACTCCACCATGTAACCCGGCAGGTTCGCGCGCTGTTCCCAGGCTTCGGAGATCACGGATTCGGGGTAATCGCCCACATTGGCGATCCCGTCCCAGAACCCACCGGCGTTTCGGCCATCGGCCACCATGAAGCCGGCGATCATCAAAAGAATGAAGATCAGAAGCGTCAGCCCGCCATAGAGGCGCTTGCGCTGTACAAGTTCCAGATAGCCCGCCTGCACGGCATCAACGCCCGCGCGGCCGGTTTGGTTCGTCGAAAGTTCCGCCATACCCTGCCCCAAAAAGATGGCCGGGGCCCGCGTGAGGCCCCGGCTTTCGCAGGATCGGCTTAGCCGCCGATCTTTGCTTTGCGGGCCTCGACGATCGAGGTGTAGGTTTCATGCGTTACCGGCTGGAATCCCAGCGTTTCGCCGGCAGCCACACCATAGGCGCAATCCACATCACGCTCGTGCAGGGTATCCACAAGCTCTGTCATCGTAGCCCGTACATCGTCAGGCAGCGCGTTACGCAGCACGATGGGGCCTTCGGGGATGACTTTCGACTGCCAAATTTGGACCAACTCGTTCATATCGACGAGGCCGGCATCCACGGCCTTGCGAAGCGCGCCGGAGTTGTAACCATCTTCCCACGCGCCCTGACCATCGGCCCAGGTCACGCCTGCATCCACATCGCCGTTGAACACCGAAACGATTGTCTGCTCATGGCCGCCGGTGAAGGTGACCTCGCCAAAATAGTCGCCCGATTCCATAGAAGCGCCGGTGGCTTCGGGGATCTCGATGGAGGGGATGAGGTAACCGGAGGTGGAGTTCGGATCACCGAAGCCGAACACCTTGCCTTCCATATCTTCCAGCGAGGAGATGCCGCTGTCGGCGCGGGCAAATCCGATTGAGTGGTAGCCGATGGAACCATCCATGTTCACCTTGATCAATACGGGCGTCACGGCCTCGGGATCTTCGAGATAGATCGCAGCGTAAGATGAGGGCCCAAGCCAGGCCATATCGATCGTGCCGCCGAGCAGGCCCTGGATCACGCCATTATAGTCGGCAGGGGCAAAGAGCTTGGTCGGTACGCCCAGCGCCTCTTCGGCGTATTCCTGAAGGCAGCTGTAGCTGTTCAAACGGTCCTGTGCGTTTTCGCCGCCGAGGATGCCGATGCGGAACTCCTCAATGCCTTCGGCAAGCGCGCCGGTCGACAGCGCGGTCGAGGCAGCAAGGGCAAGAGCAAGGGTGCGTTTCATTTCGTTCTCTCTCTATGATCGCGCAGGTCTCTCCCGCGCTATTTCTCGGTTGGGTAGGGGATTACGCCGTCGCGGCGTGAGGCTCAGTGCGGGTGAGCGCACCGATTTCGGTTGAGGTCGCGGCTTCGGAAAAGTCCGCCCCGGCCCCGTAGATATCGCGGGCAACGCCTGCGGTGAGTTGCGCGGGCGTGCCATCGAAAACGATCCGGCCATCGCGCATCCCGATCACGCGGTCACAGTAGCGGCGCGCTGTGTCGAGCGTGTGAAGGTTGGCGATGATCATGCGGCCGTCTTCTTCGTGAATGCGGCGCAACGCCTCCATCACGATCTGGGCATTCATCGGGTCAAGCGAGGCGATGGGCTCATCGGCAAGGATGATCTTGGGATCCTGCATCAGCGCCCGGGCGATAGCCACGCGCTGCTGCTGCCCGCCCGAAAGCGCCTCGGCGCGCTTCGCAGCCTGTTCGGAAATACCAAGGCGATCGAGGATCTCAATCGCATGGTGAATGTCCTCGGTGGGATAAAGGTTGAACAGCGTCGCGAGAGTAGAGCGCTTGTTCAGCGTGCCGTGAAGGACGTTGGAGACCACATCCATGCGCGGCACGAGGTTGAACTGCTGGAAGATCATCGCGCATTCGGATTGCCAAGCGCGCTTGGCGGAACCGGTTAGCGCGGTGATCTCGCGGCCCTCGAAAGTGATCGTGCCCTCGGTCTCCGACGTCAGGCGATTGAGCATCCTAAGCATGGTGGATTTGCCTGCGCCCGAGCGGCCGATCACCCCGATCATGGCCGGTTCAGACACGTCGAACGTCGCCGCGTCCACCGCGGTTTTCGGCCCGAACCGCTTCGTCAGCCCATCGATTGCCAGCATATATGCGCCCCCACGTTGCCGGCTCGGGCTACGGGCGCTGCAAGACAGTTTCCTGTAGATTTTGTGAAAATTTTGAAACGATGGCTCGCGCAGAGCTTGCCGGGGTTCACCCGCCCGTTACATGCGGCCAGTTGCAAAAAATCTAGGCGTCGAGCAAAGCGCGGGCGGTGATCTCGTCGGTGATCAGGGTTTCTGGTGTCAGGGCTTTCAGAGTGGCCGGAAGGATCACAGTCTTCTCTGGCCCGCCCGAGATGAGGACTTTGCCGGGAATGCGCGCAAGCCGCCCTACCGGCATCGCAATTGACCTGGCGTTGACGGGGCTGTCCACCAGCCGCCCGTCGCGATCGAGGAAATTGTAAAGCACGTCGCCAACCACCCCGGCCTCGACCATCGCCTGGCGCTCCGCTTCCGTCACATGGCCCACCCGGTAGGATGTGGTGAGCGAGGTGATGCCACCGCAGGAGAGCAGCACAAGATCGCAGCGCTCCGCCATTTCAAGGATCTGTTCCAGCCCGCATTGTTCGAGCAGCGCCTCTTTGGTTTGAGGCGAGTCGACGATTGCGGGGGCGGGAATAAGAAAGCCCTCGGCGTTGAAAAGCTCGGCAAATTGCCAGGCGAACTCAGCAGGGTTAAACCGGCGCGCCTGGGTTATCCCGCCCAGAAGTGAGATCACGCGCACGCCGGTGAGCGGGCGCTCCTCTACAAATGGCAGCATCGCTTGAAGCGTGCGGCCCCAGCCCACCCCAACGGTCATATTATTGGCCATGCAGCCCGTCACAAAAGCACCGGCGGCAGACGCGATGGCGCGGGTGGGATCGCCCTCGGGGTCAGAAAACGGCGCAACGATCGCGCGCTTTAGGCCAAAGTGCTCTTCCAACCTGCGCTCAAGCTCCACGAGGGGCGTGATGTCGGATTTGATCCGGATCACCACTTCCCCACGCGCCCGCGCGTCTGACAACAGCCGTGTGATCATCACCCGATTTGCGCCCAAACGGGCGGCAACGTCCGATTGCGTCAGGCCCTCAACATAGTAAAGCCACGCAGCCCGCACACGGAGTTCCTTGTGCGGATCGCGCACCGGGCGGGGCCCGGCGTCTCTATCGTCGTGATCCTTCGCGGCCATGCGCTGCCCTGAATCCTGCCTCAGGGCGCGCATCATAGGTGCGGTGCGAGCAATTTGCCAATCTCTTCCGCCGCCTCGATCTGCGGCAGGTGGCCAACATCGTCAAAGAGATGCAGCGCCACCGCTCCCTTCGCCTCCAGAGCGTGGCGCCACGGGATGATGCGGTCGCGCTTACCCCAAATGACGCGGGTGGGCGCTGCGACACGCGCAAGCGCCGCGCGCAGATCGAAGGCCTGCACGCCATCTGGAAACAGGACCTCCGCCAGTTCGGCCTGAGCCAAGCGAAGCCCGGGATCGGTGCGGGTCATCATCACCGCGCGAGCATACCCTTCAGTGACAATCCTTTCATCCCGCACAAGGCGGCGCAGCCAAGGGGCGAGGCTTTCCACACGACTTGCGCGCGTGATTCCGTTCAGGGTTGCCCCATCCACTTCGGGCCCGAGCCCGGCGGGGGCGATCAGGGTCAGGCTTTCCACGTTGCGCGGGCGCGTATCGGCCAGTGCAAGCGCAAGCGCCCCTCCAAGGCTGTGGCCGATGAGATGCGCACGCGCGAGGTCAAGCTCGGTAAACGCGCGCCGGACGAACGCCGCTAACGCGGCGAAATCGGCGACGGGCAGGTTGGGTGAGCGGCCGTGGCCCGGAAGATCGATGCGTATCAGCGGGCGGTGCTTGAGCGCCGGTTCCAGCGGGGCCCAGGAAGCCGCATCGCTGGCAAAACCATGAAGCAGAATCACCGGCGTGCCGGTGCCGCCCTTGGACCGAGTGATCGAGAGAGCGCCGCCCTGCACTGGGGCCGCGGGTGTTTTCAGAAGCGCGGCAACGTCGCCGGCCTGAATGCGACCCCGCGGGCCGCTGCCCTGAACAGCAGCAAGGTTTATGCCCCCGTCACGCGCAAGGCCGCGGGCGCGTGGCGTGGCTCGAAGATCACGGCCCGCAGGCGCCGCTTCGGCGTGGGCGGGTTCGGGCGCCGCCACGTCTTGCTGAGGTGCCTCATCCTGGGGTGCCTCGGAAAGCTGTTCTACCGGGTCAGGCAGGGACGCCGGCGGGTCGCCCACCTCTTCGCCCTCTGCGTAGAGGTATGCCACCGGCTCCCCAATCGCGATTTTCGTGCCTTCGGGGGCCAAGTGATGGAGAATGCCCGCCCCGGGTGCCTCCACCTCCATTGCAGCCTTGTCAGTTTCGATATCGAAGAGGGGGTCGCCCGCGGCCACCGTTTGGCCGGCCTCCACGTGCCACGCCATGATGGTGCCGGAGGCCATATCCATATCGACCTTCGGCATGATCACTTCGGTGGGCATCAGGTTCGGCCTTGCGCCAGCGCCGCTGCTGCCTGGACGATATCGGGCACCTGCGGCACCACCGCCTTCTCAAGCTCGGGGTTATAGGGGATTGGCGCTTCTGCGCCGCCAAGCCGCACGATGGGCGCATCGAGGAAATCGAAGGCATCGCTCTCTGCCACCATCGCGCTTACCTCGGCGCCGACGCCAAGGGTCTTGACGCCTTCGTAAACGCATAGCAGCCGCCCGGTTTTTCGCACTGAGGCCACCACGGTTTCGCGATCCATCGGGCGCACCGTGCGCAGGTCAATCACCTCCGCCGCAACACCGCTATCGCCAAGCTCTTCGGCTGCCGCAATCGCCTTTTGCGCCATGATCGAGGTGGCCACGATGGTCACATCAGTACCCGCTCGCCGGATCGCGGCCTTACCGATGGGCGTGTGGTAGCGGCCCTCGGGCACCGGCCCTTGCATTTTATAGAGCAGTTTATGCTCGAAAATCATCACCGGGTCGGGATCCTCGAGCGCGGCCAGCAGCAGGCCCTTAGCATCCTCTGGCGTAGAGGGTTGTACCACCTTCAGGCCCGGCACATGGCCCAGCCATGCTTCCAGGCTTTGGGAGTGCTGGGCAGCCGCGCCCGTGCCAGATCCGGCAGGAAAGCGCATTACCACCGGCACAGAGACTGCGCCGCCTAGCATAAAGCGCAGCTTGGCCGCCTGATTGACGATCTGCTCCATCGCCAAGGTGGCGAAATCGGAGAACTGGAATTCAAAAATTGGCCTGAGCCCTGTCAGCGCCGCACCCACGGCAACACCCGCCCCGCCAAGCTCGGAGATCGGCGTGTCCATCACCCTGCTGTCGCCGTACTTCTCCACCAGATCGCCCGTTACCTGGAATGCGCCGCCGTAGACACCGATATCCTCTCCCATGAGCACCACGCGCTCATCCTCGGCGAGCGCAATGTCCATCGCCTCGCGGATCGCCTCGGCATAGCTCAGCGTGCGCACCTGAGGCCCGTTTTCCGCATTCATGCGGCAGCTCCACCAGAAAGATGGGAAGTGTAGACGTCGCGCGTGGCCTCTTCGATCTTCGGATCGGGGCTGTTCTTGGCAAACGCGATGGCCTTGGCCACGGTTTCAGCCACCTCTTCTTCAATACTCGGTAGATCAGCCTCAGTCAGAATGCCATGATCGATCAGCATTTGGCCCATTCGGGCGATTGGATCCTTCGCCTGCCACTCCGCAATCTCTTCTTTGGTACGGTAGCGGTTGCGATCGGATTTCGAATGCCCGCGCCAGCGATAGGTCACGTTTTCTATGAGGCTCGGCCCCTCGCCCGCCCGCGCCCGGGCCACGGCACTATCCACCGCCTCGGTGACGGCGGAAAAGTCGTTGCCATCCACCGTTTCTCCCGGCATCGCATAGGCCGCGGCGCGCTCTGCCACATTCTTCACTGCTGTCGATCGCTCGGTCGATGTCGACATCCCATATTTGTTGTTTTCGCATATGAAGACGACAGGCAATTTCCAGACCGCCGCCATGTTGAGCGCCTCATGGAATGCGCCCTCGTTGTTCGCCCCGTCGCCGAAGAAGCAGACGGTGACCGCGCCTGTTCCGAGCCGCTTGGCCGAAAGCGCGGCGCCAACGGCAATGGGCAACCCGCCGCCCACGATGCCATTTGCGCCGAGATTGCCCTTATCGACATCGGCGATGTGCATTGAGCCACCGCGCCCGCGGCAATAGCCGGTTTCCTTGCCGAAGAATTCGGCAAACATCTTGCCGAGATCGGCGCCCTTGGCCACGCAATGCCCGTGGCCGCGGTGGGTAGAGGTGATCTTGTCATCATCACTCAGCGCCATGCACGAGCCGACGGCAGACGCCTCCTGCCCTATACTGAGATGCATCGTGCCGTGGATCAGGCCGCGCGTGTAGCTGTCCTCCGCGCCCTCTTCGAAGCTGCGGATGAGGTACATCTTGCGTAGCGCTTCGATCAGCGCCTCCGGGCTGTAGGTGCGCACCGCATAGGGCGTATTGGCATCAAGCATCTGCGGGTTCCCGGCCATAGATCATCTCGTTTTGCTTCTGCCGCATCGCCACGATGGGTGCGTCGGGGAGGGCCGTGTTGGCCGCAGTGATCAGCCCACCTTTCGCGATGGATTGTGTGACTGTCGCGCCCGTCAGCAGCCCCGCCGGATGCGCCTCCGCGCTACGGGCACGAGACACTTCCATCGCCCAAGCGCGGTAGGTGTACTCGCCGATTTGATCAAGCGTTTCGCCGGGCTTCAGATCCCGCTTGGCTACCGCGCAGACTTCAGCCACTGGCCTATCGAGCGGCACCATATCGGCTTTGCCATAAAGCACTGCGCGCGCGCAGGTGAGCGGCACTTCTAGTGAGGTCAGGTGATAGGGGCGAATGAAGCTGAAATAGGGGCCCTCGCCCATCTTGAGATCAGTCATCCGCTCGTGCACGCGGGGATGCTCGGCCTCTACAATCACGAACACGCCCGGCGCCAGGCCCTGCCCCACCGAATAATCGACGCGGCCGATATCGCTCAGAAGCCCGCCATCCTTCATCGGGATCAGGGTTTTGGCGAGCTCTTTCGGCCCGGCGGCAGGCCCGTGCATGCCATCGCAGTCGGGGATCAGGCCGGTAGCATTGCCGATGGCGCACATCTCAACCATCGTTTTCGAGCCATCCACGAATTCGACCAAAAGCCGGGGGTTCATGTTCCGGCGCGTGGCCTCTTCCATGTAAACGTCCGGCGTGGCGTCGAAATTAAGCGGATTGTTCTTGCCCTTGCCCGCACAGACGATCCGGTGCCCCATGGCAGAGGCAAACTCGATCAACTCCATGCAGGAAGAGGGCTCATCGCCCGCGCCGAGGGAGTAGACAACGCCCAACCGATCAGCCTCACGGCGCAGATAGGCGCCGATCGTAACATCGGCCTCCACATTCATCATCACCAGATGCTTGCCGCGCTCCATTGCGCGCAGGCCGATCTCGGCGCCCACGGCGGGCACGCCCGTGGCGTCGATCACAACATCGATAAGCCCGGATTCCAGAATGTGGTCGGCGCTGTCGGCAATCGCCGTCTGCCCGCCCTCGATCACCGCGTTCAGCGCATCGGCGCTGCCGGCATCGGCGCTGCCGCCGGGGGCCCGGCGGGCAATTTCAACGGCGCGATGGGCGGCGGCCGGGTTGATATCGGCAATCGCCGCAACATCTACCCCATCCATCATGCCCGCGCGCGTTACGATATCCGTTCCCATCTCGCCAGAGCCGATCAGGCCCACGCGCACTGGCGCGCCCGCAGCGGCGCGCGCCGCGAGATCCCGCGCCAGCCCGGAAAGAGCGATGTTGGATGCCATGGTGCAAAAACCTACGCTTCAGTCGGCGCGAGTCTGTTGAACTTATGTTCTCAAGTCAATTGTTTTGTTCGAAGCTATTGCGCACAATTGCTGCGCCGCAGCGCTTGATGGAGTATCATTGCTTCGCGGCGGAGGAGCGATATAGGCTTGACAGATAACCAGATGCGAACAAAAGTTGCACTACAGTTGAAAGTGTTCATCGCTCTGGGCGGAGTGCGGCAACGCCCTGCCCCGCCCGGGCTCAAGAAGCACACACCATCATGGGAGGATACTCGATGGCTTTCACCCCCAATATATCCCGGCGCTCGTTCCTGAGATCCGGTGCCGCTGCGGGCGCAACGCTCGGCGCATCGGGCCTTGCGCGCCCCGCGCTGGCCGCCTCGCACCTGCCCGACCCGCAGAGCGTCCTCGATCAGATCTCGATCGCAGGCTATGTGCGCGAGGATTATCGCGACCTGTACGGGATGTCCGACGACAAGCCGATCTGGGACAGCTCAAAAGACTGGATCCGCACGGTTGACTGGGAGCAGGTGCGCTCGGAGCTCGCCGGCTCTACCGTGCGCTTCGCCATCGGTGCGGCCGACCAGGAATCTGCCGCCGAAGGCCTTGAGCCCTTCAAACAGCTTTCAGGCATCGAAGTAGAACTCGTCCCGATCCCCGATGACAGTTTCTACGACAAGGCCCTGGCCGAGTTCATTTCCGGCAACGCGTCATTCGATGCCCTGCAGTTCTTCTCGCCATGGCTTGGCGATTTCGCGGCCCCCGGCTTCCTCTTCCCGCTCGATGATTTCGCTGCGAAATGGGGCCTGCCGCTCGATGATTTCTATGACACGTATCGTCTGAACTACGGCTTCTTCAACGGCCAGATGTTCGGGATCCCGTTCGACTGTGACATTCAGATGGTGCACCTGCGCAAGGGGTACATGGAGCAAATCCTAGGCGGCGAGATCGATAAGGTTGACTCGGTGCCCACCTATGATGAGCTGATCCGCGTGGCGGCCGAGCTCAACCAGGTGGAGCCCGGGGTGTCCGGCGTGGGCCTGATGGTGGCGCCTGGCTTCTGGTCAACCTACACGTGGGAGCATATCGCGGCCCAGGCGGGCATGATGCTCTTTGACGAAAACTGGGAGCCGATCTTCAACGGCGAGGAAGGCATGAAGGGGATGGAGATCATCCTCGAACTGGCCAAGCACGCCAATGAAGGGCATGCGGGTGCCGGCTGGCCGGAAAACCGCGCCGCGTGGCTCGGCGGCCAAGTGGCCACCAACATCAGCTGGCAGGATAGCGGCACCCAGGCGATGCGTCCGGACCAATCGCAGATCGTGGATGATTTCGTCACGATCTACGAGCCGCGCATTGAAGGCGGGCGCTTCGCGCCACCGAATATTGCGGGCTCTACCTCCTGCGTGTCGGCTTCGGCGCAAAACCCCGAAGGCGCGTTCCTGATGCTCGGTTTCCTCACGACCGCCTCGATCATGGCGATGAACGAAGCCAACGCGAACGGTGTGGCGCCCGGCTACCGCTCGGTTCTGACGAATGAGAACCTCCAGGCCGTATCCCAGCCCGCGAAGGTGTGGGGTGACAGCCTCGATCACGCATGGTGCAGCCCGCGCCTTCCCGGGGCCTTCCCGATTGAGCAGGCCATCGGCAACGAGATCAACCGCGCCGTTGTGGGCCAGATCACGGGCAAGGAGGCGCTCGACAACGCCGCTGCGGCCGTGAAACAGATCATGACCGACAATGGCTTCTACGCGGGCAACGATCCGGTAGACTATGCTGCAGCGGCGCCGGGGCTTTATGTTGGTGAAGGCAAGCCCCTTCCCTTCTGATCCCGCCCGCGGGAAACGAAAGCGACACAGGTTTCAGGAATGACGGATTCCTCCCTGCCGAATGCCGGGGCGGCGCAAGCCGCCCCGGCAGCCCGCCCCCGGCGCAGCTTCAAGCGCCGGAGCAAGCGGCTAAAGGCATGGTTTCCGTACCTGCTGGTCGCACCAGCCGTGCTATACTTACTGGTGATCACGCTCTACCCGGGCATTTTCGCCATCGTACAAAGCTTCTACGCCGTAAAGTTCGGGCCCTGGCGACCGGTTGGTTTTGATAATTATGTCAATCTTTTCAACGACTGGCAGTTCTGGAATGCGCTCTGGAACACCTTCGTAATCGGTTCGATTTCACTGACGCTGCAATGCCTCCTGGCGCTGACCCTGGCCTATCACGCCTATCGAGACCCTTGGGTGCAGGGCTGGCGGATCATCTTCCTGATCCCGATGCTCTTCATGCCCTCCGCGGTGGCCTTCATCTACAAACTCTTTTTCCTCGATGGCCGCGTATTCTCGGATCTGCTGATCCGCATCGGGCTAATCGAAACCAACCTTGCTATCCAATCCTCGGTCTGGATGAGCCGGGGGCTTTTGATCCTCGCCGATGTCTGGCAGTGGACGCCGTTTTTGTTCATCATCTTCGTCGCCGCCCTTCAGGCGCAGGATGAAGAGGTGGAAGAAGCTGCGCGCCTTGATGGCGCTTCATGGTTTGCGATTTTCTGGAATATCTCTTTGCCACTGATCAAGCCGGTGATCGCTGTCGCGCTGATCCTGAGGGGGATCGACATCACCACGATGTTCACCAACGTCTTTATCATCACCAAGGGCGGCCCGGCCTTTGGAACCGAGACGATCAGCTACTTCATCTACCGAACCGGCTTCAAATTCTTCAACTTTGGCTATGCCTCGGCGGCCTCCGTTATCATGCTGATTCTCACCATCATCGTGGCGCAAGTGCTGGTGAAACGCGCCTTCGTCTCCGCGAGGGCTTAAGGCATGGCGGCGGCGCGCAGATCGAAGGGCGAAAGCCGGTTCATCCGCTACCTGATCCTTGGGGCCTGGGCCCTTTTCTGCCTGTTGCCCGTGGTCTGGTTCCTCTCTATCGGCCTGCGCCCGCGGGTAGAAATCATCACTCCGCGACCGATCTACTGGCCCACCTTCTCGCTCGATGCCTGGCACATGATCTGGGAAGACTGGCCGATGGGGAAGTATCTCAGGAACTCGGTTCTGGCGATCTTCGGCTCGGTGCTGATCGATCTGGTGCTCGCGATCCCGGCGGCTTTCGCGCTCTCGCGCTACCAGTTCCGGGGGCGGGACGATATCGCGTTCTACATCCTCTCCACCCGGATGATGGCCCCCGCGATCGTGGCGATCCCGATCTTCTTCCTATTTCGGAACGCGGGGCTGCTCGATACGATCTGGGCGTTGATGTTCGTCTACGCCGCCATCAACCTCAGCGTGGTGACGTGGATCATCCGGTCCTACATGTTGGACATCCCAAAGGAGCTTGAAGACGCCGCGCGTACCGACGGCGCGTCCGACCTGCGTATCTTGTGGGAAATCATCATACCCGCCGTGCTGCCGGGGATCATCACCGCATCTGTCATCGCGATGATCTTCGCGATCAACGAATTTCTCTTCACGCTGCTGATCGCCTCAACACCCGATGCCTACACCATGTCCGTTGCGCTCGCGAATTTCACCGGTGGGTCCGATGGCGTGATCTACAACGCCATAGCGCTTGTGGCCTTCCTGGCCTTTGTGCCGGTGTTCCTCGTTGTCGTGGCGATCCAGAAACACCTCAGCCGCGGCCTCACCATGGGCGCGGTGAAAGGATAAGTGCCGGGGGCGGCACACTTAAGGTTAGGCGCCCGCGGGCGGGCGTACAGGAGCAGGGAATGGCGCGGATCGAGCTTGAGGGCATCCAGAAGCGATGGGGCGATGTGTGGGGCGTGCGCGATGTGAACATCGACATCGCCGATGAGGAATTCGTTGTGTTCCTCGGGCCCTCGGGCTGTGGCAAGACAACGACGATGCGCATGATCGCGGGGCTGGAAGACCCAAGCGAGGGCGAAGTGCGCATGGATGGCGAGGTAATGAACGAGATCGACGCGCGCGACCGCGATGTAGCGATGGTGTTTCAGGGCTATGCGCTCTACCCCAACATGTCGATTTACGAGAACATTCGCTTTCCCTTGCGAATGCGCGGCGTGGCAAAGGGCGAACAGGATCGTCTCGTGCGCGAAGCCGCAGGGATGACAGAGCTTTCAGATTACCTGGATCGGAAACCCGGCGCGCTCTCGGGCGGCCAGCGGCAGCGCGCGGCGCTCGCCCGCGCCATTGTGCGACAACCGCAAGCGTTTCTGATGGACGAGCCGCTTTCGAACCTGGATGCCAAGCTGCGCCAGGCGATGCGCGTGCAGATCAAGCACATCCAGCGCGAACTGCGGATCACGACAGTTTACGTGACCCACGATCAGATCGAGGCGATGACGCTTGCCGACCGGATCGTGATCATGCAATCGGGCGCGATCCAGCAGATTGGCACGCCGGATGAGATCTATTCCGATCCCGCGAACACCTTTGTGGCGGGGTTTATCGGCGCGCCCCCTATGAATTTGATCGAGGGCACGTTGGCCGATGGCACCTTCACTGCCCCGGGCGTCACCGTACGCGGCCTTGGAGGCGCGCATGGCGGGACGGTCACCTTGGGCGTACGGCCAGAAGACTGCTATGTGGGGGGCGACGTCACCCACGCCAGCGGCACCGTCTATGGCGTGGAACCCACGGGCGACATGACCTTCCTTACTCTCAAGACCGGTGACAAGCTTTTAGAGATCAAGGCCCCCCGGACCTACCGTGCCGATCTTGACAGCTCTGCCGCTGTAGCGTTCGACCCTGCGCACATATACCTCTTCAATTCAGTAACCGGAGCGCGGTTGCGCTAGCGTAAAAGGGTCAGCGATGCGGTTCGACTACACCTCGATGGGGTTCTACACGTTCGATGCGCTGTGTCGGCCGGTGACCGATATCCCGCCAGGTGGCGGCACTTACTTTGTTGACGATTTTGCGCTTGCCGTTTCGGGCGCCGCGGGATCGGCCGCAATCGTGGCGGCAAAGCACGGGCTGACAGTGCAGGCCGTCGGCGGCATCGGCAACGATCTCATGGGCGATTGGGTGCTACGTCGTCTCAGCGACTTTGACGTCAACACAAAGCATATGCAGCGCTGCGCGGATCATATGACCTCGTCAAGCATTGTCACAACCCGGCCGGATGGTGCGCGCCCCGCGCTTCACAAACGGGGCGCAACAGCTGGCTTCTATGTCGATGACGCAGCCCTTGATGACGTGCTCGACACCAAGATCTTCCATGTGGGTGGCGTGGGGCTTATGGATGCGATGGATAAGGGCCGCAACGCCGAAGTGATGGCCGAAGCGCGCCGCAGGGGGTGCACCACCACGCTCGACGTTTTTGCCTCAACCCCCGATGATCTGCCACTTATCAAGCCGCTCCTAGCCAGTACCGACTACTTCATGCCTTCGGAAGAAGAGGCGATGGCGCTTTCGGGCCTCACTGATTTTGAGGATATTGCCAGCTTCCTACTCGATCAGGGCGCAGGCGCAATCATTCTGACCCTTGGGGCGCAAGGGGCGATGTATCGCGACCGGGCCGGCACCAAGATCGACGTCCCCGCCTATGCAATTGACGTGGTGTGCACCTGTGGATGCGGCGATTGCTTTAATGCGGGCTTTGCAACCGGGCTTCATCTTGGCCGCTCGATTGAGGACTGTATTCGGCTTGGACAGGCCTCGTCAGCGCAGAACGCAATGGGGCTTGGTAGCCAGGCGGTGGTGGCCGATCTGGCCAGCACGCTCAGCTTCATGGAAAATACCCCAACGCGGTGATAGGCACAGGTAACCTGCTCCGATAAAAGTTCATACAATGCGCCCGCCCTCGCCATTCCCGCCTGCCACGGCCTTTCAGATGCCGCTGCGCGATGCCATGCGCGGAGTGGCAACTTTGGCGGACTTGACCGAAGATATGCTCGAACCGGTCGCAAACTTGCTTCCCGAACCACTGCGCCGCCCTTTCGAAGGTGCGCTGAAAGCCCTCGATGACGCTGGCCACCGTTTCATAAGCGGAGCTATCGGCATGGCTGAGATTTCGGTCGCCTCGGATGTGCTGATGGGCAAAGAAGGCGATGGCGCCAGGGCTGAAACCTGCGCGATGGTGCTGGCCTTCGCCTGGGAACGGGTGCGCCAGGCCTGCGATCTGCCCCATCACCAGATGGTCAGCGAAACGATCCTCGCGGCCCAGCTTTCGGGCGCGCCTGCAATTGCGGGGGAAACGGCGGCGGAGCGGGCCGCAAACCTGCTGAGCGCGATCCGCACCTCTGGCGCCATCGGGCGCGCACCCGGAGTGACCCGCCACCATTCGCCCGAAGAACAGCGCGAGATCGATACTGCGCTCGTTGCGGCGATGGTTTGGCTTTTGGCGATCCGCGGGGAAACGCTTGAGGAAGAAGAGCGCCTGCTTGACCTTGCGTTGGCGCTCAGCCGGGCGCTCCAGGCCGATGTGCTTACTGCGGTGGAAGAACCCGGCCAGCTGGCACGGCAGTTGCAGCAACTGTCGGCCCACCTGTAAGGTGTGCTCATGTCCAGCCAGGATCTTTCCCTCGCCGATCAGCCGCTTCACAAGGCGGCCCAGCGCCTGCGCTGGTTTCTGGGCGCGTTCGAGGGCCAGGTCGCACGCACCGAGGAAGAAACCGGCAATCGCTACGCGGTAGATGAGGACAAACTCGCCGCGGTATTCGTGGATTGGCTGAAGGCGTTCAACGCCCAGAAACCGGCCTCATCGGATGATAAGGTGGCCTACGTGGGCTTTGCAGCGGGGCTGATGCTGCGCACGCTTGTCTCGCAAAAACCGGTCGCCGTTGAAGCAAGCCCGGAAGGTGCAGACCAGTCGAACCCCGCTTACTTCTGGCCCGAAGGATACCTCTACGTGGCCTTTTGCCTGAACGTACGCGGGCTCGTTCTGGAGAATGAGTTTCACGAAATCCAGCACCCCGGCGACGCCCTGACGGACCCGCGCACGTGGTGGAGCTTTCGCGAAAACGTCGCCAACGACCCCTCTCTTGCCATCGCCTTTCTTGATCTCTTCGCAGGCGATGCCCCGGAGTGGGAGATGCCGCAGATCTTCCGCACCGGCCGCGTGCGCGCGATCGCCGAGCGCTTTTTCGAAGCCAGGGAAATCCCGCAAGACTAGTCGCCGATCATGCCCAACCCGCTTTTTGACAGGCTCTTTGCGCCGCATGCGGGCAGCACGGCACCGTTTCTGCACCTCGCCGACGGCAGCACAATCTCATATCGCACGTTCCTCGCGCGCGCTGCGCAGTTCGCAAATGTGCTGGCCGAACGTGGCGTGGTAGCGGGCGACAGAGTTGCGGCGCAAATCCCAAAATCGCCCGATGCCCTTGCCCTCTTCGCCGCCACCGCACAGGCAGGCGCGGTATTCCTGCCATTGAACCCCGCCTACACTGTTGGGGAGGTAAGCTACTTCGTCGAAAACAGCCGCGCCAAGGTGTTGGTATGCGACCCCGCCGATGCTGAAGTCCTCACGCGGGTGGCCGATACCGTCGGAGCGACGCTCCTGACCCTTAATGACTCGGGAGGTGGAACGCTTGCGGACGAAGCCCATAGGGCGCCGGAGAGCTTCGCCACAATAGGCCGCGCCGCAGACGATCTTGCCGCGCTTCTTTACACGTCTGGCACGACGGGCCGCTCCAAAGGCGCGATGCTGACGCAGACAAACCTGATTTCCAACGCGCAGGTCCTGGCTGAGGCGTGGCGTTTCACGGCCGATGACGTGCTTCTCCACGCCCTGCCGATCTTTCACACCCATGGGCTTTTCGTGGCCACTAACGTCACGCTTGTGGCAGGGGGCGCGATGATCTTCCTGCCAAAGTTTGATCCCGATGCTGTGCTTGCCGCCCTGCCCAGCGCAACGGTGATGATGGGCGTACCCACCTTCTACACTCGGCTTTTGGGCGATCCGCGCTTCGCTCGCGACGCTGCCCAACACATGCGCCTGTTTGTGTCCGGCAGCGCGCCCCTGCTCGAAGAAACGCACCGGCAATTCGAGGCGCAGACCGGGCACCGCATCCTGGAACGGTATGGAATGACGGAAACCAACATGAACACGTCGAACCCGTATGACGGGCCACGGCGGGCAGGAACGGTGGGGCCGCCACTGCCCGGGGTGGAGGTGAAGGTCACCGACCCCGATACAGGTGCGCCCCTGCCGCAGGGCGACGTCGGACAGATCGAAGTGCGCGGCCCCAACGTTTTCGCAGGCTATTGGGAGATGCCTGAGAAAACCGCGGCAGAGTTGCGTGAAAACGGGTTCTTTCTTACTGGCGATCTCGGGCGCTTTGATGCGGACGGCTACATTCAGATCGTCGGTCGCAGCAAGGATCTCATCATCTCTGGCGGCTACAACATCTACCCCAAGGAGATCGAGCTGGTGCTGGACGCCCAGCCTGGGGTGCTGGAAAGCGCGGTGATCGGGGTCCCTCACCCTGATTTCGGCGAAAGCCCAGTGGCGGTGATTGTGGCAGAGCCTGGCCAAGCCCCTTCCGAGGCCGTGCTTTCTGGCGCGTGTTCTAGGGCGCTTGCGCGTTTCAAACAGCCCCGCGTATTCGTGTTTGTCGAAGCGCTGCCGCGCAACGCCATGGGCAAGGTGCAGAAGAACGCCCTGCGAGCAACCCATGCGGGGCTTTTTGCGTTGGGTCAGGCCACGAAGTAACGGGCGTGGATCGGCAAAAGCGCGGCGCCTATGGATCGGGCGCGCCGGCCCACTGCCGCCTCTTCGATCCGCAACGGTTCGATCCCCGTTGCATCGAGCCCGGCAAAGGCCCGTCGCGTTGCGTCCGTTAGCCGGGCGCGCACGTCTTCGGGCATCGCGCCGTCGATCAGAACCGCCTCAACTTCAACGATCGATCCCACCGCGGCGGCAACAAAGGCCAGGTAGCGGGCGGTGTTTTCGATCCACGGCGCCAGATCAGCCTCATATGCCGACCAGTCGGCAGGATTGGCCCGAAGCGCGCCGGGTTCGATACCGCGCGACACCAGCGCGGTCTCGAGCACATGAAGCGATGCAACGTTCAACAACTGGGTCACCCCGCCATCGGGCAAGGTCACCGGAAGCGGGCCGAGCGCTGCGGCATTTCGCGTGGCGCCCGAGACAACCGTGCCATTCAGCACGAGGCCGCCGCCCACAAATGCGCCCATGAAGATGTAGGCGAAATCAGAGAACTCCGACCCCCTGCCCTGAAGATGCTCCGCGACGCAGGCCGAAGTTGCATCGTTCTCGATGAACGCCTCGACGCCTGCTGCCCTAGCGACAGCCTGCTTTAGATCAAGATCGCGCCAGGCCCGCAGCGCCGCGGCCGGTGCGTTCACGACTTCGAGCCACTGCCAGATATTGTTGGGGCGAGCCACACCGATTCCGGCCAGAAGCCGAGGGGCGCCCGGCCGCGAGGCCATGATCGCGTCGCTGCTGTCACGAAGAAACGCGAACACGTCATCAATAACCGGAAAGGGGTATGTGATGGCGCGGCTGTCGATCACGGTGCCGTCGAAATCCACCAATACAAGCTCGGTGGCCCGCCGCCCGATACTGAGCCCAAAGGAAAGCACGCCTTCCGCGTTAAGCCCGACGGGGATCGACGGCTTGCCCACCTTGCCCTTGATGGCAGCCCCTCGCGCGATCAACCCGTCTGCCGTTAAAGCTCGGATGATGTTTGATACGGTTTGGGCTGAAAGCCCCGAACGGCGCGCAATCTCGGCACTAGGTAGCGCGCCGTGGCGGCGCAAATATGAAAGCACCAGCCGAGCGTTCTGATCGCGCAGGCCCGATTGGTTTGATCCACCGGCAGGATAACGAATGAGCGTGTCGTTTTGCACCACAGGGCAATGAACCTCCTCCTGCATCGTGTGTGGTCACGTCGGCCCTGTCAATTTATAAATCACTTTTATTTATTTATTGACCTAGAATGTGAATCGCGTAGGCTCACTCCACGCTGGCAGAAGCCCGGCGACACAGTTTCTTAGGGAGGACACCATGAAAAAACTGCTTCTCGGATCCGCGTTTGCGAGCCTTGCCATGGCAGGGTCGGCGATGGCGGCCGGCCACGGCGCAACCGTCTGCCTAATCACGAAAACCGATACCAACCCCTTCTTTGTGAAAATGAAGGAAGGCGCCGAAGCCAAGGCTGAAGAACTTGGGATGACGCTGAAGGCATTCGCCGGCAAGATCGACGGCGATCACGAAACCCAGGTGCAAGCGATTGAAACCTGCATCCTCGATGGTGCCAGCGGTATTCTGATCACCGCGTCGGACACATCCTCCATCGTGCCTGCCGTGCAGCAGGCGCGTGATGCCGGGATCCTTGTGATTGCGCTCGATACGCCGCTGGAGCCCATCGATGCGGCGGACGCAACCTTTGCGACTGACAACTATCTTGCCGGCCAGCTGATCGGCCAGTGGGCTCGCGCCAAGATGGGCGATGCCGCCGCCGATGCGCGGATCGCAACGCTTGATCTCAATGTCAGCCAGCCCACCGTGGATGTCTTGCGCAACCAGGGCTTCCTCGAAGGCTTCGGCGTGGATCTCGCCGATCCCAATGTGATCGGCGATGAAGACGATCCGCGCCTCGTGGGCAGTGACGTGACCGACGGGAACGAGGAAGGCGGGCGCCGCGCAATGGAGAACCTGCTGGCCCAGGACCCCACCATCAACGTGGTGCACACGATCAACGAGCCTGCTGCCGCGGGGGCCTATGAGGCGCTGAGGGCAATCGGACGTGAGAATGATGTGCTGATCGTTTCTGTCGATGGCGGCTGCCCGGGCGTGGCCAATGTGGAGGCGGGCGTGATCGGCGCCACATCGCAGCAATATCCGCTGTTGATGGCCTCGCTCGGTGTTGAGGCCGTCAAGAAATGGGCCGACGAAAACGTGAAGCCCGAACCGACTCCTGGCAAGGATTTCTTCGATACCGGCGTCGCGCTCGTCACCGACGAGGCGGTCGATGGCGTTGAGTCGATCTCCGTTGCCGAGGGCAAGGATCTCTGCTGGGGCTAAGACCGCGCCGTAGATCCCGAGGGGCGCCGCGGCGCCCCTCATATCGCGGGGCGACAGGCGCGCCGCGTTCTGCCATCATCACATTTGAAAGCGCAAATCCTAGCGCCTTGGGGAGGGGGAGGACTGCCCATGTCAACGAACGATCCTAGCCGTGATGACTATGAAAGCGCCGTAGCCGGCAGCCCCGAGCAAGTGGCCGAGTTTGAAGATCGCCGCCGCGGCATCGTGGGCCATATCCAGCATCTGCTGCACATAAACCCGTCGCTCGTTCCGCTTATCGTGCTGGTTGCGGCGATCCTGATCTTTGGCATCTTGGAGGGTTCGCGCTTTTTCTCACCGTTCGCGTTGACGCTGATCCTCCAACAGGTGCAAATCGTCGGGATCGTGGCGGCAGCGCAAAGCCTTGTGATTCTTACCGCAGGGATCGATCTTTCGGTCGGCGCGATCATGGTGCTGTCATCGGTGGTGATGGGGCAGTTCACGTTCCGCTATGGCCTGCCCGTGGAAGTCTCCATCGTGTGCGGCCTGCTCTGCGGTACGCTGATCGGGGCGATCAACGGGTGGTTGGTGAGCCGGGTCAAGCTGCCACCCTTCATCGTTACTCTGGGCATGTGGCAGATCGTTCTTGCCGCGAACTTCCTCTACTCAAAAAATGAAACGATCCGTTCTCAGGATATTGAGGCGAATGCGCCGCTCCTGCAGGCGTTCGGCACAAAGTTCGAAATTGGCGGCGCGGTCTTTACGGTAGGCGTGGTGTTCATGCTCTTACTGATATTCGGCCTTGCCTATGCGTTACGATACACCGCTTGGGGAAGGCACGTTTACGCCGTGGGGGATGATCCCGAAGCGGCGGAGCTTTCGGGCGTGAACGTCCACCGCACGCTGATGTCCGTCTACATGCTCTCGGGCCTCATCTGTGCCTTTGCAGGCTGGGCGCTCATCGGGCGGATCGGTTCGGTCTCCCCCACCTCCGGCCAGCTTGCCAACATCGAAAGCATCACCGCCGTGGTGATTGGGGGCATCTCGCTTTTCGGTGGGCGCGGTTCGATCCTCGGCTCGCTGTTCGGGGCACTGATCGTCGGGGTGTTTACGCTGGGCCTCCGGCTTCAGGGCGCAGACCCGCAATGGACGTTTCTGCTGATCGGCCTGCTCATTATCGCCGCTGTCGCGGTGGACCAATGGATCAGGAGGCTTTCGGTATGACGGAGCCAGTTCTGAAGGCGCGCGGGCTTGTCAAACGCTTCGGCAAGGTCACCGCGCTTGATTCCTGCGACTTCGATTTGATGCCGGGGGAGATTCTGGCGGTAATCGGGGATAACGGTGCAGGCAAGTCGGTGATGATCAAATCGCTTTCCGGTGCGATCCAAGTGGACGCGGGCGAGATGTCCCTCGATGGCAAGCCCTACCGCTTCAACTCGCCCATCGAGGCGCGCGCGGCGGGCATTGAGACGGTGTATCAGACCCTTGCCATGTCCCCGGCCCTGTCGATCACCGACAATATGTTCATGGGGCGCGAAATCCGGCGCAAGGGGCCGCTTGGCCGATGGTTGAGGATGCTGGACAAGCCCGCAATGGAGAAATTCGCGCGCGAGAAGCTTAGCGAACTTGGCCTGATGACGATCCAGAACATCAACCAGGCGGTAGAAACTCTTTCGGGTGGACAACGGCAGGGCGTGGCCGTCGCCCGGGCCGCAGCGTTTGGATCGAAGGTGATCATTCTCGACGAGCCCACCGCGGCGCTCGGCGTAAAAGAAAGCCGCAAGGTACTGGAGCTGATCCAGGACGTGAAATCGCGCGGCATCCCGATCATCCTGATCAGCCACAACATGCCCCATGTGTTCGAGGTGGCTGATCGCATCCATGTGCACCGGCTCGGCCGACGCCTTTGTGTGATCAATCCCAAAGAGCATTCGATGTCCGATGCTGTGGCCTACATGACGGGGGCAAAGGAGCCGGGCGCAATCGCAGCCTAGGCGATTGCGTTTGCGGGGAGGGTCTGTTTCCCTGCAATCCTCTCCCATATCGCGCGAAAGGATACCTATCATGCCCGCCCCGCCCGTCTGCGATTTCGGCTGGAATGCCCCGGCCTTCACGCTGCCCGCCACGGACGGGCGCACCTACAGCCTTTCGGATGTGGCAGGGGCGCGCGGCACCCTGATCATGTTCATCTGCAACCACTGCCCTTACGTGAAAGCAATCACCGGCAAGATCGTGCGCGATGCGCGAGATCTGATGGCCCTTGGCGTGGGTGTTGCGGCGATCTCATCCAACGATGCTGTGACGCATCCGGAAGACAGCTTCGAAAAGATGGCCGCCCTGGCTACTGAGAAAGACTTCCCCTTCCCCTATCTCTATGACGAAGACCAAACGGTGGCACGGGCGTACGATGCGGTGTGCACGCCGGATTTCTTCGGCTTCAATGCTGACCTGGAGCTTCAATATCGCGGGCGGCTTGATGCATCACGCGCCCAACCCGGCCCAGATGATCTGCCCCGCGATCTATACAACGCGATGGCGTTGGTTGCGGAAGCCGGCCGCGGCCCAATTGACCAGATCGCCTCCATGGGCTGTTCCATCAAATGGAAGGCCGCGTGACGTCGGCGGTTCTTTTCGATCTCGACGGCACCTTGATCGACAGCGCGCCTGACATTCACGCGCTTGCCAACCGCATCCTCGACGCCGAGGGCGCCGCACCGCTGAGCATTGACGAGGCGCGCAGTTTCGTAGGCCGCGGCGCACCGGCCTTTGTGGCACAGATGTGTGCGGCGCGGGAGTTGCCCAAGGCCAATGAAACGCGGCTTTTGGCAGAATTTATCGAAGGGTACAACGATGCGGTGAGCTTGACGCAACCCTACCACGGTGTGCGTGAGGCGCTCGACGTCTTGCAGGCTTCTGGCCACCTCCTTGCGATATGCACCAACAAGCCCGAGATGCCGGCCCGCTCGGTTCTGGCCCACCTCGGGCTGGATCACGCCTTCCCCGTTGTTCTTGGGGGCGATAGCGTGGCCCGGAAGAAACCCGACCCGCAGATGCTGGATGAGGCCCGCAGGACACTGGGCGCACAGCGGGCCATATTCGTGGGCGACAGCGAAGTGGATGCGGAGACTGCGTGGCGCGCTGGCCTGCCCTTCCTGCTTCATATCAAAGGCTACCGAACGGGTTCCGTCGACGCCCTGCCGCATTTCAAGCGGTTTGCTGACTTTGCGTGCCTCCCTGCGCTGATTGACGGTGCATTTTCGGTTGAACCGGCAGCGGGACGGAATTAACGGCACCGAAAGGCCCCACTCCTAGGGTGCGCCTCGCCGCGCAGTGCGGCCCGACGCCACCCAGGAGATTTCGAATGTTTTCAAGCCGCGCCGCCGTCCTTCTTCCGGCCCTCGGTCTCTTTTACGCCCCCAGCATGGCAGGCGCGGAAGATTTCACGGCCGCGATGGAGAGTTATCTTGAAAGCACTATCAACAGCTTTGCGAACCATGATGTGCTGGTCGAAGCAATCCGGTCACAAAACGCTGAAACTGCGGGGCTGACCCAAGCCGATATCGACGCACTCGATTCTGCGTGGCGTAGCGAAATCGGCCTGTCTGAGCGCCCGACGATCGACCCGGTTCTCAACAATGCGGCATCAGATTTCCTGCGCGGGGTCGTGGCCGATGCCGGCGGAACGATCACAGAAGTGTTCATCATGGATGCGCGAGGGCTCAATGTGGCCACAAGCGGCGTGACCTCGGATTACTGGCAAGGTGACGAAGCCAAGCATTCCGAAACATACCCTAACGGCGCTGGAGCGGTGCACTTCAGCGAGATCGAGTTCGATGAATCGAGCCAAAGTTATCAGGGCCAGATTTCGCTCTCTATCGTCGATCCGGCTTCGAACGAAGTTGTCGGCGCAATGACGGTGGGCGTCGATGCCGAGGCTCTCTTCTAGGGCCCCTTTACACCAGCTCTCTGAAAGGATGTGGCCATGGCCAAGCGCGTGGTGATGCGGGTCTTCGGATCGGTTTTCTTTAAGGTCATCGCCATGATGGCGCTGACGGTAATCGCCGTAAGCGCCATGTTGCTCTATCAATCAAGCGTTTTGGCCACCAATACGGCACGCGACGGGCTTGCCAAACTCGCCGAGCAATCAACCGCATTCGTCGCGCAGCGTGCGTCCGGCCCAGTGAAATTTAGCAAGCGGGACGACCTGGATTCGCTGCTCGACACGGTGATGTCTGATCTCGATGGCACCGTTTCCGCAGCTCTGATCCTCAATCTCGAGAACGATGTTCTGGCCTCATTCGGCCCTGTGCTAGGCACGGCCGCTCAGGATTCAGCGGCAGAGGCTTTGGCGACCGGCTTGGCGACATTTGATCGCGATCTCGTGATCTCCGCCGAACCCGTGTTTGACCGCGATGGCACTACGGTGATCGGCGCCCTGGCAATAGAGTGGGACTATGGGGCGGCGCTCTCAGAGATCGCCGACGCCCGTGCGGAAAAGATCTTCAAAGGCGTCTTGATGAGCCTTGTCGCGTTCACCCTCTGCGGCCTTGCGCTGCGCGCAATGGTCTCAAAGCCATTGGCGGGGGTGCAGGCCGCCATGCGCGGCGTCGCGGGAGGCGACTACACAGTTCCGATCCCGGCCGTGGGGCGAAGCGACGAAATTGGCGGGATCGCCAAGGCACTGGGTGAGTTTCGGAACGAACTGCGCGATGCCGCTGCGGCCACCCGCGACGCGATGTTTCGCGGGGCCGGATTTGAGGGCAGTTCGGCAAGCCTCGTCCTGATTGATCCAGAGGGGCGGATCACCCATGCCAACCCGGCTTTCCTTAATATGGCAGAACGTTATGGCGCCGTTTTTCCCGGCCTGCCGCCGGATGCGGGCCTTGAAGGGGTGCCTTTGCGAGACCTCAACCCGGCCTTTGGTGCCGTCACGGCGCTTTTTGGGGACGAGTCCGCCCTGCCTGCGACACGCGATCTCGTATTAGATGGGCAGCACTTCGAGGTTCACGCGAATGCTGTGCGCGATGCCAACGGCGCTATGTTTGGAGGTGTGGTGGAATGGTCAGACGTCACAAATGCACGGTTGGATCGCGCAGTTCTCGACACTTTGGATGCCCACCAAGTGAAGGCCGAATTCGCGCCAGATGGCGCATTTCTAAGGGGCAATGCCGCGTATCGAGAGATGGCTGGCGCTGACAGCGCTCTGACCTTGGCCGACGCCCTTCGGCCCGAGAACGGCGCACTTTCCCTCAGCCTAGAAGAACCTCTTTTCGGGGATTTCGCCGTGCATCGGACGGATGGCAATATCAGTTGGCTTCACGGCGGTGTCTGCCCGGTGCGAAATCGCGAAGGTGCCCTTATGCGCTTTGTCGTTATCGGCGACAATGTCACCGCGGTGCGAGACGCTGTTGGCCGGGCCGAGGCGGAACGCGAGGCCCTAATGTATGCGCAGGACCAGATGATCCAGGCACTGAGAAACGCGCTCGCAGGCCTTTCGGATGGCGATCTGACACTTCGCATCGAAAGCCCCTTCGCGGACGAGCATGATCAACTTCGCACCGATTTCAACAGTGCAATCGCCGGTCTCGACACGGCGATCGCGTCCGTGACCGAGCGCGCAGGGCTCATCAAGGGCGAAGTTGCCGAAATCTCAAGCGCGGCGGGCGATCTGTCACGGCGCACGGAGCATCAGGCGGCCACCCTGGAACAAACGGCCGCGGCAATCGCAGAAATCACCGCATCGGTGAGCAATGCCGCCGATGGCGCGCGTCAGGCCAATGAAGTTGTGAATGAGGCGCGGGCAAATGCCGAAGCCTCGGGTGGGGTTGTGCAAGACGCAGTGTCAGCCATGGGCGAGATCGCAGACAGTTCAAACAAGATCTCCAGCATCATCAGCGTCATCGACGATATTGCGTTTCAAACCAATCTTCTTGCGCTCAATGCCGGGGTCGAGGCCGCGCGGGCGGGCGATGCGGGCCGGGGCTTTGCCGTCGTGGCCTCGGAAGTGAGGGCGCTTGCGCAACGCTCATCGGATGCGGCGCGGGAGATCAATGCACTTATCTCAACGTCCGGCGAACATGTGGAGCGGGGCGTTACCCTCGTCGGAAACGCAGGCGATGCTCTGCGCAGCATTGTCGATTCAGTGAGCGGTATCTCCGAACACGTCTCGAGCATTGCGGTGTCGGCGCAAGAGCAGTCTGCGGGGTTGGCCGAGGTGAACACGGCCATGAGCCAGCTTGATCAGGTTACCCAGCAAAACGCAGCGATGTTTGAAGAAACAACCGCGGCCAGCCAGGCGTTAAACAGTGCTGCGGCAGAGCTTGGCGCGGCTGTTGCGCGCTTTCGCGTCGGAACCGCGCCGGCCGCCGGATCACAACCGGTCGCTTCGCCCCCCGCCCTCCAAAGTGCTGCGCGCCCTCAAGCATACCTCACTCGGCCCTCCGAGGCCGGAACAGAGGCTTCCGCCGCAGTGCATGATGATGATGCCAAATCCGCGCGTACGTTCTCGGCAACCGGCACGGATGATGGCGCTGCGGAATTCGACGAAAGCGATTGGGAGGATTTTTGACGCTGGGCTTTTCGCACCTCGGCGATCAAACCCGCTTCGGCCGCGGGCCGCGGCGCATGGCTCCACTTACGCTACCGGACCCGTCGCGTGACCGGCGCAGCAACGCCCTCAAGGGCACACCTAGCTGTCGCCGATCGCCGCGCGATACCACCGGACGAGCGCCTCCCGCTCTTCAGGTTCCATCCAGGTAATATTTGCCGGCGGCATCGCGTGGCTGACGCCCGACTGAAGGATCACCTCCCGCGCGTGTCGCGCCACGTCGCCTTCCGTTTCAAGCCACACGCCCTTCGGCGCCCAACGGATCCCATCCCAAGCCGGCTCCCGCGCATGGCACATGGAGCAGCGGCCCAGCACGATATTGTAGGCTTCCTCAAACTCCGCCACCTCAACGAATGCGGCCTCGCGCGGCGTGAGCACGCGCGCCTCCGCCTCCTCAACCGACCGGAACATCGGGGCGGTAGACAGCCCCATGATCGCGATGAAGATGACTGTGGTGACCGCCCAAGTCCAATGCGGGTGGCCCTGCCGCGCATGCATCGAATTGAAGTAATGCCGGATGGTGACGCCCATCAGAAACACCAAGGCCGCAATAAGCCAGTTCCACTCCGTCGCGAAGGCCAGCGGGTAGTGGTTTGAGAGCATCAGAAAGATCACGGGCAGGGTCAGGTAGTTGTTGTGCGTCGAGCGCAACTTGGCGATCTTGCCGTATTTGGCATCTGGCTGACGCCCCGCCTTGAGATCGGCCACCACGATACGCTGATTTGGGATGATGATCAGGAAAACATTCGCCGACATGATCGTCGCCGTAAACGCCCCAAGATGAAGCAGCGCCGCACGGCCAGTGAACACCTGATTGTAGCCCCACGACATCGCAACGAGCATCGCAAAAAGAAGCACCATCAAAACCGTGGGCCGGTTTCCCAGCGGGGATTTGCAGAGCGCATCGTAAATCAACCAGCCCACGGCCAGCGACCCTGCAGAGATCAGCACCGCCTGCCAGATGCGCAGATCCGCCTTCTCCGGATCAATGAGGTAAAGCTCTGCACCCACCCAATACACGACGGCGAGAAGCGCTGCGCCGGAGAGCCACGTGGCATAGCTTTCCCACTTGAACCACGTGAGATGCTCGGGCATCGCTGCCGGGGCCACGAGGTACTTCTGAATATGATAGAACCCCCCGCCATGTACCTGCCATTCTTCACCATCGGCAGGTCCGGGGATCGAACGGTTCAGCCCAAGGTCAAGCGCGATGAAGTAGAACGACGATCCGATCCAGGCGATCGCGGTGATGACATGCAGCCAACGGACGGCGAAAGAGATCCAATCCCAGATAATCGCAAGCTCGAACATAAGGCGCTGCCGCCCTCCACTGGCCAGGGTTCTCACGAAACAGTAGCCCGCGTTGATTTTCTTCGGTATTCGAGAAATCTTCCGAGCAGTTTCAAACCTGCCCTGATAATCTACGCTGCCGGTTTTCTAAGCAAAAATGTCCTACCTCGACAATATCCGCACCTTTACCCGCGTTTACGATCTGGGCTCGATGTCGGCCGCGGCGCGGGATCAGCGAATTTCGGCAGCCGTCGCCTCGTCCCGCATCGCGCAGCTTGAAACGCATCTCGGCGTTCGGCTTTTTCAGCGCACAACGCGTCGTCTGCGGCCGACAGAACAGGGCCGACTGTTCTACGAAGGCGCTCTGAAGGTGATCGAAGCGCTCGATGCAGCAGAAGGCGCAGTGACGCAGATCACCGGCACGCCTCGCGGCGCACTCTTCGTAGCAGCCCCGCTCGGTGTGGGCCGACGGTTCATCGCCCCCGCGGTGCCGGAGTTTAAGGAGGCCTATCCTGAGATCGATGTACGCCTGCGGCTCTCCGACAGAACGATTGATCTCACGGCAGAGGGGCTTGATATCGCGCTTTTTTTGGGAATGCCGAAGGATTCCACCCTGAAGCTTAAGAAAATCGCCGACTGCCCGCGTCTGCTATGCGCGGCACCCGCTTACATCGCGCGGCGCGGCGCTCCGCCAGACGGGGCCGCGCTGTTGGCCGATGGGCACGCCTGCCTCAACCTGCGCTTTCCCGGCGCGCCCGAGTTTCGTTGGACACTGCAAACACCGGGCGGCCCGAAGCAGTTCGACGTGACGGGCCCCTTTGAATCCGACGATGGCGACGTGCTTACGGAATGGGCGCTCGCTGGCCATGGAATTGTTTTGAAACCTGTCTTCGAAGTGGCCCCCTACCTTGAAGACGGCCGCCTTGCACCCGTGGCCGAGGCCACGCCCCCCCTCCCCGTACAGCTGGGGTTTCTCTACGCGCACCGACGGTTGCAAGACCCTAAAGCGCGGCTCTTCATCGAATTCATGGCTGAACGGATTGCTGCTCAACTGCCACGATAGGTGGAATAGCCGAAAGGCGAGAGCAGAAGCGGAACGTGGTAATGCGCGGCCTCCGACATGCCGAAGCGGATCGGCACGATATCAAGAAAGCGCGGTGCCTCGGGTGGTACGCCCGCTGCGTCGAGATAGGCACCGGCGTGAAATTCCAGCTCGTACTGCCCCGGTCGAAATGAATCCTCGGGCAAGATTGGTGCCTCGGTGCGCCCATCGGCATTGGTGACCATCCGAGCGACTTCGCGCCGCGCGCCCTCTTCGATGCGGTACAGCACGATCTCCAGCGCGGCGGCCGGTATGCCCCGGGCGGTATCTAGAACGTGGGTAGTCAAAAATCCGGGCATCCGCGCCTCCTGCCATCGCGCTTTGTTCTTGCTCTGACGCGGGGCGCGGGAAAAGCCCTTTTCCTTTCATGCCATTCAAAAATATCCTGCCTGAATGACGGAAGAGCAACATCCCAAGCGGTATCCCCGCGACATGATCGGCTATGGGCCAAACCGCCCCGACCCGCGCTGGCCCGGCGGAGCAAAGATCGCGGTGCAGTTTGTGGTCAACTACGAAGAAGGGGGCGAGAACAACCTTCTGCACGGCGATCCAGCCTCGGAAGCGTTTCTTTCTGAGATCGTGGGGGCGGCTGCCTGGCCTGGCCAGCGCCACTGGAACATGGAATCAATCTACGAGTACGGCGCGCGCGCAGGCTTCTGGCGGCTGCACCGGCTGTTTGAAGAGATGGCAATCCGCCCCACTGTATACGGCGTCGCCACAGCGCTGGCGCGCGGGCCAGAGCAGGTGGCCGCGATGACTGAAAGCGGGTGGGAGATCGCAAGTCACGGCCTGAAATGGACCGAATACAAGGACATGGGCGAAGAAGAAGAACACGCCCAGATGTTAGAAGCCATCCGCTTGCACGAAGAGGTGACCGGGGCGCGACCCCGCGGCTGGTATCTCGGACGTGCCTCGATGAACACCGTGCGGCTTGCCGCCGAAGAGGGTGGGTTTGACTATATCTCAGACAGCTATGCGGATGATCTCCCGTACTGGATGCCGTTTGGCGCGCGCGATCAGCTGATCCTGCCCTACACACTCGACGCCAACGATATGCGTTTCGCGACCGCCCAAGGCTTCAACGCCGGCGATCAGTTTGAGCGCTATCTTATCGACAGTTTCGATGCGCTCTATGCCGAGGGTGCAGCCGGGCGGCCCGCGATGATGTCGATTGGCCTTCACTGCCGGCTTGTGGGCCGGCCCGGGCGGGTCATGGCACTTAGGCGATTTATCGAGCACGCAAAGGCGCACGAAGATGTCTGGTTTCCCCGCCGGATAGAGATCGCCGAACACTGGGCGTCTACACATCCGCCGGTGGAGCAACCCCGTCCTTCGGCGCTGGATTGCGACGCATTTGTTGCGGCCTATGGCGGGATCTTCGAGTATTCACCGTGGATCGCAGCGCGCGCCCATGGGCTGGAGCTTGGCGCGGCCCATGACACCGCAGCGGGCCTCCACAACGCGCTCGCCCGCATCTTCCGCAGCGCAGATGAGGTCGAGCGCCTGTCCGTACTCAAGATGCACCCCGATCTCGCGGGCAAACTTGCAGCGGCCAAGCGGCTTACGGCGGAAAGCACCGCCGAACAGGCCTCTGCCGGGCTCGATGCGCTGACCGACCATGAACGGGCAACCTTCACGCGGAT
This sequence comes from Pseudomonadota bacterium, assembly GCA_039208375.1. Lineage (GTDB taxonomy): Bacteria > Pseudomonadota > Alphaproteobacteria > Rhodobacterales > Rhodobacteraceae > JANQPC01. The sequence goes on along the minus strand of JBCCRC010000012.1, from coordinate 23,391 downwards.
GAACGCTAACTATACCGAAAAATTCGGCTTCCCCTTCATCATCGCAGTGCGCGATCACGACAAGGCCGGCATTCTCGCAGCTTTCGAGGCTCGGATTGCCCATGACCCCGCGGCGGAGTTTGCCGAAGCTTGCCGCCAGGTGGAACGCATCGCCTATCTGCGCCTGAAGGATCTTTTGCCGTGACAATCCGGGCGGTTCCGCTCACCGCCGCAGCCTTCACGCCCTTCGGCGATGTGCTTGAAGTTGCGGGCGCGCCCGACCGGATCATCAACCAGGGTCTCTGCGGGCGCTATCACGATCGCGCGGCGCTTGACCTTCATGGCGGACGGGCCGGGGTGAGCCTGTTTGATGCAAAGCCGCGCGCGCTGCCGTACCGGCTGGAGATGGTGGAGCGCCACCCTGACGGCGCTCAAACCTTCGTGCCGATGACAGAGCACCCCTTCCTCGTAATTGTTGCACCCGACAACGGCGGTGAACCGGGCACGCCCCTTGCCTTTGTTACTGCGCCGGGTCAGGCCGTGAACTATCATCGCAACACGTGGCACGGCGTGCTCGCACCGCTTCACGCCCCGGGCCTATTCGCAGTGGTCGATAGGATCGGCCCGGGCGCGAACCTCGAAGAACACTGGTTTACCGTGCCCTACGACATTACCGCGCCCTGAGGCTTCTTTTCTTTAGTGTTGCTCCGGGCTGGCCGGAGCGGGCGGGGGTCAGCGCCCCCTTCACGCCCTAGAATGGCACCTCAACGGCGATTCCTTTCGCTTTGGCGATCTCAACCACCGCCGCGGCGACGGCCAGATCTTGCAGCCCCACGCCCGTGCCATCGAACACGGTGATCTCTTCGGCGGAGCGCCGCCCGGGGTGATCGCCATTGATCACCGCGCCGATCTCGTTCACATCCGCCTCGGCGATCAGCCCCGCTTGAACCGCATGCTGCGCCTCGCCAAGCGAGATGGATTGCGCCACCTCATCGGTGAATACAGTCGCGCGTTTCAGGATCGCCGCGTCGATCTCCTGCTTGCCCACCGTATCTGTGCCCATGCAGGCCAGATGCGTTCCGGGCCGGATCTGAGCATCTTGCATGATCGCATCGAATGACGACGTGATCGTGATGATCACGTCGGCCTCTGCGCCCAGCTGATCCAGTTCTACCGCCTCAAAGGGCAGGCCAAGCTCCCTGGCCGTATCTTCGAGGCGCGAGAGCATCTCGGGGTGCAGGTTCCAGCCAATCACCCTTTCGAATTTGCGCTGACGCACCGCCGCGCGCATCTGGAAGGCCGACTGGTGGCCTGCGCCCACCATGCCCAGCACCTTCGCATCCGTGCGTGCCAGATGTTTGATCGATACGGCCGACGCCGCCGCGGTACGAAGGGCTGTCAGCAGATTGCCACCAACAACCGCCTTCGCCCGACCGGTATCGGCATCAAACAGAAACACCGTGGATTGGTGGTTCGTAAGCCCCCTTTCGGCGTTTCCGGGCCAGTAACCGCCGGATTTCAGGCCAAGATTCAGCCCCGCGCGATCGAAGCCAGATTTGAAGCCGTAAAGCGCATCGGCATGGCCGATGGCTTCACGGATCACCGGGAAGTTATAGGCATCGCCGCGCGACATCGCGCCGAACACCGCCTCAACTGCCTCAAAAGAGGCCTCTTCCGTAATCAGCGGCCCAATCGCGCTTTCGGGCACGATGGTTAGCGTGTGGGTCGCGGTCACCTCAGCTTCGGATGCCATGCTGCCGTCCGCCATCAGTACGCCTTTCCGCGGGCGGAAACGGGCCAAAGCGTTTCGACCTTGCCGTTCCGCACGCCCACATACCAGTCATGCACATTGCAGGTGGGGTCGCAGTGGCCGGGCACAAGGCGCAACTTGTCGTTGACCTTTAGCTTGCCCTCGGAGTCCATCACCACGCCATGCTCATCGGAGCATTTGACGTATTCCACGTCATCTCGCCCAAAGATCACCGGCAGGCCACTATCCACCGATTGGGCTTTAAGCCCCGCGTCCACAATCGCCTTGTCAGCCTTTGCATGGCTCATAACCGAGGTGAGGATGAAGAGCGCGTTCTCCCACTCGCCCTGATCGATCCGGTTGCCATCCTTGTCGAGGATGCGCCCGTAATCGGCATCCATGAAGGCATAGGAGCCGCATTGCAGTTCATTGTACACGCCTGAGGTGCTCTCAAAATAGTAGCTGCCAGTGCCGCCACCACCGACGATATCGCAGGCAAGGCCTTCCACAGCCAGCGTGTCCACAGCGTCCTTGACCATGGCCACAGCAACACCGATCTTGGCTTTGCGATCCTCATAGCTGTCCATGTGCTGCATCGCGCCCTGATAGGCCTGGATGCCAGCAAACTTCAGCCCAGGCGCGGCGTCGATTGACTTGGCGATTTCCACCACTTCGGGCGTGGTGGTCACACCGCAGCGCCCTGCGCCACAATCAATCTCCACCAGGCATTCGATCTCGGTGCCGTGGCGCTGGGCGGCTTCGGAGAGATCGGCCACGTTCGCCACGTCATCCACGCAGCAGATCGCGCGCGCGCCCAGCTTCGGCAGGCGGGCGAGCCGATCGATCTTCGCGGGATCGCGCACCTGGTTGGAGACGAGCACATCCTTGATGCCGCCGCGGGCGAACACTTCGGCCTCCGATACCTTTTGGCAGCATACGCCAACGGCACCGCCGAGGCTTTCCTGCAGCTTCGCCACATCCACCGATTTGTGCATCTTGCCATGCACCCGGTGGCGCATGCCATGGGCCTTGGCGTAATCGCCCATTTTCTTGATATTGCGCTCCAGCGCATCGAGATCGAGGATCAGGCAGGGCGTCTGGATCTCGGCCTCATCCATGCCGATGGCGGCCGGGATATCGTAGCCCACTTCGAGGCCATCGAACTTCGTCGGTGCGTTCATCTTCCTATACCTCCGGATTTACTTGAGCCAGGGCAGCGTATCGAGATCGACATTGCCGCCTGTGATGATCACGCCGACACGCTTGCCGGCGAATTTGTCTTTGTTTTTCAGAATTGTGGCCAGCGGCACGGCGCAGCTGGGCTCCATGACGATCTTCATGCGCTGCCAGGTGAGCTTCATCGCATCGATGATTTCCTGCTCGTTGGCCGTGAGAATGTCTGTCACGTGGTTCGATACAAAATGCCACGTCAGTTCTTTTAGCGGAACCTTCAGCCCATCGGCGATGGTGACCGGCGCGTCATCGGCGATGATGTGGCCCGCCTTAAAACTGCGGTAGGCATCGTCGGCCTGCTCGGGCTCCGATGCAATGATCTGCACCTCCGGTGCAATGTTCGATAGTGTCAGGCAGGTGCCGGAGATCATGCCGCCGCCGCCGATGGGGGCCACCATCATATCCACCCCACCCGTCTGCTCCATAAATTCGCGCGAACAGGTGCCCTGCCCCGCGATCACGCGAGGATCGTTGTAGGGGTGGACGAACTCGGCCCCCGTTTCGGCCTGCACCTGCGCGAACACCTCTTCGCGTGAGGTGGTCGAAGGCTCGCATTCGGTGATCTTACCGCCGTAGCCTCGTACCGCCGCCTTCTTGGCCTCGGGCGCCGTGCGCGGCATCACCACGTTACATGGAATGCCCCTGCGGCCCGCGGCGTAGGAGAGCGAGAGAGCGTGATTGCCGCTGGAATGCGTTGCCACACCCTTTTGGGCCATCTCGTCATCCAGGCCGAATACGGCGTTCGAGGCACCGCGCACCTTGAAAGCACCCGCCTTCTGAAAATTCTCGCACTTGAAGAAAAGCTCGGCGCCAACAACATCGTTGAAATAGGTCGATGTCAGCACCGGCGTGCGGTGAATGTGAGGGCGAATGCGCTCATGCGCCGTAACCACGTCATCATACGTGGGAATAGTCTGCTCTACAGTGTCTTTCATCACGCGGCCTCCCGCTTTTGCGCTGTGTTTCCGTGGCGATAGACGTGTTGGGCGGCGGCCACCCCGCGGCCCAGTTCGATATCTAGGTCGAGATCGGCCATGACCATTTCTGCCGTGGCAATGCCCGAAAGCGCCATTGCATCGGTCAACTGGCCCAAATGGCCGATGCGGAACACCTTTCCGGCCACCTCTCCCAACCCCACACCGAAGGCCATGCCGTAAACCTCTGCCGCGCGGGTTACGATTTGCGTGGCGTCAAAGCCCTCGGGCGTGCAAATGGCGCTTACGGTGTCTGATTGCCACTCGGGCCGCTTGGCGCAGAGCTCCAGCCCCCACGCGGCGGATGCGGCGCGCACGCCATCGGCGATCCGGCGGTGACGGGCGAACACGGCGTCCAGCCCTTCGTCCAGCAGCATATCACAGGCAACCTTCAGCCCGTTCATAAGCCCCACCGGCGGCGTGTAGGGGAAGCCGTTGGCGGCATAACCTTTTTCCATATCGCGCAGATCGAAGAAGGTGCGCGGCAGTGTGGCGGTTTCAACCGCCGCGCGCGCCTTGGGCGACACACCCACGATGGCCAGGCCCGCGGGCAGCATGAAGCCCTTCTGGCTGCCCGTCACCGCGATATCCACGCCCCAGTCATCCATGCGGAAATCCATCGAACCGATGGAACTGACGCCATCCACGAGCAAGAGCGCGGGGTGGCCCGCCCGATCCATCGCCGCGCGGATCGCCTTGATATCGGAAACAACACCCGTGGCCGTTTCATTGTGGGTGGCGAGCACCGCCTTGATCTGATGCCCGGTATCGGCGCTCAGCGCCTCTTCGTACCGATCGGCCGGCAGGCCCTCGCCCCACGGCGTTTCAATCACCGTCACGTTGAGCCCATGGCGTTCGCACATGTCGATCCAGCGGTGGCTGAACATCCCATTCCGGGCCACGAGCACCGTGTCGCCCGCGCTCAGCGAATTGGTGATCGCTGTCTCCCACCCGCCAGTACCCGTGGACGGGAAAAGAAAAACGCTGCCGGTTTCGGTTTTCAGGACCTGTTTCACGCCTGCGAGCGCCGGCTGCAGGATCCCGGCAAACTGTGAAGAGCGGTGATCGAGCGTGGGAAGATCGACCGCCTTACGCAGCACCTCGGGTATATTTGTTGGCCCGGGAATGAATACGGGGTTTTGCTCTGACATGACGATCCTCCATCGACAGGTTGGGGCGTGTCATACCGTGTTACAGCGGAGGCGGCAATTTTTTTGAAATCTTTTTTCTATGGATGGAAAAAACGAATATTCACATATTTTCAATCAGTTGTATTTTTCACCTTGCAAAAAACAATTTCGAAATCGTAACTTTAAACGCCAAGCAAAGTGAGCGTTCACCCCATGGCCGAAAAGCGTGCACGCGGGCGACCCCGCGCGTTTCATGACAAAACCGAACAGAACACGATCCAGTCACTCGACCGGGCTATGCTGATTCTCGAAACACTTGCGGCTTCTGGCGGGCTGACGCTGACAGAGCTTGCCAGCAATCTCTCGCAATCTCCCGCTACCGCCTATCGCGTACTCACAACTCTTGAATCGCGGGGGATCGTGGAGCTGGATGGCCAAGCGCAAACCTGGCACGTGGGCGCGGGCGCGTTCCGTATAGGATCGGCGTTCCTGCGGCGCACTAACCTTGTCGAACGGGCACGACCGGTGATGCAGCGGTTGATGGAGGCCACGGGCGAGACGGCCAACCTCGGCGTCGAAAACTCCGGCCGCGTGCTCTTCATCAGTCAGGTTGAAACGCACGCCTCGATCCGCGCCTTCTTTCCCCCCGGCACGCAATCGCCAATGCATGCCTCGGGCATCGGAAAAGCGCTTTTGGCGGAATTCCCCGAACCTCGGTTGAATGCAGTGATCTCGGCAGGGCTTGAGCGGTTTACAGAGCGCACGCTCACCAACGGGTCTGCCCTGCTTTCTGATCTCGCAGCGATCCGACGGCGCGGCTATGCAATCGATGACGAAGAGCGCAACAGCGGCATGCGCTGTGTCGCCGCGCCGGTGTTTGATGCCACCGGCGCCGCCGTGGCCGGCCTTTCCATTTCTGGCCCAACCGCGCGGGTGGCGCCCGACCGAACACAGGACATCGGCGATCAGGTACGCGCCGCAGCCGCAGCGCTCTCGCGTCTGTTGGGGGCGGGATAAGCCGCGGTCTGGCGGCCTGCAACAGAACCTGACAAGCTGCACCCGCATCATAGCGGCACAAGAACCGCGACTTCATGGGCAATCTTGGGTTAGGGCCGGATGGGCAAGCAACTGAAAATCGTCGTCGCAGTGCTGCTCTGCGCACTTCTCGTTTTCCTGGCTCTTGACCTTTTTTTTGAAGACGCCGGGATCACCACCCTGCGCGCGCTCGCCGATTTCATCGACTGGCTGAGTTTCTGGAGCTGACGTTTTGCGGTTGACCTTTGCCGCGAAGCGCATTTGCTGGCGGCGACCGTAAAATCCGGCCAGGAGGGAAATTTCATGACCGTCAAAGTTGCCATCAACGGGTTTGGGCGCATCGGACGCAATATTCTGCGAGCGCTCGTGGAAAACGGGCGCACCGATGTGGAAGTGATCGCGATTAACGATCTGGGATCGGTGGAGACGAACGCGCACCTTTTGCGCTACGACAGCGTGCATGGCCGCTTCCCCGGCGAAGTGAAAACTACCGAAAACAGCATCGATGTGGGCGCCGGCCCGATCGCCGTCACCGCAATCCGCAACCCGGCCGAACTTCCGTGGAGCGATGTGGATATCGTGATGGAATGCACCGGTATCTTCACCGGCGACAAGGCGAAGGTGCATCTTGAAAACGGGGCGAGCCGGGTGCTGGTCTCTGCTCCCTCGGCCGGTGCGGACAAAACAGTCGTCTACGGCGTTAACCACGATGTACTAACGGCGGAAGACACCCACGTATCGAACGCCTCATGCACCACCAATTGCCTTGCACCGGTGGCCAAGGTGCTCAACGATACGATCGGCATCACCCGCGGGTTCATGACCACAATCCATAGCTACACCGGCGACCAGCCTACTCTGGATACGTTTCACAAAGATCTCTACCGCGCCCGTGCGGCAGCAATGAACATGATCCCCACTTCCACCGGCGCGGCCCGTGCGGTGGGACTTGTGCTGCCCGAGTTGAACGGCAAGCTCGATGGCGTGGCGATCCGGGTGCCCACGCCCAACGTCTCGGTAGTGGATTTGACGTTCGAGTCCGGCAAGGCCACGTCGGTCGACGAGATCAACGCCGCGATCCATGCGGCGGCGGACGGGCCGCTCAAGGGTGTGCTCGGATACACCGACGAAAAGCTCGTATCGATGGATTTCAACCATGACGCACACTCGTCGATCTTCGCCTGCGATCAGACCAAAGTCATGGATGGCACGATGTGCCGCGTTCTGACGTGGTACGATAACGAATGGGGCTTTTCCAATCGGATGGCAGACACCGCCGTCGAGATGGGCAAATACCTGTAAACTTCGCCGAATATGGCAGAACGAAGGCGCCCACGGGCGCCTTTTTTCTTTTTGTGGCAATATCTTGCCGCAGCGCAGCGATATGCAGTATTTGCATAGCGGCTTCGCATACACAGCAGTTGTTTAGCGCTAACCCCCGCCCCATGTTCCGGGTGTGGGCGATGGTCGCCCACCGAGAATTCCAAGGAGGAACAAACATGGGTTTCTCTCAACGGCTCAAGCAAGCCGCCCGTAACTACGCCGAATATCGCCGCATCGTTGGCGAGATCGAAAGCATGTCTCTTCGCGAGGCCGACGATATCGGCATCAACCGGGCGGATGCAGCACGCATCGCGCATCGCGCGGTTTACGGAAGCTAAGCGCCACCAGAACGGTGGCGCCAACCTGAAGGACTACGGCAATGAACAGCATGATCAGACAGCTGAAAACCGCCGCCCAGAAACGCGCGGCCTACAACCGCACCGTTTATGAGATTGAAAATATGCCGCTCGACGTGGCACTCGATCTCGGGATCTATCCCGGCGATGCGCACCAGATCGCCCGGAAAGCCGTTTACGGCTAACCCGTAACTCTCCGGACCACCGGCGCACAGGCAGGCCCCTCGGCCTGCCTTTTTTGTTTCAAGGGAACCGTTTCTTCAGCGCATCGCGCACCGGGGCCGTCACAAAAGGCGCAATGTCCCCGCCAAGGCGCGCAATTTCCTTCACCAGCTTCGAGGCGATAGCCTGATGCTCGGCCTCAGCCATCAAAAATACCGTTTCGATCGTGTCATTGAGCTGCCGGTTCATCCCAACCATCTGATATTCGTACTCAAAGTCGGCAACCGCGCGCAGGCCGCGGATGATGATTGAGGCGCCGACATCCTGCGCGCAGTCGATCAGCAGATTTTCGAACGGGTGTGCTACGATTTCCACCCCTGTTCGCTTGGCCAGGCTCACGCATTCGGCCTCGATCATTGCGACGCGTTCTTCGAGAGAGAACAAAGGGCCCTTGTCACGATTGATCGCGACGCCAATCACAAGCCTGTCCACAAGAACTGTGGCGCGCTTGATGATATCGAGATGGCCGAGGGTGACCGGATCGAAAGTTCCGGGATAAAGGCCGATGCGCATGACGTGTCCCTCGCTTTTTCCGCACGCAACTATAGAACGCACGCAAAATCAAGGGCTTGGTGCTTTCGTCTCAGAGGGCTGGGGGGCTAGAAGCCCATGATCATCCCTTCAAGGGCATCCTTTTCCATTTTCACCTCTTCGAGGCGGTACTTCACTACGTCACCCAAAGTGATCAGACCAACCATAAGCCCGTCTTCACCGATCACGGGCATGTGCCGGAACCGGCCCTTCGTCATCTTGGCAAGTGCGGTATCGGCCTTTTCTTCCTTGGTGCAGGTCACCAGATCGCGCGTCATCATGTCTGTCACAGATTCCGACAAGCACCCGGGCCCGCGCTTCCCGATTTCACGGACGATATCGCGTTCTGACAGAATTCCTTCGGCATGCGTGCCATCCGCTGAGATCACGACAGACCCAATGCGCTTTTCTGAGAGAAGCAGCGCGGCATCCGACACCTTCTTGTCTGGGGTGATCGACACGACGGAATCCGTGCCCTTGCTTTGTAGGATTTTGGCAACCGTCATAGCATTCCTCCCATGCCATATCTGGTGGGTCAGCGTCGCCGCTCGCCCCGTGCCCTGTCAAGGCCGCTGAAATGGTGGGTTTTTCGCAGGCGCGCGCCGACGCTCCCTTTTCCCTGTCCGCCAGCACGCCTATGGTCCCCAGAACACCGCGAGGGGAGGATACAGTGGAAGAGCTTTCGCACTTTATTGATGGGGCCCAAGTGGCGGGCACGTCCGGCCGATTTGCCGATATTTTCAATCCCGCTACTGGCGAGGTTCAGGCCAAGGTGCCGCTCGCCTCCAAAGATGAGCTGGACGCGGCGGTGGCGCGCGCCGCGGCAGCGCAGCCCGCGTGGGCGGCGACGAACCCTCAGCGGCGCGCCCGCGTCATGATGGAGTTTGTGCGGCTTCTCAATCGGGATATGGACAAGCTTGCCGAGGCGCTTTCCCGCGAACACGGAAAGACGTTGCCTGACGCAAAGGGCGACGTACAGCGCGGGCTAGAGGTCGTGGAGTTCTGCATCGGCGCGCCCCACCTTCTCAAGGGCGAGTACACCGACAGCGCAGGGCCCGGTATCGATATGTATTCGATGCGCCAGGCCCTTGGCGTTGTTGCCGGGATCACGCCTTTCAACTTCCCCGCCATGATCCCAATGTGGAAGTTCGCGCCGGCCATCGCCTGCGGCAATGCCTTTATCCTGAAGCCCTCGGAACGGGATCCCTCGGTGCCGCTTATGCTTGCCGCGCTGATGAAGGAAGCGGGGCTGCCAGACGGCATTCTGCAGGTCGTCAATGGCGACAAAGAGGCGGTCGATGCGATCCTCGACAACCCCACCATCATGGCCGTCGGCTTCGTGGGATCAACGCCGATTGCGGAATACATCTATTCACGCGGCTGCGCGAACGGGAAGCGCGTGCAGTGCTTCGGCGGCGCGAAAAACCACATGATCGTTATGCCCGATGCCGATATGGATCAGGCGGCAGACGCGCTCGTAGGCGCGGGCTACGGCGCGGCTGGTGAGCGTTGTATGGCAATTTCGGTTGCCGTCCCGGTAGGCGATGAGGCGGCGGACCGGCTGATCGAAAAGCTCGTGCCCCGGATCGAGGCGCTAAAGGTCGGCCCCTATACAGCGGGCAATGACGTCGATTATGGCCCGCTTGTGACGCGCGAGGCGAAGGATCGCGTGCTCGGGCTTGTCAGTTCGGGGGTGGAACAGGGCGCAGAGTTGGTTGTGGATGGCCGCGATTTTCGGCTGCAGGGCTATGAGGAAGGGTTCTTCGTGGGCCCGCATCTTTTCGATCGCGTAACCCGCGACATGGATATCTACAAGACCGAGATCTTTGGCCCTGTCCTCTCCACCGTCCGCGCCTCAAGCTACGAAGATGCGCTCGCTCATGCGATGGATCATCAGTACGGCAACGGTACTGCGATCTTCACCCGCGATGGCGATACCGCTCGTGACTTTGCCAACCGCATCAATATCGGGATGGTGGGGATCAATGTGCCGATCCCTGTGCCGCTGGCCTACCACACGTTCGGCGGCTGGAAGAAATCGGGCTTCGGCGATCTAAATCAGCACGGCCCCGACGCATTCAAGTTCTACACCAGAACGAAAACGGTCACGGCGCGCTGGCCGTCGGGCATCAAGGAAGGCGGGGAGTTTTCCATCCCCGTGATGGAATAGGGGCGCAGATGGCGCTGAACGAGCCCGACTTCACGATCGGGATCGAAGAGGAATACCTTCTCGTCGATCTCGACACACTCGATCTGGCCGAGGCGCCCGAAGCGCTGATGCAAGGCTGCGTAGATGCACTTGAGGGCCAGGTGAGCCCGGAGTTCCTGCAATGCCAGATCGAAGTGGGCACCAAAGTCTGCCGTACGGTGGGCGAGGCGCGGGAGGACCTGCGCAAACTGCGGGCGGGCGTGGCGAAAGAGGCGGCACGGCACGGCTTGGCACCCATTGCGGTATCCTGCCATCCGTTCGCCTCATGGCGCGAGCAGGCTCATACCGACAAAGAGCGCTACAATACCCTAGAACGCGATCTGGCCGGCGTGGCCCGGCGCATGGTGATTTGCGGCATGCATGTTCATGTGGGGATCGAAAACAACGATCTACGCGCCGATCTGATGAACCAGTTCGCGTATTTCCTGCCGCATCTTCTGGCACTCAGCGCCTCATCGCCCTACTGGCAAAGCGCGGATACGGGCCTGGCCTCCTACCGGCTGACAATCTTCGATAACTTGCCGCGCACCGGGCTGCCGCCACGGGTAGCCAGTTGGGGAGAGTATGAGCGCAGCACCCAGGTTTTGATCGACCTTGGCATCATCGAGGATACCACGAAGATCTGGTGGGATTTGCGGCCATCTTCCCGCTTTCCCACTCTTGAAGCGCGGATTTGTGATGTGACCCCGCGGATGGAGCATACGCTGGCGCTTGCCGCGCTGACCCAAGCCACAATGCGCATGCTCTACCGCCTCGCCGGCCGCAACCAGCGCTGGCGCATTTATGACGGCTTTCTTGTCGGCGAAAACCGCTGGCGCGCACAGCGCTACGGCACGCGCGAGGGGCTGATCGATTTCGGCGCGCGCGAGGTGATCGCATTTGACGAAATCCTGAGTGAATGGCTCGACTTGATCGCCGAAGATCTTGGCGTCCTGCGCTCCGTCGAAGAAGCGCACCGGGCGCGTGAGATTGTGGCGGGCGGCACCAGCGCGGATCGCCAGCGCGGGGTCTACGCTGACATGCGCGAAACGGGGGAAGACCATGACACAGCGATGCGCGCTGTGGTGCGGCATCTCGTAGAGGAGTTTCAGGCCGACCTTTAGCAACGCCAAGTGCCAGGGCGGCGCACCCTTGCGCTTAGCCGCACCTCTCCCGTAAACCCATTGGAAAGAGTTCAAGCTGCCGACAATGCCGCCGAGCCCCCTGCCCGTATTCGTAATCTCGCTGCCCGACTGCACCGATCGGCGCGCAGCCATTTCGGTGGCATTGGCCGAGCAGGGCCTGACGTTTCAGTTTGTCGAGGCCATTGATGGCCGCCGGGGCCTGCCCGCCGATCAGGTGGCCCATGTGGACACGGTGCGCGCCGCCCGGCGGCTTGGCCGCCCGATCAGCGATGCTGAATGCGCCGCCTCGCTTTCACATGCCAGCGTCTACCGCCGGATTGTGGAGGGCGGCCTCGACCACGCGCTGATCTTCGAGGATGACGCAATCCTCACCGATGGTGTGCGCCGGTTTGTGGAAACCGAAGGCTACCGCGCTGCCCCCATGGTGATCCTCAATCACCTCAACGCCCGCGTGATGCAAAAGGGCGGCGAAGTGGTTTTTGATGATGTGCGCGCGCGGCCCCTCGCCGTGCCCTGCTTCCGGGCCGCCGCCTATTCGCTTTCGCTCGCCGGCGCCCGGTGGCTTCTTGAGCGCGCAATCCCGGTCTCCATGCCTCCGGACTGGCCCGCGGACATTACCGAGATCGGCGCCGTCGCGCTTGACCCCGAGATCGTGCACCACCCGCCCGAGGCGCCTGGCCAATCCACGCTGGAACCCGGGCGCAGCCAACGGCCCGGCCAGCGCCTGCACCGCCTTCTTGATCCCGCCTACGCGCGCCGGGTGTGGCGCAAGTCGCAGAGTGAGAAGATTTCCTGATGGATTTCGCGCTGTCAGACGAGCAGACCGCGATCTTTGATCTCGCCCATGCCTTCGGGCAGGAACATATCGCGCCCCACGCCCGCGCGTGGGAGGCAGAGGGAACGATACCGCGCGCACTCTGGCCCGAGATCTCGGCGCTTGGCTTCGGTGGGCTCTACGTATCGGAAGACAGCGGCGGATCGGGGCTGAGCCGGCTTGATGCCACGCTGGTGTTCGAAGCGCTTTCTCGCTCCTGCTCCTCGGTGGCCGCGTTTCTTTCAATCCACAACATGTGCGCGGCGATGATCGACAGGTTCGGCTCGGACGAGATGAAGAGCGCCTTTCTCCCCCGCGCACTGACGATGGAGACGATCTTTTCCTATTGCCTGACTGAGCCTGGTTCGGGGTCAGACGCCGCCGCGCTCAAAACTCGCGCGGAGCGCACGAATGCCGGCTACGCGCTGACGGGCACGAAAGCCTTCATCTCCGGCGGCGGCTATTCGGATGCATATATCGTAGTGGCTCGCACCGGCGCGGAGGGTCCTAAGGGGATCTCGGCGTTGATCGTGGAAGATGGGGCGCGAGGACTGTCTTTCGGGGGACTGGAAGACAAGATGGGGTGGCGAAGCCAACCCACGCGGCAGGTTCAACTTGATGCCTGCCAGGTGCCCGCTGAAAACCTTTTAGGCGATGAAGGCCGTGGCTTTACCTATGCCATGGCAGGGCTCGATGGCGGGCGGCTTAACATTGCCGCCTGCAGCCTCGGCGCCGCGCAAGCCGCGCTCGATACCACGCTCGCCTACATGCGCGAACGCCGCGCTTTCGGGCAGCCGATTGCGGAGTTTCAGGCGCTGCAATTCCGTGTGGCGGACATGGAGATTGAACTTCAAGCGGCCCGCACCTTCCTGCGCCAAGCTGCCTGGCTTCTCGATCAGGGCGCGCCCGAAGCCACCAAGCACTGCGCAATGGCCAAGAAGTTCGTGACTGAGGTGGGCAGCCAGGTGGCCGATCAGTGCCTGCAGCTTCATGGCGGCTATGGCTATCTTGCGGATTACGGAATTGAGAAGATCGTGCGCGATCTGCGCGTGCACCAGATCCTTGAAGGCACTAATGAGATCATGCGCCTGATCGTGGCGCGCGAGTTGGCGCACACGTGAACGATATCGATATCCGGATCATCGGGCGCGCGGGCCGCATCACGCTAAATCGCCCCGACGCGCTTAATGCACTGACTTATGAGATGTGCCTCGCCATCGAGGAAGCACTCGATGCATGGCGCGCCGATGAGGCCGTGGCGCTTGTGGTCATCGACGCGGCGGGCGCGCGCGCCTTTTGCGCCGGAGGTGACATCGTCGAGATGTACCGCACGGGCCGCGCGGGCGACTTTGAGTATGGGCGCCGCTTCTGGGCCGACGAATACCGGCTCAACGCCAAGATCCACACCTACCCCAAACCTTATATCGCGTTCATGCAGGGCTTCACCATGGGCGGTGGCGTCGGCATCTCCTGCCACGGCAGCCACCGCATCGTGGGCGAGACCAGCCGCATCGCGATGCCCGAATGCGGCATTGGCCTCGTTCCGGATGTTGGTGGATCTTATCTTTTGGCCCGCGCGCCGGGGCGCGTTGGCGAGTACCTTGGCACAACCGGCCACCGGATGGGGCCGGGATGTGCGATTTTCGCGGGGTTTGCCGATCGTTTTATTGCCGAGATGGCGTGGCCCGACTTGATTGCGGAACTGGAAGCCACCGGCAGCCCGGCCTGTCTGGAAGCTGCCGCCACCCAACCGCCCGACTCCGAGCTTGCTGCGCAGGAGGGAGAGATCGACGGGCACTTTGGCGCCACCTCGCTTTCCGAAGCGCTGAGTTCGCTTGATCGCGATCGCTCTGAGTTTTCTGCCAAGACCCGCCAAGCCCTAGCCAAGGGCAGCCCACTGGCGATGGCCTGCGCCCATGATTTGATCGGGCGCGTGCGCGGCGCAAGCGGCATCGAACGCGCTCTGGAAATGGAGTATCGGTTTACCTACCGGGCCGCCGAAGAGGGTGACTTTCTCGAAGGTATCCGCGCGGCGATCATCGACAAGGATCGCCGCCCAAACTGGCTTCACAGCCGCCCGGAAGACGTGACACGCGCGGAAATCGCGCGAATGCTGGCGCCTCTGGGCGCAAACCGGCTGAGCTTGAAGGGAGGCGCAGGATGAAGATCGGCTTTATCGGTTTGGGCAACATGGGTGGGCCGATGGCCGCCAATCTCGCCGCGGCGGGCCATGAGGTGACGGGGTTTGACCCTATTGCCCCCTATCCCGAGGGCGTCACACCGGTGAAATCCGCACGCGATGCCGCCAAAGGGCACGAGACTGTGGTCACAATGCTGCCCGACGGCCCGATCCTACGCGCCGTGGCCGCGGAGATCGTGCCGGTGATGAGCAAGGGCGCCGTGCTTCTCGATTGCTCCACCGTCGATGTTGAAAGCGCCCGCGCTGTGGCGAGCGAGGCTGAAGCAGCCGGTCTGTTGCCGCTTGATGCGCCAGTGTCGGGCGGCACGGGCGGCGCCAAGGGTGGAACGCTCACTTTCATGGTCGGCGGCCCCGAAGCCGGGTTCGAACATGCCCGACCTCTTTTTGACATCATGGGGCAGAAAGCCGTGCATTGCGGCCCATCCGGCAATGGCCAAGCCGCCAAAATCTGCAACAACATGATCCTGGGTGTCACCATGATCGCCACCTGCGAGGCTTTCGCGCTCGCCGACAAGTTGGGGCTCGATCGGCAGGCGATGTTCGATGTCGTGTCAACCTCCTCAGGCTATTCCTGGACGATGAACGCCTATTGCCCGGCCCCCGGGGTGGGCCCCGATAGCCCCGCCGACAACGGATATCAGCCGGGGTTTGCTGCAGAGCTTATGCTGAAGGATCTGCGTCTGGCCCAGCAGGCGGCTGAAGCCGTGGATGCCGATACGCCCATGGGACTGGCCGCGCGGGACCTTTATGATCGGTTCGTTGAAAGCGAAGACGGGCGCGGGCGGGACTTTTCCGCGATGCTGCCACGGTTCACGTCGCGCGGGCGAAACTAGCCCCCAGCGCAACGCAAGGCAAAGCATAGAACCTGCTTTGCAAGCCAAAGAAGACCCGCTAGTTTCTTCGCCACCCCCGCCGGGACAATGAGCGGGACATGGAGGAACTACATGAAAACCACTATGATTACGGCGGCCACAATGGCCATCGTCGCCGCGGGCGCGTCACTGGCCCAGGATCGCACGGGCTGGCCCGAAAGCTTCACCGTCGGCACCGCATCACAAGGCGGTACGTACTTTGCCTATGGCTCAGGCTGGGCCAACCTTGTGGCCGAAGAGCTCGGCATTTCCGGGGGCGGCGAAGTGACTGGCGGCCCGATGCAGAACATGGCGCTCGTCCATACTGGCGACGCCGCTTTCGGGATGACTACGATGGGCCCTGCCGCGGAATCACTCGCCGGCACCAACCCTATCGCTCCCGGCCTTGAGATGAACATGGCCTGCGCAATGTTCCCGATGTACCAAACGCCGTTTTCAGTGACGGCCCTTGCGTCTTCCGGGATCACCTCGATCAGTGATATCCCAGCAGGGGCGAAGATCGGGTTCGGGCCGGCAGGCTCCACCTCCGACACCTACTTCCCGCGGATGATGGAAACCCTCGGTGTGGAGTTCGAGCGCCGGAACGGCGGGTGGTCCGACCTCGGCGGCCAGCTGCAAGATGGGCTTCTTGATGTGATTGCCTTCGCCGCGGGCGTGCCAGTTCCGGCCGTCAGCCAGCTCGAAGTGCAGACAGACGTGAATATCATCGAGTTCACCGAAGACGAGCAGGCGCAGATCCTTGAGGCGTTCCCTGTCTCGGATTTCGCAATCGCTGCGGACACGTACACCACGCTTGAGGCTGACGCGCGCTCGGTCTCCATGTGGAACTTCGCGATTGCGAATTGCGATCTGCCGGCAACCTTCGTGGAAGCTGTGGTTGACGTCGTGATGTCGGACAACGAGCGTATGGTGAACATCCACCGTGCCGCCCGCAGCACGCTGCCCGAGAACTACGACAAGAACGGCGTTCTGATGTGGCACCCGGGTGCCGCGAAGTGGTTCCAGGAAAATGCTGGCGCCGACATTCCGGCAGATATGATCTACGGCGGCTGATCCCGCTCAAAAATGCGGGCCGCTCCCTCGTGGGGCGGCCCTCCCCCTCACCGGCCAGGCACCAATCCTCCCCTATGCGCCAGATTGACCCCACCGGACCGCAGGCGCGATTTTTCCCTTGCAGGCCGCCGCACGAGTTTATATCTCCCCGCTACCCAACGGATGCGGGCGTAGCTCAGGGGTAGAGCATTACCTTGCCAAGGTAAGGGTCGTGAGTTCGAATCTCATCGCCCGCTCCAAAATTACAAGCTGTATCAATATCTTGCCTGATGTAAGGCCCGGTCAATGCTGCCTCGCTGGTGATATGGGGTGAGACAGCGCCGCGGACAGAAGCAAAGGCCGCGCGGCTGCCATGCAGCAGAAAAGTCTGATTCTACGAAAAGGCGTTCGCCGGCGGCTGCATTGCCTCGCAAAAATTGGCCATAGCGCGTTTTCGACATAACCGTACGATCACCGCAACGGTCGCGTATGTCCCGCTCGCCGCGACGGCACGGCGCAGCGCGAGTGTCACTCAATCTAGATGAACCAGGCTCTGCGGATTGGACGCCGTCTCGGCGGCTTTTATGCCGGTAAGTGCGGTTTCTCTGCAGAGCACTCTGCTCGCTGGCAATCAACACTCCGCGCCCTTTGGAAGCGCGACATCAGACGGCCTACGATAGGACGGTAAGGATTTTCACAGCTTCGACCGCCAGGAAATTAAACGCAAAGGACAGTGGCGAAAGCTACAGTTGGGATGTGAGGCAAAAAAAACGGCATTGATTTTAAGAGATATTTTCCGCCTCCATTTTGAATCGTTTTGATCGCGCGACTGAAGAGCGATTTCTGCTTCTGTCGCGCCCCAAACCAGAGGCTTCGTCGCCTTCTCTCGTCCCGCATACCCGCCTCGCAAGGCCGTTGATTTCTATCAACGTCACTCAATTGGCGCTGAGGTATCAACGGTGTGACAAGGTCATTTCGGCTTGTCTGAACATCATGAAGGAGGAGGTATTCATGGGACGGCTTTCGAACAAAGTCGCGATTGTGACAGGGGGAGCGTTGGGTATCGGCAAGGCGTGCTGCGTGCGGATGGCCGAAGAGGGCGCCAGTGTCGCGGTGACCGATATCGAAGACGCCGAGGGAGAGAAGGTCGTGGCCGAGATCACGGCCGCGGGCGGGACGGCTCGTTACTGGCATCTTGATGTGGCTGACGAAACCGCAGTGGAGCAGGTTTGCCGCGAGGTCGCGGAGGCCTACGGCAAGCTCAACGTGATGGTGGCCAATGCGGGGATCGCGGGGGCGAGTAAGCCCACCGATGAGTTGACAGTCGAGGAATGGAACCAAGTGATGTCCGTCAATGTGACGGGGGTGTTCTTCTGCACTAAGCACGCGATCCCGCACATGCGCACGGCCGGCGGCGGGAGCATCATCAACCTGTCCTCGATCTACGGCATCATCAGCGCGCAGGACGTGCCACCCTAACATGCCTCGAAAGGCGCGGTGCGGATGATGACGAAAACAGATGCGCTTTTCTATGCGACCGAGAACATCCGGGTGAACTCTGTCCATCCGGGCTATATTTGGACGCCTCTTGTTGACAATCTGGGCAAGTCGTTCGGGTTTTCGTCGGAGGAGTTCAAGGCCGAGCTTGGCAGCCGCCATCCCGTCGGCCACGTCGGCGAGCCTGACGATATCGCCTGGGGCGTTGTCTATCTCGCCTCGGACGAGGCCAAGTTCATCACCGGGACAGAACTCGTCATCGATGGCGGCTACATCGCACGTTGACGCCAAAACGGGCACATAGCGTGCGCGGATTGGCATTAGCGGCGATATCGGCGACCCCGAACGCTGCGCCCCAGAAATGGCAGGGCTTCCCGCTGGCAGGGGTGGGAGATGCAGTTGCGGAAGCTAAGCCTCATGCGATCATCGTGGGCAGCCTAGCTTTTCAACACGCTAGAGGGTCGGTCTACCGGAACTGTGCGTCGCCCACAGATGGTTTTGGCGCAACGACTGCATTGCAGGATGGAAGCGGACGTTTATGCCAACGATGCCAAGGTCTTCAGACAGGGGCCTGAATGTATCGCGCACCGTCTGTGAAGCGAGCGCGATTTCCACTGGACGCGCGATTGCCATCTCTCGCGCGTTCAAGGCGAGTGGCACTGTCTGCGGATAGTCCGTCGCAACAATCAGTCCAAAGGGCAGAAGCGTACGCCAATTCCAAGGCATATGCGGCATACGCCAGTCCGGCCTCAATGCCGGCCCGCAGTTCGGTAACCGTCATCCTTCGCGGCAAAACGACTCCAAAACCTGTGAGCACGCCGCCTCATATCGCCCGCAGCAGCAGTTCAAAAAGCAACATCCCGGCAATCGACATCGTCACAGCGCTGGCGATCATTGGGCTGCTCGCATCTTCCAGCGCTTCGGGGATCAGTTCGGACATTGTCATCCAGATCATCGCACCCGCCGCGAGGCCGAGGCCCACGGGCAGGAAGGGAGCGAAGACGGTTACGAAAAGAAACGCGGGTACCGCAAGCAAAGGTTGCGGAAGACTGGAGAACACGCTCCACCCCGCGGCCTGCCAAACTGTAGCGCCGCGCGGCACCAGCACGAGCGCAATCGCCAAACCCTCGGGGATATTGTGCACGGCAATAGCCGCTGTAATGAACTGGCCGAGATTGCCCTCACCAGCAAATGCAACCCCAACGCCCACACCCTCCGCCGCCGAATGCAGGGTCATGATGCCGACGATCATGAGCACCTTGAGCGCATCGGCGCCTTGGATTGCACCTATATGGAATTCCTTGCGGCCCGAGATGAGGCGGTGGCTAAGCGCAATGAACACGAACCCGCCGACTAAACCCAGGATCGTGCGGATTGGGCTTTCGTTGTAGCCTTCTTGCAGCAGGCTGAAGCTTGCCGCCAGCATAAGGCCCGCCGCAATTCCGTTGCAGATCGAAACGGCCTTGGGAGACATGCTGCGCCAGATCGCGAACGGAAGCGCCCCAAGCCCAGTGGCCAACGCCGTGATCAATGCGGCCAAAGCTACGAAAAAGACGGAATCCATAAACGGACTTCCATTGGGTTGCTGCCGCGGTGCATTGCTCCGCAGCTGCTGCCTATTTTAGAATCATTCTAAGATATACGCCTCGAGCTGTCCAGCGTGCCGAGCCGTCGATCGCGTCGCGTCCGGACGGATCGTTCCCATGGCCGCGGCCAACGCGGGAAACGTAACGAGCCCATTCGGGGAGCCCGTGTAATATAACCGGTATGGCGCTGCCTTTGAGATTTCGGAGTAGGCAGTCTCTCGGCTGCGGAACCAGTCCGGCTGCCACGCAGCGCCAATGGCCCCGTATTCCAGGATACGATCAACAAGGTTGAAAACCCCTGCCGCGATAAGCGCAAACGCCAAGGTCCCGCAGTGGCCGAACCCGTGGCTCTCGTTGCGCGACGGTGCGATGAGCGGGGGCAGTGCAAGTATCGAAAAGAGCACCGCTGCGGTCCAAGTGCGGCGCACGCTTTTCCGTTTCGTCGAGCGCCGAGGCAAACCTCTGCAACTCCATCGGCGCGCCATGCCGCCCGAACCGAGAATTATAGGCGGGCAGTCCCACGATCTGGAGCGCTTTCAACGCCGCTGTGACGCATCCGGTGATGATCGCTTCGACAGACATTCTGGAATGCGCGCGCGAGCAGAAGGGCTCTCGGCACCGCGCCCCATTTCAACAAGGAGTGTCGCCTCAATCTAATCGTCGCCCATGCGCATCGTTCTTTTCTAGATCGAAGGCATCAGTCTAATGCGTGGAGCTCCTGAAGACGCGTCTTGCCCAAGCGTCGGACCCGGCTTGCATCACTGAAAGGAGGTAGGGCTCGCCATCGATCTTGGTCCCGAACCGCGCCTCCAAGGCAACGCTCTCTTCCGGGAGACACGCCTCTACCTCTGCTCGCCTCGCTCACAACGTCCGCCGCCACTCCTGCACCTCACTGTGCGTGTCCCATTTGAGTTTGTTGAGCCCGTTATGATCTCCATGCCTGCAATCTCTTCAGCGTTTAACCGAGGTAACCTCCGACAAGTGATCCGGCCGCGAAGGTCGCGGCCATGGCCACGGCACCCCAAACGGCCGTTCGGACCATGGCAGGCGCGATCCGCGCACCCCCTGTCCAAGCCCCAAGCGCACCCAGACCGAGGAGTGCGGCGAGCGTTGCTAAGAGGACGCTGGGCACTATGAGCCCTTGGGGTGCCAATACAGCAGCGGTCAGTGGAAGGAGGGCCGCACAGGCGAAGGCCGATCCGGAGGCAAGGGCGGCTCGCTTTGGGCTTGCGGAATGGAGGTCCAAAAGGCCCACCTCGTCGCGGAGATGCGCCTCTAACCCGCCATTCTTCGTCAACTCATGTGCGACCTGATCGGCCGTTGATGGGCTTAGGCCGCGTTCGCGCCAGATCGCAGCCATTTCCGCAAGCTCACCTTTCGGGTCTTCCCGTAGCGCGCGCTCTTCGCGCTTAATCTCCGCGCGCTCGATATCCGCTTGAGACGAGACCGAGATGTATTCGCTCGCTGCGATCGACATCGCACCGGCCACAAGGCCAGCCACGCCGGTGGCCAGCACGATGTCTGCGGTCGACACAGCCGCCGCGACACCGATCAGAAGCGATGAGATCGATACGATCCCATCCGTAGCGCCAAGCACAGCGGCGCGAAGCCAGTGACTACGGCCCAGTCGATGCGGGTCGTCGGGATGTGTTGCAGCGAAGGTCTCGGTCATGTCGTGGTGTCGGGCTTTCGAGCGGGAGCGATATCTGTCGGCGATACGTCGGCGTCACCGACCTATCTCACCGAAGCGGGCCTTACCAGTTTCCGAGGGGTTCAAGTAATGCTGTCGCCCAACCACCAAGACCTCGGCATGGTATTGGCGCCGCATTAGGGGTGCCTTGAGCAAGCTGATCATCGGATGCTTTGTGCGAGCACCCTGGCCATCTCCTCAAGCATGCCTTCGGTCGCGATGTGGCCAGCGCCCATTGCAAAATGCGTTGCTGCCTTGGGCAGATGCGTGGCGGAGTGTTGCGCCGCCTTGAACGGCACCATCTCGTCACCCTTGAAATGCCAAATATCCGTCGGACAGACGATGTCGGCTGGGCCGAAGCCCCAGTCAACCGCCTGCAGCCGCGCTTCCCGCGCGGGGCCGGCGGCATCGTGGCGCAGAACGGCATCGAGCGACGCCCGCATCCGGTCGCTATCGACATCACCGCTTTCAATCACGCGCGCCACAGCGTTCCGGCAGAAGACCTGGAACTCGTCACGTAAATCCGCGTCAGACGCCGTGCGGTACCGGGCATAAGCCGCACGCCCGTCCGGTGGATAGGCGTCAAGGACACCGGTGAAATGCAGAAACGGCACGCCTGACAGGATCGCCAGATGGCTTACGCGGTCCGGCATGCCAGCCGCGCAGGCATAGGCATAGGGGGCGCCGGCCGATATGCCGACGGCAGCGAACCGTTCCGTCAGGCCCAACTCGTTGAGAACCGGAGCGATCATTGCAGGCCAATCGGAAAGCCGGTCCATTTCTGTTGGCGGTGTTGCACCGTAGCCCGGACGCTCGATCACGATCCATTCGATCCCATGCGCCCGTGCAAGCTCTGCCCAGGTCGGGCCCAGAGCGGCATCGCCGACAAGTCCGTGATGGACAATCACAGGGTAGCCGCCAAATTGCCCGACCCGGCCAAAACCCCAGGTCATCCCTCCTGCTTTCAGAGTTTCCGATCTCGTCATGCGGGCGCGCCATGCGGTTGGGAAAGCCCGATGGGCGTGCTCTCTGCGCGTTTCATAATCAGCGTATTACGCGTAGCGTTCATGACTTTTCCTCCGCAATTTCAGCCGGCTCAATCCCCGGTGCGGGCGGCGCACGCGTCGTACTCTACACCAAAGTGCTCTGCGATTATTCGCTCTTCAGGCCCGACATGGTCAAAACAATGGATGCTGAGGCAAACTGAGCCGGCCCTGCCGATGACCCATTTGCCCAGGAAAACTGCTTGCGCCAAGGCGATCAGATCGATTGCGGCATACATCGGATGGCGGAGGCGGGTGTAGATACCGCTGGTGACGAGGCTGTGGCCTTTGCGCCGTTCGAGGAACGAGGACCCGTTGCGGCCAGGACCAGCGTGCGACCGCCGGAGGAGCCAGATGCCGAAGACTGCGAAGACGCAACCGAGACCAAGAGCCCGGACCGGGGCCGCATAGACGGCAAGCCCGAAGAGCGGCGCCATGATTGCAAATGCCGACACGTACACCACGCCGATAGCGACCTGCCAGGCGAGCACCGTTTCGCGACCAGCGTTGAGCGATCGCCTCGGGTAAGGGACCTCCGTTCAAGCCAGCACGAGTCGCCGACGTCGCCAGCACCGTTGCGACAAATAAGAGGAGCCACGGCGTTTACGCCCGGCGCCAGAGCGCCGCGCAGCATCAGTTCGAAGCCTAGGTTCGCACCGGTTTGCGTAAGCACCCTTTGGTGGATGCCTACTCGCCCGTTACGGGAGTGGCCTGCTCCTTGCCCCGCGCGACGGCGTTCCGGACAGTGGGATGCAACCATACGAAGACCGTCAGTGCCGCGAATAACCCGG
>JBCCRC010000011.1:0-67252 GCA_039208375.1 Pseudomonadota bacterium | reverse complement strand
TAAATATATGAAAATAAACAATATTAATAAAAAGATGAGGCTTTAACGCTTCTTTAACGCAGCGCACGACGCCGCCCTTACATGCTGATCCCATGCTTGGAATCACCCTGCGGGGGGAGAAAGGAGTTTTGAGCAAGTGACGTTTTTCATTGCCATGCAAAACCGGCGTGCAACGGCAAGCTATTGGCATCCCCAAACGATCATCACCGAACGTAACGAGTTTCTGATTGTGTCTCGATCGGGCGGGCGGAATGAATTTTTGAGTATCTCCAATGCCGGCGCGTGCACGGGGCTTGAAAGCGAAGCCCCGTCAAGGCTCAGTCCCGACCTTGTGTTATGCGCAACACTCGTCTCGCAGGGCCCCGATGGGGGAGAGATGTTCCTTGTAGAACGCTCTCCCCCGGAGGGCAGTAAAATACGCGGTCAATTCATCGGGGGGGATGGATATTTCTTTCTCGAACAGACCGGCCAAACGCTTGCTTTGCGCGGGTCTGCCCGGCTTAAGCCTGGTGCGCGCACACGAGCGGCTGCCGAACGATGCCTTTTGTTGGGCGAGAACGAACCTGGTGCCACGGTGCATTTCAGTGCCGCCTACGTGCCGTGGGATAACGAGCTGCTGCCAAGCGAGTTTTCTGGCCAGGATCTTCGGCCGGGGGCCGGTACGCAATGATCATCCTGCGCGACAAACGAATAGCCAGGGGCGGTTTGCACGGTTCACAAGGCTGCGTGCTTCCGCGTACTCTAGATGCGGAGAGCCTTGTAAGGGCCGGCGGGGGCGACGGATTTGGCGGGGATGGACCGATGGGTAAGATCACCGGAGGTGATCAGGATCGTTTGAAGCTGTCGCTTGTCGGAAACTTCCGGCTTGCCGATCCCGAAGGCCGCGAGATCCGAATTTCCGAAAAGAAAGGTCGCGTACTTTTGGCAATGCTTGCGACCGCGCGCGATAGGCGACGCTCCCGCGAGTGGCTTAAAGTGCGGTTATGGGGCCGGTCGTTTGAGGATCAGGCCAGTAACTCGCTGCGCCAGTCTCTGCACGCCCTGCGCAAATCGATTGCGCCGTGGAGCGATGCGTTACAGGCCGACTACGAGCATGTTTGGCTCACCGGCATGGATATCGCCCTTGACCCCGGCAGCGATACCCGCGCGGTTTTCTTCGAAGACGCGCCTCGGCTGGATGAAGACGGGGAAGACTGGCTGCGCGAAGAACGCACTGCGTTCGAGGCTCGCGTGGAAGAGGACCGGGGCGCTATGGTCGACCCGGGGCCCGCCGCGCCCGATGCGCCGGTGGTCTTCGAAGCCGCGCCCTGCATCCTGATCGGCAGTCCCGTTGTGATCGCCGACGATCCACTGGCCGAAGTTGTTGCAGAGCGGATCACAAATTCCGTCGAAACGACGTTTCGCCACAATGGCTTCGTCGAAACCTATGACCTGCGCGATATGGAGAGCAACCAGCTTGCTGGCCGGGCGACAGAGAGCGTTCTCTGCCCCCCGGTGCTGGTTGAGGTACGCGTCTCCCTCGTCGCGCGAGAGCTCCAGATCACCATCCTGGCCCGCGTACCGGCCTCGGGCAAGGTGGTCTGGACTGCATCGATCGGCACCGATTGGGAGACCGCGATCGCGATTTCCTCGCAGACGATCGATGAGTTTGTAATGGGCGCGGTGGACTCGATCGAGGCAGTGGTGATGCGCCAGCCCGGACGATCCAGCCGCCCTACACTTTATGCCGCTGTGCACCAGCTTTTTGCGCTGTCACGCGAAGGGATTGTGGATTCCAGCGAGATTTTGGCAGGCTTCGATGGCCCGCATTATTCCGCCAACGCGCAAGCCTGGCGCTCATTCGCGATACCGCTGCTGATCGGCGAGCGCCACGACCCGTGCGAAGAGAGCGTGATGCGCGCGGGCGAGCTTTTGGAAAGGGCGCTCGAGGCGGAACCCTCGAACGCTGTCGTTCTTGCGATTGCCGGGCATTATGAAGGATTTGTGCGGCGGGATTTGGCTACCTCGCGTGAGCTTCTGGCCGAGAGCCGACGCTCCCTTCCTAACCTGGCTTTCGGGTGGGACGCCACGGCTATGAATGCAATCTATAGCGGTGAGTTGGATGTGGCGCGCAAGGCGGCTGACATCGCCCGCCGCCTCGGACGCTACAGCCCTTACCGATACTATTACGACAGTTCCGCAGCGATCGCGGCAACGCTCTCGGGCCGCCACGATCAGGCCATTCGGATCGGCGAACAGGTGCTTGCCAAGCGCCCGGATTTTCTACCCGTCATGCGCCATCTTGTGGCGAGCTATGCGCTGTCTGGGGCCACCGACAAGGCCCATGCGATGTTTCGCCGGCTTCGGCAGGTGGATCCCGATTTCGGCACTGACGCGATGCATGCGCCGGACTATGCGCTACCCGCGTCTCGCAGCGTGGAAGTGATTAACGAAGCACTGAAGCATATGGAACTCCCGAACACCCGTCCGGGCTAAGCCGCCGGGTGCAATACATCGTCAAAACTGAAGTCCTTGGGGGGGGCAAAAGGGGTAGTCTCATGACCAAGACAAAAACCAAAACCAAGACGAAGACCAAAACAAAGACCAAAACCAAAACGAAGACCAAGACAAAATCATCGTCGTTGCTCGCGGGTTCCTGGGTTGTTCAGGACGAGGTATATCGTCGTCGGCTATATGAAAACTTCCAAGCCATTATTGATACACTCGACGCCGATGATGTGCCGGGCCGCCCGGAATATGACGGGCCAGTGGTGCGCGCTGAGCTTGATGATCTGATCGAAAAGCAGGCTGACCCAGAGCGCGCCGAACGCCAGCCCGAAATCGATGCCGAAGTGGATGATATTATCAGCCCGTTTCTGGCGATCTTCGAGGATGCTGCCGGAACGCCAGGCTCGGTTGTGCGCCTTATGGCACAGCTGCAAAATGCGGGCCTCGCCCTTGCAGCGCATTACAAAGACAAATTCAAACGGCCGCGTCCGCACGTGGTGGACCACGCGATTGACCCAACGGTTCTGACGCCGAACCACTTCGCTTATCCCAGTGGCCATGCCACGCAATCGGCGCTTCTGGCACATGCGATTTCTGAGGTCTATGCCTACGATCCCGGCATCGTGGCCGAGGCGTTCGATGTGGCCTACCGGATCCGCGAGAATCGGGAATGGGCTGGCGTGCATTACGCCACCGATGGCAGCTCTGGCGCCGCGATCGCGGAAGCCGCTTTCACGCACCTGCGAGAGATATTCGATGAGTTGTTCGTGGCCGCCATTGCCGACGTTCAGGGCTATGATCCGCTACCGTCGCCCTATCTTGGGCTTGGGCCAACGGCGGATCGCGTGAAGCCGAAAACACCTGAGCTTGCGATCGATCAGTGGTCTCTCGAACGGCTGGGTATCTCGGCGGACCGAGGCAATCTCGAAGAGGGTGGCAAAGGCGTGCGTGTGGCGCTGATTGACGGGCCTATTGACGTGACCCATCCCACGTTCGATCGCGCGGGCGACCATGCGATCAGCGCTGAGCTTGCCAAGTCAACCGCGCCTCACCTGTGGAAGACGTCAACCGCAGTAATCAACGCGGACTATGCGACATTCGCCAATGGGCGTACTGCCTTCGGCTCGAAGGGCGGTGGCCACGGCACCGCGATGGGCGGGCTGATTGCCGGGACGCCGACAAAGGATCTATGCAGCATCTGGGGATCCGCCCCTGAGGCGAAGCTTTTGGCGGCGCGGGTAACCAACCGGGTGTCGAACACCCATGAAAACCGTCTCGCTGTGGCGCGCGCGATCATCACTCTGGTGTTCAGAGACAACGAGCCTGCCGATTTGGTTCTCGTAGGCCCTCCCTTCGTGCGCCCGGACAAGGCGGACTATCCGCGGGATTGGTCGGGTGCCGTGAACCTGAATGACTACCTCGGGCCATGCGATCCGCTTGCTTTGGCAATTCTCTCGGCAAGCATGAAGGTGCCCGTGGTGATCCCCTCGGGCAATGACGGGACGCCAGAGATTTCCTACCCCGGTGCCATGGGTGATTTTGCAGCCGTTCTCGCCACGCTGAAAGATGGCGATGGCCGTAAGGCGGTTGACGAGATGCTGGCCGATGCAAATTTGCCAGCCTTAAAGCACTGGCTCGATGCTGCCGCAAAGTCAGGCGCAGGGCAGGGTGCAGATCCGTTTACCGGCACCGGTATCATTGTCGTTGGCGCGTCCAAGCTGAGTGATCCCGAGAACAAGAACTCCGATCTCGTGCCGGCACAGTATAGCCAGCACGGGCCGGGGCTGTGCTTTCTGGCGCCGAGTGACCGAGACGAAGACCCAATGGTGAAGCCTGCGCCTATCCTAAAGCCAGTATTCAATTACGTGCCCGCGCCTGACATTCTCGGCCATGGCGGCTACGCCGAGGCGCCGGAGAGCCTCGTGTCGCATCAGGCGGCCAATTACGGATTTGGTGGAACATCCGCCGCGTCCGCCCAGGCCGCCGGTGTAATTGCGCGCCTGATCGAGGCGCGGAAAGGCGCATCCGGGCCAGAAGTGCGAGCAGAGATCGCGAAGGCACTTGGCCCGGATTACGCAGACGTCCAAGGCTATGGCCACCTGACACTGGGTGCGCTTCTGCCGAAGGAGGTGCCAGTGGCCTAGGCCGCAGGCGCCACGAAATTCCTGGCGTGTGGAACCCTTCCGTCCAGACCTCGAATTGCCAGGAAGACGCGCAGGCCCGTCCCGTGGCCTGCGCGTCACACGGTTTCGATCACTGGCCCGTTGAACGCTTGGATGCCGCCCGCAAGGGCTGCGCGGCGCTCAGCAAAGCTCTCGGGCACAACGTAGCCCGCCTGCGCGCGGAAAAGCCCAGTGTATCGGCCGAAATATAGGGCGCGGTTGCTGGCCAAGCGCTGGAGCCGAACCTGCCGGTCAAAACTGTGGCCAAGCCCGGCGATACGGAAGCCCGGTAGCGCCGCTACTGGCTCTAAAAACCCATCAACTGAAAGGAGGCGCAGCCGATCGCTCGCGCCAAATCGGCCTTCCATCAACTCGCGCGCCCGGAAGCCGCGTTCGTCGCTTTGGCCGAGCGCGACGGCATATCCGCCGCGCCGCGGCAAACGCGCGATCCCGCGCACCGGCACACTGCCGATCCCAAAGCGCGCGGGATCTCCGCGGGTGACAGTACCCGCGATCAGATCGGGCCCCTCTGGCGCCGGGTCAAACCGGCTTGCCACAATGGCTGCGGGACCCCAGACCCCACTGACGGCAACGCGCTCGCCAATTTCTGCGGTGCCCAGGGCGCCCGGTTCAGCGATCACGGGCACACCTGCAACTTCGAGCCGCCCGCTTCGCCCACGCTCCGCTGTCCCGATAGCCGTGTAGTTTACGCTAACACGCCGCGCGCGAAGCCCGTCTTCCGAGCGGTTCGCGAAGATTGTCACGGCCATGCCCGGCTGAACGTCTGCCGGGGTCATGGGGCCGAGCGCGCTGGCGACGCTTGTCTCCGAGGTCACGTCGACGAAGAGCCCGTTGACCTGTAAGCTGCCCAGCGCGGTCACTACCCCGATAATGCCGGTGCCGCCAATGCCGCCTTCAAACGGATCACGGTCTTCGCGCGTCACGATCGAAGGGGCGGCGCAGGCAGTCAGCGCGCTTGTGCCCAGGAGCGCAAGCGCGGCTCTACGATCAATCACTCTCACGATCCCCGCCTTCCGATGGGTCGTTCGGCGCGTCGGCGCTTTCCCGATAAAAGTAAAGCCCGAAACGGTAACGTTCGAGCCCGTCCTCAAGCGCGCGATCGGCCTGCTGCAGGGCGCTGCTTTCGGTGTTCAACTCTTCCAGCGCGGCTTGCGCCAGTTCCCGGGCGCGGGCCTCGATCTGATCGACAGAGGCGGTCGACAGGCGGTTATAGAATACCGCGCGCTCATAGAAGGGCGGCGGGTCTGAAAGCAGATTTTCGGCCGCGGCTGCCATGTGATCCCCAACATTGGCGGCAAAAAACACAGCCTTGTGGTCCGGCGAACCCGGGCCTGCGAGGGCGCCATCGGCAATGCGAAGCATTCCATCCGCGTCTTCGATCACAAGCTCTTGCCGCAAAACCTCGTCAAGCACCGTCCGCGCACGAATATCTCGGCTAATTCCCTGAACCAGTGCCTCAAAGCTGGGGCCTGCCTCGGATGTTCTTGGCAACGGGATGGGGGCACCGTTTTCGTCGCGATACCCGTTGCGCGCCATCCATTGGCCAAGCACCGTGGCGATGGTGGCTGTTTTTGAACGCGCGGTTTCCCAGCTGTCATCTGGATCCGACAGAATGGCACGCACGTCGCGGCGGTGCACGCCGGTTAACAATGTGATGCGGCTGTCCGTAGGCTGTGCGTCATCAATCCGAAAATCTTTCTCGGCAACTTCAACGTAAACCGTTTTGAGCAAACGATAGAATGCCGGCGCCGTCACGCCGCGCGCGATAAGCGTACGCACCAACGGACGGATCAGGCCCTTCAGGATCCTGCGAAAGGGTTCTGCGTCAACAGAAGACATCGCCGGAACATACTGGGCGTGGGTATTTTTTCCACTTTACGACGGCGGTTTGCTCGGATGCGTGACAGTTTGGCACAGGTATACCGCGTCGTTTCGGGCTGCCGACTGCCATGCATGTTCGCAACGAGGCTGTATATCGGATCACCGTTTGGGTTGAATTCGCAAGGGATTTTAGAAATATGCGCCTGTCATCAAACAGGCTCCAGGGGTGCCGGAATGATCCCGCGCAGGCATTGGCTCCCACATGTTTACCAAGGCGCAAGCTTTCAAACGCTGCGCATTAGCGGCGTGCGTTAGCGCGATGGCAAAGATTACTCTCGTTACTGGTGGCGCCCGCTCGGGCAAAAGCCGATTTGCGGAGGGGCAGGCGCTAAACGCGGCGCCGCGCGCGATCTACATCGCCACAGCCGAAGCGTTTGATAACGAGATGGCCGCCCGCATTGCCGCTCATCGGGCCCGGCGCGGGGCCGAGTGGGAGACGCGGGCTGAGCCTCTCGCTCTTGCCGCAGCACTCGTTGACTCAGACGCGGGCGCCCCGCGGCTTGTTGATTGTCTCACGCTGTGGCTCAGCAACCTCATCCATGCTGGCCGCGACTGGGCGGATGAGACCGAGGTGCTTGCAGAAACACTCCTCGGTCAGACGGCACCCGTCATTCTTGTCACGAATGAGGTGGGTGCGGGAATCGTGCCCGAAAATGCCCTGGCACGGCGCTTTCGCGATGCGGCCGGTTCAATGAATCAGCGCATCGCCGCGGTGAGTGACGAGGTGTATCTTGTTGCTGCCGGATGCCCGCTGCGTTTGAAGCCTTAAGCCGCGCGCGCGGCAAGCCCTTCCGCTGCCTTCGGGAAGTGGATCAGGATAAGCGCAACCCCCGTCACGCCGTTTTCGGCCAGCGCCGCTGGTAGGCCCAACAGATTGGTGCGGATCACCCGCTCGCTTGGTTTGGACACATCGACTGCCGCCTCAACGCGCGTCGTGCCTGGGGCGCCAACGGCTGTGAGTTCAGCGGCGATCCGGTCTGCAGCGCGCACCCCCATGTATATGGCAAGCGTGGTGCCCGGGCGTACATGACGCGCCCAATCGGGCGGCGGATCTCCTGGCCGGCAGGTGCCTGTGGTTAACACGACCGTATCACTATCGCCTCGCACCGTAAGGCTCTCGCCAATTGCCGCCGCCGCCGCGCTCGCCGCCGTTACCCCTGGCACGATCTCAACGGGCACACCGGCCGCGCGTGCGGCATCCATTTCCTCCGTCGCACGGCCAAAAATCGAGGGGTCGCCTGATTTGAGGCGTACGACTCGGCGGCCCTTCCGCGCCTCGGAGACGATCACCGCCGAAATCCTGTCCTGCGGCCAGTCACAGGCACCGACCTCCTTGCCCACGAAAACCCGTTCGGCATCGCGGCGCGCGAGTTCCAGAACATCCGCGTCCACAAGCCGGTCATAGAAGATGATGTCGGCCTCCTGAAGCCGCTCCACCGCCCGCAGCGTCAGCAAATCCCGCGCGCCGGGCCCGGCCCCGACCAAAGCGATATGGCCTTCGCCCGCGCCCTCGGGCGCGCGCCGCGCCGCGATCGCCTCCTTCAGCAGTTCCGCGGCTTCCGTTTCTGCGCCCTCTCGGTGCAGCCGCGCCGGGGTGCCATTGAAGGCCCACGCCCAGAACGCACGACGCGTATCCTGCGGAAAGCGTGCGGCCACCGCCCCGCGCAGGCGGCCTGCAAGTGCGGCCAGCCCTCCAATGCGCGGCGGCAGCATCCGTTCGATCTTTGTCTTGATCGAACGGCTTAAAACAGGGGCTGTGCCCTCCGTGCCGATGGCCACAACCACCGGATCACGATCGACGATCGAGGGCGTGATGGCATCGCACAGCTCAGGTCGATCCACCACATTCACAAGCGCGCCCGCATCCTTTGCGATAGCATGAAGAGCCGCATCGGCGCCCGCGCAGCCCGTCGCCACAAAGCTGAGGGCGGCGTTTTCAAACGTCTCGGCAGTCACCGGGCCCGCAGCCTGCGTTGCGCGCCCTTGTGCCACAATACCTGCAAGCTCGGCGTCCAGTATCGGCGCGGCAATGCAGATCTGCGCATCCGTCTTCAGGATAAGACGTGCCTTCTGCGCCGCTTGTTCGCCGCCTCCGGCGATCACTACGCGCCGCCCGCTTGTGCGTATAAACATCGGGAAAGATTGCATCTGTCGCCCTCTCTACTCTGCCGCCGTGCGCAGGGACGCACGTGCGATCAGATCCATGATTTCCGGCTGGCAGGAGCCGCACGTCACACCCGCGCCCGTTGCGGCACACACTTCGCCGAGATCAGCGCCGCCGGCTGCAGCTGCGAGAATGATGTTCCGCCCGACGCCCATACAGGCGCAGACAATCGGCCCAGGGTCGGGCCGGTTGGCGCCCATGCGTGCAGCCAGTACGTTACGCGCCGGCTGGCCGACGAGCCCTGCCACGAAATCACGCGCGACTGCGACAGGACTTGGCGCCACGAAGAGGGCCGCCGCCAATGCGTCACCGTCAAAGAAGGCCACCCGCGTGATGCCATTGCCTGGATCGCGCACAACTTGTGGCTCGCTCGAGAGCCCGAAGAGGTGGCGGGCATAACCCACCCAGTCCACCGGGGCGGACGTGCCGGCAAGCTCCGCGCGCCAGCCCTTTTCAGTGCGCGACCGGGCCCAGTAGCGGGCGTTGATCTCTGGGCGATTGGCAGAGACCGCGAAGCCATGCCAAGCCGCCTCGAACCGTTCAATGGCTACAACAGCCGCCTTGGTTTCTGGCTGCCCCGATACCGGATCAAGCGCGCTTGCGATCACGGCGCCGATGCGGGCGGCAGGCCCCGTCTCGCCCGTCCAGTGCATTGGCGCGAACGGTGCGCCGGGCGTTGCATCCGGGGTCACCAGAACTCGCAGCAGGGCCGTGCCGGTGGGGCTAGAGACCCGCGCGATATCTGCAGCCCGCAGCCCAAGCCGCCCGGCATCTTCGGGATGGATCTGCAGAAAAGGCTCGGCGAGGTGGCGCGACAGGCGCGGGGCACGGCCCGTGCGCGTCATCGTATGCCACTGATCGCGCACTCGGCCCGTGTTCAGGCGGAACGGGTATGCGTCGTTCGTCTCGGCGGTCGGGGCGGCATGCCGTACGGGGATGAAACGTGCCCGCCCGCTCGGCGTGGAAAACCGGCCATCCCCAAAGAACCGGCCCCCGGCCTTTGACGCCGAAATGGGCCACCGCACGGGTTCCAGTGCCTCGTAGTCTGCATCGCTCAGGTCGGCGAGGCCAGAGATGTCGAAATCCCGCCCGAGCACCGCAGCAATGCCCGACAGCGCGGCGTGTTCGCGGAATATCTGTGCCGGCGACTGGTAGTCGAACGCGGCGCTCCATCCCATGCGTTGGCCGACGCCCGCGAAGATTTTCCAATCGTGCCGGGCTTGGCCGGGAGCGGCGAGGGCCGGGCGCTGGCGGCTGATCGTGCGGTCGGAGTTGGTGACAGTTCCGTCCTTCTCGCCCCAGCCCGTTGCGGGCAAAAGCACATCGGCAAGCCGCGCGGTATCCGTCTCGGCAGTCAGATCGCTTACGACAACAAAATCGCATGCTCGAATTGCATCGCGCACCAGATCGGCTTCGGGCAGGGAAACGGCCGGGTTCGTGCACGCGATCCAGAGCGCCTTGATGCGGCCGTCGCCCGCAGCGCGGAACAGGTCCACCGCCTTCAACCCTGCAGAACTGGCCATGCGAGGCGCGTTCCAGAACCGTTGGACGGCGCTTCGGTGGGCCGGCTTTTCCAGATCGAGATGCGCGGCCAGCATGTTGGCCAGCCCACCTACCTCGCGCCCGCCCATGGCATTGGGCTGGCCGGTCACGCTGAAGGGCCCGGTCCCCGGCTTGCCGATCCGCCCGGTTGCCAAGTGGCAGTTCAGGATTGCATTCACCTTATCAGTGCCTTGCGAAGATTGGTTCACGCCCTGGCTGAAGATCGTGACCACGCGCTCGGTGGCAGCAAACGTCTTGAAGAACGCGGCAACTTCGTGTTCCGGCAGGCCCGTTGCCGATGTGCCATCGCAGGCAGCCTGCGCGAAGGCCTCGTCAAATCCCTCGGTATGCGCACCGATAAAGCCGGGATCGATCGCGCCCACTTCGCGCAGATGCGCCAAAAGGCCGTTGAAGAGCGCCACATCGCTCCCGGGCGCGAGCCGCAGGTGCAGATCAGCGATATCACAGGTGGCTGTGCGGCGCGGATCGATCACGACGATCTTGGTGCCGCGTTCGGTGCGGGCGGCTGCAATACGCTGGAACAACACCGGGTGGCACCAGGCGAGGTTTGATCCCACAAGCACGATCAGATCCGCGCACTCGAGATCCTCGTAGGTGCCAGGCACGGTGTCTGCCCCGAAGGCCCGCTTCTGGCCCGCAACGGTTGAGGCCATGCACAGCCTTGAATTCGTGTCGATATTGGCCGACCCGATGAAGCCCTTCATCAGCTTGTTGGCCACGTAGTAGTCTTCTGTCAGCAGCTGGCCGGAAACGTAGAAGGCCACTGCATCGGGCCCGTGATCCGCGATGGTTTGCGAAAAGCGCGCAGCGACGAGATCGAGCGCGGCATTCCAGTCCGCCGTCAAGCCACCGATCTGCGGGGTAAGAAGCCGCCCCTCAGGGCCACCGGTTTCTCCTAAAGCCAAGCCCTTTGAGCACAGACGGCCGTAGTTCGCGGGATGTTCGGCATCCCCTTCCACGGTGACGCCGCCAGCGCCGTCAGGCCGCAACACCACACCGCACCCGACCCCGCAATAAGGGCAGGTTGAACGCACGGCGGGGGGTGCCGCGACATCCATTACGCGGCCTGCTGGCCCAGCAGGGCCGCGTCGATCAGGATGCGCCCGGCTTCGACCTTCGCCGCAAATGTTTCGATCTGCCCATGATCGGCGCCAAGTGCCTCCCCGGTTTCAAGATCGAATACCCAGTTGTGCAGCGGGCAGGTGACCTTGCGATCATGCACGATGCCCTCGGCGAGCGGCCCGCCCTTGTGGGGGCAGGTGTTAGAGGTGGCGAAGACGGTCTGGTCATCCGTTCGAAAAATCGCCACGCAGCCAAGCTTCGTCTTTACCTTCCGGGCACCGCGGAGCGGGATGTCGTCGAGAGCGCCGATATCGATCCAACTCATTCCGCGGCCTCCAGCGTCAGGTCCGCCAGCGGCCCGAAGGCGCGCGCCGTCTTGTCGTCCGCGCGCTCCGCCCACGGATCTTTCTGGTAGATCGATTGCGAGAGTGCGAACGCCTCGACAAGCCTCTGGCGCTCGCCCGGGTCGGCAATCCGCTCGCGCACCCAGTCCATCCCCACCTTTGCGATCCACTTATAGGGCCGGTCGAGGTACTTGGCGTTCTCGCGGTAGAGTTGGACAAAGGCGATGACGTGGGTCATCGCCTCCTCCTCGGTCTCGACTTTCACGAGGGGCTGGATCTCTTTGAGATCCATGCCGGCCGCGCCGCCAACGCCAATTTCGTAACCAGAGTCGACGCATACGACGCCTACATCTTTGCAGGTCGCCTCCGCGCAGTTCCTCGGGCAGCCTGAGACTGCCATTTTCACCTTGTGTGGCGTCCAAGAGCCCCACAGCGCCTTTTCAAGCTTCACGCCGAGCCCGGTGGAGTCCTGCGTGCCAAACCGGCAATGATCGGTGCCGACGCAAGTCTTCACCGTGCGCAGGCCCTTGGCATAGGCGTGGCCTGAAACAAGCCCCGCCTTGCCCAGATCGGCCCAGATCGCGGGTAAGTCTTCGCCGCGGACGCCAAGAAGATCGATCCGCTGTCCACCGGTGACCTTCACCGTAGGCACGTTGAATTTGTCTGCCGCATCGGCGATGGCGCGCAACTCATTGGCGGTGGTGATCCCACCCCACATCCGGGGCACCACGCTAAAAGTGCCGTCTTTCTGGATGTTGGCGTGTTTGCGTTCATTCACGAAACGCGATTGCGGATCGTCTTGATACTCCACCGGCCAGTCGGCCAGCAGGTAGTAATTCACGGCCGGGCGACAGACGTGGCAACCGTTGGGCGTGGTCCACCCGAGCTCCTGCCAGACCGCCGCCTGGCTTTTAAGCTCTTTAGATTTGATCAGGCGCCGCACATCCTCATGGCTAAGGTCGGTGCAACCGCAGACCGGCTGGGCCGCAGGCATTTCGAACGCATCGCCCAACGTCGCGGAGAGTAGCTGTTCCACAAGCCCTGTGCAGGTGCCGCAGGAGCCGCTTGCCTTTGTTTCCGCGCGCACGCCTTCCAGCGTGTCAGCCCCGCCTTCGATCGCTTCTACGATCCGGCCCTTGCAAACGCCGTTGCAGCCGCAGATTTCTGCGTCAGCCGGTAAGGCTGCAACGGCCGCCATAGGGTCCAGCACATCCCCCCCCTGGAAGGCCGGGCCGAAGATAAGCGTTTCGCGCATCTCGGCGATATCGGTACCGTCCTTGATCAGCCCGTGGAACCAGCCGCCATCGGCGGTGTCGCCATACATTACCGCGCCGATCACGCGGTTGTTTTCCAACACGAGTCGTTTGTAGATCCCGCGCCCTGGGTCTCGGAAAACAATGTCTTCCCGCCCTTCAGCCTCTGCAAAGTCGCCCGCGCTGAAGAGGTCGCAGCCGGTGACCTTTAGCTTCGTGGCGGTTTCGCGATTGACGAATGTGGCACTTTCGCCCGCAAGCGTGGCCGCCGCCACTTTTGCTTGTTCATAAAGCGGGGCGACAAGGCCGAAGATCTGGCCGTGATGCTCCACACATTCCCCGATCGCCAGCACATCGGCATCCGACGTGATCATGTGATCGTCCACATGAATGCCCCGGCCCGTGGCGAGCCCGGATTCTGCGGCAAGCGCGGTAGCGGGGCGGATGCCAACGGCCATCACCAGAAGATCGCAGGGTAGCTCGGTGCCGTTTTCGAGCTTCAGCGCATGCACTTGCCCATCTTTGCCCAGAATTTCCTTGGAGTTGGTGGACACCATCACGTTGATGCCGCGTCCCACGAGCTCTTTGCGCAGAAGATAGCCCGCGGCCTCATCAAGCTGCCGCTCCATCAGGTGACCCATCAGATGTACGACGGTGACGTCAACACCGCGGGCATGCATCCCCGCCGCAGCCTCAAGCCCCAGGAGCCCGCCTCCTATTACCACCGCCTTCTGGCCCGGGGCCAGCGCCATCATTCGCTCTGTATCCTCAAGATCGCGATAGGCGATCACGCCGTCGAGGTCATGGCCGGGCAAGGGAATGATGAAGGGGTTGGAGCCGGTTGCGATCACCAGTTTGTCATAGGGCAGGGGTATGCCATCGGTGCCGGTCACCGTTTTCGCGGCCCGGTCGATCGCCGTGACCCGCTCGCCAAACCGGCAGGTCACTCCGCGCGCTTCATAGAAGGCGGGCGCGTGGGTGACGATTTCGTCGTAGGTCTTGTCGCCCGCCAGCACGGGCGAGAGCATGATCCGGTCATAAGTGCCGCGCGGCTCGGCATTGAAAAGCGTGGTATTCCAGCCACCCGCTTCGGTTACGTGTTCCACGAGCCGGCCCGCGGCCATACCTGCGCCGATGATTACAAGGTTTTGCATCCCACTCACTCCGCCGCCATCGCCTGGGGCTTCGATTTCGGCGTGGCCCCATGTTCGTATTCTTCAAGGAAATCGAGCACCTCCTGGCGGTAGGCGTAGTAATCGGGATGCGCGAGCAGGGCCTTCCGTGTGCGCGGTCTTGGCAGATCCACGTCAACGATCTTGCCAATCCGTGCCCGCGGCCCGTTCGTCATCATTACCACGCGGTCAGCCAGTAGGATCGCCTCGTCCACATCATGGGTCACGCAGATCGCGGTCACTTTGGTGCGGCTCCAAACCTCCATCAAAACCTCCTGCAGGTCCCAGCGCGTGAGGCTGTCGAGCATTCCGAAGGGTTCATCGAGAAGGAGGAGTTTGGGCGAAAGCGCGAAGGCCCGCGCGATCCCCACGCGCTGCTTCATCCCGTTGGAAAGGTCGGCAGCGCGTTTTTCCATAGCGTCAGCCAGCCCGACGCGTTCGAGGTAGTACTCGACTACATCCTGCCGCTCGGCGCGCGAGGCGCGGGGGTACACGCGATCCACTCCGATCGACACGTTCTCCTTCGCCGTAAGCCACGGGAAGAGAGAAGGTGCCTGGAACACCACAGCCCGTTCGGGATCGGCGCCCTCAACATGGCGGCCATCGAGCTTGATCGCGCCTTTCGAGATCTCATTGAGCCCCGCCGCCATCGTGAGAACCGTGGATTTGCCGCAGCCCGAATGGCCGATCAGTGAGATGAATTCACCCCGATCCATCTTTAGGTCAAAATCCTCAACAACGGTGAGCGGGCCCTTGGGGGTGGGATAGACTTTGTGCAGCTGGCTGAAATCGAGGAACCGGTTCGCGATGAGCCCCTCCTGCGCCTGTACCACTGCCGACGGCACGCCGTGGATGGGCGTCACCTCGGGAAGTTGCCGGGCGCCCTCGACCTTTGCGGCAATCCCCACATCCATGAGGTACTTCGTGACGCTCGAACGTAGCGCTTTGAACTGCTCGTTGTGGTTCATCGCACCACGTTCGCGCGGGCGCGGGATGGTGACGGTAAACTCTTCGCCCAGCGTGCCATCGGGGTTCAGCGCTATGATCCGATCCGCCAGTACAATCGCCTCGTCCACATCATTGGTGATCAGAACGCAGGTCTTCTTGTCGGCCTCCCAAATCCGTTCGATCTCATCGGCGAGGTTCGCCCGCGTCAGCGCATCGAGCGCTGAAAGCGGCTCGTCTAGCAGCAGAACCTCGGGGTTCATCGCCAGCGCGCGCGCCACGTTCACCCGCTGCCGCATGCCGCCAGAAAGCTCGGCCGGGCGGCGTGTGGCTGCATGGGAAAGGCCCACCATCTCCACGTAATGCGCCACCTTTTCGGCTCGCTCGGTGCGCGAGAGCCCCGGGAAAACGGTATCTACCGCAAGCCCCACATTGCCGGTGACCGTAAGCCACGGCATCAGCGAGTAGCTTTGGAAGATCACGCCGCGCTCGGGGCCCGGCCCCGTGACGGGCGCGCCTTTGAATGTGACTGAACCGGCGCTTGGCTGATCGAGTCCGGCCAGCAGGTTGATCAGCGTTGTTTTTCCTGTTCCGGAGAAGCCAAGGAGCACAAGGAATTCGCCCTCTTGCACCTCCAGATCGATGCCCTTCAGAACGTCTGTGCGGTGTGCGCCTTCGCCGAAGCTTTTCGAAACGCTATCGAATTTCAGAATGCTCATGCTGCTCACCGATGGTTCGTGAAGGTGAAAAGCGACTGGATCGCGTACATCAGCCGGTCGAGCAGGAAGCCGATGATCCCGATCGTCAGAACCGCGACCATAATCTTGGCGAGCGATTGGCTGGAGCCGTTTTGGAATTCATCCCAGACAAACTTTCCAAGGCCCGGGTTCTGCGCCAGCATCTCCGCCGCGATCAGCACCATCCAGCCTACGCCAAGCGACAGGCGCAGCCCGGTAAAGATGAGCGGCAGGGCCGAAGGAAGGACGAGGCGCGTGATCTTCGTCCACGTTCCCATTTTCAGCACTTTGGAGACGTTGACGAGATCCTTGTCGATCGAAGCCACGCCAAGCGCTGTATTGATCAATGTGGGCCAGAGCGAGCAGAGCGTGACGGTGATGGCGGAAATCAGGAAGGACTTCGCAAACATCCCATCGTTGGTCACATAGACTGCAGAGACCACCATCGTGACGATCGGCAGCCAGGCGAGTGGGCTGACCGGCTTGAATATTTGGATAAGCGGGTTCAGCGCCGCATTAGCGGTGGCGGACAGCCCGGCGAGGATGCCCAGCGGCACGGCAACGACCGTTGCGATGAGGAAGCCGAAGAAAACCGTGCCGATCGACGTAGCGATCTGCTGGTAGTAAGAGGGCGCGCCGGTGTAGGCGACTTCTTTTACCTCATCTTCGCGCCCGGCCTCGATCAGCCGTTCGTTGCGGGCTGCGACCATCTCCTCGAACTTTGCGCGTTTCTCCGCGGTGGCGCGGGCGTCTTCGTGAAGGCCCACCGCCTGTTCCCACACCTGCGAGGGCCCCGGCACGGCACCGAGGGAGGTTTGCACAGTGGGCGCAAGGGCGGCCCACAGCGCGA
This sequence comes from Pseudomonadota bacterium, assembly GCA_039208375.1. Classification (GTDB taxonomy): domain Bacteria; phylum Pseudomonadota; class Alphaproteobacteria; order Rhodobacterales; family Rhodobacteraceae; genus JANQPC01. The sequence goes on along the minus strand of JBCCRC010000011.1, from coordinate 50,611 downwards.
GGAAGCCAGCAATCGCAAAGAGCGGAATGCCGAGAAGCCGCCAGATTTCGCCCATTTGCGCCTTGGGATTGTCGCCGGCGGCGGCGCGCAGCAGCGGCGTCAGCCAGCTAAGCCCGAGAACGCTGAACCAGCGGTCGGCCTGCGTGATGCGGGTGAACATCCGCGCGCGCCGGGCCTCTCGGGCAGAGTCATCGAGGGCGTTGGGATCAATGGCTGTCATGGGTCTCTCCTGCCAGGGTTCGGCGGCGCGGCTTCGCCAGCCATGCGCCTAGGTTTTGAGCATCAGTAATGCTGCGATGCAGCGCAGGCCGCGCAATCTGTCCGAGAGTGGCGGGATGCGCGGCGTGCGCCCGATGCTGCGCCGATGAGGGCGCGCAGCATCGGGGCTGTGGTCAGCCTTGCACCTCGCTGCCCACCACAACCTGCTCGCCCTTCAAGCCGATCGGCAGGCTTTCGAGGTAAGCGTTGGGCGCGCGCCCGTCATAGGGGATGCCGTCGATGATATCCTCGGCAGGCGTGGCGACCTTGTAGCCATCGCTGTCCCACGGGAAATCGGCTTCGTTGGCTAGATCCTGATCCACGAGCATCCGCGCGGCTTCGAGATAGATGTCGGGCCGATACACCTTCTGGGCCATCTCGTGATACCACTCATCGGGCTTCGCCTCGGCGATCTGGCCCCGGCGGCGCATCTGGGTGAGGTACCAGATCGCATCCGAATAAAACGGGTAGGTGGCGTAGTACCGGAAGAACACGTTGAAATCGGGAACTTTGCGCACATCGCCCTTCTCATATTCGAACGTGCCCGTCATCGAGTTGGCGATCACTTCGGCATCTGCGCCCACGTATTCTGGCCGCGCGAGCATCTCCACCGCTTCCATGCGGTTGGCGTTATCGTTCTCGTCGAGCCAGATAGCCGCGCGGATCAGCGCCTTTGTGATCGCGAGCGTCGTGTTGGGATATTGTTCGGCAAACTCTGCCGTGATCCCGAAGACTTTCTCCGGGTTGTTCTTCCAAAGTTGGTAGTCGGTGATCACCGGAACGCCGATGCCCTTGAACACAGCCTGCTGGTTCCATGGCTCGCCCACGGAGTAGCCGTAGATCGTGCCGGCCTCGAGCGTGGCGGGCATCTGCGGTGGCGGGGTTACTGAAAGTAGAACGTCCGCCGCAATCTGTCCGGTAATGTTTTCAGGGCTGTAGTAGCCGGGGTGCAGGCCGCCGGCTGCGAGCCAGTAGCGGATTTCGTAGTTGTGGGTGGAGACCGGGAAAACCATGCCCATGTTGAACGGTTTGCCCTGCGCTCTGTAGTCTTCCACCACCGGGGCAAGGGCCTCAGCACCGATCGGGTGCTGCGGGCGGCCATCGTCCATAAGCGGAACGTGCGGCTTCATCGCCTCCCAGATCTCGTTGGAAACGGTGATGCCGTTGCCGTTCAAATCCATCGAAAAGGGCGTGATGATATGCGCTTCGGTGCCAAAGCCAATGGTTGCGGCCAGCGGCTGGCCAGCAAGCATGTGTGCGCCATCAAGCTGCCCGCCGATGACGCCATCCAGCAGCACTTTCCAGTTCGCCTGCGCTTCCAGCGTGACGAAAAGGCCCTCGTCCAAGAAGTAGCCGTTTTCATAGGCCACGGCGAGCGGCGCCATATCGGTGAGCTTGATGAAACCGAAGGTCAGTTCGTCTTTCTCAAGCTCCAGCATTTCTGCGAAAGCGGAGGTCGCTAACATCGCCGAGAGTGCGATGCCGGTGAGAAACTTGTTCATCGGGTGTCTGCCCCTGTCCTGTGCCACCCGGTGGGCGACGCGCAAAAGAAAAAAGCCGCAAGACCGCGCTCACGCCGATTGCGTAAGCTGGTCGAGCGGCTGTGCTCGGATCGCCCTGTCATGGGAGAGTGTGCGAGAGCCCCGTTGCTCTCTGTCGCTACAATGCCCCGACTGCGCGGGCGCTCAAGCGTAAATGTACCCGCGCGCTATTCTTGAGCGCCAGTCTTCCGCATCGCAGCATTTTTCTGCAGGTCAACGCCGCTTTTTTGATCATTCAGCATGAAAAGGATCAAACACGCGGCCATCGAAGAACTGGTTTTCCCCCAGAATCAACCGCCCGGTTTCCGACGCCGCTGCGATTCCCGGGGCGATTCCGCCCTCAGTTTTCTCTGACGCGCCCGGCAGAAGGGCGCCCGCCGTACCTAGATGGCGGCGATAGAGATCTGTTCGAAAGACGGCGCGCGCCTGATCCATGATAGTGCCGCGTTCAAGGCCGAGGCGCGCGGCCATTTGTGCGGCAATCCAGGCCGCCTGGCTTTTCCAGGGAAATGTCGCGGCCCCATCGAAGAACTCGATGAAGCCCGGGCAATCGCGGGCCTCGCCCCGCTCATTCACAATAAGATGCCCGGTGAAGGCGCGGTCGATGATATGCGGCGCAAGGTCAAGGTAATCGGGGCGCGCCAGCATTTCTGCCGCCGTCGTTTCGCCCCCGCCCTGGCCCAGCCACCGGCAGGCTTTCCACACGGCGCGCATGAGGCGTGCGGACAAATCCGGTTCCTCCGCCGCCCATGCTGTGCGCACAGCAAGCACTTTTTCGGGCGCAAAGCTCCATATTGCGCGGCCTGCCAAGAGGATCGCGCCAACGCCGTTTTCGACGCTTTTCGATCCCCAGGGTTCGCCAACGCAGAAGGCATCGATTTCGCCCGCCGCGATGGCCTCGGCCATCAGCGGCGGGGGCACGGTTTTGATCTCGATACTTTGCGGTGCGGGGAGGCCCGAGGCAGAAAGCCAGTAATAGAGGAGCTCGGCATGCATCGAAAACGGGAACGGGACGCCGATGGTGAGACGCCTGTCGGCGGCAGCGACCAGCGCCCGGCCCGCCCCAGTGGCATCCAAGACGTCGAACCCGTGGCCGGCGGCGCGCATCCGATCCCCGAGCGCGCGGCTCACACCCACCACGTTGCCGTTTACCGACAGAACCATGAGGGCCGAGATCGGCGAGGCCACCCCACCGATCCCAAGGGCCATGGCCACGGGAACCGGTGAGAGCAGATGCGCCGCCTCGACGCGTCCGAAGGCAAGCATATCGCGGAGGGACGACCAAGAAGGCGCGCGCACAAGATCGAGCGAGAGGCCCTCTTCCCGCGCGAACCCCATTTCCTCGGCTACGATAAGCGGCGCCGCATCTGTGAGCGGGATAAAGGCAACAGACAGGCGCGTTGGGCTCATGATAGTAGGTCCGCTGCCGTCACCAACGCGCCGGCGACTTCCGATATACGCTTCCCTTGGTCCATCGCGGCCTTGCGTAAGATAGCATAGGCCTCGTCCTCGCTGATGCCGCGTGCTTTCATAAGGAGGCCCTTCGCCCGGTCGATCACCTTGCGCTCTTCCAGCGCACGCTTCGTTTCGGTGAGTTCATCGCGCATCCGGCGGAACATATTGAATCGCGCGATTGCGGCATCCATCACCGGTTTCATCCGGTCTGGTCGCAGGCCGTCGACGACGTAGGCCGACACACCTGCCTCGATGGCCGCTTTCGTTAACGTATCGTCGCTTTGGTCCACAAAAATCGCCACCGGGCGTTCAAGGGGCGAGGTGGCGAGCGTCAGTTCCTCAATCATGTCCCGCGTGGGGCTAGTAAGATCAACGATCACAACATCGGGCGACCGTTCGGTTATGCGACGGGCCAAACCTGACACTTCTGAAATCACGTGGATCTCGTTGTCGCCCACCTCGCGCAGACTATCAACGATCAGCCGCGCCCGGTCGCGATCGGGCTCCACCACGATTATCGAGAGCGGGCTAGACATGGCGGCATCATGGGCGGACGCTGCAGGCGCAGCAATGCATTTTTGCATCGCAGCATCTTGGTTCGGCCCTTCATGTGTCAGCCGTGGGCGTAAATGGTGCTGATTTCATCTGAGGTGGTATGCTGGCCCAGGTTCATCGGCAGGAAGACAGGCGCCGATGTCGTCGTGCGCGATTCGATTGGGCAGAGCACTGGAGTTAACAATCCCGCCGCTCCTGCTCGATTGTAAAAGATCAGATGCGAATTTCAGTCGTGCGCTGAATTATTGTGCGGCGCGCGTGGGATTGTTCCCACTTCGCCAACAGGGGCTGAATCCCGGGATTTGTTGTTTTTTTGCAATTGTTTGCGGCTATCCTGGGTAAAAGGCCGAAGCAGCTTCCTGCGCCCCCATCCCGTTGCCAGACCCTCAGGCCCTTTCCATAATTGTCGGTATTGTACTGGGGGGTATGTGCAAAATGTTTCGGTTCCTAGTTCCCGCGGTTGCGGTTTCCCTGCTTGCAACAGCAGCGTCGGCGCAAACGCAAAACGCATCACCATTCAGCAAATCGAAGATAAGCCCTATCGCGCTCGAGTTTCGTGATCTCTCGCGTGATATGTGTTGGACGGATCATGCCGCCGCCGGCGATGCCGCGGTCGATTTGCTGGAGCGCGTCAATCTTCCGGTCGCCGAACACGGCGCGAAATCCTCGTTGAAGATCACCGTGATTGCGCAACGCCAGAGAGGCTTTTGCTACGGCGCGGTGTCGATCTCGCATCGCGGCTGGGTTGTTTGGGAGGGCGCGCCAGCGTTTGTCAGCTTTACCGAGCCCTTCGTGCGCCCATTTTCGCGGGTCGGCGATGCAAATGAATTCGTCGCCCAAACGGTGCGCCAGTTCGCTACGAGAAACCTAGCCACCCTGCCCGAAAGCGGGTTCTAGGCGGATCCGTTCAGAATGAGTGTTGATATGTTTAGATTCACCGCAGTTGCCTTGGCCGCCCTTGGCTGTTCCACCGCCGCTGACGCCCAGGCTAAATACACACCGCCTTTCACGCAAACCAATATCGCGCCACTGGCCGTGGTGGCCGAAGACAATGCCACCGGCGGTTGTTGGACGGATGTGGCGAACACTGTGGCTGACGCTTATGCCGAGCTTGGCTATGCCGGGCTAGAAACCAGCGCCGCCGCTGCCAGCAGTGTTGTTGTGATCTCGGTCACGGCCCAGCGGATCCAGGGGGAATGCACCGGTGCTGCAACGATATCGCTGCGGGGCACGGCGCTTTGGGAAGGGACGCTTGTGCGGGTGACGTATATGGAGCCCCAGGTTTGGGCCTTCACGGGTGTCGAGAATGCCAACCAGATCGTGCGTGATTTGATTTCTGATTACGCGTGGAATTTCCTTGCAGGGCTTCCCGGGCCCTTGCCGCCCGATGGCGCAATTGTCGGCGCTACCGACGTGCCGCTGCCCTAGAACCGCCGGTACAAACCAAGTATCGAGCAGTTGCCGCCCGCATCATCGCGGGCGGCGTTTTCATGCGCGCTAGTCTTCGAACTCGCGCGCAATCAGTTCCGGTGGATACTGGTCGCTCGGCGCGATCACATAGATCCGTTCAGGTGTCATCAGCCCGTCGAGCATATCGCGCGGCATTAACTTGTCGCCATGCGGTTGAGGTGCGAGGCCAAGTTCTCGCCACTCTTCGCCCGCCGTAAGGTTTGCTTCGAACTGGAAATGCGCGCTCCCGGAGATATCGGTGACAAACCAGCCGTAATCGCGCAAGGCTCGGGCGACGATGATGCCAGACCGGCGCGTCTGCCCTTCAGGCAGCGTTTCTGCCCATTCGAGAATCTCTTCCTCACTGACATCAAGCGCGAAGCGCATGCCCTCAGGGATGCCTTCGCCCTCGCGTTTACCTTCGAGCTTGGTGGCGGGCGCCACGTAGTATTCCCCGCTCGTGTTCCGGATGGGCAGGGAAAGCGCGTGCTGGATCACGCCCGCGCGAATTTCCTCGGGCCGGATGAGCATCGCAAGATAGGGGATGCCAGCCCCGCGTGAAGGGCGGAAGCCCACCTCGCGCGTGCGGTAATCCCCCGGCACGAGGCTGCCATTGGTAGCCAGCACCGTATCCTCGACGAAGCCCTGTACCTGGAACAGGTTCCATTCGCGGCCCGTTGGCGGATCGAGGATGATTACCTGGCCGTCCGTGCCGGGTGCCGGCTCCCAGTCTTCATTCCACGGGATCCAATGGAAGTTGATCCGGCTGTTCGCCCAGGTTGTGGAGACCGGGAACCAATCCGTCGCATCCGCCGCATAGTAGACCGGGTAGGTGTAGGATTCGAATGTCAGGTTAAAGTTGCCCGGGCGCGAGGGCGCGTCGTTCCAAAGGCTCCAGGCATAGTAGTCGTTCGCCTCGTGGCGGGGCAGGTTATGCACCGGTATGTTCCACGGCGCGCGCGGGCCGTAAGGGCGCACGTAATCGGCGTCTTCCTCACGTGTGGCAACCACAGGTGTGATTTCCGCGCCTTCGGTGGCTTGCGCATGCAAGGCGTCACCCCAGCCGATGGCGGTAGACGCCAACACTGCGGCTCCCAGCCCTGAAACGCTGATACCGGAAATCATAAAAGCCCGCCGTGCCGAACGCGCCTCGCGCATCGTCAAATCCCCCAACATGCAATCGTCACAAACCGTGCACCCAGTTCGGGTGCCATCTCGTCGGCATGGGCCTAATTTAATGGAATGTGCGCCTGCATCAATTGGCAGGCGATCACAATCTTCACTGGTGTTCCGGATCGGGGCCTTTCCGCCGAGATGAGCGACATCGATGCGAATTTGGCAACGAGGTCGCCGCGCAAGGTCGCGCAGATTAACGAATGGCCCGATGGCCCCAACGCACAAAGCTGATTGTTGCGTGTGCCCGTGGCCCGAGAAGAAAGGCGACAGACCGTCGCCAATAGCCGAACAAAGCGCCCGAATCCGCGTGTGGTGGTAGACAGAACGGGGCTGGGCCTCGTATTCCAGATCAAATCCTGCGGCACGGGTAGGGCGTATGCGCCTGCCGCAGGAATGTAAGTGAGAAGCTGGTGAGCCGGTATTTCCGGCACAGGGTGTGTTGCGTGGCGGGTGTTATGATTCAGACGGGGGGTACGGCGTCCACGACGATCGTGCGGCTGGACGAAGCGCCTACAGCTGCGGTGCGGGCGTACCTCGAAGCGCGCGGTTACGCGCCTGAGTACGTGGCCTGGAAGTATTTTGACGACGTCTTCAATGCCGGGCGCAACAGAGGGTTTGTTGCTCTGGCGGACGGTGAGGTTGTCGGGTTTATCGGGCTCATCCCGTTCCGAGCAGACGTCGCAGGCACGCGGGTCGATACAGCTTGGACATGTGACTGGTCGGTCGAAGATGCGAAGGCCGGCCCAACAGCGGGCCTTATGCTCCTAAAGAAGGCCACGCAGGCGCACGCCCATGTCTACCACATCGGCGGCAACGACATCACGTTTCGGATCTATTCGCGGCTGGCGGCTTATACCGACGCCGAAGCAGCCTGTGACTATGTTCTACGCCTGCGCTTGGCGAGCCAGCTCGATCGCCTCGTGGCCCGAAAGCCGCGCTATGCGCCGCTTTCAGCAGTCCCGGGGGTCGGGCGAATACCGATAAAGCGATCCGCGCTACGGGGTGGAGAGGCCCTTGCCGTCGAGCCTGGCGCGAGCGCCGCGACGCTGGATGCGCTTGCCGCACACCGCGCGTCGGGTCCGGTCGCCCCGGCGTATGATGGCGCTTATATCGATTGGCAGATCGGGCGCTGCCCGGGCTGCTCTTACATGTCCTGCGTCGGGCCCGACGGCGCGGTGGGATTTCTCTGGCAGTCACGGGAGCGACCGAAGCAGGCACGTATCGCGCTTTTCGCCGGTGAAGGGCAGGGCGAACTCGTTTTACGCAGCCTCGCGCGTGCCGCGGATTCGGCAGGCGCCGAAAGCGTTCGTTTGCGCGCTGCATCTGCCGACGCTGAAATGCGCACGCTGCTGACCGGGCTGGGCTTCGAAGAAAAGCAATCGTTACCGTATTTTGCCTTCAGCACTGCACCAGTGCCGGGGCCGGCGACCACCATGGCGTCATTAAGTTACTTGGATGTAGACGAAGCCGGGCTCGACTGGCTGTAGGGGAAAAGGGGAACGTCGTGCGGATCTTGCTGGCCGCCGAAGAAGCTGCGGGAACCCAGGTGCTGCGCATGCTCGCAACCGGGGAAGACGAGTTGGTATGCGTCTTCACCTCCGGCGCAGGGCAGGGTGGGTTGAGCAGCGTTGCCGGGCTGGCGGAAAGCCTTGGCGTTCCTGTTGCCCCCGCCGAGACGGTTAAAACCGATGCCGCCTTGCGAGACTTCGGGCAGATCGACTTGTTTTTGAACGTGCATTCGCTCTTCAAGATTCACCCGGGCTGGACACGTTTGCCGCGGATCGGTGCTTTTAACCTGCACCCCGGGCCGCTGCCGCGCTACACCGGGCTCAATGCGCCAAGCTGGGCGCTGTACCGCGGCGAGGCCGAGCATGCCGTCACGCTCCACTGGGTGGAGGCAGGGATTGATACCGGGCCCATTGCCTATGCCTCGGCATTTCCGATCCGCGAGATGGATACGGGATTAACGATTTCCAGCCGCTGCGTTCGCGAGGGCATTCCGCTGATCGCGCGGCTGATCGACGTTGCGCGCCGGTCGCCCGAGCGCATTCCCCGTCGGCCCCAGGCCGCCGAGGGGCGTCAGGTCTTCTACCGGCGCCAGGTCCCCAACAAGGGAGCAATCGATTGGGCGCGGCCCGCTGATGAGATTGCCCGCCTGGTTCGGGCAAGTGACTTCTATCCACTGACCTCGCCCTGGGGGCCGGCGTGGACGATGCTTGGCCGCACCCGGATCGAAGTGCAGAAAGCGCGCCCGGTGGCATGCCCGACAACTGCCGCGCCGGGGGCCGTGATCGCAGTTGACGCCGGAGGTGCGCACGTGTCCACCGGCGCTGGCACGCTGATTATCGAAAAGATCTTGCAAGCTGGCCGGGCCATTCCGCCCAGCCACCATATCACCGCTGGGAGCATCCTCTCCCACCCCATGTCCGAGGAGCTGACCGTTGGCCGATAACACCCAGAATTTGCGTATTTTTTCGACATGTCCTCAATCCAAGGACGTGCCCGCGGGTAGCTATCTGGCGCGTGTTGGCGAAGTGGCGCGGTGGAGCGAGGCGGCGGGTTACGAGGGAATTCTCGTCTACACTGACAATGGCATCGTCGATCCGTGGCCGGTGGCACAGGCGATTGTGACAAACACCAAGCGGCTTTGCCCGCTGATCGCCGTGCAGCCGCTTTACATGCACCCGTATACGGCCGCGAAAATGGTTTCCACGTTCTCGTACCTCTACAACCGCCGGCTTTGGATCAACATGGTGGCCGGCGGCTTCAAGAACGATCTCACGGCGCTGAATGACGAGACGCCCCATGACGATCGCTACCTGCGGGTGACAGAGTACGCCACGATCATGCAGCGGCTGCTCACCACGGGCGAGCCGGTGACCTTCGAGGGCAAGTACTACAACGTCACTAACCTGAAAATGACGCCGCCCCTGCCGCCCGAGAACGCGCTGAACATCACGCTCTCTGGATCCAGCCCGGCAGGGATGGCTGCGGCGGAAGAAATCGGCGCTGTCGCTATCCGCTACCCCAAGGAACCGGGTGAAGAGGCGGGGGTGCCCGCGGAAGCGCAGACGGAAGTTGGCGTGCGTATCGGTATCATCGGGCGCGATACGGCCGATGCCGCTTGGCGCGTCGCGCTTGATCGCTTCCCTGAGGACAAGCGCGGACAAATAACCCATCAGCTAGCGATGAAAACCTCCGATTCCGAGTGGCACAAGCAGCTTTCGGCAAAGCCTGCCACTGGCGCGGATGGCGCAGCCCGCGGCGTCTACTGGCTTGGTCCGTTCCAGAACTACAAGACGTTCTGCCCCTACCTGGTTGGCAGCTACGAAGAGGTGAGCGATCTCGTGGCCGATTACATCCGCTTCGGATTCAAGACCTTCATCCTCGATATCCCGCCCGCCCAGGACGATATCGAACACACCGCCAAGGTGTTTGAGATGGCAAAGGCGAAGGCCCGGGAACTTGAGGTGGCCTCGTGACAGCGGAAGCCCTGCATACCCGCGTGGCTGAACAGGCGGCGCGCACGCCCGATACCGTGGCCGTGGAGATGGGGCGCGATCACCTCACTTATGGGGTCGTCGAGGCGCAATCGAACCGCCTGGCCCGGGCCATTTCGGCGGCGGGGTGCGGCAAGGGCGACCGCGTTGCCCTCTTCGTGCCGAAATGCCCCGAAGCGGTCGTGGCGATGCTGGCGGTTATGAAGGCGGGCGGTGTTTACGTGCCCGTGGATCTCGACAGCCCCGCAAGCCGCGTCGCTCATGTCATCAATAAGGCCGAACCGGCGTTGCTGATCGCCCATGGCAAGGCGCACAGGCTGCTTGCCGATCTTTCTACTATCGTCGATCTGCCGCGGGCGATCGCGCGTGAGGCCCCGGGCCTAGATCGGGCGGGACTGGAGCTTGCGGGCGATTACGGCCAGCTGTCCGGCCATTCTGCCGATACGCTGCCGCCGCTTTCGGCAGGTGAGGATCTGGCGCATCTGCTCTTCACCTCAGGCTCTACTGGTCTGCCGAAGGGCGTCCAGATCACCCATGCTAACGCGTGTTCCTACCTTGATTGGTCGACGGCCTATTTCGGGATGCGGGTGGGGGATCGTGTATCGGGCCACCCGCCACTGCATTTCGATCTGTCTACCTTTGATATCTATGCCGCACTCAGCACCGGCGCGACGCTGTGCATGGTGCCGCCAGCGGCCAACCTGCTGGCGCCGAAGCTTGCGGATTTCATCCGCGACGCAGCGCTGAACCAATGGTTTTCGGTGCCCTCGATCCTGACCTACCTCGCAAACTTTGATGTGGTGGCCGAGGGCGATTTTCCAGCGCTGAAGCGGCTGATGTGGTGCGGTGAGGCTATGCCGCCGGCCACGCTGATCTACTGGATGGAACGGCTGCCGCATGTGGAGTTCACCAATCTCTACGGCCCCACGGAGGCAACGATTGCGTCAAGCTTCCACACCGTGCGCGGCATCCCCGCCAGCGTGATGGATGCCACCCCGATCGGGAAGCCCTGCGGCGGAGAAACCCTGCATGTGCTTGACGAGCACTTGCGCCCGGTGCCGGATGGCGAAATCGGCGAGATTTATATCGGCGGCGTTGGCCTCAGCCCCGGCTACTGGCGTGATGCGGAGAAGACAGAGGCCGCCTTTCGCATCGTAACGGAGACCGATGGCCGCAAGACGCGGATCTACCGAACCGGCGATCTGGGCCGCCGCAGTGAGGACGGAAATTTTCACTACCACGGCCGAACGGACAGCCAGATCAAGAACCGCGGATACCGGATTGAGTTGGGCGAAATTGAAGTGGCCGTTAACTCTCTGGAATACCTGCAGGAGAGCGCAATCGTTGGCGTGGACGTTGGCGGCTTTGAGGGCACAGCCATCTGCTGTGCTTATGTGGCGGAGCCCGGAAAAGACGCTGTTCCGCAGCAGATTCGGAAAGATCTGGGCTCCATAATCCCGCGATACATGCTACCAACACAGTGGATCCCGCTCGAATCCCTTCCCAAGAATGCGAATGGGAAGACGGATCGGCCAGCGCTGCGTGACCTGTTTCGTGGGCAGATGGTGGGAACGAGTTAGTAACGATGCTTTGGGTGCCGAGTATGGATCAGTCGAAACACAATCAATTCCAACAGTTGCAGGAAGTTCAGGCGCTGCTCGAAGCCGAGCTGAGCATCCAGATTGAAACGCCCGAGATGGATCTCATCGACAGCGGCGTGCTCGACTCGCTGGTTTTGGTTGAACTCATCATGCTGCTTGATGCGCGGTACGGAATCGCTGTGGATATCAATGAGCTCGAGTTCGACGATTTCCGCAACGTACAGAATCTTTGCCTTTTCATCGATCGGCACGCGGCCTGAGCCTAGCTACTCCAGCAGATTGGCCAGCTCGCGCAGGTAATCTTCGAATTCTGCGCACATGACGATTTCCCTAGTGTCGGGATCGTAGAAGGCGTTGGCCTCGCCACAGCTTTCAATAGTGATCGTGACGGGACGCGCCAGTTGAAACTGTGCGTTGAGCGCCGCGGCCTCTTCGGCGACTAACAGTGCGGTGAGTGAGCCATCGTTATCGGCCATCATCAGCGTATCGGCCGGCCCGCGCGCCGCCATTCTATCTAAGACAGCGCCCCACGCGTGATTGGCTTGATCATACTCCTCGGCGCACGTCTCGCGCCTGTCCTCGGGCAATTCTACGAAATCGGCGAACTCACTTCGCGCGCCCGGATCAGCGCCGAAAAACAGGCAGGCGGTGTTGTAGAATCGTTGTTCGTCGGGCCCGTGAACGCCCCACCAGGCAATGTCTTCCGCAGCTGCATCGCGGGCCTCGGCTTCGGCAAGAAACCCCCACGCCGCATCGTAGGCCAGGGCCTCGGCTGCATCCTGCTCGAATAAGGCGTCGATCATGAAAATCGAAAAGACATCTGCTGCGTCTTCTTCCTGCCCGTAGATCGGCAGGCCCTCCACATCGATCACGGCATGGCCAAGCTCGTGATAGAAGATCGAGATGATATTCGCGGCAACGAAGTGTTCTTGGGCCTCATCGGCGACGGCTGGCGCGGCGAGTGCGGCCATGATGGCGAAAGGGCGGATCATCGTGCGCATCGGGGATGATGTAGTCATGGCTTCGTATACAATGGAACACATTGAATTTGCTAGTAAAATTCTTGAATCTGCGGGCGACTGGTTTATTTACCTCCATTAGCGTGGTAGCATCATCCCAGAGGCACGCGGAACATGCCGAAATACAACACGAAATTCGCGCTGTCTGTTCAGGATATGGATCTGATTGAAACGGCTCTCCGCACGGCATCAGCCGTCGAAGACGAGCGCGCAATCGATCCCCGCGATGCAAACGACCTCTTGGGCCGGTTGCACAATCAAAAGATTTTCTATCGTCCGAGCAAATCCGCTTACATATCTGGCTGATGTCGGCGGGGCAGTCGTCTTCGCTTTTCCCCGCGCACTGAAATGCCAGTTGTGTATCCTCCCCGAACATCAGTCACAGTGGAGGAATCCAATGTCCGTCGCACGCGTAACCGAAATCATCGCCTCGTCAAAAAAGAGCTTCGAAGATGCCGTTGAAAAGGGCGTAAAACGCGCCGCCGAGACGCTGAAGAACGTTGAAGGGGCCTGGGTACAGGATCAGAAGGTAACGATCAAGAACGGCAAGGTTGCCGAGTATCGGGTAAACCTCAAGGTGACCTTTATCCTCGAGTAAACGGCACCAGTGCGGCGAGCGTCGCTGTTGCGCCCGCCGCCGCGATGATCCAGCCATAGTACCATGCTTGGCCCGCGCGCGCGTTCTCTGCGAACGAGGCTGCGAATTCTGCTTTGCCCCAGAATGCCGCCGCGAGCGCGGCGGCCGTCACAGCGGCGAAGAGCGGTGCGGCCCAGATCTGTGCCAGACCCCGCCAAAGCGCCAGGAATGCCACAACAGCTCCAATCGGCACGCCGATCCATGCCACTTGAACCGCCCAAACCGGATGGGCACCCAATGCCTGGGTTAGTCCGAAACGGGCGGCAACAAGCGCGATTGCGGCGGCCACGAGTACGGCAAGGGCAGGGCGGAACATCGGTTGGTCCTCATTCGGAGAGAGCCCTACAGAGATGCCCACCCCCGCCCAAGGGCGCAACCCGGCCGCACGGCGATGTGAGCAGCACTTAAGGTGCGCTTGCCGCTGAGAGCTTTGCTGCGATCCGATCCTTGATCTGCATCCGTTCCTTCCGAAGCTTCTCTTCGTGGAACTGATCGCAGGGCTCCACATTCGTTTCCGCTCGGTGCACGGCGCGGTTTACCTCGTGGTAGCGCTCCGCGAGATGGCGAAACTCGCCATCATTCATCTTCAATTCATGGATCAGATCCGCCTGGCCGGGGAAATCCGCAGCCAGTTCATGGGGTGTGTGTGACATCTGAAGCCTCCCGTCTCGTGATTTCGCCTAAGCGTAGCGGAGGGAGCAGAGCGCCGGCGTTGATGTGGGTCAAGCGGCGGGGTGCGCCGCCCGCGCAATGCTGCGCGGAGGGCGTGTCGTGTAGACGGGCCCGGCGCCTGAGGCGCGGCCCGAGCGGTTAGACGAGCGCGATGTTTTCCGCTGCCTCGCGGCCATCGCGGCCGGGCACGAGATCATACGTGACCTTCTGGTCGTCGGCGAGGCCGGTCAGGCCCGCGCGTTCCACGGCCGAGATGTGCACGAACACATCCTTGCCGCCGCCCTCGGGCGCGATGAAGCCGAAGCCTTTGGTGGTGTTGAACCATTTCACGGTGCCGGTGGCCATTCCGTGGTCTCCTACATTTCATGCCGCTCGCAGGATGCAGCGGCCTGGCAACGTCGCAAGATCGAGTGCGCTGAAGCCGGGGTGCGGAGACAGGGGATCGATAGAGATAGCGTAGCGTGAGGGCATATGGGGTAAGCGACCCCACAAAGCAAGCCGTTTTCGGCAAGTTAACGGGGCGAGCCCCCAATCTCACCCATCCACAATGATCCGCTCACCTACGCGCTGGCAGGGCTTGCCGTGGTGGGGAGACAGTAGAGGAATGCGTCGCACGCCTAGCGCACCCTAGTATCGTCCCCGTGGCCCACATCCGCAAACATACCTGGCGCGGCAGCGCGAAATCGCCTTCTCGCATGCGTAGATTGCCGAGCACAGCCCGGCGAGCGTCATCTGGCGAACTTCTTATACTTAATCCGCTTCGGCTCCACCGCGTCCGGGCCCAGCCGCCGCTTCTTGTCTTCCTCGTAATCCTCGAAGTTGCCCTCGAACCATTCCACATGCGCCTCGCCCTCGAAGGCGAGGATGTGGGTGCAGATGAGATCGAGGAAGAAGCGGTCGTGGGAGATCACCACGGCGCAGCCGGCGAAATCGACAAGTGCGTCTTCGAGAGCGCGAAGCGTTTCCACGTCCAGGTCGTTCGTCGGTTCGTCGAGCAGCAGCACATTGCCTCCGGAGCGCAGGAGCTTGGCCATGTGCACTCGGTTCCGTTCGCCACCCGAGAGCAGGCCAACGGGCTTTTGCTGGTCGCCGCCCTTGAAGTTGAAAGCCGAGCAATAGGCGCGGCTATTCATCTGCGCATCGCCCAATTCGATGACCTCGGCGCCGCCGGAAATCTCTTCCCAGACCGTTTTCTTGCCTTCGAGCGCATCGCGCGTCTGGTCAACATAGGCCAGCTTCACCGTGTCGCCGTAGCTGATCTCGCCCGCATCAGGCGCTTCCTGCCCGGTTAGCATCCGGAAAAGCGTCGTTTTCCCGGCACCATTCGGGCCAATCACGCCCACGATGCCGCCCGGGGGCAGTGAGAAGGAGAGGCCCTCGACAAGGAGCTTGTCGCCCATCGCCTTTTGCAGGCCCTCAACCTCGATCACCTTCTGGCCTAGCCGCGGGCCGTTGGGGATGATGATCTGGGCGCGCGAAAGCTTCTCGCGTTCGGATTGCTCAGCGAGCTCATTATAGGCATTGATCCGCGCCTTCTGCTTGGCCTGGCGGGCTTTCTGGCCCTGACGCATCCATTCCAGCTCACGTTCCAGCGTTTTCTGGCGCGATTTGTCCTCCCGCGCCTCCTGCTCCAGCCGCTTGGCTTTCTGTTCGAGCCAGCTTGAGTAGTTGCCCTCGTAAGGGATGCCGCGCCCGCGATCGAGTTCGAGGATCCAGCCGGTGATATCATCGAGGAAATAGCGATCGTGGGTTACGATCAGGCAGGTGCCTTTGTAATCGATCAGGTGCTGCTGCAGCCACGCGATGGTTTCGGCATCCAGGTGGTTCGTGGGCTCGTCAAGCAGCAGCATATCGGGCGCTTCGAGCAGCAGTTTGCAAAGCGCCACGCGGCGCTTTTCCCCGCCTGACAGGCTTTCGACATCTGCCTCATCGGGTGGGCAGCGCAACGCTTCCATCGCCACGTCGATCTGGCTGTCGAGATCCCAGAGATTTTCGGCGTCGATCTCATCCTGCAGCTTGGCCATTTCTTCCGCCGTCTCATCGGAATAATTCATGGCCAGTTCGTTGAACCGATCGAGTTTGGCTTTCTTCTCGGCCACGCCCTCCATCACATTGCCGCGCACATCTTTTGAGCCGTCGAGTTCCGGTTCTTGCGGCAGGTAGCCGACGCGAGCGCCTTCGGCTGCCCAAGCCTCGCCCGAAAACTCTTTATCGAGCCCGGCCATGATCCGCAGAAGTGTGGATTTCCCCGCACCGTTTACGCCCACAACACCGATCTTTACGCCCGGCAAGAACGACAGGCGGATGTTCTCGAAACACTTCTTGCCGCCCGGATAGGTCTTTGACACCCCATCCATGTGGTAGACGTATTGGTAGCTGGCCATGGCGCCCTCCGATCCCGTGTTCGGCGCGTTCATAGCAGGCGGGCCCGGGGGCGCAACGCCCGGGCTGGACGCATCGGGGCGATTCGGGTGAAGCTGGTGCGGTGCTAGCTGCCGGAGGATGCCGGGTATGAGCGAAGCCAAGACCCTTCTGAAACCCAACACCAAGGTGCAGGCCGAACGCCCGCGGCTCTACAAGGTGATCCTTTTGAACGATGATTTCACGCCGCGCGAGTTTGTGGTGCGCGTACTCAAAAGGGTGTTCCGGATGAGTGAGGGCGAGGCTGAGTCCGTGATGCTCACCGCGCATATGAAGGGTGCCTGCGTGGTGGCCGTTTACACCAAAGAGGTGGCGGACGAGAAGGCGCGAGCGGGCACCGAGGCGGGGGAGCAGCAGGGCTATCCGCTCGCCTTTACGACGGAGCGCGAAGAGTAGGAGAGCCTTGCACTACACCACGTGCCGCCCAAAGTTTCGTGCCGTGTCATGGAACACCGCATGCTGGTGTTCCGGCTGGTTGCGCAGGGTGGCAAACTCGATGAGGAAGTTGGCGCCCGTTATCCGGTAGTAGATCGAGCCTTCTAGGTTCGCGCCGCCCCAGGCGAAGCGGGCCGCTGCCATATCCTCACCCCTGAGCCTGGCGGCTTGGGTGGCCGCCAGGGGGCTGGGCAGCACTTCGGTCGTATAAACCTCGATCAACCGTTCCGCGATGGCGCGGCTGGCCTCGGGCATATCGCCCAGGGCGAGCCCCACCACTTGACCGGCGATCTGCCGATCCGCGCCGCGCACGGACTGGATGTTGCCCGGAGACCCCTCGAAGGCGAGTGCCGCGCGGCGTTCTGCACCTTCAAGACCTGTGAAAAGCGCGCGGCCAAGTGCTTCCTCATCCTTCAAGACAACAAGCCCGCGATGGGGCCCCGAGGGCACCGTATTCGGCTCTGACGAAAACGCGCTGGGGGTGGTCGACACGATCTCATCCCCGACCATCGTGAAAGTCAGCGACAGGTGATGCCCTTCCCAACGCCACGCCCATGGGTCGCTTGCCGAGGGCAAGCCGTAGATCTGGGCCGAAAAGCGTTCGCGGTTCCGGTCAGGCCGCCCCTTGCCCCACTCATCGCGCAGAATGTCTTGCTGGAGCATGATGTTCATGGCTTTTTCCAGGCCGAGCGTGCTGGTGCCCGTGGCCAGTAGATCAAGCGCGAGATCCTTTTGCGGCGCGCGCATCTGTTCCAGTGCCAGGCCGGGCGCGCGGGCCGAGCCAAGCATAAAGTTCCAGGCAACCCGTTGGTTCGTGTCAAAGGGGAAGAGCGCGGCATCGCGCTGGGCGGGCTCAAGGCTATCGATGAACCGGGTGGCGCGTTCACGCATCTCGGCGCCGGTGGCGGCCGCTGCGGCGCGGGGCAGGGCGCTGGCGGCCAGGGCGCCGCCGGTTGCCGTAAGAAGGGTGCGACGGTTAAGGGGCATGGGGCTCTCCTTGCAGGGTGGGCCGGGGCTTCGCTCCCAAAATACGCTGAATTCAGACATTGCGGAACACGCCTGCGTGAGGGCTGGTGGTCCAGCGGTGCAACTGGCAAGGCCCCGCCCACGTTACAAACCATTCATGCAGGCGACGCGTGTCTGTCGTGCAGCCCCGCATGCTGGCCACATCCCGCGGGAATCGCGGGCCCCCACATTCCCGTTCCAAAAGGAGGTTTCGTATGACGACGTGCTCCATTTCCCGCCTTTCAATGACAAGTGCTCTGGCAGGCGTGCTGGCCGTTGCGGCTCCGGCCAAAGCTTTTGATTACATCGCCGATATCCACACTGTGCCCGCCCCGGCTGGGCAGACCCCGAACGCGGCAATGGGCGTGGTGTTCCACGATCTTTCGCGCGACGGGGTGCGACAAGATGATGAGCCCGGCGTGGCTGGCGTTATCGTTTCCAACGGCCGGGATGTGGTGACCACGAGCGCAGATGGCAGCTACGAATTGCCAGTGCGCGACGACATGATCGTAATGATCTCAGAACCCGCCGCATGGGACGCACCCGTGGATGAAAACGGTATCCCGCAGTTTTTCTACAACCACAAACCGGGCGGCACGCCCGAGCCGCTGCGTTATGGTGGTTTGCCCGATACCGGCCCGCTCCCCGCCGAGATAAACTTTCCGCTTATCCGCACCGGTACGGATGATCAGTTTTCCTGCGTGATGATGGGCGATACCCAGCCCTATTCAAATACCGAGATCGGCTATGTGCGCGACGGCGTGCTCGACAGCCTTCTTGAGCGCGATCTGTCACAGGCCGAATGCATCGTGATGCTGGGCGATGTAATGGGCGATGACCTGACGCTTCTGCCACGCTTCGCCAACCTCTTCTCGGTTCTCGGCCTGCCGCAATACTACATCCACGGCAATCACGATTACGATTTCGATGCGACGTCGGATGCGCATTCGGCGGATAGCTGGCGTAATCTATATGGGCCGAATTACTTCAGCTACGAGATCGGCGATGCCGTGTTCATCGCGCTCGACAACGTGATCTATCCCTGCGGGCCCGAAGATAACGGCCCCGGCGGCCGCGATGCCTGTATCGACCCGGATCGGGTGACCTACAATGGCCGGGTGAGCGACGATCAGATGGCCTGGATAGAAGGCACCTTAGCCAATATTCCAGAAGACAAGCTGATTGTGATGCTACATCACATCCCCTTCGTTTCATTCATAGATTCCAATACGGGGCGGCATCAGACGGATAACCTTGCCGAAATCCACGCCATGTTGGCCGGGCGCCCGGCGCTTTCCTTCTCCGGCCATACCCACACGCTGGAATACCTCGCCGCAGGGGAGTGGTTTCAAGGCTGGGAAGAACAGGTTGGCGTGACGCGACTGCCGTTCGATCACATCGTGGGTGGCGCGCCGTCGGGCAACTGGTTTCAAGGCGACCTAGGGTTTGACGGCACACCGATGGCGTTCGCGCGGGGTGGCACGCCCCCTGGCTATATGGTGATTGAGTTCGATGGGCCCGATTATCGGTTGAACTTCCACGCCGCCAACCAGCCCCCCGAGCGACAGCTTGCGCTCAGCTTCAACACGCCGCCGTTCCGCGAGTGGTTTACCGCGCTTCAGACGTGGCAGGATGAGCGGGGCCGCGGTGCTTCCGAGATCCCGCCGCTAACAATCAACGATCTGCCGGATGTGAAGCTCTTCACGCCGGAAGAGCTTCAAGAATCCGTTTGGCTGACAGCGAATTTCTGGGCTGGAGAGCGCAACAGCCGTGTGTTTGCGCAGATCAATGATGGCCCGCGTTTGGAAATGACCCGCACACAGCCGGGCAATGGCGAGGCTATTCTTGCCGGCGCGGAATGGGCTGATCCATTTGCGGCCCAGCGGCAGATGACGATCGGACGCTATGCCTGGCAATCGGCTTCTGGCGACGCGCGCGCGCAGGGCTTCGAGCTTTGGCAAGGGGCACAGTTCGGCCCGGTTCCGCCTCAGGGTATGAGCGCAGGCCATGTCGCCGACAGCTCCACTCATCTCTGGCGGCTTGAGATGCCTGCGGATCTTCCGGTGGGCGCCCATATCATCACCGTTACGGCGGTGGATCGCCATGGCCGCGAATTCTCGGATCGGATCACGTTCGAGGTGCGCAGCGAGCGGCC
Source organism: Pseudomonadota bacterium (assembly GCA_039208375.1). Lineage (GTDB taxonomy): Bacteria > Pseudomonadota > Alphaproteobacteria > Rhodobacterales > Rhodobacteraceae > JANQPC01. The sequence goes on along the minus strand of JBCCRC010000011.1, from coordinate 30,732 downwards.
GAATCCGTTTTGGGACAATACACTTTGGGAGCAAGCGCAAAACTGATCCCAGTTCTGTGCTCACCAAAGTTCATTTCGCGGCCCGTATCGGGCCGCGTTTGTCAGTCAACCCAATACCATTTACCGCCCATTAGCCCCGAATCGGTAGACAGCCCTTCGATGGCCTGAGCGCGTGCCTAACACGCTCTATCCATTTTTCGCGGGGGCGGCCTTCGGGGCGTGATCGCGAACCTCGCCCTGGCCGAAAACCCCCCGCCGGCCGGGGCGAGGAGTGGGGCCTTGCACACATCCCAAAAGCCGAAGGCGTTGCCTCGCAACGCAGGGATCGCACGGCCGGCGCTACGTTGTGAGATGCCGCGCCCGGGCGCCGCGCTCGATTGCGGCGGCATGGAGCCGGTCGATGTTCAACTCATAGCGGATCTCTTCCAACAGCCGCAGTTCCGGCTCATGCAAGGTTCCGTCTGCTGCAGCAACGTCACAGGCGATGGCATAGGCTGTCTCGAATAGCCGTTCGTCAAGGTTTTGCCGGATCAGACCAAAAAGCGCATCGAGCCCCTCTTCCTCAGAAAAAAGATCAAACACGGTTTGCGACACGGTCGTCACCCTGTCACCGTCATAACCGGCGAAGATCGGAAGGTGGTTCACCATCCGCTCGATCGCAACGAGTTCGGAGGTTCGGATCGTTTCGTCCGAGGCTGAAACGGCGATCATAACCGCCACGAGGCAATCCTGCGGCGTCCAGGCATGGGCTAAGTCGTTCACGGGAGGTATCCTTTGCGCATCTCGCACGCCGTAAATATTGACCACGCCGGGCCCCGGCAATAGGTAGCGGGGCTGCTGCGGCAAGGGGCTGCGGCGCCAAAAGGACGCTCCTGATGCCCGAACTGCGTGACGCCGCTCTGCAAGCCAAGGCTTGGCCGTTCGAAGAGGCACGACGACTTCTGAAGCGGGTGGAGCAAACGCCGCCCGAAAAGGGCTATGTGCTCTTTGAAACTGGCTATGGCCCCTCTGGCCTGCCCCATATCGGCACGTTCGGTGAGGTGGCGCGCACGACGATGGTGCGGCGCGCGTTTGAGGTGATTTCGGATATCCCCACCAAACTCATCTGCTTCTCGGATGATATGGACGGCCTGCGCAAAGTGCCCGGCAACGTGCCCAACCAAGAGGTGATGGCGGAAGATCTGCATCTGCCACTCACGAAAGTGCGCGATCCGTTCGGAACACATGAAAGCTTCGGCGCCCATAACAACGCGCGGTTGAACGCGTTTCTCGATAGCTTCGGCTTTGAGTACGAGTTTGCGTCTTCGACGGAGTACTACACCTCAGGCCGCTTCGATGAGATGCTGCTCACGGCGCTTGAACACTTCGACAAGATTATGGAGATCATGCTGCCCACGCTGGGGCCGGAGCGGCAAGCGACCTATTCACCCTTCCTGCCGGTGAGCCCGAAAACCGGCCATGTGCTTCAAGTTCCCACGCTGGAGCGTAACGTTACCAAAGGCACCATTGCCTATGAGGAGCCAGATGGCGAACGCGTTGAGGTGCCGGTGACCGGCGGCAACGTGAAGATGCAATGGAAGCCGGATTGGGCCATGCGCTGGGCGGCTTTGGGCGTGGACTACGAGATGTCTGGCAAGGATCTGATCGATAGCGTGACCCAGGCCACCAAGATCTGCCGCGCGCTGGGCAAGCGGCCGCCGGAGACGCTGACCTACGAGCTCTTCAACGATGAGCAGGGCCAGAAGATCTCCAAATCCAAGGGCAACGGGCTTTCGATGGAGGAGTGGCTTACGTACGCCGCGCCGGAGAGCCTGCAGTACTTTATGTTTCAGAAGCCCAAAACGGCCAAGCGGCTCTACTTCGACGTGATCCCGAAAGCGGTAGATGAGTATCACCAGCAGCTGCGCGCTTACTCTGATCAGGAAGCGGCGCAGAAGCTTGCCAACCCGGTCTTTCACATCCACGGCCATAACGTGCCGGCCTCGGATATGGTGGTGCCGTTTGCGATGCTTCTGAACCTCGCAAGCGTGTCGGGCGCGGAGGACAAGGAAACGATGTGGGGCTTTATCCAGCGCTATGCGCCTGGGGCCGGGCCCGATACACACCCGCATCTTGATGAGGCGGCGGGGTTTGCCGTGCGCTATTACAACGATTTCGTCAAACCCAGCAAAACCTACCGCGCCCCAGACGATCGCGAGCGCGGTGCGATGGAAGAGTTGTTGGGCAAGCTGCGTGCGTGGGACGGTGCGGCAGACCCGGAGGAACTGCAATCTATGGTTTTCGCCGTAGGCAAGGCGCATGGGTTTGAACCGCTCCGGGATTGGTTCAAGGCGCTTTACGAGGTGCTCCTCGGCGCAAGTCAGGGCCCGCGCTTCGGCGGGTTCATCGCGCTTTATGGGTTGCAAGAAACCGTCGCTCTGATCGAGGCGGGTCTGGCAGGTGAGCTTGGCTAAGGTTTTCTTTCGCACTGCTTTCATTTGACAGTAAAATGAAAGCGACATAACGGGATGTCATGCCCGCTGACACCCGCCACGGCACAATCCTAACGCTGCTTCGCGATGCGGGGCATTTGGACGTCGATGCGCTGGCCGTGCGGCTAGGCGTAAGCACCCAAACTGTGCGCGCTGATCTGCGTGAATTGGCTGGCCGTGGGCTTCTGGCGCGCACCCATGGCGGCGCAAGGCGCGTGGTAACGGCGGCCAACCCTGCTTATCAGGAACGTCGTGCCGCCAATGCCGCAGCGAAAGCGGCCATGGGGCGCTTGGCAGCGTCGCTGATCCCCGACAATTGTTCTGTCGCGCTCAATATCGGAACGACCACCGAACAGGTGGCCGAGGCGCTAAAGGGCCACGCGGGGCTGATGGTTCTGTCGAACAACATAAATATTATCAATAGTTTGATCGGAACTGATGCGCGCGATCTTATCCTTGTGGGCGGCAGTGTCCGTCAAAGCGACGGTGCAATTGTTGGGGAAGATGCGGTTGAGTTCATCGCTCGCTACAAAGTGGATGTTGCCGTGATCGGCGCCTCGGCGCTCGACGTCGACGGCGCAGTCTGCGATTTCGATGCGCGCGAGGTATCGGTTGCTCGCGCAATCCTTGCTAATGCCCGCCGCCGCATCCTTGTGGCCGATCATTCAAAATTCTCCCGCACCGCCCCGGTGCGGATCTGCGAAATCGGCGATTTGGACCAATTCATTACCGATACTCGCCCACCGCAATCGTTTCGCACGGCCGCCAAGGCTGTCGATACCGAAATCCTCACGCTGGATGGCGCGCATGTCTGACGAACCGAAACCTTACGACATCTTTATCATCGGTGGCGGCATCAACGGCTGCGGAATCGCCCGCGATGCAGCCGGCCGCGGCCTTTCCGTCGGGCTTGCGGAGATGAGCGATCTCGCGTCGGCCACCTCATCGGCCTCCACAAAACTGTTCCATGGCGGTCTGCGATACTTGGAATACTTTGAGTTTCGCCTTGTGCGCGAGGCGCTCGAAGAACGTGAAGTGCTGCTCAAAGCGATGCCGCACATCAGTTGGCCGATGCGATTTGTGCTGCCTTATCACCGCGATATGCGTTTTGAAGGGGATACGCCCACGTCGCGGCTCTTAGGCCGTATCATGCCGTGGATGAAAGGCCGCCGTCCCGCATGGCTGATCCGCCTTGGGCTTTTCATGTATGATCACTTGGGCGGGCGGAACATCCTGCCGGGCACGGCAACGCTAGACCTCACGCGCGATCCGGCGGGTAGGGCGCTGAACGGCAAGTTCCGGAAAGCCTATGAGTATTCCGATTGCTGGGTGGAGGATTCCCGCCTCGTGGCGCTCAACGCGCGGGACGCAGCCCAGCGGGGCGCCCGGATCATGACCCGCACAAAGGTTACTGCGGCGGAGCGGGCCGCTGAGATATGGAAGATTTCGCTCCAGGACACCTGGACAGGCGCGCGGCGTGAGGTTCATGCCAAGATGCTCATCAACGCCGGCGGCCCCTGGGTCGGTGATATCTTGCGCGGTACGGTCCGCTCGAACGCGCGCGAGGGCGTGCGCCTCGTGCGCGGCAGCCATATCGTCACCCGAAAGCTGTTTGATCACGACAAGTGCTACTTCTTTCAGGGCACGGACGGTCGGATCATCTTCGCCATTCCCTATGAGGGTGACTTTACCCTCATTGGTACCACGGATGCCGAGCATGCGGACCCCGGTATTCCGCCGGAATGCACCGCTGAAGAAAAGCAATATCTGCTGAAGTTCGCCTCCCAATATCTTAAGGCGCCCGTTGGCGAAACGGATGTTGTATGGACGTATTCAGGAGTTCGGCCGCTCTACGATGACGGCGCGAAATCGGCGACGGCGGCCACCCGCGATTACGTCTTGAAAGTTGACGATGCTGGTGGCGCCCCGCTGCTAAACATCTTTGGCGGAAAGATCACCACCTATCGCCGATTGGCCGAGGCTGCGCTTGAAAAAATCGTTCCGTTCTTCCCTGGCACGCCGGGGCCTTGGACAGCGGGCGTGGCGCTGCCCGGCGGTGATTTCCCCGTGGACGGATTTTCGGATCTCGTGGCAGAGCTCAACGCAGCCTATCCGTTTCTCACCGCCCCCTGGGCCCGCCGCCTCGCCCGCGCCTATGGAACGGAGGCGAGGGCGCTGATTGGCGAAGCGACCACGGCGTCGGATCTTGGCGAAGACTTCGGCGCCACGATCACGGCGCGCGAGCTAGACTGGGTGGCAGAGCACGAATGGGTGCGCACAGCAGAGGACTTTCTTTGGCGGCGCACGAAGCTGGGCCTCAGGGTCGATCATGCGCAGGCGGCACAGATTGAGGGATATCTCGGCGGCAAGCGCGGCGCGCTCAAGCCTGCTTTGGAGACCAATTCTGCATGATGAAAATGTCATGCACGATCTGCCAACGAAACCCATTTGCCGAAGCCCAAGCCACAAGTGTGTCCAGCGGCGGGTAATCGGCGTTCTCCGGCGCATCGCTTACGAAGAGGCGCACGTCGTCAATTAGGATCGTCACCCGCCCCATCTGCCCAAGGCATTTTTCGATCGTTGCAAGTTCCACCTCGATTGGGCAATCCGTGTTTCCTTTGAATGTTGGCCCGGCGGAGTAATGGCCATCAAGCCAGAAGTTCACATCGCCAGTAAGCCCCTCCACAATCTCTTCAAGTACTTCTTCACTGGTGCCGTTAACGACCGTGACGCCGATCGGCTCTAACGCTTCGCGCGCATTGGCGTAAAGCGTGGGTTCTGGCTCGATCGTGATGACCTTGCCTCCGAGGCTGTGCAAGTATCGGGTTGTGGAGCCCAGATACGTGCCTGTTTCAACCCATGTTCCTTGCGGTACTCCGTACCGCTTGAACACGATCTGTTTGATGAATTGTGGCGCGTGATCCATGAATTCGCGCGTGCGCCATTCACGAAAAACCCGCAGGGGGGTGAGGAACTCGCGCCCAAATCGCGAGCGGTGTAACAATTTGCGTCTCATAAGTCACCTGCCCGATTAATCGAGTGTCGGCGGTTTGCCCGCCCGTTCTACCACACGCTAGTGCCCCCCACCCGGCAAATCAACGCATCGCGCGCGTCACGTAGCCCTTATTGTCAGGGCGAGGTTGCTTGGCTGCAATATCTCGGTATCACATGACCGAAAGGCGCTGCGATTACTGTGCTGTGGAGACGGGGGCGAGATGGGCATCAAAGGAACGCTGCGCAGGATAAAGGGGCGCCTTCGGCGTTTTCCTGAGCAGCTTGGATCTGTCGGGCACGCAGAGCATGAAATCGCCGATCGCACGTTGCGGGAAACACCCGTGGTGTTCGATGTTGGCGCGAATAGGGGCGCGTGGTCGCGCATGGTGCGAAGCCTGCGGCCTGAGGCCGAGCTCCATCTTTTCGAACCGTTGCCGGATCTAGCTCAGGCGCTGGCCGATGAATTCCCCGAAAACGCGGTGGTGACCACTGCCGCCGCGTGGCGCGCGCCGGGTGAAGTTTCGTTCAATCGGCTGGACGGGCGCGAAAGCTGGTCCTCGATCTTTCACCGGGCGGTCTTTACTGAAAGCTCTGGTAACGTAAGGGTTGTCGAAGAAAAAGTCGCTGCCACTAGTCTAGATGCTTATTGGGCGCCCGAACGTGGGCAGATCGACTTTCTGAGGATTGATGTTGAAGGCGCCGAACTAGATGTTTTGATGGGCGCGAGGGCGCTTTTACGGCGTGGTACGATAGACTACGTTCAATTCGAGTACGGCGGCACTTATCTGGATGCCAACCGGCGGCTCGAAGAAGTGTTTTTTGTGCTGCACCAATTTGGATACCGGATCTTTGAGCTGTCGGAAGACGAATTCAATGAAATCGCACAGTTTAATCGAGCATTGGAGACTTATGAATTTCGAGTTTTTCTTGCGGTCAATGAACGGCTGTGCAGCCTATTTTTGAAGCAGGATCCCGTCATGATCCCGTATTTCGAGGATCTTACTGAATACGGGATTGAGCCTCGGGGAGTCCTGCATATCGGTGCGCATCAGGGGAAAGAGATTGAATTGTATGACCGGATCGGAGCCGAGCGCGTTGCGTTTTTCGAAGCAAATCCGGATCTGGCTGCTCAGCTTCGTGATCGCTTCGCCTCGAACCCAACTGTAGACGTCGTGGAGCGCGCGATTTCCGAGTCTGAAGGCCGCGCAACCTTCAATGTTGCGTCATCCGATCAAAGCAGCTCGCTTCTCCAATTCGAAAAGCATCTGGAGATGTATCCAACGATTACTGCAACCGATCAGATCGAGGTGCGCACGAGCCGGTTGGACGATTGTATGGCTGAGGCCGGCCTTCATCCGTTAAAGTATAACGTGCTCGCAATTGACGTTGAAGGCGCCGAGTTGATGGCGCTGCGCGGCGCGCCAAAAGCGCTGAAATCAATCGAGGCCATACAGCTTGAGATAAACTATACCGAGCGCTTCAAAGGGTGCGCCAAAATCTGGGAAATTGATGCGTTTTTGGAGCCGCTGGGGTTTTTGCGCGTGAAAACCCAAACGCCGTATCACCCTGAGTGGGGCGATGCCCTATATGTGCGATCCCCACGCGTGGCCAATCCGGGGATCGGCGCTCTCGGGCGGTTTGGGAACCAGATCTTTCAGCACGCCTTCGTGCATTGCTACGCCGATGACCATGGGTTTCAGGGGGTAACGAACAAGTGGATCGGGGACGATATGTTCGCGGTCACCCCAGGATTACCGAGTATTCCCGAAATGCCGAACGCCGCTTTGGAGATCCCTAGCGAACCTGCTGCGTGCGCCATTCGCAACAATGTCGGGCCCTTCGTGAACACCGCTTTCGAAGGCTTCTTCCAATTTCACACCGCCTATTACCTTGGCCACCGTGATCGCTTTCTGCGCGAATTTGCATTCAAGGATGCTTACGCTAATGCGGCAAACCAGTTGTCGGAATGGTTTGCGGAGCTTCCAGGCTTGACCGTAGCGCTGCATTTGCGGCGTGGGGATTACGGATATGGTTATTTCTTCCTTGCGCCGGATCAATGGTATCTCGATTGGCTGGAAGGGCTTGCGAACGTCCATGGCGATGTGACCGTGTACATCGCCTCAGATCAGCCGAAGGAGGCGGTTACTGCGTTCTCCGACTACCGCGTGGTTACCGCGGCCGATAGCGGCATCGCGCCAATGGAGCCAGGGTATTTTCTAGATTTTGCCGCGCTGACGGTTGCTTCAAAGGTTGCCATTTCCAACAGCTCGTTTTCCTTCGCTGCCACGATGCTGAACGGGAACGGCGATGAGTTTATGCGGCCCTCGCTGAACAAACGCCGGCTGATCCCCTATGATCCTTGGGCCGCCGAGGTACTTTTGAAGGATATTCGGGTTGAGGATGCGGGTCTCGAGTTCATGAATGCGGCGGAGCGCAAACGCCCTCGGTACCTGCTCAAGCGTATCCGGCATTCGCTGTCAAAACGCTAGTGGCCAGACAGGATACTGGCATAAAGATCAGCGTATTGGCGGCCTACCACATCACTCGCGAAGGTCTCCACAACTCTGGCGCGCGCCCTTGCGCGGATTTCAGATGCCCTCGGGCCGCCCATTTCGGCCAGCAGCGTCGAGATGCCTTTGGCCAGATCACGTGTATCGAAGGCGGTTGCGAGATACCCCGTTTCGCCATGCCTGACGATATCGGCGAGCCCGGTATTGCCAAACGCAACAACCGGTGTTCCGCATGACATGGCTTCAGATGCCGTCTGCCCAAACGGTTCAAGCCGGGACGGCACGATCATTACGTCGGCCGCAGCATATAGTCGTGACAGCCGGTCATCATCCTTGATGTGCCCGAAATACGTGACCTCATAGCCGGGAACAGGCGGAGTCTCATCCGGCGCGTTTCCGAAGACTAAAATTTGCGGTCTAATCCCCTTGAAGGTGGCTTGCGCAAGGGCCTCTTGCAAGAGAGCGTAGCCTTTGCGCGGATCGCTGGTGCTTGAGAGTGCACCATAAAGGAGGTAGGCGCCGTCGGGGTCTAGGCCCAAGCCAACGCGCTCCTCGCGTGCCTCGCGAGGGGCCCAGATACTCGTGTCAATCGGGTTCGCGATCACCGTCACCGGCCAGTCGCGCATCAGCGGGCTTTCCCGGGCGCAACCCGCCATCCAGGTGCTAGGGCAAACGATGTGCATTGGGCGGCGCCAGTTGCGGCGCTTGCGGTTCCACACAAAGCGATTGAGATCGAACAACCGATAGCCTTCCCCGCGATAGCCGGTGCGCCAGCCCTCTCCTTCGCTGGTATGGGCTGCACCGCTAAAAGCCCACATATCGTGCAAGGTCCACACAATGGGTGTAGTGATCCGCCCAATATCCTCAATGCTTGCCATTTCGAAGCAGATCCAATGGATATGGACGATATCGGTGGTGCTTTGCGTTAGCCTGCCGGACCAGTTGGAAGGTAGCATTGCAGGTGAATGCAGTACGGCCTCATCGCGCCGCAGAGCGTTCGCCACGCGCCCGATCACCTGCGCCAACTGGATGCGGCGCTTGAGATAGCGGCGCGGTATGGGCTGGGTAATTCGGGTATCCTGCACCTGCTTGTCCAGAACCCACATTTGGCTTTCAACTCTCGCATCCTCGGCCACGGCGGTGTGGATCCGGTTTGCTGCGCGGTAAGCGCCCCAGATGGCGTGCCCGGTACTTAGATGCGTGACCTCGATCATCGCACACGCGCTCGAATAAGCCGTTTCAACCGTTGCTTGATCCTGCGCCGCAGTTTCTGGGGTGGGCGACGCAGATGGGTGCCGATCAGCTTTACCGTTTCGGCATGCTCAGAAATCTCGCTCGGAAACGTGAGCCGGCCCTTAGGATTTAAGAGAATTTCCGGCATTTCGCCCAGATCCGGGGAATGCACGCCTGTTCCATCGAGCCCGATGTTCTCAACCAGCGTAACCGTGGGGTTGAGGCAAAGCCCGCCGCGTTCAAAAATCGTGGCATACCAGAAGATCGCCCAGGTATTGATTTCGCCGCGCGCGTTCATCTCAACCTGTTGCCAGAAACCGGGCTCAGCCCCATCGATATTGAAGCGATGGATGTCCTTGCGCGTCCACGACCGGATCAACCGATGGGGATCCTTATTAAAGGCAATCCAGCGATCCGCCCATGTCCCCCATCCCCAACAGTTCATCGCTCGCCATAGAAAGGACTCTTGCTCTCCAAGCCCAGAGATAGGGTAAGTCCAGCCGGCGATGTGCCATACTCGGGGCTCTAGCTCATAGTGATTTAGAGCGCGATTCATGAATGTCAGAAATCCTGCGCTGACACGGATATCATCTTCCACAACGATGATCCTGCCATATTCGGCAACCACCGCGGAGACCCCTTCGATGATGTTCCGTGCGAGGCCAACATTTTCTTTCCGCTCGTGTAGTATAACGCGCCGAAACCCCTTCGCGCCGCGGGCAATCTCGCGCGTCTCTTCCACCTTGGGCCGTTCGTCCGCCGTTCGTGGACCATCGCAGAACACGATCAGGTCCGTCTCTCCGGCTTCAGCGCACGCGGCGAGCGCTGCAAGTGTTCTGCGTGTGTGATCCGGCCGTGCGAATACAAATAAGGCAATGGGCGCGGGCATTTGGCTTTAGCCCCTCGCGCAATGCGGGCTGGGTGCGCCTAAGGTGCGCGGGCCCTTCAAGCGGAAGTGGGACCCGCGGGCTCCGGTAGGGTCTGCGGGGAGAGCTACAATTATGGTCATGGCATTTGTACTGCCTAGACGCGTTCGCCCGGCCGATCTTGCGATAGGTTTGGCGGTCCGGCCCAGCACGATCTGCTCTCCAAAAGCCCCAACTCGGCCACCGTGACCTAGGGTCCGGCCGCTTCTTATCGCGACCCTACCGGTCTCGGGTGGTTGGCACAATGCCGCAGCGCTTGTGCGATAGGTGAGCCTTGGTCGGACGTCCGTGCCAGCAATGAGCTTACCAACCGTTTTCTCGCGACGTTGGCCGCAAAACCACCCATTACGGAATGAAACGGTACCGTTCGCACCGCCACACTCCGTTGGCTGATTTTGGATCCCCATCCGTAAGCCTTGAGCCTTCGTATCCGAAGGCTCGTGTAGAGCGGAAGGGAAGAGCGCCTGATCTTGAGGCCGCTTGCCCTGCAAGGCGCAGCACGTTTGGCCGCCAGCCCAGATCCGTTCGAAGGTCTGTCAACGCCTGGTGCGCCTCGCTTGTGTAAATGTCGATGGCCTCGCTACGTTGGCCTGAAAGCACGCGGAAGGCCCCCAAGGGATGTGTACATCCGTGGAGTTCGGCGTGACGGTACATCTCGCACCAAAGCGCAAAGTCACCTGCCAACGCATATCTGGTAAGCGCAGGACCCGCTGCCGCCCAGAGACTGGCGCGAAAGAAGGTTGATTCCTGTTGTATCCACCGTGCCGCCGGGCTTGAGCCGCCGAGGTAAAACCCGTCGAGAAACGCGGCTTTCGCAAAGCCCTTCGCATGGCCCACATCCATCAGGCCGCCACGCGCGTTGATTTGCGCAGGCCTAAGCGTTGTGAGCCAAGCTACCTTTGTGAAAGTGGCGAATATCTCGCCAACGGCCCACAGCGCACCGGGAAGAAGCACATCATCGGCGTTGAGCCAGAAGAACACGTCCCCCTTCGCGCGGCCAAAACCGTCGGCAATTGCGTGGTACTGGCCGTCATCCGGCCCCCGCACCCACTCCGTGATATGCTCACCGTACTGGTGCGCTATTTCGGCGGTTTCGTCATCGCACCCGCCGTCCATCAGGATGAACTCAAGCTCGGGGTAGCCCTGATCGAACACCGAACGCAGCGTGGCCTCCAGCGTTCGTGCGGCCCGGTAGGCGGGGGTGACAATGCTGATCCTTGGCCAGTTGACGGGGCCGCTTCCCTTCGATCCGAATTCTACCCGCATGTCTCCTGCCCGACCGCACGATAGGCGCGTCACAAACGGCCTCGCGCCTTGGCGATCCCTCGAGGACTCGAACCCCGAACCTGCTGATTAGAAGTCAGCTGCTCTATCCAGTTGAGCTAAGGGACCGCTGCGTGTGGTTTTGCTCCAACGCGCGAGGGGGATCAAGAGAGGTCGATTGGGCGCAAGTCTACAGCGTTCTCGTGTAGTAGGCGCTCATCGGATCATTTGTGTACTGGGCGAAGGGCGCGCAGGGGGTGAAGCCTGTCTTGGCATAAAGCGCGCGCGCGGGCGCAAACGGCTCTTGTGTTCCGGTTTCAAGGCTCACGCGGGTAAGCCCAGAGACGCGGGCTTCCGCCAAAAGCCGTTCCAGGATCGCCCGGGCCAGGCCTTTGCCGCGCGCGGCCTCCGCCACATGCATGGATTTGACCTCCCCATGATCCCGGTCGAGCCGCGCCAGGGCGCCCATAGCCAAGGGCGCGCCATCTTCGGAAAAGATCGCAAAGAGCTGAGCCTCTGCCGAGCTGAGCCCCGCGGCATCGAGCGAGTGTACGCTGCAGGCGGGGCTGGTGGCATGGGCAAAGGTAAGATGAGCCGAAATCAGCGGCGCGAGGCGCGCATCGCTCGGCGCAACCTCGACAACGTCTGTCAATGCGTCCAGGCCCCGCGCCGATCCGTTGCGAAGTTTTCACCGTAGCCGCGGGGACGGATGTTGGGCTTGCGCTTCTTTGGTTCCTGCACCACCGCATCGATCCCATGGTCTTTCGCGTAGTCGAGCGCGGCCTCTTTACTATCAAAGCGCAGCCTCACCTGGCTTTGGGTATCGGATGAACTTGTCCAACCCATCAACGGGTCAACCTCACGCGCGCTGGCGGGCGCGTATTCGAGAACCCAATGTCGGGTACGGGCCGTGCCGGACGACATGGCCGTTCGAGCAGGTTGAAAGATCCGGGCGCGCATGGCTTCCTCTTTCGTGCGAGTAGCTGCGCGATAATTCAGCGAAGATTGGCTGCGATCAAGGGGTCAACTTGCCCCGTCCGCAACGTAACGGATAGTTGCCAGGCCGGGTTAACGGAGCGAGGGTGAAGTGTGGCCCGGCCTGGCAACGTTCTTGCTGTGCCTAAGATGCACTCATAAGGCGTTAAGTCAAGAAAAAAACAACCTGAAGTAGTAATCCGAGTTGGTCGGGCTAGCCTAGCGAACCTCTCCTGACACCCCCCGTCAGCATGTGGCTTGAACATGAGCCCCGCGCGAACAAATGATGGGTAAGCCGCCGGAGCCCGAACCATGCACAACAACTCCCCCGAAGCCATGCCCGTTCTCCATGCCGCCGCCCCCGATGTGCGGACGCGTGACAAGCTGGAGGGCGGGCGCGCCTTCGCGATGCATACTGAATTTAGCCCTGCGGGCGACCAGCCGACGGCCATCGCGGAACTCTCCCAAGGTGTTGTTGGCGGCGAGCGGGATCAGGTGCTTCTCGGTGCAACGGGCACGGGCAAGACGTACACGATGGCGAAGGTCATTGAGGAAACGCAGCGCCCCGCGATCATCCTCGCGCCGAACAAGACGCTCGCGGCCCAGCTCTACGGGGAATTCAAGGGCTTCTTCCCGGAAAACGCTGTGGAATACTTCGTCAGCTACTATGACTACTACCAGCCCGAGGCTTACGTTCCGCGGTCCGACACGTATATCGAAAAGGAATCGCAGATTAACGAACAGATCGACCGGATGCGCCATTCCGCCACCAGGGCGCTTCTTGAACGTGACGACGTCATCATCATCGCTTCGGTTTCGTGCATCTATGGCATCGGATCGGTCGAAACCTACGGGGCGATGACACAGGATTTGCATGCCGGGCGCGAATACGATCAGCGCAAGGTCATCGCCGATCTTGTGGCCCAGCAATACCGGCGCAACGATCAGGCGTTTCAGCGCGGCAGCTTCCGCGTGCGCGGCGATGGCCTTGAGATATGGCCCGCCCACCTCGAAGATCGTGCATGGCGCCTCAGCTTCTTCGGCGAAGAGCTTGAGGGGATTACCGAGTTCGATCCGCTGACCGGAGCGAAGACCGATACGTTCGATCGCATTCGCATCTACGCCAATTCCCACTACGTGACGCCGCGGCCCACGCTTCAGCAGGCCATGAAGAAGATTAAAACAGAGCTGCAAACGCGGCTCGATCAGCTCGTGGGCGAGGGCAAGCTCTTAGAGGCGCAGCGGCTGGAGCAGCGCACCAACTTCGATCTGGAGATGCTTGAGGCGACCGGATCGTGCAACGGGATCGAGAACTACTCACGCTATCTCACGGGCCGCGCCCCGGGCGAGCCGCCGCCGACGCTGTTTGAATTCATCCCCGATCACGCCATCGTCTTCGCTGATGAAAGCCATGTCAGCGTGCCGCAGATCGGCGGCATGTATCGGGGCGACTACCGGCGCAAGTTCACCCTGGCCGAACACGGCTTCCGCTTGCCGTCTTGCATGGATAACCGACCCCTCAAGTTCGAGGAATGGGATGCGATGCGCCCGCAATCGGTTTTCGTTTCCGCCACCCCTGCGGCTTGGGAGTTGGAACAATCGGGCGGTGTATTTACCGAACAGGTTATCCGCCCCACGGGCCTTCTGGATCCGGAGGTGGAAATCCGGCCGGTGGAGATGCAGGTGGACGACCTGCTCGATGAGGTGCGCCGGGTCACCGCCAACGGATTTCGCACGCTTGTCACCACGCTGACAAAGCGCATGGCCGAGGATCTCACCGAATACCTGCACGAACAGGGCATCAAAGTGCGCTATATGCATTCCGATATCGATACGCTGGAGCGGATCGAGATCCTGCGCGATCTGCGGCTCGGAGCATTTGACGTTCTGGTTGGCATCAACCTTCTGCGCGAGGGGCTCGATATCCCCGAATGCGGGCTTGTGGCGATCCTCGATGCCGATAAGGAAGGCTTCCTGCGTTCGGAAACCTCGCTGATCCAGACGATCGGCCGCGCGGCGCGGAACGCCGAGGGCCGCGTAATCATGTACGCTGATCGCATCACCGGTTCGATGGAGCGCGCGCTGGCCGAAACCAACCGCCGCCGCGAGAAGCAGATCGCCTATAACGAGGCCCATGGGATCACACCGGAAACGGTGAAGAAGAATGTCGAGGATGTGCTCGCGGGCCTCTACAAGGGCGACGTGGACATGAACCGTGTCACCGCGACGGTCGAAAAGCCGCTCCACGGCGGCAATCTCGAAACGGTGCTGGAGGGAATGCGCACCGATATGCGCAAGGCGGCTGAGAACCTTGAATTCGAAGAAGCCGCGCGCCTGCGTGATGAGATCAAGCGTCTCGAAGCCGTGGATCTGGCGGTGGCCGACGACCCGCTCGCCCGCCAATCCGCCGTAGAGGCGGCTTCGGAAGCTGCAGTGAAAGCCAGCGGGCGGTCAACGGCGGGCCGTGCCGGCCAGCGCGGGGGAAACGTGAAGCGGCGGAAGCGCTAGAAGACTGCAGGGAACGAGACGCAGCACCGGCCATCGGTGCGTTGTTTGTTCCCTCGCGATGCGCAGCCATCCGGTGAGGGATGTGCCGGTTTATACGGAAATGGAAACTCTGCTACTCTCGACTACCTTTCACGTATGCGCACGGTCATCTTCCTCATCGCCCTAACCGCTACGCCCGCCGCGGCTTGGGAGTTCAGCCCAACCCCCGTTTGCACCCTCTCACATGCCGAACCGGGGGCGCGCCTCGACGTAACCTATGATGTCCGTGCGGAAGAGCCCTATGCCATCACCGTTACGCGCACCGATGCCGCCTGGCCCGAAGCGCCCGTCTTCGCGATGCGCTTCGATGGCCCGCGGGGCCTGACCATCTCCACCAACCGGCATCGGCTGTCGGAGGGCGGCCGCGCAATCACGGTAAGCGACCGAGGCTTCGGCAACGTGCTCGACGGGCTTGAGTTCAACGCAACGGCAACGGCGATTCTGGGTGAAACGGAACTAGGCTTCCCACTGGCTGGTGCGGCGCCGGAAGTTCAGAAGTTCCGGGATTGCACCGAGGGCGGGGTCGCCTAGCACCTCGCGTAATCGGCGCGGGTAACGGAGCACTCGAGATTGCGCAGGATTCCGTCTTTCAGGCCATAGATCAGTCCGTGAACGACGATATTCTCGCCGCGTGCCCATGCGCTGCGCAGGATCGGCGTTTCGGCCACGGCGCGCACACCGGCAATCACGTTAAGCTCAGCCAACCGGTTTTCGCGATCCTCGCCCGAAAGCGCCTCAAGCTCGGCCCCATGGCGGCGGGCCTCGCGGCGAATGGGTTCCAGCCAGTGATCGGCAAGCGCATGCGAAAGATCAGCCATGGCTGCCTTCACCCCGCCACAGCCATAGTGGCCGGACACGATCACTTTGCGGATTCCGAGCGCCTCGACGGCATATTCCAGTGTGGCAAGAAGGTTCATATCGGCTGAATGCACCACGTTGGCCACATTGCGGTGCACGAACACCTCGCCCGGATCGAGCCCGGCGACCACGTTTGCGGGCACCCGGCTGTCTGCGCAACCGATCCAGAAAAACTCCGGCGTTTGTCGGGTGGCGAGCCGCGGGAAATACCCTGGCTCTTCCTCACTTCGGCGGGCCGACCATTCGCGATTGCGGCGCAGCAGATCCTGAACCATGCGCGTTCCTCTTTCTTTGCGCTCTCGTGCTAACACGCCGCTGGCAATGAAGGCGAGCAGGCGCTCAGCCGCACATGGTGTAGAAACAGATCCGAGTTTTGCGAAGCACTTGGTTCACTGGCGGACTTGGGCTACCAGCCCTCGGTTCCAGGCGCTCCTTTGATCTCGCCAGTAAGATTTGCCGTTACCCAGCCGCCATAGAAGCTGCCCGGCTGCGGGATTACACGTTCGGGCCCGACATAGCAGGCATCGAAGGCGTGTGCGTAGAAGGCGACGAAACCCGCGATTCCCGCGAAAGGGCGGGTGGGCAAATCATAGCTCCACGCTGCCGCCTCGGCCACATGGCCGCCTGCCTCGGCTGTCCAATACCGCGCGCGGCCCTTCCATTCGCAGAAGCTGCGCCCCCGTGCGGGCCGCAGAACGCCCGAGGCGATATCGCCCGGCGGGAAGTAGTAGGTGGGGGCATGATGGGTTTCGAGGATACGCCAGCCACGTTGAGTGCTCGCAATCGTCTCGCCACCCAGCACTACGCGAAGCTCTTCAGTGACAGGCTGCACCACAGGCGGTCTGGGATAACCCTGGACGTTTTCCTGTGGCAGCGCGTCCATGACTAGCGCAGAACGTGAACCGCGCAGTGCGCGTGGCGCACCACACGCGCGGCGGTGGATCCGAGAAAGTAATCCTGCAACCCAGGCTGGTGCGATGCAATCACGATGCAGTCTATGCCGTTTTCGTCAGCGTAATCGTTGATTGTACGCCCTGCGTGGCCAAGAACCACGTCAACCTCCACATCCTCGCCATGCACCATTTCCTTCAGCACTTTGCGCATGTCCTCCTTGTTCTGCTCGATCTGCCCCTCGGGCAGCTCGTTCATGATGAAGGCCGGTACGGCTTCCAAAACGGTAAGCGCCGTGATTTTGCCGTCTTGTCCGGCCAGCGCACGCGCAATTGCGATTGCATCTTCGGTATTGGGCCGGTGGTCGACAGCGACCGGTACGAGAATATTTTTGTACATAGGGTGCGTCCTCCTGAGCCGCAACTCTAGCAGCCGCGCCACACGGGGCCTTGACCTCGATCAGAAATTCGATGCTTTCGGAAGGGCATGAAGATGAACGAAAAATCACCGATCCGCCCGACGGATGACGAGGCCCGCAATCTGGGGCGCTCACTTTTGGACGGGGCACGTTTCGGGGCGCTCGGCGTGCGCGATCCCGAAACCGGTGCGCCTGTTGTAAGCCGAGTTGCGGTGGCCCGAACGCCAGAGGGCGCGCCGCTCACGCTGATCTCTGACCTCTCCCATCATACCAAGGCACTGAAGGCAGATCCCATTTGCTCGCTTTTGGTGGGCGAGCCAGGCGAGAAGGGCGATCCACTGACCCATCCGCGCATAACGTTGCAGGCGCGGGCACATTTCCTGCGGCACAAGGAAGATGGGTTTGAGGCGCTCGCGGCCCACTACCTCAGCCAGAACCCCAAAGCACAACTCTATATCGGATTTGCCGACTTTTCGCTTGTTACCCTTGAAGTGACAGGTGCGTATCTGAATGGCGGCTTTGGAAAAGCATTCGTGTTGGTGCCCAAGGATCTGGGCCTGCCTCCGGCGTGATCACGCCCCAAGCGCTTCGGCTCGCAAGATCCGCACGCCGTTGATCTGATAGCCGCCGTCATCTTCGATCATCTGATATTCCAGAACGTGCGGGACACCCTTGTCGTCTGTAATCAAAACCTTCTGGTAGTCGAAGGGCCCCCGCGTTTCCACGTCGAGGTAACGCACGTCTGATGGCCGCCACACCATCGGGTAGCCTTGGCGCACCATCTGGCCGAACCGCTCGGACGAGCCGAAGCCGCGCTGGATCATAGGCGACGCGTAGGTGAACGCTGTTTCGAAATCATCGGCTAGAAAAGCGTCAATCTGGCTTTGAATCACCCCTTCGATCACCGGATTTCGATCTTCCGCAGAGGCCGGGATGGCAAGTGCGAGAAGCAGGGCGAACGCAAGGTGAGAAAGGCGCATTGGGTGGCTCCGATGATTAGGTCATAAACTTTGAGTTAGCCTTGGGCACCAAGCGGTCAATTGCTTATGGCGAGGCAGGGGAAAGAGCCGTTAGCGGTAAACTGAGGTGTTATGTCACAGACGCGGCTCTGTACGACGCTTTCGGTGTACTTGGCCGTTAGCGGGTTGCGCTGCGGCGGTAACTCACCGAAATTCCAACGCTCTGGCCGCCCGCGCCAGCCCAATTCGATCCCGCTTGTTTTTCATCGTCCTCAGACCTGCGAAAAATCTTGTAATTTCAGAAATCTAGCAAAGTCAGGCCCGGTTCGCTATGCTTGAAGGTAACCGTGCACACACGCACCATGCGCACGCCGTGCACGCGGAAGACTGATCTGAGGAGGAGCCCCATGAACGCCGATACCACCGCGCCAAACAGCGAAGCGATCTATCCGCCGTCGGATGACTTTGTCTCTGCCGCCCATGCCGACCGGGCGACCTATGATGAGATGTATAAGGCATCGATCGACAATCCCGAGGCGTTTTGGGCGGAGCATGGAAAGCGCGTGGATTGGATCAAGCCATTCTCAATCGTGAAAAACGTCAACTATGCGTTTGGCGATGTGTCGATAAAATGGTTTGAAGACGGCACGCTGAACGTGGCGGCCAACTGCATCGACCGGCATCTGGCCACGCGCGGAGATCAGACGGCGATTATATGGGAGCCCGATGATCCGAACGACGATGCCAAGCATATCACCTACACCGAATTGCACGCTGCCGTCTGTAAGATGGCCAATATCCTTGAGGATCTGGGTGTGCGGAAGGGTGATCGCGTGGTGCTCTACCTGCCGATGATCCCCGAAGCCGCCTATGCGATGCTAGCCTGTGCCCGGATCGGGGCAGTCCATTCCATCGTTTTCGCCGGTTTTTCTCCCGATGCGCTGGCCGCACGGATCAACGGTTCCGATGCGAAAGTTGTAATAACCGCCGATTATGCGCCGCGCGGCGGCCGCAAAACACCACTGAAATCGAACACCGATCAAGCGCTGCTGGCGTGTAAGGACACGGTGAAATGCCTGATGGTGCGCCGCACGGGTGACCAGACGACGTGGATCGCCGATCGCGATTTCGATTACAACGAAATGGCGCTGGAAGCCGATCCGCACTCTGCCCCGATCGAAATGGGCGCCGAAGATCCGCTTTTCATTCTCTACACCTCTGGTTCAACCGGCCAGCCGAAGGGCGTGGTGCACAGTTCGGGCGGGTACCTTGTCTACGCCGCGATGACGCATCAGTACACGTTCGATTACCACGAGGGCGATGTGTTCTGGTGTACGGCCGATGTGGGATGGGTCACGGGCCACAGCTACATCATCTACGGCCCGCTTGCGAACGGTGCGACGACTCTGATGTTCGAGGGCGTGCCCACCTATCCCGATGCAGGGCGCTTTTGGGCAGTGTGTGAGAAGCACAAGGTCAACCAATTCTACACCGCGCCCACGGCAATCCGCGCGCTCATGGGGCAGGGGAACGAGTGGGTCGAGAAATACGATCTATCCGATCTGAAATTGCTGGGCACGGTGGGCGAGCCGATCAACCCTGAGGCTTGGAACTGGTACAACGATATTGTGGGAAAGGGCGCTTGCCCGATCGTAGATACCTGGTGGCAAACGGAAACCGGCGGCCATCTCCTCACGCCGCTCCCGGGCGCGGTGCCGACAAAGCCCGGTTCAGCCACGCTTCCCTTCTTTGGGGTGAAGCCTGTGGTGCTTGATCCCCATACTGGCGAAGAGATCCACACCACAGAGGCCGAGGGTGTGCTATGCCTCGCAGATAGCTGGCCGGGGCAGATGCGTACGGTTTACGGTGATCATGAACGCTTCATGAAAACCTACTTCAGCGACTACAAAGGATACTACTTCTCCGGGGATGGCTGCCGCCGCGACGCCGACGGGTACTACTGGATCACGGGCCGCGTGGATGACGTGATCAACGTCTCTGGCCACCGGATGGGCACGGCCGAGGTGGAGAGCGCGCTAGTGGCTCACGCACAGGTGGCCGAAGCCGCAGTGGTGGGCTATCCGCACGATATCAAGGGCCAGGGCATCTACTGCTATGTCACGCTGATGAACGGGGTCGAGCCCACTGAGGAACTGCGCAAGGAACTGCGCACCTGGGTGCGCACGGAGATCGGCCCGATTGCGGCGCCGGACCTTATCCAATGGGCGCCGGGCCTGCCGAAGACCCGCTCGGGCAAGATCATGCGCCGCATCCTGCGCAAGATTGCCGAGGATGATTTCGGCGCGCTCGGCGACACCTCCACGCTTGCTGAACCGGCGGTGGTGGATGATCTGATCGAAAACCGGATGAACAAGACATAATCTGCGAGGTCGGGCGCGTTGCCCGGCCCGCCTGGCTAGACCGAAACGCTTTCCAGCAAGGCCTCCCGCTCCAGTTCGCCCTTCCGACCGCTGAGGCGGTTCGTTCCGCGTTCGATCACATAGAAGCTGTCGCCCAAGTCATAGGCGAAGCTGAAGTACTGCTCTACCAGCACAATCGCCATTTGTGCTTGTTCGCGCAGGTGGTCGATCACGCGACCAATTTGCTGGATGATGTTGGGCTGAATGCCCTCTGTGGGCTCGTCAAGCAGCAGGAGCCGCGGCTTCGCGATCAGCGCTCGCGCGATCGCGAGCTGCTGTTGCTGGCCGCCTGAAAGATCGCCTCCACGGCGGCCCAGAAACTCCTTGAGGATCGGGAAGAGCTCAAAAATCTCTTCCGGAATCCGGCGCTCAGTAGCCGGCAGGCAGGCAAAGCCTGTCTCTAGGTTTTCCTGCACGGTGAGCAACGGAAAGATGTCGCGCCCTTGCGGCACGTAGCCAACGCCCTTGCGGGCCAACGCGTGGGCTGTGGCACGCTCGATAGGTTCTCCGGCCAGGCGGTAGCGCCCAGCCGAAAACGGGTGTGTGCCCGAGATCGCTTTCAAAAGGCTCGTCTTGCCCACGCCATTCGTGCCCATGACGCAGGTGATCTCGCCCACGCGTGCGGACAGGTCGATCCCATTTAAAATGCGGCTGCCACCGTAGTGAAGCGTCAGCCCCTCGATCTCCAGCAAGTCAGCGCCCAAGATACACCTCGATCACCCGGTCATCTTTTGTCACATGGTCGATCGATCCTTCGGCCAGCACCGATCCCTCGTGTAGCACCGTCACCTTGCAGCCAAGCCGCCGCACGAACTCCATGTCATGTTCCACAACAACAACCGAACGGGTTTTCGCCGCCTCAACCAAAAGCTCTGTCGTGTGCTCACGTTCAACTGGAGTCATGCCCGCCGCCGGTTCGTCCACCAGCAATAGGCGCGGCTCTTGTGCCAGAAGCATGCCGATTTCGAGCCACTGCTTTTGGCCGTGGGACAGCTCGCCTGCCTTTCGTGCCAGCGCTGGGGTCAGCCCAATTTCTTCGGCCAGTTCCGTGACCCGATCATGATCCGCCGCCGAAGGTTTGAAGCGCAGCACGGCGAAGGGCCCGCGCGCTTTCTTCAAGGCCATCATCAGGTTGTCGGCCACGCTTTGATCTTCAAACACGGTGGGTCGCTGGAACTTGCGCCCCACGCCTGCCCGCGCGATCGCGCTTTCAGACATTGAAAGAAGCGATTGCGCTTTCTCCCCCCAGATCACGCGGCCTTGATCGGGGCGGGTTTTCCCAGTGACGATATCCATGAACGTGGTCTTGCCCGCGCCGTTCGGCCCGATTACCGCGCGCAGCTCCCGTTCGCCGATCTGAAACGAAAGGTTGTTGATCGCCTTGAACCCGTCGAAGGATACGGAGACGCCTGAAACCTCAAGCAGCGTGCTCATTTCGCATCCGCCTCCTGCTCGCGCAGCGCACCGGGCTCGGGGCCCAGATCCGCGCCATGCCGGTCTGGCGGGCGCCGCTCCGCGATCAGATCGATCAGCCCACCGATGCCTTTCGGGGCAAATAGGGTCACGGCCACAAACGACAGGCCCAGTAGAACCGTCCACCAATCCACCCATTGGATGCGGTAGAAGCCGAGATCCACATCGGGGGCCTGCCCGCCCGTGAACCATGTGGAGAGAAGGGAGACGAGCGCCGCGCCAATCACCGCCCCGTAAAGCCGCCCACGCCCGCCTATGGCCACCCAGACGGCAAGGTAGATCGAGGCAATCGGCGCCACTTCCGCGGGATTGATGATACCGGCCTGGGGGTAATAGAGCGCGCCCGCGATCCCGGCGATCACCGCGCTAAGCGTGAAGATGAACAGTTTGAAGGCCTCAACCGGATATCCCAGAAAGCGCACGCGCGCCTCATCATCCCGGATCGCCCGGATCACCGAGCCGAACTTGCCCGAAACGACCCAGGCGCAGAGCACGTAGCCAAGCCCCAGCGCCAACGCCGAGCCCCAGAAGAACCACATCGAAACGGTTGATTGCGGCACGCCGCCTAGACCCGGCAGGTTCTGCAGCCCCGAAAGCCCGTTATTTCCGCGTAGCCCACTATCGTTCTGGAAGAGCCAGAGCGCGAGCCCCAGCGTCATCGCCTGGGTCAGGATCGAAAGGTAAACCCCGGTGACCCGGCTGCGAAAGGCCAGCCAACCGAACACCAGCGCCAGAAGCCCCGGCACCAGCACAACCGCGGCAAGCTGCAAGGGCAGGGAATGCGCCACGGCCCAAATCGGCGGCAGTTCTGACGCACCGACTACGCCAAAGATCTGGTTCGCGATCCCGTCGCGTATCTCTTCGGGCGTGGGTGGCAGCGGCGCGGCAGAAAGGCTTTCGATTACGATCAATTCGGTGCGCGCATACATCAGCCACATCCCGATCGCGTAGCCGCCAAGCCCGAAAAATGCCATGTGGCCCAGTGAGAGAATGCCGGTGTAACCCCAGACGAGATCCATCGCGAGGGCCACGAGGCAAAGGCAGAGGGTTTTCCCAAGGGTTTTCACGAAGCTTGTGGAAATCACCCCGATCCCAAAGCCCTCTGCAAGGATTGTCACCCCCAACGTGAAGAGCGCGAGAATTGCCAAGAAAATCAGCACAGACGGATGCCGGGCCACGAAGGGGCGCCGCGACGCCGTGCCTATGGCTAGATCGCTCATCTCATGCCTCCGCCGCCCGGCCCTTCAGCGCGATGATCCCGCGCGGCCGGAACTGAATGAAGAGAATGATGAAAAGGATCATGTAGGTTTGCGCCGCCAGCGTGTTGGAAGGGTTCATCCACTCGATCCCCTTCTGCAACAGGCCCACGAGCGAGGCGCCAAGAAGCGTGCCCCAGATATTGCCGACACCGCCCACAACCACCGTCATGAAGGATTGCACGATGTAATCCTGCCCCATCTCAGAGGTCACCTTTGCATAAAGCCCGATCGCAACGCCCGCGATTCCCGCGATACCCGAGCCGAAGCCGAAGGTGAGCATATTGATCCGGTCGGGATTGATACCCATCGAGGCCGCCATGCGCGGGTTTTGCGTGACCGCGCGCACCTCAAGCCCCAGGCGCGTGCGGTTCATCACAAACAGGAAGAGCGCGAGGAACAACAGCGCCAGCACGAAGATCGCTATCCGGATGTAGCTGATCGAGACGACATCGTTGAACACCAGCGATCCATCCAGCCAGCCCGGCGCCGTCAGCGGCCGCGCCTGGGTGCCGAAGATGTTCTTGGCCAGTTGTTGCAGCGCGATGGAAATCCCGAAGGTCGCCAGGAGCGTTTCCAGCGGCCGATGGTAGAGCCAGCGGATCACAAGCCGCTCCATCGCCACTCCGGCCCCGAAGGTCACCAGAAAGGCCAGCGGCAGGGCGATGAGGATCGACAGCGTGTAATCGGGCACGAAAAGCTGCACCACATAGCCCGTATAGGCGCCCATCATGATGAACTCGCCATGGGCCATGTTGATCACCCGCATCACCCCGAAGGTGATCGCAAGGCCGATGGCGGCGAGAAAATAGATCGAGGCGAGCGATAGCGCGTCGAGCGCCAGATCGGCTGCTTCGTTCAGCCCAAGCCGCAGCTCGATCGCATTTAGTGCTGCCTGCGCGGCCTGCGCCACGCCAGGCGGCGCTGCCACATAGCGATCAAAGAAGGTGTGCGCATCTAGCGCCTCGGCGACCTGCGCCTCGGTCGCCACCGGCTCCACCACACCCGCATCTGCCAGCGCAGCATACGCCAGATCCCGCGCGCCCTCGCTATCGAGCGTGGCCACTTCGATGCCGGCCACCGCACCGTTCTCGATATTGGCCACGAGTGCGGCCCGCTTGGCATCACGTGAGATCCGCGGCGGCGCCAATTCCGCGGAGACAAGAAGCGCATAGGCCTCATCGGCAGTCAAATCTTCGGATCCCGGGTTCACGAGCCGCGCAATGTCCTCGCTTTGCGGTGCCTCGACCGCAGCGCTGAGCCGGGTGGCAACGAGACGGTTTAGAACCGCGCGCACGTCTACGCCAAGATCGCCTGCAAATCCCTCGATCGCGGCGATCCGCTCCTCATCACTTTCCCCGAACTCCATTGTCAGCAACCGTTCGAGGCGTGCTTTGCGGGTGGCGATCGTAGGGTTCTCCTCCCCCTCCATGGTGCCACGCAGCGCCGCAAGATGCCCCGCTTCAGGCCGGCGCTCGATCGCATTAAGCGCCCGCATGCGGTTCAACGGGTCGGGATCGATCAGTTGAAATTGAACCAGTGCACCGCCGATCAAGCCCCGGATGCCGGAGTTGGGCTTCAGTTGCTTATAGTCGTCATCCGGCACATCGCCGATCTCTGAGCCGTCAGCGATGTCGAAAATCTTGATGGTGCTGCGGTCCACCTCTTCGGCAAACACGAAGAGCCCGGTTTCCTCGTGATACCACATCTCCTTGGCTTGCCAGCGCTCGAGCACCACCTGCGCCTCGGGCAGCCCGCTTGTGGCCAGGGCGTCGATCGCCGGCCCGATCGTGCGGCGCGAGCTTTTGGCGATGATCTCGCCGTGCGCCTGCAAAAGCTGCTGGATTGGCGCATCCGGCGCCTGGGCCTTCAGGCCCGTTGGCGCAATTGTAATCGCGGCCAACATCGCAAGGGCCAGTACCGCTCGAAGGATCATCCCCCGCCCCTTCATTATGGCGAAAATGCTTCCGCCGGAGGCACGGGCGGGCCACTGGGCCCGCCCGCCTATCGCGTCAGTTCAGATCAGTAGTTTGATTTAATCTGCACGCAGGTTTCGGTCTGCGTGTTGAACATTCCGCATTCAAGCTCTTGCCAGTCAGACACCAGCACAGCCGATTCCGGCAGGTAATCTGTCCAGGCATCGCCGGGTACTTCATCGGTCTGGCTGATGATGTCGAACTGGCCGTCTTCCTGGATCTCGCCGATCAGCACAGGCTTGGCGAGGTGGTGGTTCGGCAGCATCACCGCAGTTCCGCCGGTGAGGTTCGGGAACTCTTGCCCGTACATTGCGGTGCGCACAGCATCGACGTCGGTGGTGCCTGCTTCGGTGACAGCATTCACCCACATGTTGAAGCCAATGTAGTGGGCTTCCATCGGGTCATTGGTCACGCGCTCTTCGCCCATCCGCTCTTTCCACGCGGCAACCCAGGCTTCGTTTTCGGCGCTGTCGGCGGATTGGAAGTAGTTCCAAGCCGCGAGGTGGCCCACGAGGTTCGACGTGTCGAGGCCAGAAAGCTCTTCCTCACCCACCGAGAAGGCGACAACGGGAATATCGTCTGCCGAGATACCCGCCGCGGCGAGTTCCTTGTAGAAGCCCACATTCGCATCGCCGTTAATCGTGGAGATCACGCCGACTTTTTTGCCGTCTGCGCCAAGTGCCACAACATCGGCCACAATCTTGGACCAGTCGGAATGGCCGAAAGGCGTGTAGTTTACAAAGATGTCTTCCGCCGCGATGCCCTTATCCTTGAGGTAGCTCTCGAGGATATTGTTCGTCGTGCGGGGGTACACATAGTCGGTTCCCAGCAGCGCGAACTTCTCGACCCCGAGCTCTTCAAGGAAGTAGTCGGTAGCCGGGATCGCTTGCTGGTTCGGCGCGGCGCCGGTGTAGAAGACATTCTTCGAACTCTCTTCGCCTTCATATTGCACCGGGTAGAACATCAGACCGTTCAGTTCCTCAAGCACAGGCAGAACCGATTTGCGGCTCACGCTCGTCCAACTCCCGAAAATCACATCTACTTCCTGAACGGTCAGTAACTCGCGCGCCTTCTCGGCGAAGAGCGGCCAGTCCGAAGCCGGGTCCACGACAACAGCTTCAAGCTCGCATCCCAACAGCCCACCGGCGTCGTTCTGCTGCTCAACGAGCATTTCCATCGTGTCTTTCAGTGTTGTTTCCGAGATCGCCATCGTGCCCGACAGCGAATGCAGGACGCCTACCTTGATCGGGCAGGAGGCGTCTTGCGCCATGGCGGGGATCGCCGTGGCCAGAAGCGCGCCTGCCGCGACGGTGGTAACTAGTGTTTTCGACATCGCAATGTCCCCTTATGCAAGCTGCGTGGCGCGCCTTGCCGTGCCGTCCCCGGATACCCAGATGCATCCCACGCAATTTCGTTGCGAAGTACGGGTGGCGTTGTTGCAAACCGATCCCCCCGTACGCCCTTCGCCCGCGGGAGATTCCCGTGGGCGTGCGCAGGCTGCCCACGCCCACGGGCCCGATGGAACATCTGCTGCCTCATGAAGCGATGCGAATTTCAGCACTTGGCTAGGAATTCATCGCATTCCCGCACAAGAGCCGGAAAAATAAGCGCCTCTTGATCGGTGGGGGATTTGAAGCTGTGCGGCTCAGGCGAGGAGCATCGCGGTGCACGGCGCCAAGATCGCATCGGCACGTGCCTCGGCCCATTGCGCGTCAGCGGGATCGGGTGCGAACCTTGCGCGTTCCAGAAGCTGGCGGTAGGCGATCTTTGCGTCGATCCGATAGATCATCACCAGTGACCCGCTGCCGTCCGGCGCAACCGCCTCAAGCAGATCGGCCATACTGTTGCGCTGGGCTTCCGTAATATCGGATGCGGGATCGCCTATCAGCCATTGATATTCTAATTTCGCCGAAAGGCGGCCCGTGCAGGTTGCAAAAAGCCGCAGCGTTTCACTGCCCAAATCTGCCAGGGCCCGATCGGCCTGGCTTGGGGCAGGGACGAGCGCCGCGCTAAGCACGGCGAGACGTGTGATATGCCGGATGCCTCCAAGCATAGAGGCATGCATATCCCGTGAGGGTGCCGGTTTATTGTTCGGAAAGGGGCAATAGTGTGGGCCCGCCGCCCCGATTGCAGAGAATTTGCCTACAAACCGTGGGTCTTAAGCGGTTTCAGACGCACGCGCGCTGTCTTTCGCGATGAACTCAAAAAGCCGTGCTACGGCCTCCGCACCGGGGTCGTTGTGACCTGCCAGCTTGTCCTCTCCGATATAGCTCGCCCGGCCAGCCTTGGCCCGGGTGATCGTGGCGGTCAGGTCTGCCCCGTCACGTGCGGCACGCGCCGCCTGCGCTGGCCCGCGCTGGAGCGCCTCAAGCGCCGGGAAGAGCGCATCGATCATTGTGCGGTCGCCGGGCCGTGCGCCGCCCACCTGCTGTACACGGTCGAGCCCTGCCTTGAGCGCATCGATCGGCCCGCGCCCGCTGGCCGAGGCATCGCCCGCCGCCGCGAAGAAGATTGCAAGCAGCACGCCCGAAGAGCCGCCCATGGTTTGGCTCAGCTCCAGCCCGATTGCGCGGTAGAGCTGCGTGAGATCAGCAAGGGGAAGCCGATCAAGCGCCTCGATCAGAGCGCGTGCCGCCGTTGACAGTGTGCTTCCGGTGTCGCCGTCGCCCGATTTGGCATCAAGCGCATTCAAATCCGCCTCCGCTGCAATCAGCGCCTCACAACAGCGCTGAATGAAGCAGCGGCGATCATCGTGTTTCGAGGCCATGGGCTGGATTGGCGTCAACCCATCAGGGATCGGTTGGATGGCCACATTGCCCATCGCCAGGCAACCGGGCCAGGCCCAAGGCGCGACCGGGGCAAGAAGGGCGGGTTCATCAGACTTGCTCACGGGCATGAGCGAGACGGAAAAGCCTTGCATATCAAGAGATGTCATCAGCGGCGCCGGGCCCACCATCCAGTTCACCTGGCCGCCGATGCGCGACCGCGCGAGTTCTTCGGCCAAGACGGACATCTCAAGCGGGGTTGCGCCGCCTAGATTGTTGAGAAGCGCAACATGCGGCCCAGGGCCAATGTTGGGCGCAAGCCGGTCTACCACCATTTCCATCGCATCTCGGGCGGTGGAAAAATCTACCTGCTCAATTCCCGCCTCGCCATGGATGCCAAGGCCAAGCTCGGCCTTTCCGGCATCGATCCGTTCTTCTTTTGGGGACCCGGGGAGGGTGCAGGTATCAAGCGACATACCGATGGAGACAACGCCATCAATGACCCGCTGCGCGGCTTCCGTCACCGTTGTGAGATCGGCGCCCTGATCTGCGAGCGCGCCTGCGATCTTGTGCACGAAGAGCGTACCAGCCACCCCCCGAGCTTGCGGCAGATCGGGCAGGGCCACGTCATCATCCACCACCACCATGTTGACGTTCAGGCCCTGCGCCCGCGCCCGTTCTGCGGCAAGGCCAAAGTTTAGCCGGTCGCCCGTGTAATTTTTCACGATTAGAAGGCAGCCTGCCTTGCCCGTCACCGCAAGTATGCCCGCGAGGACCGCATCTACAGAAGGTGAGGCGAAAACCTCGCCGCAAACCGCCGCCGTCAGCATGCCCTGGCCGACGAAGCCCGCGTGGGAGGGCTCATGCCCCGATCCGCCGCCGGAGACGAGCGCGACCTTCGCTTTATCCCAATCGGCGCGGACGACGACCTTGATATGCGGGTAGCCATCCAGCCGCGCGAGCCGCCCGCCCGCAATGCGTAGGGCGCCATCGATGGCCTCGGTGACCAGCGTTTCCTTTGTGTTGATGAACTGCTTCATGGCCGCCCCTCCTCAGGCAATCCGTGCGCCGCTGGCATCGAAATAAAGCGGGTTTTTCGGAGCAATCGCCACCGTATCCCCCGGTGCGAGCCGCGAATGCACATCCGTCAGAGTAACGATGTCGTGGCCGTCGAGGGTCAGGTGCAGTCGCGTCTGATCGCCTAGATGCTCCACCCGCACCACGCGGCTTTCGCGCCCGTCCCCCTGTACCAGGTGTTCCGGCCGGAGCCCGATGGTTTTTGCTCCGCCCGGCGCGCCGGGAAAGAGATCTGCGGGCAGGGCGTTGATCCGGGGCAGGCCAAGCCGCCCAGCCACATAAAGGCTTACGGGGCTTTCATAGATCTCACGCGGCGGGCCGAATTGCACGAGCCGCCCTTCATCGAGCACGCCCACATGGGTGGCCATCGTCATCGCCTCGATCTGATCGTGGGTCACATAGAGCAGCGTCGCGCCCAGATCGGCCTGGATGCGCTTCAGCTCCACCCGCAGATCGGCGCGAAGCTTGGCGTCAAGCGAACTCAGCGGCTCGTCCATCAAAAAGATATCCGGGTCGCGCACCAGTGCCCGGCCGATAGACACGCGCTGCATCTCGCCGCCCGAAAGCGCCGTTGCCTTGTTGTCGAGTTTATGGGCGATGTGCAGCACCTCGGCGATTTCGCCCACCTTGCGCTTCACTTCAGCCTCGGGCGTTTTCAGGATCGGCGATTGCAGCGGGAATGCGAGGTTTTCGCGCACCGACATATGCGGGTAGAGCGAGTATTGCTGAAACACCATAGCCACATTGCGCTGCGCAGGGGTCTCGCCCAGGACAGACCGCCCACCGATTAGGATATCGCCGCTATCGGGCGCCTCGAGGCCGGAGATCAGGCGCAGCGTCGTTGTCTTGCCCGCCCCGGTTGGCCCTAGAAGCACAACGAAGGCGCCGTCGGGCACGGTAAGCGCGATATCGTTCACCGCAACCGTCTTGCGGAACGCCTTAGATACCCCTCTCAGCACGACCTCAGACATGGGCGAGCACCCCCTCGTTGAGATCGGATTTCAGGGCGTGGCCTGACTGATTGTCAAACAGTGTCAGCGTCTGCGGCGTAAAGCTCATACCCACCGTTTCGCCCACGCGGGCGGCCTGATCGGCGGCGATACGCGCCTTGACCTCGCCATTGGGGGTGTCGAGCGTGACGATTTGCGTGGTGCCGAGGTATTCCGCCGCCAGCACCCGCCCGCGATAGGCCGCAGCATCGTCAAACCGGATATGTTCGGGGCGAACGCCCAGCACCATGTCGCCCTCGAAAGGTGTGCGCATCTGGGGCACCTCAACGGTAACATCCTGCAGCTGGACAGACGTGCCGCCGGCGTGAATGCCGCCGTGAAAGTGCAAAAAATTCATCGGCGGCGAGCCGATGAAGTTCGCCACAAACATCGTGGCGGGCTTGTCGTAGATATCCTGGGGTGTGCCGAACTGTTCGATCACCCCGTGGTTCATCACCACGATCTTATCGCCCATCTGCATGGCTTCGAGCTGATCGTGGGTCACGTAGACCGTGGTTGCGCCCATCCTATCGTGCAGCGCGCGAAGCTCCTCGGCCATATGCTCACGAAACTCCGCATCCAGCGCGCCAAGGGGTTCATCCATCATGAAGGCCTTGGGCTCACGCACAATGGCCCGGCCAAGCGCCACGCGCTGGCGGTCCCCGCCCGAGAGCCCGCCGACAGGGCGGTTGAGGATGCCCTCAATGCCCAGGATGCGCGCGACCTCAGCG
>JBCCRC010000010.1:0-68137 GCA_039208375.1 Pseudomonadota bacterium | reverse complement strand
GAAAACGCGCCCGATGCGCGCGAAGGGTTTTTTGCCGTGCCCAAGGTGGTGGAGTGATGGGGGATCTCAACGCGCTGACCATCGCTGAGGCGCGCGACGGGCTGCGCAGTGGCGCCTTCACCGCGGCCGATCTGACCGAAGCATGTCTTGCGGCCATCGAAGGGGCCGGGGCGCTCAACGCCTTCGTTCACCACACGCCCGATATTGCGCGTGCGCAGGCCGCAGAAGCCGATCAGCAGCTTTCGGCCGGTGAAGCGCCCGCACTGTGCGGCATTCCCCTCGGCATCAAGGATCTCTTCTGCACCAAAGGCGTGCCGGGGCAGGCGGGATCGCGCATCCTCGAAGGCTTCAAGCCGGGCTACGAATCCACTGTCACGCGTCAGCTTTGGGAATCCGGCGCCGTGATGCTGGGCAAGCTGAACATGGATGAGTTCGCCATGGGCAGCAGCAACGAGACCAGCACCTACGGTAATGCGATCAACCCCTGGCGCCGCGGCAATGATGACACCGCGCTCACGCCCGGCGGCTCCTCCGGCGGGTCCGCCGCTGCCGTGGCAGCCGATCTTTGCCTGGCGGCGACGGGTACAGATACCGGCGGCTCGATCCGCCAACCCGCCGCCTTTACGGGCATCACCGGGCTGAAGCCCACCTACGGGCGCTGTTCGCGCTGGGGCATCATCGCCTTCGCCTCCTCGCTTGATCAGGCGGGGCCGATGACGAAATCGGTGCGCGATGCGGCGATCATGCTGCAGGCGATGGCGGGCCATGATCCCGCCGATTCTACCTCTGCCGATTTGCCGGTGCCGGATTTCGAGGCGCTTCTGACGCGGGATATCAAGGGCAAAACCATCGGCATTCCAAAGGAATACCGGATGGAAGGGATGCCGGATGAGATTGAGGCGCTTTGGGCCGAAGGGCGCAAGATGCTGGAAGATGCGGGCGCCAAGATGGTTGATATCTCTCTGCCGCACACGAAATATGCGCTGCCGGCCTATTACGTGGTGGCCCCCGCCGAAGCCTCATCAAACCTCGCCCGCTATGATGGTGTGCGCTACGGCTACCGCGCCAAGCTCGCTCAGGGCGATGGCGTGACGGAGATGTACGAAAAAACCCGCGCCGAGGGCTTTGGGGCCGAGGTGAAGCGCCGGGTGATGATCGGCACCTATGTGCTCTCCGCCGGCTTCTACGATGCCTATTACAACCGGGCGCGAAAGGTGCGCGCGCTGATCAAGCGCGATTTCGAACAGGTCTTTGCGAAAGGCGTGGACGCGATCCTCACGCCCGCCACGCCCTCCGCGGCATTTGGGCTGGGTGAGATGAGCGAGGCTGATCCGGTGGCCATGTATCTCAACGATATCTTTACCGTGACGGTAAACCTCGCGGGGCTTCCGGGCATCGCCGTGCCGGCGGGGGTGGACAGGCAGGGCCTGCCTCTGGGCCTGCAGCTCATTGGCCGGCCTTGGGAAGAGGGCGATCTGCTCAATACCGCCTATGCACTCGAGCAGGCAGCGGGCTTTGTGGCCAAGCCCGCGAAATGGTGGTAGACCTGCAAAAAGCTCAAGAAGAACATCAGGCTGGCAGATGATCCGAACCTTTATTGCATTCGCGACTGTCGCGGCGCTGGCTGCCTGCGCTCCTGCTGTGCCGAACAGCGCCGAGCAAGGCCCGGGGTTTTCCCGCGATCTTGAAACCGAGCGTGCGCGCCGGGATGCTGAGCTTCAGGGCACGTCGCCTGCGGCTACCGATCTACCCCCAGTTGATCTGCCCGGCGAGACTGAAACCGCGTCGGTTGACCCTGGCGCAATCTCCGACGAGCAGGATTTCGAGGCGGTGTCGGGGCGCGAGACGATCGAGAGCGATGCCGAGCGCATCGCCCGCCAGCGCGAGGAATACACCGTGATCCAGCCCAGCGCGCTGCCGCAGCGGCCGGATACCAGTGGCCCGAACATCGTGGAGTTTGCGCTTGCCACCTCCAACCAGGTGGGTGAGGCGCTGTACCGCCGTTCGGCGGTCAATGCCGAGGCGCGGTTTAACCGTGCCTGCAGCGGCTTCGCGTCGCAAGATCAGGCGCAAATGGCGTTTCTGGAGGCCGGCGGGCCCGAACGGGATCGCCGTGGGATGGATCCCGATGGCGACGGGTTCGCTTGCTTTTGGGACCCTACGCCCTTCCGCGCAGCGCGCGTGGGCGCCCGCACCGGCCGGTAGCTAGGCGGATGTTTGCACGGACGTGATCGCGCCGCTTACCCACCCCTCCCCGAACTATGGCGACCGGCGGGCGGAGGCGCCGATTTCCTTGGTGGTGCTACACTACACCGCGATGGCTTCGGCGGCGGCGTCGCTCAAGCGGCTTTGCGATCCGGCGGCAGAGGTGTCGGCCCATTTCCTGATCGGGGAAGACGGTGCGTTGTGCAGCCTTGTAGCCGAAGAGGCGCGCGCCTGGCATGCCGGCGCCGGGTCCTGGGGCGCGATCACGGATGTGAACTCCGCCTCGATCGGAATCGAACTGCAAAACGATGGTGCATCGCCCTATCCTGAGGCGCAGATGGCCGCGCTTGAGGGGCTCTTGGGCGACATCCTCGCGCGCCACGGGCTTCCGCCCGAGGCCGTTATCGCCCATTCCGATCTCGCCCCCGGGCGCAAATCTGATCCCGGGCCGCGCTTTGATTGGCGTCGGCTTGCGCGCCGGGGCCGCGCGGTGTGGCCGATAGCTCGCGTCCCCGGCGATTTTTTGAGCGATGCCAGGGTTTTCGGATACACGGCTGATGTTGATCCCGACGCAATCCTCACCGCCTTCAGGCACCGCTTTCGCCCCGGCGCTACCGGCCCTTGCGCGGCCGAAGACGCGGCCCTTGCCGCAGATCTTGCGGCCCGCTTCCCCGTTGACGCAAACGCCCCCAGCGCCTAAACGCCGTTCTCGCGCGGATGGCCGGGTGGCCGCGGGGGGCGTTAAAGCCCCGCGAGGAAAGTCCGGACTCCCCGAAGCAACGGTGCCGGGTAACGCCCGGCCGGGGTAACCCGAGGGAAAGCGCCACAGAGATTAGACCGCCACGGTCACCCCGGAGGTTCGCCTTCAGGTGTACTGCGGTAAGGGTGAAACGGTGGGGTAAGAGCCCACCGCGGGGCTGGCAACAGGCCCGGCACGGCAAGCCCCACCGGGAGCAATGCCAAATAGGGGCTCCACACGGGCGGCTTCGGCCCCGGGGCCCGGGTTGGCAGCTAGAGCGCGGCGGTAACGGCGCGCCGAGAGGAATGGCCATCCCCGCCGCGGGCTTCGTGGTGGGACAGAATCCGGCTTACAGGCCATCCGCGCGCGAACTTTTCAACGTCAAGGCTGGTTCTCAAGCCCGTATTTCGTTACCCAAACGTAAGCGGGAAGCGGTCACGGAGAGCCATGTCCCGGCGGATCAGACGGATCGTCCAGACCATAGCCGCCGTTGCCACGATCGCGACGGTCTTCTTTCTGGGTTGGCAGATCTGGATAGAAGCAGCAGCGCAGCGGGCTCAGGCTCAGTTAGATGCTGTGGAATTGGCGGCGCCGCGTTACGTGATGAGGCAAAATGGCTTGAGCGACGAAGAGTTGTTCAGCGACAACTTTGAGCGGCGTGCCAGCCCTCAAAACCCGTATCTGCCAATCTCATTAGAGATATCGGTCTTCAATGAAACCGGACTCGAACTTCAATTCGCGTTTCCGAGTTTTTCTTGTGGCGACGGGGAGGTTCTTGGCCCAAGCCCGGCTGCTTTCGAAGCCCTTTCGGTAACGTTTTTGGATGGGCTTGTTGAGCAGCTTGCCACTCGGAATGGGCGGGTCTTCTTACCGAAGGGCACACACACATTTACTCTCGGTGTCGATATAAGCCCCGAGATGGCCGGCGCCGCCTCGCTCTACGCCCTCGTCGTTTCAATATCGATCCCGAGGGGGATCGAGGATGCAGCACAGAGGGCGCTGGCCCCCGTTTTGCCGGACGACTTTTTCGCTGATCTGGCCCGAAGAGAGGTGATCGCCTTCAGTTGGGGGGAGAGCGCGCCTGCGATCGCCGAGACTTGCGGAAACAGCTATCGGCAAACGAGGGGCCAGATGATTGGCGCGCTGTGGGGCGGAGATGGCGAGATTCCGTGGCACACGTTTGATTCCGTCAACGTGTCTGCCATCATCCGTGGCGGCTGAAAGCCCTCCGCGCGCAATCGCCCCCTGATCTGGCCCTCCGAATCCTGTTACCGTCTCAATGGGGCGCTGCCTGCCCGCATCTTTAGGGGATTTCCAACATGAGCTTTGTTCGCACATTGGCTACGCTGGCCGTCGGTTTCGCGGCCTCAAAGGGCTATGACAAATTCAAAGAGATGGGCGGCATGGCCGGGATGCAGCAGGCGATGGCCAGCAACCCCGCGTTAGCGGGGATGACCGACCAGATGGGCGGGATGCTTGAAAAGATGGGGGTGCCCGGCGGCGCTGAAGGACTGAAATCTATGGTCGATCAGTGGACAGGCGCGTCAGTCCAGGCCACCGATACGGCCGCCGCCGGTATGGGCGGGCTGATGGCGGCGCTCGGGGGCTCGGCGGCCGCCGGCGCCACTCAGGCGAGCCAGATGATCGACGCCTTCACCGGCAACACCAACGCCACGGATTCCATGGAAGAAAACGCCAAGTTGATGATCCGTGCGATGATCCAGGCCGCGAAGGCCGACGGCGAGATCGACGAGGGCGAACGCGATCGCATCCTCGAACACATGGGTGATCTCGACGCCGAAGAGCGTGCCTTCATCGAGGCGGAGCTTGCCAAGCCCATCGACGTGCATGCGTTAGCCGCGGACACCAGCGACGCGATGAAGGCGCAGGTTTACGCGATGTCGCTGATGGCCGTGAAGGTCGATACCAATTCCGAGGCGAATTACCTCAACGGCCTTGCCGACGCGCTGGCGCTCAGTGAAGACACGCGTGCGCGGGTGCACCAATCGATGGGCGTCGCGTAGCGCCTATCTCGGTGTGCGGGGCGCGTTTAGCCATTGACTTAGGCCGACCCGCCGGTAAAAGGCGGGCTCCATGAATTCCCGGGCAGGCCCATTGGGCCTTCCCTCCGCAGGAGACGGCAGCGATGGCGAAACCGACAACGATCAAGATCCGCCTGAATTCCACGGCGGATACCGGGCATTTCTACGTGACGAAGAAAAACGCACGTACGATGACCGAGAAGATGACGGTGCGCAAATACGACCCCGTCGCCCGAAAGCACGTGGAATACAAGGAAGGCAAGATCAAGTAAGCGATCTTGCCGAGCGTTGATTTCGACGGCCCGTGCCCTTGGCGCGGGCCGTTTTTCGTGAGGGAGTAACTTTAACCGCCCGGGTCATTCTGCCTCGACGCTTTGCCACCTGGCTTCGAGCGACTCGATGGCTTTCACCCGATCGGTCGTGCGCGGGTGGCTCATAAGCCAGGCGGGCACAGCGCCAGAACGGGATTGGGTGAGCTCTTCAAGCTTGGCGAAGAGCGATTTCTGCGGCTCTGTGCCGATCCCCGCCTTTGTGAGGAGGGCCGAGGCGTATGCATCAGCTTCGTATTCGTCGGAGCGCGACAGCCGCGCGGCCAGAAGCGTTGTGAGCCCGTTAGCGATCCATACGCCGATCCCGGGCAGGAAGCGCGAGAGGACCATGGCAAGCGCGGTGCGGAGCGCATTCTGGCCGGAAAAATCGATCATGCGGCGCCGAGAATGGCCAAGGGCTACGTGCCCAAGCTCATGCGCGATGACGCTGGCCAACTCTTCCGGTGTAACCTCGCCCTGGCGGTACTTGCGGTAAAAGCCCCGGGTGATGAAGATGCGCCCATCGGGCGCGGCAAGGCCGTTGACCGGATCGATTTCGTAGATATGCACCTTGATCCGGGGCAGATCGAGCGCGTCTGCCATCCGGTCACAAAGCCGCTTTAGCACAGGGTCGGCAAGCTCGGTTGAGCGTTGATCAAGCTCTTTGGCTGTGCGCCAGGCAGAGAAGCGATACATCGCCACGGCATAGAGGATCGCAAGCAGGATGGGCGTGAATTTCAACATGCCTCGCATATGGGGTTGGGGCAGGGCGAAGGCAAATCCAGGCGACCGTGCGCTGCTGTTTCGGGTTCTTTACCAAGCGGCTCTATACCCCGCCCCCGATGCATCCCTGCGCGGCTTGGGCAAAAAACCGGGCCTCGCTTGACCCAAGTGGTTTCCGGCCTCGCAAGAGGCTGTCCGAAGGCCGCCGTACCGTAAGAGTACATGTAGGACATGCGGGGTTTCCCGCCGGTCACGCCACTCACCAGGCGGGCCCGCCTATCCAGGCTGTGACGTTCTTGCCCCCGGGCTGCCCTTGGCAGTGCCGGGCGCAAGGCGTTGGAGTGTCCCGACCAACTGACGGCAACGAAGCCGAAGGTGCAAAGCGCGCGATCGCCACAGGAACGGGGTTAGGGGCGACGCCGCTCCCGCGGGCGGGCCCTTGGATGAAGTCACGGGCCGCGACCAAAGGGTAGGCTCGCCTGCCTCGATCAAGCACACCGAGCGCCCGTTGCTGCGGCAGCCATCCACCGGCGCGCGCCCAGGTCGGATTGCCGCCATCGGGGCCCACCGGGCACCGTACGGCATGAGACACTTTGGCCCATCACCGCCCCCTCGCCAGCCGGGGCCCGGGCCCTTTACGCTTGCCGCCTACCGGACGCCATCGGAGGCGCCATGGAACGCCCAGACCGAACCATCCCTCTGCGTGTGAGCCTCACGGCCACCGGCGCAGTGGCCGGGCTCGCGCTCTGGGTGATCGCAGAGCTTCTGCCTGACGTAATTCAGAACGGCCGCGCTATTCTCGCGGTAGCCACGGCCGCCGCGGGCTTTTTCGGCCCGCTCATGATCATGCTGGGCCCGCTCACCCCGAGCCGGGCGTTAGCGGGGGCCGGGCTGATCGCAGTGCCGCTTTCAATTCTTGCCACCTCTGCCAGCATGCGGTTCGAAACGGTTGGCGCTTTTGTCGAAACCGGCCATCCCATTGCCGCAATGGTCCTTTCGACGACGCTTCCGATCCCCTACCTGATCGCGGGGCTCGGGCAGGGCCGCCGTTGGATGCATTACCCCACGCTTTTCGGGGTCGCCTGGCAAGCGACGGTGCGCTCTGCCGCCGCTGTCCTGTTTCTCGGGCTCTTCTGGCTGATACTCTATCTTAGCGACGCGCTGTTG
The DNA here is from genome assembly GCA_039208375.1 of Pseudomonadota bacterium. Classification (GTDB taxonomy): domain Bacteria; phylum Pseudomonadota; class Alphaproteobacteria; order Rhodobacterales; family Rhodobacteraceae; genus JANQPC01. The sequence goes on along the minus strand of JBCCRC010000010.1, from coordinate 60,953 downwards.
CAGCTTGTTGGAATCGAACTGATCGACTGGATCAACACGGTAGAAGCGCTCCCGTTCATCCTTTCGGGCCTTGTGCTTGGCCTCGGCGCCGCCGTTGCCTTTGAGCTTTCAAATGTGCTGTCACCGATGCTGCCGATCCGCCTACTGCGGCTTTTGCTGCCGATTGTGCTGGCGGTGACGGCGGTGTTTCTGGGCGGGCTTGCCTTGCGTGGCCTAGGGCGCATTTTTGGCGATCTTTCGATCGCGGCCTCGCTCATCACCATGAGTGCGGCGGCCGCCTTGCTCGTGAGCGCCGCGGTGGATGGGGAAGATGCGAGCGCCGTGCGGGGCCGTCTTATGCAGCGCGCGACGGCTGCACTGGCGCTGATCGTGCCCGGCCTGGCGGGCCTTGCGATCTATTCGGTGACCGAACGGGTTAGCCAATATGGCTGGTCGCCCGACAGGCTCGCGGCCCTCTCGGCGGCGGTGGTCATGATGGCCTATGGCGTTGCCTATGCTGTCGCGATCCTGCCCGGGGCTGGATGGATGGCCCGCATCCGGCAAGCCAATGGGGCTGTAGCCCTCGCTGCGCTAGCCCTTGCGATCGCCTGGCTCAGCCCGCTTTTAAATCCTCAGCGCCTGTCTGCGGCAAACCAGGTGGCGCGATTTGAGGCGGGCACAGTGCCCGCCGAAGCGCTTGATCTTTGGGCCATCGGGCGCGAATGGGGTCGACCCGGCGCCGCCGCGCTTGATCGTCTTGTGGCAGTTGCCGGGGGCGAGGATCGTGGCGTGCTCGAAGACCGACGCGTCGCGCTTTCAGCCTCAGATAGCCGGTATGCGTTTGAGAATCGCGTACCGCCGAGCGTACAGGCTGAAACCCTGATGGCCCTGCGCAACGCCATACCGGTGCGGCCGGCGGGGGCCGAACTTCCCACAGATCTCTTTGCGCGGGAGACGCCCGATCAAGTGGCCCGCCTGACCGAAGCGTGCAACCGGCGCACGCCCGGGGGCAACCCGGGCTGCCTGGCCGCACGGCTTGATCTTTGGCCCGGGCGCCAGAGCGAACAGTTCGTGATCTTCACGATGATTACGCGCGAAGTGGTTCACGCGTTTGGTCCTGCTCCCGATGAGGAGGGGCCTCTTGTTCGACTGCGGCCTGCGTGGCTTGGCACGACCACAAATGCCCAGCTTCAGGCCGAAATAATCGATACCTTGCTTGAGGGCCGCTATCAGCTTGGCCCGCCGGCCCTGAACGCGCTGGAATTTGGCGGGACATCGCTGCTCCTTCTTCCCTAAAGCCGGTCACGTCTTTTCCGATTGTTAAGCGGCACCGCCTAGAAGGCGGATCGAAGATGAAGGACGGCACAATGTACGGCCTGGTGAACAAGGCAATTGAGAGCTTTGTTGTGGAAACCTACGGGCTGGGCGCCTGGCAGGCGATCGTGGTTGAGGCCGATCTGGGCATCGATACCTTTGAATCGATGCTGATGTACGAAGATGAGGTAACCGAACGGCTGTTGCAAACAGCGGTTGAGCGTCTCAACAAGCCCCACGCGATGGTGCTGGAAGATATCGGCACATTCCTCGTTTCGCACCCGCGCATGCCAGCCCTGCGACGGCTTTTGCGCTTTGCGGGGGCGGAGTACGAGGATTTTTTGCATTCGCTGGAAGATCTGCCGGGTCGTATCCGGATTGCGTTACCGGATCTGATCCTGCCGGCGATGGAGCTCAGGCACCACGGCACAGGCGAATTCGAGTTGTCTTGCGGCACTCTTTTCCCTGGTTTCGGCCATGTCATGGTGGGGCTCCTCCAGGCCATGGCAGATGAATACGGGGCGCTGGTAACGATCACGCATGATGGCGCCCCGGCGGAAGCGGCGAGCGGGGCGAACCCGGGCGCTGAGGTGATCTCGATCCGCCTGCATGAGCCGCAATTTAGCACTGGCCGGCGTTTCGCGCTGGGTATCCCCGGAGGCTGAGGCATGGGCCCGGATGGTGTTTCGGTCAGCACAGCTGCCATAAACCAGATGATGCCGATGCACGTTCAGCTCGATGGGCGCGGCCAGATCGCGCATATCGGCCCGACGCTGGCGAAGCTTGACGCCGCGCATATCGAGGTTGGCGCGCCGTTTTTTGATTTCTTTGAACTGCGCCGGCCCCCGAGGATCTCCAACTTGCGGGATTTGCGGCGAGTGGCAGGGCAGCCGTTGCGCCTACGCCTGCGCGATCCGTTCAACACCCCGCTGGCGGGGCTCGCGGCCCTGCTGCCCGAAACGGGGGGTTTGCTGATCAACCTCTCATTCGGGATTACGATTGTGGAATCCTTGCGTCGCTATCCCCTAACCAGCACGGATTTCGCCCAGACCGACATTGCCGTTGAGATGATGTTTCTAAGCGAGGCGCATACCGCGGTGATGGGCGAGTGGCATAAGCTTTACCGGCGCCTTGATGGCGCGCGGTCTGCCGCTGAACGGGACGCGGCCACAGATACGCTGACCGGGCTGTCAAATCGCCGTGCGCTAGAGGATCGCGCGGCGCGTCTGATCTCGGCCGATCTGCCGTTCTCGCTCATGGCGGTGGACCTTGATTACTTCAAGGCGGTGAATGACACGCTTGGCCATGCGGCGGGCGATATCGTTCTTCAGCATGTCGCCAGAATCCTGCGCAGCGTCACACGGGGGCATGATACCGTGGCGCGGATCGGCGGGGATGAATTCGTGATCCTGCTTCTGGGTGAAACCGATCCAGCCGCGGTAAAGGTCATCGCTGAGCGCCTGCTGAAGCGATTGAACGAGCCGATTAAAGTGGACGATGAAGTTGCGCAAATCTCCGGCAGCCTAGGGGCGGTCAGCTCGCTCTCCTACGACACGCCAGATCTGGAAGAGATGATCCGCGATGCCGACGCCGCGCTTTATGCATCCAAGAAGGATGGGCGCTCGCGGCTGACGATTAGATAGGTGACAAAGGCGCTGCGAGGGCCCAAGGGCAGGGGCTAGCGCCACGAGCCAAAAAAAAGCCGGATGGAGGACCTCTCTCCATCCGGCCTGACTTACGCCCCCCGGCTCAGCCGCACTTGGCTCCTCCGGATACTCGTTAAACTCGTACGCACCCTTCCGGGCCATTGAACTCCGGTTTTGTAGCCTGAGGCGAAGGTCGGGATTAAGGCCGGATTTGCGGAGAAAGTGGCAAGGAATTGGAAACGATTGCCTGGCCGGTATTTGCCAAATTGGCAAAGGCCCGCCGCCAAGCTCAACAATCGGCAAGATTTTGCTTGGGAAACACTGGAATCCAAGGCTTTTTCGAGGCGCACGTTTCCAAATAGGAAACAGCTGATGCGCCTTTTTTGATATCGCGTTGCCGTTTTGAAGGCTTGGGGCGATTGGCTCGGAACGAAAAACAGTGTGTTCTCGCTATCGATTATGTCCGGCACACGTGTGTGACGGGAGTCTCTGGGATAATGTTCGCGCTTCATTAGATTTTAAGCATGTCGAAGCTGCAACCCTCGTGAGAAAAATACTAGATTTGCCTACCTATGCGGGAAAAGCGATTCTCTATCACGTCTCCACATCATTTGGCTGGCACAGAGGCGTCGACAGTTTTCCATCCTGAAAAACATAGATTTTCCAGCGTAGTAACTGAGGGTTTATTGGAGAATCCTGCCAAATGCCCTTAGACGGTCAATTGCCGCCTGTTGTGGTGGCGTACAACTCCCGGATGTCAGCTGCGCCGTGCCATTTTTCTGTCGCCATCGCTTCCCGCTTTCCGCCGCATTGGGAGAATGCGTGGCGTTCCGCGTGGGGACATCTTCCGTGCCTGCCGGGGCGGCGTCGCTTCGATTTGTCCGAAGCGACGCTAGGTTCTTTCCAAAACGGAATACCCGCAAAGCGACGCCTATGCTCGGCGCATTTGCCAAAACGTAGGCACGCCTGTCCGCTATCGCGCACCTATGGGAAAAGCAAATTTGCGCCGGTCACCCGCGTTAGAAATGGATAGATTTCGGATCGAGCGGCTTTTGCTGCGGCGGGGCAAATTTGGTCAGATCGATACCGTCGACGGCCGTCTTGTATTCATCGATCGTCGGCGTCCGTCCAAGGATAGCCGACAACACCACCACGGGGGTGGAGGCCAGAAGGCTTTCGCCCGCCTTTTCTTCGGAGTCCTCCACAACACGGCCCTTGAAGAGGCGGGTCGAGGTGGCGAGCACCGTGTCGCCCTTGGCGGCCTTCTCCTGGTTGCCCATGCAGAGGTTGCAGCCCGGTCGCTCCAGATAAAGGATGTTCTCGTATTCGGTGCGCGCCGTCTGTTTCGGCGCGGCATCATCGAACTCAAAGCCCGAATACTTCTGCAGCACGGCCCAATCGCCCTCTTCCTTCAACTCATCGATTATGTTGTAGGTAGGCGCAGCCACCACAAGCGGCGCCTTGAACGACACATCGCCACTTTCCTTTTCGAGGTTCCGAAGCATTTGGGCCACGATCTTCACATCGCCCTTATGCACCATGCACGATCCCACGAAGCCCAGATCCACCTTCTTTTCGGCGCCGTAATACGAGATCGGGCGAATGGTATCGTGAGTATAGCGCTTTGAGATATCGGCATTCGTCACATCCGGGTCGGCGATCATCGGCTCGTTGATCGCATCGAGATCCACCACCACTTCGGCAAAATATTTCGCGGTATCATCGGGGCGCAAGGCAGGCTTTTCGCCCGATTTGATCTGCGCGATGCGCGTATCGGCGATGCCAATCAACTTCTTCAGCATTCCCGCCGCGTTATCCATCCCCTTCTCAACCATGATCTCGATCCGCGCTTTCGCGATTTCGAGTGATTGGATCAGCGTCTCGTCTTCCGAGATGCAGATCGAGGCCTTCGCCTTCATCTCTGCTGTCCAGTCCGTGAAGGTAAAGGCCTGGTCGGCCAGAAGCGTGCCGATATGTACTTCGATCACTCGGCCCTGAAAGACATTATCGCCGAATTGCTGAAGCATCTGCGCCTGAGTGGCATGCACCACATCACGGAAATCCATATGATCCGCCATTCGGCCCTTGAAGGTGACCTTCACGGATTCAGGGATCGGCATCGTTGCTTCCCCGGTGGCGAGCGCGAGCGCTACGGTGCCGGAATCTGCCCCGAAGGCCACGCCCTTCGACATCCGCGTGTGAGAGTCGCCACCGATGATGATCGCCCAGTCATCCACTGTGATATCGTTCAGCACCTTGTGGATCACGTCCGTCATCGAATGGTAGACGTTCTTGGGATCGCGTGCGGTGATCAGCCCGAAATCGTTCATGAAGGCCATGAGCTTAGGCGTGTTCGCCTGTGCTTTCAGATCCCAGACAGAGGCGGTGTGGCAGCCCGATTGGTAGGCTCCATCCACCGAGGGCGAGAGAACGGTGGCCGCCATCGCCTCCAACTCCTGGCTCGTCATAAGCCCCGTAGTATCCTGGGAGCCCACGATATTGACCTTCACGCGCACATCCGATCCGGCGTGCAGCGTTTTGCCAGGCGTTGCGCCGCGCGCATTGGCGTTGAAGATCTTCTCCACCGCTGTCAGCCCCTGGCCGTCGTGCGAGATCTCTTTCGCGGGCGCGAAGGCCGATTTCAGTTCAATCCCTAAGGTCTCGCAAGCGAAGGTCTGTAGTTTCTTGCCGAAGACGATGGCGTAAGATCCGCCGGCCTTCATGAACTCCACCTTCTGCGGAGTGAATGATGCGGAGAGATCGGCAAGCTCTTCGCCCTCATCCGAGACCAGCGTCTTCGCGCGCGTATCGATCGTGAGCACTGTGCCTGTTTCGACCGAGTACTTCTGTTCGAGGATCGGATTGCCATCGTTGTTGAAGATCGGCTTGCCATTCTCATCAAGTTTTTTGACCCAGTTTTTAAGGTCAATCCCGATGCCGCCCGTGACACCCACGGTTGTGAGGAAGATCGGCGAGATGCCGTTCGTTCCGGCCACCACCGGCGCTATGTTTACAAAGGGGACATAGGGGCTGGCCTGCTTGCCTGTCCAAAGCGCCACGTTGTTGACGCCCGACATGCGCGACGAGCCGACGCCCATCGTGCCCTTTTCGGCGATGAGCATCACGCGCTTGTCGGGATGCTGCAGCTTCAGCGCCTCGATTTCTTTTTGCGCGCGTTCGGAAATCATGCATTTTCCGTGCAGCTCGCGGTCAGAGCGTGAATGCGCCTGGTTGCCTGGAGAGAGGAGGTCGGTCGAGATATCACCTTCCGCGGCGATGTAGGTGACGACCTTGATCTCGTCTTCGACGTCGGGGAGGCGGGTGAAAAACTCCGCCTCGGCATAGCTTTCCAGAATGTCGCGGGCGATCGCGTTGCCTGCCTTGAAGGCCGCGGCGATCCGGTCTGTATCGGCCTCGTACAGGAAGACTTGGGTCTTAAGGACGTCCGCGGCCTGTTCCGCGGTCGCGCGATCGTCGCTGAGCGCAAGATCAAGCAGAACTTCTACGGAGGGGCCGCCTTTCATATGAGAAAGCAGTTCGAAGGCGAAGGCGGGCGAGATCTCATCAAGGGTGATTGCCCCGACGATAACCTCTTTCAGAAACGCGGCCTTTACACCCGCGGCGCGCGTGGTGCCCGGCAGCGTGTTGTAGATCAGATACTTGAGCGAATCCGCGCGGTGGGGGCTCGTCGGATCCTTGATCTGTTCGATAATCTCGCGCGTCAGGTCACCGTCATCGATGGGCTTAGCGTGCAGCCCTTCGGCTTTGCGGGCTTCGATCTCTTCGAGGTAGGCTGTGTAAAGGCTCATGGCGATCTCGACTCTTCGGTTTTGCGGGCGTGCCGTGGCGTGAACCGCAGGTGGTTGCGCGACCCATGCTTAGATTTGTATACAAAAGTATACCGATGCTTTCTTCCGTGCAAGGGCTGCAGCCGCGAACTGATGCCGCAGGGGATGACCTCGAAACTGCGTGTCGGCATGCTCCGCTGAAGCGAAGGTTCAGGTGCCTGTTAAATCCGGGGTGATCTCAACCGGCCGGCCTTTAGCATAAGAGGCATTGGCAGCTTCCGCCATCGCGAGCGCATTCACACCATCTTGGATCGACGCGGGCACAGGAGTTCCCTCAATGCAAGCATCCACGAACGCAGACCATTCGATCGCGTAGGCGCGCATATAACGCTCAAGAAAGAAATGAACGGGCTTGGCCGAGACGATCCCCGCAGCCGTCGAAGCCACCACCGTGTTTTCCACCTCGTTCTCAACGGACAGGGTGCCTTCCGAGCCCAGCACCTCAACGCGCTGATCGTATCCGTAGGGCGCGCGGCGAGAGTTGCGGATTGTGGCCAGGCGCCCGTCTTCGTAGGAGAGAACAACAACGGCGGTGTCCACATCGCCCGCCGCACCGATTTCGGGATCTACGAGACAGGCGCCATGGGCCATAACGGATTTCGGCATTCCGAAGAGGAACGCGCACATGTCAAAATCGTGGATCATCATATCGCGATAGAGCCCGCCTGACACTTTGATGTAGCTCACTGGCGGTGGCGCGGGGTCGTAAGACGTAACCGTAAGAAGCTCGCCCTTGCCCACGGCCCCGGCATCTAGCGCCGCCTTTAGGGCCGTGAAATTCGGATCGAACCGCCGGTTGAAGCCCATCATCATCGGCTTGTCATGACTGGCGGCAACGGCGCGCACCTTCAGCGCACGGCCTAGATCAAGGTCAATCGGTTTTTCGCAGAAGATCGCCTTGCCCGCCCGCGCGCCTTTCTCGATCAGTTCAGCATGAGTGTTGGTGGACGACGCGATGAGGATCGCGTCGATGCCTGGGTCGGCCAGAATGCTATCGAGGTCGCGTGCGACGATTCCGTGCTCCCGCGCCAGCGCTTCTGCTGCGTTGGGGATCGGATCCGTCACGGCCACAAGCTCGGATCGCGGATCGGATTTGATGGATTTGGCATGGACCCTACCGATCCGGCCAGCGCCGATGATCGCGACTTTCATGGCGTTCCTCCCGAAAATGGTGCATCGTTCAATGGTTCCCTGCGCCAATGTTCTCGCCTCGCGCAGAACGGAATTTCTATTCCATTCTTGGAATGTGCTGCTAAGGTTCGGCTGTCAAGACGGAGGCGGGCATGCACGACGAAATGGCCGTTCAGGACGCGCCCACGAACGTGACCGAAGTGATCGAACGGCTGGACGCTGTAACTGACCGCCTGCCAAAGCGGTTGAAGCAGTGCGCGAGTTTCACGCGCCAGCACCTTCATCTGATCGCCGTCTCGAAAGTGTCGGAGTTGGCAGAGGCCTGTGGTGTGGCGCCCTCTGCCTATATGCGCTTCTGTCAAGCGCTTGGGTTTTCGGGCTACACCGAGATGCAATCGCTGTTCCGGGCCAGGGTGACGGACTTTCGGCCTGCGTATAACGAGCGTTTGGCCAACCTACGCGAAACCGGTGCCATGGGCACTGGCCGTCTTCTCGCCGACTTCTCGGAAGCCGGCCACAAATCTCTGATCGGGCTGGCAAGCAGCGTTACAAATGAGGGCCTTGATCGAATTGCTCAAAGCATGGCCGATGCGCGTGTCGTGCATCTTGTTGGGTTGCGGAGGGCCTTCTCGGTTGTCAGCAGTATGGCCTATATCTTCGATCAGCTGGGTGTTCCCGCGCAGCTTCATTTTGGCGCAGGCATGCTGAATGCTGGTAGGGCTATCTTTCCCGGGGATGTGCTTTTCGCCGTCACATATGCGCCGTTTTCGGAAGAGACTGTCGCGCTGGCCAAGTCGATCGCGGTGCGGGGCATACCTGTTTTTTGCCTAACCGATACCGAGAAATGCCCAGTGGCCGATTGTGCTTCTGAACTTCTGATTGCGCGGGAGGATGAGGTTGGGGGATTCAGATCGCTGAACGCCTCGCTCACGCTGACGACCGCGCTTGCGGTTGCAGTGCGCGCTCTGCGGGAGCCGGGTTGACAGAAAGGAAGATTCGTCAATACTCGGAATAATAATTCTATTTTGCTTCGAAAGAGGCAAGGTGGGGCAGATGGCACTCGCCAAGCCCGAAAAAGAAGGGGGGAAACCCCAGACAGGTCAAGGGAGGAACTATGACCAAATTTGTGAAAACGGCCGCGTTTGCCGCGGCCTTAGGATTTGCTGCGCCGGCACTGGCGCAGGATATCATCGTGGTCAGCCACGGGCAGGCGAACGACCCGTTCTGGTCGGTCGTGAAGAACGGTGTCGATCTTGCCGCCGAGCACACGGGCGCAAATGTCGATTACCGCGCGCCTGAGACGTTTGACATGGTGGCGATGAGCCAGCTGATCGACGCGGCAGTGAACCAGGAGCCGGACGGGCTTGTCGTCTCGATCCCGGATGGCGATGCGCTTGGCCCCTCGATCGAACGCGCCGTCGCCGCGGGCATTCCGGTGATCTCGATGAATTCGGGGTCCGATGTGGCGGCGGACCTTGGCGTGAGCCTGCATGTCGGCCAGTCGGAGTTTGATGCCGGTGTCGCGGCAGGCGCAAAGCTTGCGGAGATGGGCGGCACAACCGCGGTCTGCGTCAACCACGAGGTGGGCAACGTGGCGCTTGATCTGCGTTGCTCGGGCTTCGCCGAAGGGTTCGGCGGCACCGTTGAGGTTCTTCCCACGGGCAACGACCCTGCTGAGATTGAATCCAAGGTCGCAGCGGCACTCGCCTCGAACGAAGATATCGACACGGTAATGGCGTTGGGCGCAAGCCTTGCGGGGGAACCGGCGGTGAATGCTGCCCAAGGTTCGGGCCGCGACGTGGCGGTGGCGTCGTTCGACCTCTCAGCAAGCTTCCTTGAATCGATTGTGGCGGGCGATGCAGCCTTCGCTATCGATCAGCAGCAGTTTCTGCAGGGCTATCTGCCCGTTGTTTTCCTGGCCAATACGTCGAACTACGGCCTGATGCCGGGCGGCAATGTTCCGTCTGGCCCCAACCTGGTGACGGCAGATAAAGCAGCCATGGTGATCGAGCTTTCCGCGCAAGGCATCCGCTAGGTGTGACCGATACAGCGTGAGGAGGGGCCGCTGCGTGAAACTGCGCTGCGGCCCCTTTCATTCAAACGGTCATGGGAGGAGACCACAATGTCAGATACGACACCTGAGCAGGTGATCGACGAACGCCTGAAAGCCGAGAGCTTCGGCTCGCGCCTGATGAAGCGCCCTGAGCTTGGGGCAATCGCCGGCGTCGTCCTCGTGACGATCTTTTTTCTCATTACCGCAGACAGCGCGATGTTTACCCTGTCTGGCCTGATGAATTTCATGACGCCTGCCGCACAGCTTGGGATCCTGGCCATCGGCGCAGCCCTTTTGATGATTGGTGGTGAGTTCGATCTTTCGATCGGATCCATGGTGGCGTTTGCCGGGCTCTTCTTCGCGGCGGCGACCGTTACGTTCGGCCTTCCGCTGATCGTCGCCATCCCGGCCACTTTCGTGTTTGCCGCGGCGGTTGGTTCGATCAATGGCTTCATCGTGATCCGATCCGGTCTGCCCTCGTTCATCGTAACACTCGCCTTCCTCTTTATTCTGCGCGGCCTCTCGCTTGTGGGCCTAAAGATCGCCACCGGCGGGTCGACACAGCTGCGTGGCGTCCGCGATGCAACTGAGGGCGACTGGTTGGCGCCATTCTTTTCGGGCGATGCGTTTCCCGGCCTTTTCGCCTGGCTCGCAGATCGCGGCCTTGTGGAGACATTCAATAACGGCACACCGAAAGTGCCGGGCATTCCGATCGAGATCATCTGGTTTCTGATCATTGCTCTGGTGGCCACGTGGGTGTTGTTGCGAACGCCTGTGGGCAACTGGATTTTCGCGGCGGGGGGGGACCCGAACGCGGCCACGAATTCCGGCGTGCCGGTGCGGAAGGTGAAGATCTCGCTCTTCATGGTAACCGCGTGCTGTGCGGCAATGGTTGCGATCATCACTGTGATGGATGCTGGATCGACCGATGCGCGCCGCGGCTTTCAGAAAGAGTTCGAGGCGATCATCGCCGCAGTGATCGGCGGCTGCCTGCTGACAGGCGGCTACGGCTCGGCCATTGGTGCATTCTTCGGCGCGATCATCTTCGGCATGGTGGTGATCGGCCTAACCTATACCGGGTTTGACCAGGATTGGTTTCAAGTCTTCCTTGGCGGGATGCTTCTGATCGCGGTTCTCTTTAACAACGCCATTCGCAAGCGTGTGACGGGGGAGCGCTGATATGACCGTAGACACGACATATCACCACGGCGATGCGCCGGCAGGCGCTCCCATCGTTGAGATGAAGAACATCGAAAAGCACTTCGGCAATATCATTGCCTTGGCGGGTGTCAGCTTTGATGTGAAAGCCGGCGAGTGCCATTGCTTGCTCGGTGACAATGGCGCGGGAAAATCGACCTTCATCAAAACCATGTCGGGCGTGCACCAGCCAACGAAGGGCGAGATCTTTTTCGAAGGCAAGCACATGGATTTCGCCACGCCGCGCGATGCGATGGAGGCGGGTATCGCAACCGTGTTCCAGGATCTTGCCATGATCCCGCTGATGAGCGTGACGCGGAACTTCTTCATGGGGCGCGAGCCCACCACGGGCAAGGGGCCCTTCAAACGCATGGATACCGAGCGGATGAATGCCGCCACGATGGAGGAAATGCGCAAGATGGGCATTAACTTGCGCGCGCCTGATCAGGCGGTGGGAACGCTTTCGGGCGGCGAACGGCAGACGGTGGCCATCGCGCGGGCCGTCTACTTCGGTGCGAAGATTCTGATCCTAGATGAGCCGACATCGGCCCTTGGTGTGCGCCAAACCTCAAACGTGCTGGCCACGATCGATCGGGTGCGCAAGCAGGGTATCGGTGTGGTGTTCATCAGTCACAATGTGCGCCATGCGTTGGCGGTGGGGGATCGGTTCACGGTTCTCAATCGCGGCAAGACGCTTGGAACGGCGACGCGGGGCGAAATCACGCCAGAGGCGCTTCAGGATCTCATGGCCGGCGGCCAGGAAATGGCGGAGCTTGAGGGATCTCTCGGCGGCACTGTCTAACGCGACGGCTGCGCCATCTGATCTGGTTTCCTGCCCTGTGCAGGAAGGGCCGCGGGCGCGGTGGCATCCGCACCGCCTCGCGGCCCGACAGATAGAACACGCCGCGCGTGGCGTGCGCGACGCGCATTGTTCGCCCGCGCAATTGGCGGCACCATCGGTGCGTCTGCCTCCCAAAGCCCCACATGACGAGGAACGATCTTAATGCCAGACCTGCTGCAAAAGCCGTTCGGGGCCCGCGGAAAAGTTCACCAAATCACACCGGAAAGCGCCGGTTGGCGCTATGTCGGCTTTTCGCTCTATCGGCTTCAAGCGGGCGATACGGCATCGGAAGCCACCGGCGACCGGGAAGTGATCCTTGTTATCATTGAGGGCAAGGCAGTTTTGTCTGGGGCCGGGCGCGATTGGGGCGTTTTGGGTGACCGGATGGATGTTTTTGAGAAAACGCCCCCCCATTGCCTTTACCTGCCCAACGGCACGACGTGGCAGGCCACGGCAGAAACCGACTGTGTTCTTGCGGTGTGTTCCGCGCCAGGGCAGGGCGGCCACGAGGCGCGCCGGATCGGCCCAGACGGGATTATGCTCACCCCACGCGGGACGGGCACCAACACGCGCCACATCAACAACATTGCGATGGAGAATGAGGACTACGCCGATAGCCTTTTGGTTACAGAGGTCTTCACGCCGGCAGGCCACTGGTCGTCCTATCCCAGCCATCGCCACGACGAAGACGATTTTCCGCGGGTCACCTATCTTGAAGAGACCTACTACCACCGCCTGAACCCCGCCAGCGGCTTTGGCATCCAGCGGGTCTACACCGACGATGGCTCCCTAGATGAAACCATGGCTGTATCCGACGGCGATGTGGTTCTTGTGCCTCGCGGCCACCACCCCTGCGGCGCGCCTTACGGCTTTGAGATGTATTACCTCAACGTGATGGCCGGGCCCCGCCGAAACTGGCGTTTTGTTCCGGCCCCGGAAGTGGCATGGATCGTTGAGCGGGATGGTTGACGCGCCCGGCGCGAGGGTGATCCGCATCGACTGACGCGGTTACCGAACAGTCTCAAGGAAGGGCGGAGCGATGCGTATTCTGTTCACCGGCGGATCCGGAAAGGCGGGCCGCCATGCAGTGGCCTATCTGGCAGGGCGCGGCCATCGCATTGTGAATGTCGACACGCGCCCGCTCGATGCGCCGGGTGTGGATGATCGGCTCGCGGACGTCACCGATGCGGGCCAGATGTTTGACGTGATGGGCGCCTATGCGGGATTTGACGAGCTGGAGCCGGGAACGGGCGTGCCCAAATTCGACGCTGTGGTGCATTTCGCCGCCGTGCCGCGCCTGCTCATGACGTCTGACAACGAATGCTATCGCGTCAATACGATTGGTACCTACAACGTCATCGATGCAGCCGTGAAGTTCGGGGTGCGCAAGATCATCTTCGCTTCGTCCGAAACAACCTATGGGATCTGTTTTGCCGATGGTGAGCGGCGGCCGGAGTATCTTCCGATCGACGAAGACCATCCGGTGGTGCCCGAAGACAGCTACGCGATGTCCAAGGTAGTGAACGAAGTAACGGCGCGCAGCTTCCAGCGGCGTACGGGGTTCGACATCTACGGCCTGCGTATCAACAACGTCATCGAGCCCAACGAATACGCAGAACTCTTTCCAGGCTTTCTGGCCGATCCTGGCGTCAGGCGCCGCAACATCTTTGCCTATATCGATGCGCGGGATCTGGGGCAAATGGTGGAATGCTGCCTGCTGGCCGACGGGCTGGGCTTCCAGATCTTCAACGTGTCCAACGATGACCATTCGGTCGATTTGTCGACGGAAGAGCTTGTCAAAACCTACTACGCGTGCGTGCCAGTTGGTGACATGGGGACCACGCAGACTTTCTACTCAAATCAGAAGGCGAAAGACCTGCTCGGCTTTTGCCCCAAGCATTCCTGGCGTGAGGAACTGGAAGCATAGCGGGTGGCCGGCGGTCAGCTAACGGTTGCCTTCCCAAAGCATGCAACGACACGCAGCGCGCGACTTGCGTCCAACAGCTCCAGACCCCTGTTTGACCAGCCGTCAATCAGTGGCACGGACACAAGGAGCTAGACGATGTGATTGAAGAGGAAACGTTCGAGAGTCTCCCGCCAGTTCCATTTGCATTGAAGGATGAAGTGCCAAAGTTGATGTCTCGCCGCGCCAACACCGCAATGTTCGGCCACCGAGAAAACGCGGTATGTTCACGTCGTTCGCACCAACAACTCCCATCGGAGCGAGCGATGACTGCGGGCCCCAAAATCACATCAGTCGAAAACGGGCTACTGCCCGTCGAACAACCGCCCAACTTGGTCGGATGTTTTGCGACAGATTTATCGGGTCACCCGAACCCCACGCTTCGCTGGTGCGGTGCATCGGTCGGAGGGCCCTTCTGCCATGGCTCACGAAGCGGCCTTCGGGGTTATCTACGGAGCAATCACGATGATGGTGCTTCTGATGCCGATGCACGCGCCGATTGAGAACCCTGCCGCGGTAGCGGTGTTGTTGTTTGGTTCAGTCTTCGCCGTTGCCGTTGCAAAAGCCTGCGCCGAAATCTGTGAGCGCATTCGACAAAGGCAAAGCGCGGCCACTCAATCTGACTTTCGCGCGGTTTGGCAGCACAGTCGACCTGTATCTCTGGCCGCAAATGGCCCCCCCTTGCATTCGGCCTAGCGGCCCCTGGCGCAATCAGTGCGGAAACTGCGCTGATTGCCGCTCAAGTCCTTGCAATCGGGTTGCTTGGGTTTTTGGGCTGGCGGGTTCCGGGAACGCCGCAGGATTTGTTCGTTGTTATCGCCCTGACGGGTGGTGACGGGCTATTGGTGGCGGTGCTGAAACGAGTGTTTCGCTGAAAGCGCGATTTAGCGCCGTTCGTCTTTGCCGCGGTGCTCGGGCGGTCAATCAGCAAACCCGTTGCTCGGATGCCCGGGCGCCTTCTGGTGGCATGGGTATGACCCGCGCCTGCCGCGAAACAAATGAAACACGACTTGGCGTTTTTGACGTCAAACGGAAATCTCAAGCCTTTAGCCAGCACCCATCTCGGCGCCTTTCCGGACCAACAGTTTGGCGCCCTGTGCAGATAGGCAAGAACATGGAAAACAACACAGCACGAAATCGCCCGGTGGGGACGTTCCTACCACTCGGGTTCAAGATCATCGCAGGCGTTTCGGTTTTGGGGCTACTAGCGCTTTTGGGATTGCATCTTCCGCTGGGCGATTTGTCAGATCCTGACGCGCTTTCCATAATCATCGCACGGTTCGGGCCACTGGCTGTTGTTCTTTGCCTCGCACTTGCCGTTGTCGTCTCGCCCATCCCAAGTGGGCCGGTTGCAATGGCTGCGGGCGCCATGTTCGGCCCCGTTATGGGTGGCAGCCTGACGGCAATTGGCGCCATTCTAGGGGCACTGATCGCGTTCTTTCTTGCACGGGGGCTGGGCTATCAGCCGTTTGCCAAATCGAACTTGCCCCTCGCGCAATGGATCACCCGGCCGCGATCGGAGGCGCATCTCGCGCTCGCCATCTTTGTCTCGCGTCTGATCCCGTTCATCTCGTTCGATGCCGTCAGCTATGTTGCCGGCCTCACCTCGATCCGCGCCTCAAGCTTCGCGATTGCAACAACGCTCGGGGTGCTGCCGGCAAGCTTTGCTTTCGCCGCGCTTGGGGCGGGGATGGCAACGGTGGACAATGCGATGCTCATGATCGCCGCATGTGGGGTAACGGCCATCCTGCCGGTTGCGTGGGCCGTGTCGAAAACCCTTCGCGCCCGCATGGGCTAGGTTTCGGGGTCGAAGACGTAGCCGATCCCGCGCACAGTTCGAATGATGGTGGGTTTCTGGGGGTTCGTCTCGATCTTTCGGCGCAGGCGCGAAATGCGGATATCGATGCTGCGATCATAGGGATCCCACGACCGGTCGTGTGCCTGCTCGAGAATCTGGTCGCGGTTCAGAACGCGTGATCGATTCTCGGCAAAAAGCTTCAGCAGGCGGAACTCCATCGCCGTTAATGCCACTTCATCGCCTGCTGCGTCCGTTAGTTTCGCTGCGTCCAGATCAAGGCGGAACGCACCGAACTGCACAAACGGGCCGCCAGGCGCTGCAGTCTCGGCAGGCGCTGCGGGAGCGGCCTTGCGCCGGAGAACGGCCTTGATCCGCGCCTCAAGTTCCCGCAGATCAACGGGCTTTCCAAGATAATCGTCTGCGCCCATTTCAAGGCCCACGATTTTGTCGATCGTCTCGCCCGCAGCCGTCAGCATCACCACAGGTATTTCGCTTTCCGAACGCAGGCGGCGCAACGCAGATAACCCGTCTTCCCCAGGCATGTTGATGTCTAGGACGATCAGATCGGGGGCGTCTTCCGCGATCTCGGCGCGCAGCGCCTCGGCATCGCCGGCCAGGCGCACCTGATACCCACGCTTTTGAAGATACTCCTGCAGCATCTCGCGCAAATCGGTTTCGTCATCGCAGACCAAAACCGTGCGGGGATTATTGGCGCTCATTTACTGGTTCCTTCCAAGCTCAGTTGCGCCACAAACTCCCGCAGTTCTTTCGGCGAGACGGGTTTTTCAATGTATGGGCGGCGGCTCTCCTTCAAAAACGTCTGGGAAGCATGGCCCATTGTGTCCCCGGTGATGAAGCCGGTGCGTGATATCAGTTCGGGAAAATGCTGCGAGATCGTCTCGAACACCCCGCGCCCATCAAGCCCCGGCATGTTTAAATCGCTCAAGACAACGTCATAGGAGCGGGTGCGCAGCACTTCGAGCACGGTTTCCGGATTGTACACAGCGTCGGCGTCATATCCGCCCCGTTGGAGAACCTCGGCATTCAAGTCTGCCACATCCGCTTCGTCATCGATGACGAGAACGCGGATCGACTTTGGTTTCGCGGCCATGGTGCTCTCCGTCGGTTCAGCGCTATGCCCGAGATTACCGACAGGAAGCGATATGGTGAACCGCGTGCCGCTTCCCGCGGCATCGTTGATCTCGATTTTTCCGTCATGCGCCGCAATCGCGCGGTGGCATACCGAAAGGCCCATCCCCGTGCCCCGGCCAACGCCCTTGGTTGTGAAAAAGGGTTCAAATATCCGGGCGCGCACATTGGGCGGGATGCCTGGGCCGTCATCCGCGACTTCTAGCTGGATTTTGTTGTGCTTCGGGTCCGATCGGGCTGAGACGCGGATGAGACCACCGATGCCACTGTCTTCGATGGCCTGCTCAGCGTTTATAATAAGGTTGACGATCACTTGCGTGATCTGATCGCGATCGGCGCAGATCTGCGGCAGTCCTTCTTCCAGATCCAACGCGATGTCTACCGTGCGGTCCGAGTTGCCATATCGTGCTGCGTTTACGGCCGTTTTCATCACGTCAGCGATATCAGTCGCCGCCATGCGCACGGGATCTTGCCGCGCCATGGTCAGGAACGTGCGCACGATCTTCGAACAGCGTTCGGCGGCGTCTCCGATCTTGTTAATTTGGCGCAGCATGTCGGGTTCTTTAGCTTCATCGGCGAGCATCATGGCATGGCCGACAACTACGGAAAGCGGGTTGTTCAACTCGTGGGCAACGCCGGCCAATAGGCTGCCGAGGGCCGACATCTTCTCGGTCTGAAACACCTGTTCGCGCTGTCGGGCAAGCTGTTCCTCGATTGCGAGTTGGCCCGTTAAATCGCGAGAGTGCGAGACGATCACATCCTCGCCACCCCACTGGATGAGCCGGGCAGAGACCGCAGACCAAAAGGGCACCCCTTTTGCGTCTTTCAATCGGAGTCGGTACTCGTGCACCTCGCGGTGGCGCCGTACCTCTCCCAGAAACTTCTCCCTGTCTTCAACGGAAACGTAGAAGTCACGGGCGTTTGCGAGGTCGCCGTAAAGCTCTGACGCCTGAGGGCTGCGGAACAGAATTTCGCCGGTGTCGGCGTTGTTCATTAGGATCGGGGCCGGGCAGGCTTCCACCACCAGCCGGATCAATTCATCCTGCGCAAGCTGCTGGGTCACGTCTGTCACGGAAGATACAACGCAGGCCTCACTGTCGAAATCGGTGATCCGGCCAGTCACACTGACGCTAAGCATGCTTCCGTCTGCGGCGCGCGCGGTGAAACGGCGGTCCCGCACTTTACCGTGCTCGCGCAAATCGGCGACGTAACGCGCGCGATCCTCGGTTGAGGCATAATACATTTCGCTGCGCTCAGCGTCCCCGAACAGCTCGCGCGCGGCGGGAGAGAGGTAGACGACCCGGCTGTCATCCAACCGCGCCATCACAACTGGCGTTGGGTTGGTTTCGAACACAGTGGAGAGCAGAGCCTCGCGTTCCTTCAGCCGGGTTTCGGCCTCGACCCGCTCTGTCACATCCGCCCGTGTGATGAAGAAGCCGCCATTGCCGATGGGGTTATAGGAAAGATCAAAAAACCTGCCGTTCAATTCGCGCAGCGATGTGCGCCGCTCGTTTGCGCCGCGCAGGGCGTCGCACGTCGCGTTCAGATCGGTATCGGCTCCTGTCAGCCCAACCGCCAGGTCATTGTCAACGCACGCGCGGAGGATGGCGCGCCACGGGGCCCCCGGCGCCAAAAGATCGGAAATGGGCTGAAGTTGGTGGCGAAACTCGCGGTTGCAGAGTACGAGTTTTTCATCTGCATCGTAGATTGCGATGCCGTCTGTTAGCCGATCAAAGGTGTCAGCCAAAAGATCTGCGTTGGATTTCGCCTGAGTATCGGAACCGGTCATGCGGGCGACAGTAGCCACTGCGTGTTTCAGTCACTTTTCCGGACACCGGCGGAGTGTTTCAATTGTAACAGCGCGGAATTTACTCGACTTCGGGGAATGGGCCTTAAAACACTGTAAAATTTATAAAATATGGAATTTATTTGGTTGCTGGGGTGAGGCTGCAATTGAAACGCCAGAGCCGGGTTTCAGACGTAAAGCTGCAACGTGCGCGCGCCAAACAACGGCCATCACGTACGCGCCACGCGCACAGCACACGAAAAGGACCCGACCATGAACATCTTCGCTAGACTTCGTCGTTTGAGGGATGAGGCCGCAACCCGCAGAGCGATGCGCCACCTCGACAACCATCTGCTGCGCGACATCGGCATGCCCGAACGCCGCTCGCAGGACGATTACCCCCGCTCCTAAGCACGCCGCGGTATTGAACGATGACTGTATTCGAAAAGCGATATCGCAAGACCCCAAGGCCGCCTGTTTCCGGTGATCGCTGGCAGGCGCGCCTTCGGGGCACAAATTTCCAGCGTTATTTCGGCGCCGCATAATCCTTCAAGGACGAAGATCCATGACCATCAAATCCTCCATTCTCGATACGATCGGAAACACCCCGATCATCCGCATCAACAAACTGGCGCCCGAGGGCGTTGAGCTGTTCGTCAAACTCGAAGCCGCGAACCCTGGTGGCTCGGTGAAGGATCGCCTCGCGCTGTCGATTATCGAAACGGCAGAGCGCGACGGCTCGCTGCAGCCCGGCCAAACCGTGGTAGAGGCAACTTCTGGCAACACCGGCATCGGCCTCGCCATGGTCTGCGCGCAGAAGGGCTACCCGCTTGTTGTGACGATGGCCGAAAGCTTTAGCGTGGAACGGCGCAAGCTGATGCGCTTTCTCGGCGCCAAGGTGGTCCTGACCCCTGCTTCGGAAAAGGGGACTGGTATGGTCAAGAAAGCGCGCGAACTGGCCGAAACGCATGGCTGGTTTTTAGCGCGCCAGTTTGAAAACCCGGCAAACCCCGAGGTGCATGCGAACATCACAGCTGTTGAAATCGTCGAAGATTTTGGTGCGAACGGGCTCGACTACTTTGTCAGCGGATTTGGCACCGGCGGCACGTTGACAGGCGTTTCCCGCGGCCTGCGTGCGACGAGCCCTCAAACCAAGGTAGTGGCCGTTGAGCCCGACAACGCCATTTTGCTGAACAACGATCATGTGCAGGCCTATAATCCCGACGGCAGTGCCGCCGCCGCGCATCCGGCCTGGCGCCCGCACCCCATGCAGGGCTGGACACCCGATTTCATTCCGCACGTCGTTCAAGAGGCCCTGACGGAAAACCGGATCGATGCCTATCAGCCGATCAGCGGCGGTGCCGGCATGAAGGCGGCCCAGGACTTGGCGCGGAAAGAAGGCATCTTTGTCGGAACGTCCGCCGGCGCAACTTTTGCGGCGGCTCTGGAAGTGGCCAAAACCGCGCCGAAGGGTTCAAAGATCCTCGCAAGTCTGCCCGATACGGGTGAGCGCTACCTCTCCACGCCGCTTTTTGATGACGTGAGTGTTGAGATGACTGAAGAAGAGCTTGCAATCAGCCGTTCCACCGAAACGATACGGTTTGACGTCTCTGCCGCTGGTGGCGCGCCGTCCTTTCCTTCGGCGGATGCCGAGGCTTTGGCAGAAGTGCGTGACGCGGCTGCAGAGAACCCTGTGCTTATGTATGTCTTGGAATGGTGCGAGTTCTGCTGGTCTGTCCGAAAGATGTTCGAGGACGCGGGCATTCCCTACACGGCCGTCGCGCTAGACTCGGTTGCCTACCAGAAAGACAATCACGGCATGCGGCTGCGCTCGGCGCTTCTGGAGATTTGCGGCACTCACACGATCCCGCAGGTGTTTGTGGGTGGCAAGCATATCGGCGGGGCGACGGAGACGTTCGACGCCTACAATTCCGGCGAACTTGCGGCTTTACTGGAAGCTCAGCAAATCAGCATGGCCGCCGCCGCGCAGAATGCCTACGCCTATCTTCCAAAGTGGCTGCATCCGAGATGAAACCGGAAGTGATCACCCAATCTGCCGCGCCTGCGATCGCGCGCGCGGCAGAATACGGTCTCGCCTGGCGTGATCAGGTGCGACCGCTCGATGCCACCGCCAGTGCGTTGGAGCTGCGCCACGCCTTCGGCGGGGCGCTGCCGGAAACGGGCGAAGATGAGACGCGCGTCATCGAAGATCTGATCTGTGCGGCAGAGCCCGGGCTTGTGGGCAACACGCGGCCCGGCTTTCACGCCTGGGTGATGGGCGGTTCAAGCCCCGTTGGCGTTGCCGCTGATTGGCTTACCAGCGTATGGGGCCAGAACGCGGGCATCTACCAGTGTTCGCCTGCCGCGGCGACGGCAGAGGAAGTTGCATCCAACTGGCTGCTCGACATTCTTGATCTGCCGCGCGCCTCAAGTGTTGGCTTTGTCACCGGTGCGACAATGGCGGGGTTTGTCTGCCTTGCCGCCGCGCGCCACGAGGTGCTTGCGCGTGCGGGCCATGATTTTGATCTGGATGGCTTGAATGGGTGCCCGGCGATATCGGTGCTCATCAGTGAAGACACGCATATTTCAAATCTCGCTGCCCTGCGCTATCTCGGCTTTGGCACGCGGCAGATTATTCGGATCCCCACGGACGAACAGGGCCGGATGCAGGTAGATGCGCTGGGCGCCGAGATGGCCGGTATCGCCAACCCGATGATCGTGGTTGCTACGGCGGGGCACATTAACTCCGGCGCATTTGATGACTTCGACGCTATCGCTGACCTGGCAGAAACGCATGGCGCCTGGCTTCACGTGGATTGCGCCTTCGGCCTTTGGGCCCGCGCCGTTCCGGAACTGA
Source organism: Pseudomonadota bacterium (assembly GCA_039208375.1). Classification (GTDB taxonomy): domain Bacteria; phylum Pseudomonadota; class Alphaproteobacteria; order Rhodobacterales; family Rhodobacteraceae; genus JANQPC01. The sequence continues at coordinate 39,391 of JBCCRC010000010.1, read as the reverse complement.
AAGATCGCACGGGTGGCCTTGATCGCGCCGACAGTTGGTCAACCGACGGGCACAAGTGGCTGCAGGTTCCCTATGACTCTGGCTTTGCAATTGTGCGTCACCCCGAGGCCCATCGCCGGGCGATGGATATATCGGCGAGCTATCTCAGCGAAGCGGCAGGCGATGGGCGGAACCCAACCCATTTCGGGCCTGAGCTATCGCGCCGCGCGCGTGGGTTTGCGGTGTGGGCCATTCTCAAATCGCTGGGCCGCCAGGGCGTTGCAGATTTGATCCGCCGCCATTGCGACGCGGCGCGGGAGCTGGCCAACCGGTTATCGGCGGTGGAGGGCATTACCATTGAAAACGAAGTAGCGCTCAACCAGTTGGTTCTCACGTTCAACAACGAGCACACAGCGCCGGATGTGTTGGCTTCAAAGATGGAGGCGGCATTAAACGCAGATGGCGCGCATTTCTTTCGGACGTCTAAATGGCGCGGTCGTAACATGCTGCGCATTTCGGTGATCGAGGATGGAACAGACGTTGCGGCCATTCAAAGGCTTTCTACGAAGATCGAACGGATCTGGGCTGAAATGAACTAGGCGGATGGTTTACGGTCGTTTGATTGCAGCCGGATAAACTATCCAACAAAGGCCCGCCAAATCGGCGGGTCTTTTTCTGTTCAGTTACAGATATTTACGTGATCCTTGCGTCGCTGAAACATTCGAAACCATTTGCAGCTCGTCCTGACCGAAAACTGAAACGCGACGTCCTTACACCCCTCTTCATGGCCGGGGTGCAGGGCGTTCGCCGAACCTTCCTAAATCCGAAGCGCCCACGCGCCCCGGCTGTGAGATGCAAATCCAAATCAAAATATCGATACACCAAAGGAAAACCGAAATGACGACCGACGTAATCGAAAAGCCCGCAAAAGTTGCCATGAATGGCGTCAACGTTCCCACGTTTCTAGGCACAATCGCTGCGGTGCGTGAGCAGCCGGCTGCTGCTCAGTTTCAGTTCCGCGCGAACAGCACTTGGGTGAACGGCACCCACAGCCGCGCCACCATGAACGGCTATTTTGGTGCGGGACAGGAACACGAACGTGTCGAGGCCTTTGTGGCTGACGGTGACCACCCGGCAGTGCTTTGCGGCGGCGACAATGCCCCGACGCCGCTTGAGTACCTGCTTTCGGCCCTCGCCGCTTGCCTCTCGGCCGGCATCGCGAACATTGCTTCCGCGCGCCAGATCAAGCTAACCGCCGTTAACGTAATGGTTGAAGGCGACATTGATCTGCAAGGCCTTCTTGGCCTCGACACCACCGTACGCAACGGCTTCCAGAAGATCCGCGCAACTGTTCAGATCGACGGCGATGCCGATGCCGAGAAACTGGCAAACGTTGTGCAGCAATCGATCGCCCGTTCGGCCGTCTTCGACATGCTGAAAAACGGCACCGACGTCGGTGTTGAACTGGCCGCATAGCCCGGCCCGTGTCGGCGCGCGCCGTCGCGCCACACCTGCCTTCATCCGTCAGTCAGCACATAGAATTGCGGCAGATTGGCCGCGCCAGGGAAAGGAACCTGAACAGATGACACGTTTTACCAAATCAAACCGTGCCGCGGCTCAAGACAAAGCCGTTGCAGACGCCCGCCGCTTCGGCGCCGCGTCGGCAAGCGCCGTTGTTTTATCATCCCACGAGTTCGGGAATTTCATTGTTCACCCGACTTCGGGCTGACCAAAGGACAAGGACAAGACCAGTGACCGAGTTCGTTGATGTCGTCATCATCGGGGCAGGGCAGGCGGGGCTGGCGATCAGCCATTGCCTAGCCGCCGAAGGCGTCGACCACATCATTTTAGAGAAGGGCGCCATCGCCAACCGCTGGCGCGCAGAACGCTGGGCCTCTCTACGATTGCTTACTCCGAATTGGATGACCCGTCTGCCGGGCTGCTCTTATGAAGGCGACGATCCCAATGGCTTCATGATGAAAGACGAGCTTGTTGGCTATCTCGGGCGCTACGCGCGAAGCTTCGACGCGCCCGTTCGGGAATACACGCAGGTGACGTCGGTCAGTGCCGCGGCGAACGGCTTCTTCGTTTCAACGAGTGGTGTGACGCTTCGTGCCCGCGCGGTTGTGATTGCAACCGGGGCGTGTGACCGGCCGAAACTGCCCTCTTGGGCGGCGGACCTTCCGGCGCAGATCGCGCAGGTTACAACTGAGACCTACAATCACCCAGGTGATATCGCGACGGGCGGCGTTCTGGTCATCGGTGGGTCGGCCACGGGCGTTCAAATCGCAGAAGAACTTCACCACGCGGGCCGTGAGGTGACCCTCGCAACGGGATCGCATGTACCCTTGCCGCGAACCTATCGCGGGCGCGATATCATGGAGTGGATGGATGCCGCAGGTATTCTGTCCGAACGGCGCGACCCCGCGATTTCGCCCACGGGTGCCACGCCGCAGTCTTCGTTGCAGCTTGTGGGTAGCGCTCCCCCGCGCAATGTGGGCTTTGGTGATCTTCAGTCTCTCGGTGTGCAGATCGCCGGGCGGGCAATGGGGGCCACAAGCGACGAGATTGCCCTCTCCGGCACGCTGGCCACCGAGATGGCGCGCGGGTCGAGGCGCCGTGACCGTCTTCTATCGCGCATTGATAGATTCATCGATGCTGCTGGGCTTAACGCCCCACATACCGTCGCTCGTACTCCGCGTGCCCGTGCCAGTGTTGCGCCGCGACGGCTGAATCTGCGTGCAGCCGGTATTCGAACGGTGTTCTGGGCGACGGGCTTTGGGCGTGACTACACCTGGCTGCGCCTTAATGCACTGACGGCTCAGGGGGAACTCAAGCAGGCTGGCGGTGTCTGCGAGGCAGCTGGGCTTTTTGCCATGGGGCTGCCGTTCATGCGCCGCCGCAACTCGACATTCATTGATGGCGTGGGCGCTGATGCAAGCGACGTGACGCGCCAAATCTGCGCCCATCTCGGGCACGCGCGGCGGGTGGCCGCCTAAAGGAGAAGATTTGTGCACTACGATGCAATCATTGTCGGCGCCCGCTGCGCCGGATCAGCCACGGCAATGCAATTAGCGCGCGGCGGCAAGAAGGTTCTGGTTCTGGACCGCGCAGCGCCGGGCGCAGATACCATGTCCACCCACGCGCTGATGCGTGGCGCGGTGATCCAGCTGGCGCGTTGGGGATTGTTGGAGCGCGTGATCGCTTCGGGCGCACCGGTCGTAAACCGCACGCGCTTCACCTATGGGGGCGAAGTGATCGATGTGCCCATTCGCCCCACGAAAGAAACGCCGGGCCTGATCGCGCCGCGGCGACACATCCTCGACAGCATCCTAGCGGACGCAGCACGTGCTGCGGGGGCGCAGATCCAGTATGGCACGAGCTTCATCGAGGTGCTGCGCAACGGTCAGGATGCTGTGAGCGGCGTTGTTTTTGAGCGCAACAAACGCCTCCAGCAGGCGTTTGCTCCGCTTGTGATCGGCGCAGATGGGCGCCGGTCTACGCTCGCGCGCCGGGTGAACGCGGGCATTCGGAAGCAAGCGCGCCATGCGACAAGCTGTGTCTACGCATATTTCGAGGGCCTTCCGAACGAAGGTTACCGTTGGTTCTATGATCAGGGTCTCGCCGCTGGCGCAATACCCACCCATGGCGGGCTGCATTGCATCTTTGCGTCTACAACAACTGCGCGCTTCCGGGAACTGGTGCGCGTGGAAGGTTCAGAAGGCGCGTTACGGCAGCTTGTGGCAGACACGGATGCCGCGTTTGGGTGCGCGATGGCCGGCTTAAGCGCTGTCACGCGCCCTCTCATTTTTGGCGGCGAGCATGGATTTTTGCGCGACGCGTCAGGGCCCGGGTGGGCGTTGGTAGGCGATGCGGGGTACTTCAAGGATCCGAACACTGCCCACGGGATCACCGATGCCTTCCGTGATGCTGACATACTGTCGCGCTCGATCCTAAGTGGGCAGCCGCTCAGCACGTTCGAGGCAACGCGCAACGCGTTATCCGTCGATCTCTTCAATCTCACCAATAGGATCGCCTCATTCGATTGGACCTTGGGCGAACTGAAAGCCATGCACCTGCGCCTTAACGAGATCATGGCGGCAGAGCAGTCGTTCATCGCAGGTAAGGGGCAAACCTTGCTTGCCGCTTAGAAGCACCTTTTTCTTGTGCCGCCGATCATCGGGCGGCAAACTCAACAACGGGTACCGGGAATAACTCTTTGGACAAGTCACTTTACGAGAAATACGGCGGGTTCTCGACTGTCAGCAAGATCGTCATGACCCTCTATGACAAGCTGCTCGACGACGATGATGTGGGGCCGTTTTTTGACGACGTCGACATGGCGCGGCTGATCGACCACCAAACCAAGTTTGTGTCTTCGCTTATGGGCGGGCCGGCCTCTTTCACCGACACGCACATCGAAAGCGCCCACAGGCATCTGACGATTTATGACGCGCATTTCGACAAGCTGAAGGAGCTTGTCGCGGAGACGCTCTCTGGGTTCAGCGTTGACGAAGAGGATATTCAAACGGTCCTCGCCGCGTTCGAGCAACGCCGCAGCTTGCTGACTGAGAGCTGACATGTCGATTGAGGCGATTAACGAACAGCTTCTTCGGGCGATCGGTGTTGGCGTTGCTCTTGTTGAAACCAAATCACTCACCGTTCGCTTTGCAAACGATACGTTCGTGGAGTGGTTCGGCCCGCCGGACGACACGGTTTCTCTTTACGAGGTTCTCCCCGCCTTTGATCGCGACGCGGCGATTGCGGGCCTCAAAACAGACGGCAAATTCACCGCTGAGGTGACCTTCAAGGTCAAGCGCAGAACGATGACGGTTGCGGTTGAATTCAACCGTGCCCTCGAAGACGAAGAGAACATGATCGTTCTGGTGTGCCAGAACATCACGCGGATCAAGGAACTCGAGTCGATGATCGATTCCTATTCCATGATGGTGGAGCGCAATACGCACGAGATCCGGCGGGAAAAGGAACAGGTCGAAAAGCTGCTGCTGAACATGATGCCGCGGACGGCGTATGAGGAGTACAAGTCGTTTGGGGTAGTCGCACCGCGGGTGTTTGATAGCGTTTCTGTGCTTACGCTTGATTTCGCGGATTTTGACGCGATCCTCGCTGCACATGAACCCGCTGTGATCGTCAGCGAGCTCAATGACATCTACACGGCGTTTGACCGCATCGGCGAACAGTTCGGCTGCGAGCGTGTGCGTACGACCGGTGACAGCTATTTCGCTGTTTCTGGGGTGCCGGATCCGGTGCGCGATCATCCGGGCTCAATCGCCAATACCGCACTTCGGTTTTTGCGTTACCTAAAGCGGCGAAACGAAACCCATCCGATTGCCTGGAAGGCGCGCGTGGGGCTCGCAAGTGGCCCGGTTGTGGGGTCGGTCGTAGGTGTTCAAAGGTATATCTACGATGTGTTCGGCCCAGCCGTGACGACGGCTGACACCGTGCGCCTGGCGGCCGAGCCCATGGCAATTGCAGCAGATGGCTCGATTGCTGATCTTCTCGATTCCCGATTTGCCATCAAGCTTCTGGATCATGCGGCGGGGCCCGCGCCGGCAGCTGCTGAGGCCTTCGTGCTGTCTGAAAGCGATGTTGCGAGCCAGCCATGAGGCGCGCCGCTGACGTGACGGCCACTTCGGCTGCATCTGGCTTGGAACTGCTTGATCTATTCGACGATCCGGCTGCGATCTTTGATGAAGATGGCTCACTGCGCATCGCAAATTCCGGCTTCTCGCGGGCCTTTGCGCCGTTGGGCCAGTTCCTAAGTGAAGGAACGCCCTGGCAGATCTTTCTGGCCGAGGCAGAGCGCAAAGGCGTGCTGACGCCCTTGGCCTGCAATGAGTTACGTCTCATCGAAGAAAACCATCTGCAAGGTGCCGTAGCGGCCCCATCCGTAAACTCCCACCTTTCAGACGGATCAGAAGCCAGTATTACGCTGACTGCGCTGCGAACCGGCGGCTTTGCCCTGCGCCTTGCTGTGGATGCGCCGGGGCGCGAAGATGGCCGCGAAGTTGAACAGGTTACGGCCAAAGTGCTTGAGGCCTGCCCGACCAGCCTGACAATGGCCCGCATCGGCGATGGTCAGATCCTTTACCGCTCGCCGGCCGCCACGGAGCTGCTCGGCAAGGGTATGAAGAGTCATGATCACTTCGTTTATCGAGAAGAACGGGCCGACTTTGTAACAGCGCTTCTGCCAGACTCGCGCGTGGACGATATGCGAATGACGGGCCGCAAGAGCGACGGCTCTGAGTTTCCGGCGTCTATCTCTGCGCGGTTGATCGATTATAGGGGCGAGGATGTGGTCGTTTACAGCATTCTCAATCTAACCGATGACATCGCCCTTCAATCGAAACTCGCGCAGCAGAAGGAGCTGATCTTCCGCGCTGAAAAAATGTCGGCGCTGGGCGAGATGCTCGCGGGCGTAGCACACGAATTGAACAATCCGCTATCGATCGTCGTCGGCAACATGCTCATCCTCAAAGAGGAGGACTTGCCCAGCAGTCTGGTCGGGCGGGTAGACAAGGTATCAGACGCCGCCGAACGCTGCGTCCGCATTGTGCGCAGCTTTTTGGCCATGGCCCGTGAACGCCCGATGGTGCTCACCAATGCGGCGCCCGCCCTGCTGATCGACACCGCGATGGATAGCTACCTTGCGGATGCCCAGGGCACCGACGTGGATGTGACTGCCGACGTGGCACGTGATCTGCCAGATCTTCGCGTGGATGAAACACAGATCGTTCAGGTGCTCTCCAACCTGTTCATCAATGCCGCGCAGGCGATCAGGGAGTCTGGGATTGGGGACAGCATTTGGGTGAAAGCAGCGGTGGGTGACGATCCCCGGTTTTTAAGGCTGACCGTGGAAGACAATGGCCCTGGCGTGCCCGACGATATTGCGGACAAGATCTTCGACCCGCTATTCACAACGAAGTCTGCCGGAAAGGGCACGGGGGTTGGCCTCGCGCTCTGCAACCGCATCGTTGCCTCGCATGGAGGCACGATTTCGATACGCCAAAACTCAGGCGACGGCGCGTGTTTCGTTCTGGATTTGCCGTTTAGCTAACGCCAGACGGTCGAGCATTCGGCCCCGCCCTGTCTTGCTTCGCGCGGGCGGATTTGGGCGCCACCGGTTGCCGGGGCCACGCCGAAAATGGGCCAATAACATCCTGAATCTTCATGTTATCCTGGTACATCTGAGTATTTCCTCGGTTGTGTTTTACACAGCAACACTAGCGCGCAAGTTTTTCTACCAGATGTCGATCCGTGCGCGTTTCCGTTTCAATTGCTTCACTCTTGGCCCGTGTCGCCGGATGCTTGGGCTGTTGCGTAGAATTTGGCAGGGGCTTTGCTTGGAATCGCGGTGGGGCGGGAGTGTTGGTGCGGGGCTTGGTGTGGTGGGAGGAGCGCGCTGACAGCGCATAAGTGATCGTACCGCTGGATCGACCCATTCTATGCAGGTTGCCGATACCAGTGGAAGCGCCTCCAATAACGTTCGTCCTGCGCGGCAGCACGTGGCCCGCCGTTAACGCGCATCCCGGCCCAACCCGTCCATCTCCGCCAGCAATCGGTCAACGGCGCCCGGTTTGGGGTCGGACGCCGGTGCGAAGAACGTGATCTTCACCGGTTTGAAGCCTACGAAGCCGAGCACTTGGCCCCTGATCTGACGCAGGATCGCATCGCCATAGGCGATCCGCAAAAACAAGCGGGGCGTATCAGAGGTGATCAGCACGCGGGCTGATCGTCCCGTCAGCAGCGGGGCAGGGAGGCCAAGCGCCGTGGTTTCTTCGGTGGTAAAGGTTCGGCCCGGAACGAGAACCCGGTCGATCCAACCCTTAAGTTTAGCTGGAAACCCGCCCCACCACAGCGGGAAGGCGAGCACGAAATGCGAACACCATTCGAGGTTTTCGAGGTGATCTTTTATAGACGGCTCCAGCGGTTTGGCCTCGTCGTAGCCCGCCACGCCGCGATCGGGATCGAAAGTTATGTCGTTCAGGTGGGCCACCCGCAGCTCATGCCCGGCGGCCTTGGCGGAAGCTGCGTAGCGTTCCACCGCCTGACGCGCAATCGAGCTTGGCCCGGGATGGCCGTCCAGTATGAAAATCCGCGCCGGCATCACGTGCTCTCCAATCCTAGACGCCAGCCCGCGGCTTTTTGGCGTTCGTTCCAGAATTCAGCATACCGGCCACTAGCCGATAGCAGTGTCTCGTGGTTCCCAACCTCAGCCACGCGGCGTTTGTCGAGCACCACGATCTGATCCGCGCCCCGGACCGTTTGCAGGCGATGTGCGACGACGACCAGCGTTTTGTCGCGTGTAAGCGCCCGCAAGGCTGCCTGAACGGCAAGGTCGTTGACCGGGTCAAGCGCCGATGTCGCCTCATCTAGCAAAACGATGGGTGCGTCTTTCAGGATGGCGCGTGCGATCGATACCCGCTGGCGTTCGCCGCCCGAAAGGATCGATCCGCCTTCGCCCACACGCGCGTCGAGCCCGCCAGGCAGGCGGTCTGCAATCTCATCAACGCGCGCGAGGCAAGCCGCTTCGGTTACCTCTGCATCCGTGGCTTTTGGCCGGCCAAGTCGTATGTTTTCTGCAATGGTTCCGTCGAACAGATAAACATCCTGAAATACGACCGAAATCTGGGCGATAAGCTCCTCGGTTGCAATCTCGCGCACATCCACCCCGCCGATCCGCACAACGCCGTCACACACATCCCAAAATCTTGCTATCAGCCGAAGAAGCGTTGTCTTGCCCGAACCTGAGGGCCCGACGATCGCTGTCATGGCACGCGCGGGCGCCGTGAACGAAACCCCGTCGAGCACCGTTTCCGCGCCGTAGGAAAAGCGAACGTCTTCAAAAGAAATCTCTGTTCCCTTGGGCATGCGCGGCGCTGCGGGTTCGGGCAAGGGCGCTGTCTTGAGCAAGGCGTCCATGCGCCCGATACTGTTGCGCGCGATCCGGAGCGAGCCTTCCAACTCGGCTGCCCCAATCACAGGCTCCACATAGCGCGCGACAAGAACGAGGAGGGCGACGAGTTCGGCAGCCTCGATCTCACCCCCCAGGGCAAGATTGACGCCGAAAACGAGGAGGATCGTGAAGGCGATCTGCATCAACACGACGAGGCTCATAAGGCCCTGGGCGACCGATAACATCTGGTGTCGAGTGGCGGCATGTTGCTGGCTCAGCGCTACGTCGAGGTGAGAGAGCCTACGTTCCGCTTCACCAAACGCCCGCAGAATAGGTTGGGCTTGAGCGAACTCCACAATCCGGCCAGCCGCTTCGGCGGCGCTTTCATTGACGCGGTGATCGGAACGCTCGGTCAGAACGCCCGTCCACCGATAGAGCGCGGCGGCCACTGGTAAGGTAATCAGGGCGGCCAGCGCCAGACGCCAGTCGAAGATGAACATGAGGACTATGACCGTGATGGGCGTCACCAGCCCTGTAACCAGCGCGCGCAACAGGTGCGCCGGGATGCCGATCACGTCGATTACCCCCTGGCTTGTCAGGCGGCCGATTAGGCCGACACGTTCACCCACAAACCAGCCCAGCGGCAGTTTAGCTATGTGTTGCCCGAGGCGGCTAAAGAGGTTGTCGGCAAGGGCGATGGCGGCCTTGTACCCCACAAGCTGGGTTCGGTAGCGCAACACAGTGTAAATGGCCAAGAGCCCCGCCATCACTGCCAGCCAAAACCACGCGCGACCGAGATCGCCTTCGAAGAGGGTCCGAAGGAGCGGCACCATGAGGGCAAAGCCAACCCCCATAAGAACTGCCTCACCGATGAGCCCCCATAGGTTGCGGCGCAGTGGCCCTTCCACGTCCGGGCCGCCGACGGCGAGAAGGGAGCCAATCATTGCGCTGCCTCTTCACGTCCAGCCAGCGCCGCTTCGCTTGCATCCCAAAGCCGCGTATAGAAGCCCCCTGCCGCCAAAAGGTCCGCATGGCGGCCACGCTCAACGATGCGGCCGGTCTCCATCACACAGATTTGGTCAGCGCCGGTGATCGTGTGCAGGCGGTGAGCGATGACAAGGACAGTTCGCCCGGCGATCAGGGTGGATAGGGCGGACTGAATTGCGGCCTCCGCCTCGGGATCAGCGAAAGCGGTCGCTTCATCGAGCACCAGTATCGGCGCATCGGCCAGTATGGCGCGGGCAATGGCCACGCGTTGTGCCTCCCCGCCAGAGAGATGCGCATCGTCGCCGGGAACGGACGCGTAGCCGCGCGGAAGCGCTAGAATTCGGTCGTGAATCTGCGCGGCGCGAGCGGCTGCCTCAATCTCGGACCTATCTGCGTTTGGGCGGCCGAGCGCGATGTTTTCTTCTAGGCTCATGCGCAAGAGCCTCACGTCCTGGAAAACAAATGCGACTGAGCGATAGAGCGCTTTTGCCTCCATCTTCCGCAGATCGACACCGCCAATCGTGATGGATCCGTGCCCCACATCCCAAAACCGAGGGAGAAGGGCTGCCAGCGTCGATTTCCCAGAACCGGATGGGCCGACAAGCGCGGTCAAGGTGCCAGGCTCTAGCACAAGGTCTATTCCGTTCAGGACGTCCGTCCCGCCGCCGTAGGCAAAGGAAACATTGTCAAAGACGACGCGCGCATTTTTGGGCTCTTCAGCGCTGGATGGGCGCGTGAGTGGCGGTGTGGTGAGAACCGCCTCGATCCGCTTGGCAGATTCTTGGGCCAACATCATTTCCTGTTGCGAGAATGAAAGCGTGAGGAAGGGTGCGGTCAGCGCGGGGGCCAGTATGGCGAAAGCCAGTACATCGGCGGGCGCTGCGAGCTCCAGCGAGACCAGAGTCAGTCCGCCAGCGAGAACGAAGATCAGCGCCGCAAGGGGAGACAACACAACCTCGGCTGCCGCGGAAACGCTCAGCAGCCCGCGCACCCATTCCCAGAAGAACCTCACAAAGGCCTGCGTCCGATCCTTGAAACGCCCGTAGGCCTGCCGCGCCTGCCCAAACGTCTTGATGACGGCGATCCCCTGCACGAACTCGACCGCTGCAGCGTTTACCGCCGCAAGTTCGCGCGTATAGGCGACCATCTTCTCACCATATCCACGGTATTGCAGCGCGTAGAGAGCCACACCGATGAGCACGGGTAGAAGTGCGATAAGCGTCAGCCGCCAATCGATCCAAATGAGATAGGCTAATGCGACGAGGGGCGTAACGATGGCCGAAACCATATTCGTATAGGCATGACCGACGAGGTGGTGGAGCGCTGCGACATCGTCCTGCAACGCCGATTTGACGAGCCCCGCGCTGCGCGTATCAAACCAGCCCAGCGGCACGGAGGTAAGGTGCGTCGCCATCCGCCGCCGCAAATCAAGTTGCAGATCAGCATCTGCAAGATGCGTCAGCGCGCCGGCAGCCATGAGGCAAATGAGCCGGATCGCCAGCGCCAGTATCGCGGCGCTCACGATCCACCAGACCGCCGAAGGTTCGGGCAGATCGTTCAGCAAAACGCGCCCGATCTCGGCCACCGCAATGAACGGTGCCACCCCTGCCACGGCACCGATGGCTTGTATCACGCAGGCGACGTTCAGTCTGCCGCGCACCGGTGCCAGCAACGCCCTGGCGGGGCGCCTCGATGATGACGTCGGCGATGTTCTCCTTGCTGCGCGCACACTGTCTTCGGCTGTCGACACGTTCGATGTCCTGCGATCGGCTGCGCCAAGTGATCTAAGTATCTTTGCATCGGAAAAAAGGCCGATGAAATCAATCAGGATTAATTGGAAGGGCGATTGCGCGCTCGCCACAGCCCATGGCTCCGCCAATCTTATCTGCCGTAACAATCGGGGTTGTACGTAGTATAGGCCCGAAACGTAGGGGCTGGGGTCTGCAAAGGTTTCACCGCCGCGCGGATGACGGCCGATGCCCGTCGTTCCATGATCGCCGCGCTGATGCGGGCGCGGCGCTCATTTGGCCACTTGACAACAAGATTGACAAAAACGATCAAGAATTCGCGTCGGCAATTACGGCCAGCAACACGACCTGCTTTGCAAATAGGTTCGCACAACCATTAGTTGCACTACTGAACCTAGCGCCAAGCCGGTTTGCCAGATGACGCAATACACCGACCCCAGGCTCGGTGGCACAGTGCCGGTGGGTGATCTGTGGTGGCGGGCCCTTTCGAGAAGGAAAGAGAGGTAAATCATGCAAGATCACTCCAGACGCCTTTTCGGCATCGGTGCGGTAATCAGCACTGCTGTGCTGATGGCGAGTTCCGCAACGGTTGCTTTGGCGCAAACCGAAGATGACGCCCTAACCGTGTATGCAACGACTGGGTATTTGGCCGATGCTGTTGCAAACATAGCGCCCGACGCCGAGATCATCACGATGGTTGGGCCAGGCGGCGATCCCCACACCTATCAGCCTTCAACGCAGGATATCGAAACCATCCAGAACGCCGATGCAGTTGTTTGGACAGGGCTGCATCTGGAAGCACGGATGGACGATCTTCTTGAAAGCTTGGGCGACAAGCAAATCGCGGCGGGCGAGCTTTTGCCTGCTGAGCTTTTGCTCGACTGGCCCGAGACAGACGATGAGGGTAATGAGTTGCATGACCCTCATGTGTGGAACAGCCCCGAAGCTTGGTCGCTGATCGTAGGCTACGTCGCTGACCATCTCGGCGAAATCGATCCCGAAAATGCAGAAACGTATCAGGCGAACGCTGAGGCCTATGTCGTCGAAATTGAGTCTGCAGCCGCGGAAGCCGAGGACATGCTGGCGACGATCCCGCCGGAGCAGCGTATCCTGATCACAGGCCACGATGCGTTCAATTACTTCGGTTCCACTTATAATATCGAGGTCCGCGCGACTGATTTCGTCTCGTCTGAAGCGCAGATGAGCCCGCGGGAGATGAGCGATCTGGCAACATTCATTGCCGAGAACAAGATTCCGGTCATCTTTCAGGACAACTTGGCCAATCCGCAGGCAATCACAAGCCTTCAGGAGGCCGTGCAGGCCCTCGGGTGGGAGGTTGAGGTCTCCGACAAAGAGCTGTTCGCAGATTCGCTTGGCTCCGATGCCGGGGTCGATACTTACCTGGGCGTGTTCCGGCACAATGCCCAGACCGTTGCGGCTGCGCTGAGTACCGGCGCGTCGTGAACACAACGGCGCCCATTGCCTGCGAGACCAGGAACCTGTCGGTCGCGTATCGTGCAGACCCGGTGTTGCGTCGTGTGGACTTCAGCGTTCCCGTTGGCAGCGTGATGGGCGTTGTCGGCCCCAATGGGGCCGGCAAATCGACCCTCATCAAGGCCATGCTTGGCCTTGTGCCGTCGCTCACGGGCACCTCGGAGTTTTTCGGCAAATCCCTCGATCAGGCCCGGCACCGGGTGGGCTACATGCCTCAATCTGCGAGCGTTGACTGGGATTTCCCGACAACCGTACTCGATCTTGTCACCATGGGCACCTATGGCGGGCTGGGTTGGATGAAACGCCCTGGTAAGGCCGAACGCCTTCGGGCCTTGGCGGCGCTTGAACAGACCGGCATCGAAGCTCTGGCCGCCCGGCAAATCGGTGAGTTGTCCGGCGGGCAGCGTCAGCGCGCGTTTCTTGCCCGAGCGCTCGTGCAGGCCCCGGATCTCTATTTTATGGATGAACCGTTCCAGGGCATTGATGCGAAGAGCCAACAGGCGATGATCGACGTGCTGAAAGACCTGACTGCGCAAGGCAAGACCATCGTCATCGTGCATCACCATCTGGCGACTGTGCGTGAGTACTGTGACTACGTTACTCTGATCAATGTCAGTGTGATCGCCTCCGGTCCGGTCGATGAAGCCTTCACCAAGGAAAAAATCCGCGCCGCCTACGAGGCTGGCGACGGCGCGGATGCATTCCTCGCAACGGCTGTGTGACCCCCCGATGGACCTCGCCGAGTTCTTCAGCAACCACACCTTCCGAATGGTATTCTTCGGCACCTCTGTTATGGGGCTCGTGGCAGGCGCTCTGGGCTCCTTTGCGTATCTGCGCAAGCAGTCGTTGATTAGCGATGTCATCGGGCACTCGGCATTGCCCGGGGCGCTTCTCGCATTCCTGGCGGCCGTGACGATCTTCGGCGTGAATGGCCGCAATATGATCGGCTTGATCGTCGGCGCAGTCATCACGGGCACGCTTGCCGCGCTCTTCGCCAATGTGATCGCGACGCGGACGAAGATCGCAATCGATACGGCGATGGCCATTTCGCTGACGGTTTTCTTCGGCGCCGGCATGATCCTTATGCGTGTCATCGCAAACAACCCGTTCCCCGGCAAAGGGGGCATAAACGACTATCTGTTTGGCAACGCCTCGGTCATTACGATTGCGGATCTGACGACCACCATCGTGGTAGGTGCCGTCGCCCTTTTGCTGATGCTGGCGTTTTGGAAGGAATTCGCGCTCCGCACCTTCGATCCTACACTTTCGACAGTACTTGGCTTCCGCGCATGGCTCATCGACACGCTCATGTTCACCACGATCGTCATCGCAATCGTCATCGGTGTGAAGGCGGTGGGCGTGGTGCTCATGATTGCCTTCGTCGTGACCCCTCCCGCTGCAGCGCGGCAATGGACAACCACTCTGCCGGGCATGGTCGCCCTTTCCGCAGCAATTGGCGCCTTCGGAAGCGGTCTCGGCGCCTATTTATCGATCATGCTGGGCAATATCCCAAGCGGCCCCGTGATCGTGCTCGTTCTCTTCGCCATCTTCCTGATTTCGCTTCTGGCGTCACCGCGTCGCAGCATCATCACCATGGCAGTGCAGCGCGCGCGGGCCCGCGAGGCGTTGCGGCGCGAGTTTCTTTCCGAGAGGAGCGACGCTTGAGCTTCCTTCTGGGCACCACCCTTCTCGCTGTCGTCACAGCGCTTGCTTGCGCACTACCCGGTGCGTTTATCGTCTTGCGGCGAAATTCCATGCTTGTGGAAGGCATCGCGCACGCTGTTCTTCCGGGTATCGTCGTCGGCTACGCCCTTACTCGGGATCTGAACTCTCCCTGGTTGATCTTTGGCGCCGCTCTGGCCGGGTTACTCGTTGTGTTGTGCAATGAGTGGCTCATCCGCACCGGGTTGTTTACCGGAGATGCGCCGCAAGGCCTCGTCTTCCCCGCGCTCTTTGCGTCCGGCGTGATCCTCGTCACCCTCGATTTCAACCACGTGCATCTGCATACGGAGGTGGTCCTCGTCGGCGATTTGAACCTTGCTGCTTTTCAGCAGCTTGTCGTGAACGGTGTCTCGATCGGCCCGGAATACCTTTATGTCATGCTTACGGTTCTCGCCGTGAATGCAGCGTTCATCGCAATCTTCTACCAAAGACTTAAGGTAACAACTTTCGATCCTGAGTTTGCGGCCGTCCTCGGCATGCGAACCGGCTTGCTGAACACATCGTTCATGTTCCTGGTTTCGGTTACTGTGGTGACGGCTTTCCATGCTGCCGGGGTGATCCTTGTGATCTCTTTGCTGGTCGTCCCGGCCGCGACAGCCCTTTTGATCAGCCGCCGGCTTTCGATCATGCTCGTATTCACCGCCCTCTTCGCTGTCACGGGCGCCCTTGCGGGGTTTTGGATCGCGTATTTTCTCAACGCTGCCACTTCCGCTGCCATGGCCCTGTTTTATGGTGTCCTGTTCGTCGCCGTGGCAGTTGCAGAGAAGCTGGCCACACGCGGCAGCCGGATGCGGCGATCTTTGGAAGCCTCGCACGCAAATGCTACTGGCGATACAGGTAGCCAGACTGGGCGGCGCGAAGGGGCCGCGCTTCCTGCCAACAGGCAAGCGGCGGAATAATGCTGCAGAAAACGATCAAAAGCTCCGTTTTCGGGCGTCGCGGGAGATATGGGCAGGGCGCATGGATGCAAACCAAACTTTACATCGAGGATCGCAGCTTTCCACCACGCCATGGATGAGACCTTTGCAGCGACCCATCCCGACGATCCACATCGTCTTGGACGCAGCCACTGGCTTCGCGCAGCCGTGCTGGGCGCCACGGATGGGATTGTTTCAATCTCTTCCCTTTTGATCGGTGTCGCGGCGGCAACTTCCAACACAGACATCGTGCTGGCTACCGGTGTGGCGGGCGTCGTCGCAGGCGCGATGTCGATCGCCGCAAGCGAGTATATTTCAGTTTCATCGCAAGCCGATATCGAACACGCCGAGATTAAGCGCGAACGGCGCGCACTCAGACAGGATCCCGAGGGTGAGTTTGCAGAAATGGTGGCAATTCATCGCAAGCGCGGTTTGAGCCACGCAACGGCGGAGCAAGTTGCCAAGGAATTGACGCGCAGTAATGCGCTCGAGGCCCATCTGCGCGACGAAGTCGGCCTTCTGGACTTGCATGCGGCAAGCCCGCGTCGGGCCGCATTCGCATCGGGCACGTCTTTTGCCATTGCGGCGCTGTTACCTCTAGCTGCCGCACTTTTCGCGCCTTCGGGATTCGTCGTACTGAGCGTGCTCTTTGCAACGCTTCTCGCGCTTCTGGCCCTAGGTGCGCTTGGGGCCTGGACGGGCGGCGCGCAACTGGCGCCTGCGATGGTTCGAACGACTGTGTGGGGTTCGCTGGCTATGGCGGCCACCTTTATCGCGGGGTCATTTGTGGGCGGAGTGATCGGCTAACCGGTTTGGCGTTCGATTGTGCGGCACAGAGGCGATCAGCCTGACGTGATACAGGGTGTCGGGAGGGTTGAACTCCGCCGCGGTGTTGGATCGCCGGGATAACCTTGACCCATCGCCCCCGTCGCTCGCGTCTAACAAATGTCCGAGATCGCCTTGGAAAGCTCGGTGCCGTGACTGGAGCTATGCCATGGCGTTCAGGGCCCAGCCAATCACCAGCACCTGCGGCACTGTCAGAAGTGGCAGGAGCAGCGCCGCTTTCAGGCGCCCCGTCACCTCGCGCAGGATGAGTATCTCGGTGTAGTCTGTCGCTGCCCCTGCCATTAGGAAGGTAAAGGCGTTGCCTGGCGCCTGCGCCTGGGTCATCAGGTCGCCTGCGATCGGGACGGAGCCTTCCGAACAGACCTCAATGATCGTTGCAGCGACAAGTGTGGTGAAGAGGCCGAGAAGGGTTGCGCCGAACCATGCCGCGAAGACCTCCGTCGGCACGGTCGCTTGGATCAGGGCCGCAAGCACTATTCCAAAGAACAGCCAGCGTAGAACCATGCGGCTCGCCGTGACCGATCGGCGGGCGACGTCGCGGGCGAAGGTGATGTCATAGCGCGTGGCGCGCAAGCCCGCTTTCGCTTCACGCCAGACATGAAAGTCTGCAGGAAGATCAATGCGATTGGGGTTAGGCTTTACGCGTCCGGCGCGCTCCAACGCCTCCACCGCGAGGCCGGTCACGAGTGCGATAACCAACGAGGCGATGAGGAAAACGACCATCCAGCCCCAACCCATCAACACGCCGATTATGATCGTCAGCGACAGTGAGTTCCAGGGCGAGGCGATCAGGAAGGCAAAGACCTGACCGAGGCTTGCGCCGCGCTCGTAAAGCTTTGCGCCAACCATCAGAACCCCGTGGTTACAGAGATCGAGCAGTACCCCTGCGGCAAGGGCGCGCAGAAGGCTCCGCGCGCCTTGGTCGCGCCCGATAATCCCGATCACGAACTCGCGTGGCACTTTGTCGATCAGGCCCACCGCGAGCATCCCGACGAGAATTCCCCACCACATCAGGCTCATCATCTCGTGAACGCCGTGCGTGAACACGCCAAGCTGGAAGGGCGCGTCGTGGGGCAGTATGAAACCGGCGATGTATGAGAGGGCGATGATCCCGCCCGAGCCCCAAAGCAACCAGTCGATGCGCCGCCAGAGTGGGGCGTCTGCTGCGCTTACCGGGCAGCAGGCCGCGGCTTCAGCTTCAGCGCTGCTACGACCGCACGATGACGCCATAGTGTCCGCCAGTCGCGGCGGCCCGTCCGGCAGCACCAAACTGCGCGTCGAGAATGCGGGGCCTTTGGTCTGGTCGGTCATACAGCAGGTCTCCTAACCGACTCTGCAGATACGACCTCTAGCTACTGTAGGTTCAAGAGGTTTCGATCGATTTTTTTCAGACTTGCTGACGAAGGTAACGGCGACGCGTTGCGTACCGCACAAGCGAAACCTATAGTTTATGTAGGAAAGGGAGCGCACCATGTTCGCAATTGGGATGCTTGCCAAGCACACAGGCACAAAGGTCCAGACTATCCGCTACTACGAACAGATTGGGCTTTTGCCCGAGCCGGAGCGTACGTCGGGTGGGCAGAGGCGCTATGGGGCTGCCGCCTTAGACCGTTTAGCTTTCATTCGACATGCGCGCGATCTTGGCTTTGGTCTTGATGCAATCCGCGAATTGCTCGACCTCTCAGACCGCCCTGACCGCCCTTGTACGGACGTTGACACCATCGCCCGCCGCCATTTGAAGGACGTTGAGCGCCGGATCTTGCGCTTGGAAAGCTTGAAGCTTGAGCTTTCCCGCATGCTTTCGGATTGCCGTGCCGGGCGGGTTTCGGATTGCCGCGTGCTAGAGGTGCTGCGCGATCACGCCGAGTGCCTAACTGAGCATGGGGCGGAAGCCACGTGACCATCGCGCAGGTTTGTCCTCAGTGGGTCACTCTCGGCGATCTTGCTCCTTAACATGCTCAAGCGTTTGCAAGTGGTAGCGTTGAATGCGCGGCGTGGTACTGGCCTGATTGCTTTATCCTCAGCAAGGCGCAAACGATTTGTATCTATTCCGCCGCTGGCCGAAGGCTTTTTGCACTCTCGGTTTGGGCAACTGGCCGGTCTGACGGTTCAGGATCCGACTCAGCGTTAACTCTCGCCACAAAGGGCCAATAGGCAATGGCCCACAGAACAAACGCGGCCAGCCAAGCCAGACTGGCAAGCACGTGGGATGGCCCCGGAAGGTTCACCCCAAGGTTAGGTGCCACTCTCAGAATGACTGATAGGACGAGCAGCAGCGCGCCGGCCCTGACAACACGCGGCAGCCCCAGGGGCCGCCCTGAATGCAGTAGCCCCGCGATGCAAAAGACGGCGTAGACCCCGAGCCCGAGACCACCCATGAAGGCGACGTGCAGGCCAGTGACGTCTGACCACGGCGCACCTAGCCGAGCGGCTCCCGCCAGCAGCAGGCCAAGGCCTGCCAGAGCGCTGGACCCGGCCAGCATGAGGATCTCGGCTCGTGCGGCCTCACGTCCGATGAACGCCTCGCCTACACGGTCCAAAAAGGCCGCACCGGCGGCTATCAGAAGCCAGGCCGAGACGGCGGGGCTTGCGCCGAAGACCTCACCCGCCATCGCCAGCAAGACAAGACCGGGGGCGAGATGAAGGCGGCCGGGGTGCGGCCGGAAGGGTGAGGTGGTTTCAGACGGATCGAGGACGAGGTTTGTCACCGGTACGGCGATCCGTGACAAGGCCAGACCCAGCAGGCCGAGAAGGGCGAAACCGGCGAGGTGAACGCCGTGAGTTGCCATCGCTAAGTCGCCGGTCGCAAATCCCATGCGCACCGCAGCGGTGCATGCAAAAAGGGCGGTGAGCCAGAAAACAAAAGCCCGCAACCGATCTGTTCTGCGGCGGATCGAGAGGGCGACCAGCCACACGATCAGCGCGGCGATCCAGGTAAGGTCAGCCAGTGCGCCGACGGTTCCGATCGCATCCCATCCGAACAGGCCAACCGCGCGACCGATGGCCCACAACGCGGCAAGCGCCCAGAGCGGGCGACCGCTTGGTGGCTCTGTGTCCGTCCACTCCGGTGCGGCGGTGGTAACAAACCCGATGATGGCCGCTCCAAAGGCCCCGATCAGCATCTCGTGCGCGTGCCAGAGCGAGGGAGGAACATCGTGGGCAAGCGGGAGGTCAAAGCCCCAGGCGATGACCCAAAGCGCTGGGAAAAGCGCCGCGTATAGCGCGGCAAGCGGAAAGAATAGACGAAAGCCCTCGTCGCCCAGCGTGGCGAGCGTGCCCCGTGGCAACGGGCGGCTGCGCCCCGAAGCGGGCCCGCAGCTCATGCAATCTGCCTTTCGTCGACATCGTGGATATGGCGGAAGATTGGATCATCGCGTAAAGCACGCCGTACCCAATCGAATATCTCCATGTCGCCCCGATCGCGCGGGTTTGCGGCAAGCCGCCGATTGCCGAGGATACCGCGCCCGTTTGTATCGAGCACGGCGATGCGATGCGCAATTCTTGCGGCTTCGCTAAGGTCATGCGTGATAAACAGGCCCGAAAGGCGGCCGTCGGCACATGTTTCAATGACGAGATCCTGCATGCGCCGTCTCAGGGCCACATCAAGGGCCGTAAACGGCTCGTCGAAGTAGATGAAATCCGGCTGCACCGCGAGCGCGCGTGCGATAGCCACACGCTGCCGCATCCCGCCGGAGAGCTCGATGGGGTATTTGCTGAGATCATCCGGGATCAGAGAGACCTGCGCCGCAATCGCGTGAATGCGATTAGCCCGGTCAACGCGCCGGAGCCCTGCAAGGCGCAAAACATAGTCGATATTGCCGCGGGCTGTGGCCCATGGCATCAGTGCAGGCTCCTGAAAGATCATCGCATGTCGGTCGTAGCCCCTCGCAACCCGGCCGGCCCGCGCCGCGGTCAATCCGGCGGCAATATGGGCGAGGGTGGACTTGCCGCATCCAGACGGGCCGACAAGGGCCACCATCTCGCCCGACCCAATGGTCAGGTCGATGCCTTCAAGCACAGTGCGCCCGAGATAGGCGTGGCCGATACCGGAGAGATCCAGGGCCGTCATCGCTTCACCCCCCAGGGCTGTGCGGCGTGACGCCAGCGATCGATTTCGGCCTTCACAGGCTGCACCAAGGTGTATTCGACGATGATCAGAAGGGCGACTGCGATCACTATCCAGGCGAGCGCGAGCCCGATGTCGAGATTGATACGCGCGTCGGCCAGCGCCCCGCCAATGCCGCCTGCATTGGCCAGAAGCTCGGCCATGACAGCCACCTTGAATGACGTGCCGAGGGCAAGCGCGAATGCGGGGAAAAGCGTCGTGGTGGTTTGGCGCAGCCCCACAGTCAGGAAGCGCCGAATTGGTCCCGCCCCGAAGGCTTCGGCCATACGGTCCAGAAGCCTGTCGCGGGTGGTGATGCCGCGCGCTGCCCCCATAAACACGACCGGAAGTGCGGAGACGAGGATAACCGTGCGAACCGTTGCGTCTGAGCCGCCGAACCAGATCATCGCAAGAACGATCCAGGCGATAGGAGGCACCCCCATCAGAACCGTGACGAGCGGTGTGACCAAGCGCAACGTTGCCGGGGAATAACCCGCCGCGACGCCAAGGGCCGTTCCTGCCCCGGCAACTAGCACGAAGCCGGTGATCGCTCGCTGCAAGGTGAGAGCCGCGATCTCCCATGCTGCCGGGTCGATCGCGAGTGCTGCGACGGCCCGCACCGTTTCGAGTGGCGACGTCAGAATGAATGGCCCGTACGCCTCGTGCCCAGCTTGCCACGCAGCACACAAAAGCGAGAGTGCTGCAAGCCCGGCCCAGCCGGACCAGAGGAAAGCTCCGATGCGGGCGATGCGTGTCATTTCCGTGCCGATGGCAGCAGGCGGCCCGTTCGACCCGCATAGGCCGACCATTCCGCGCCGAAGGCC
Organism: Pseudomonadota bacterium; assembly: GCA_039208375.1. GTDB lineage: Bacteria > Pseudomonadota > Alphaproteobacteria > Rhodobacterales > Rhodobacteraceae > JANQPC01. The sequence continues at coordinate 17,852 of JBCCRC010000010.1, read as the reverse complement.
TCGCCCATCATCCGTTCCTCATCGTCAATCCTGAGCAGGTAAAGCAATCCGAGCGCGATGATGCCCGCCGGCCCCGCGATCCAGTTGCCGAGGAAGCATGCCTGCGCCGCTGTGATGACGAAGAGCGCGGCATACATGGGATGACGTAAGCGTGCGTAGACGCCACGCGTCACCAACTGATGCCCTTCGCGCAGTTCGAGTGTTGGGGACCAATAGGTTCCAAGATCGGTATGGGAACGCCAAAAAAGCCAAAGCCCGAACGCGGCCAATGCAACTCCGACACCAAGCATTACCGCGCTGGGCTCATACCCGGCGAAATCGAGTAGCAGCGTCGCGATCATGATCGCGGGCAGGTACATCATGCCGGCGCCGACGAACTGGATCAGGATCGCCTCGCGTTGCCCGCCTATCGTGCGCACCACGGGCAGGGGCGTGGCGTCGGTTATGAGGACGCGGATTGTCAAGGAGCACAGCGCCATAAACAGAAAGCAAACGACCCCAACGCTCAGCCGGCCCTGCCACATGGCAAGACCGGCGAGCACCACCGCAATGGCAAACGGCAATATAAGCCGTTTCGCGGTGGCCGCCCCCGATGGAGGGGCCTCAGACATAAAACTCATCTCCCGGCATAGAGCCCCCGATACGAGCGAGATCTGGCCCTGCCATTGCCGCAAGCATGCGTTCGATATCTGCCCGCGCCTCTGTCGCTGGGCGAGAGACGAGGTTCGAGTTGGGGATTGAGGCCGCCAGAAGCGGTGCGGGCATCCCAAGGGCCTCGGTTGCGTGGCCTGCGGCCATTTCGGGGTTAGCCAGCACGTCGGCAGTGGCTTCCTCCAAAGCGGTCAGCAAGGCGGGGAGGACGCCACCGCTATTGTCGAGAAACGCTTGGGTCACCGCGAGCCCCGCCTGGGGCAGAACTGGTGCGCCATCGGTCATGTCGCCCCAGGCCTCCTGAATGCTGATCGCGCGCCGGATGGTCTTACCGGCCTCCCCTCCGCGCAGCACGGCTGCGGTTGTCGAGGGTTCCGCCGTCAGTGCGGCATCGACGCGCCCCGCCAACATCAGTTGCATCGCCTCAGTGGGTGACCCGGCATAGGTGATGTCAAGATCAGCCTCGCTCATTCCGTGGTGTTCAAGGAGTTGGCCGAAGATGATTTCCGGTGTGTCACCCCTGAACGGAATGGCGATACGCCGTCCAGCAAGGCCTGTTATCCCGTTGATCTCCGGATCCTCGGCAATGATGTACAAAAGCCCGTTCGTCATGGCGTTTGCAAGCCGGATCGGAAAACCGCGATTAAACAGGTTTGCCGCTGCCTGGATTGGCACGACCGAGAGCAGGATCTCGCCGGAGGTTAGGCCCGCGCGCAATTCGTCCGGGTTGCGCCAGGCGGTGAAACTCGTCTCGGCCGCGATATCCGACAACATACCGGTGGCTACGGCATGGGCCAGCGTGATCGACGGGCCTGCGGGCGGGCCATAGATGGCCAAGCGCGAGAGGGGCTGCGGAAAGGCGGCGCGGGGCAGGGCTATCGCACCAGCTGCGGCGCCAAGAAAAGCGATTGTGGATCGTCGGGAAAGGGATGTCATTGCAATTGTTCCTGAATGCCGGGAGCCGCGGTTTCATCGTCGAGAAGAACGAGTTGGATCTCTACCGGGCCGGCGCGGGCCGCGACCCAATGCATCTCGCCGGCCTGCACGGCGAGCATGCTGCCGGGCCCGAACGTGCGCTCGACGCTCACATCGACTGCGTCACCGTCGCCCCAGGACATTTCTCCCGACAGCACCGTCAACAGGCGAAGGCCGCTTTCTGTGGCGTGGGGCGGTACGACATCCCCTGCGTCGAGTGAAAGCAGCAGCATTGCCGGATCACCCTCGGACGTTAGCGCAAGCGGGGTGAGTTCGGCCACATCGTACACCGTACGCGCCTCCAGTGCGTCTGTGTCGATCAGTATGGTTTCAGCGGTGGCCATCGCCGGCACCGCGAGCAGCAGTAGAAGAAGGTGTTTCAAGACGGATCTCCAGGTTGTTTGGCGCTGTGTGGGCGCCGTGGTCTGGCTGGAACCGTCTCGCGGCCTGGCTTTTGAGGGGTATCACCGCCGCTGGGGCGGCTGAGGATGTAGGCGCTGGCGCAGGCCAGACAGATTGCTTGGATGGCAAGAATGCTGCCTGACACGCCCATAAAGATGCTTACGGTTAGCGCCGCGCCCATCATCAGGTGCGCTGCCGCCTTGTAGCGGTGCGCGATCGCACCATGCGCGCGCCAGTCCGCGATCATGGGGCCGAAGACTCGATGTTGCTCTAGCGCCCGCGCCAACCGAGGCGAACCGCGGGCAAAGCAGAATGCGCCGAGAATGACGAAGGGTGTGGTCGGCAACACTGGCAGCAATGCTCCGACCGCCCCGATCCCAATGGAGACGGCGCCTGCGGCGACCCAAAGCGGTCGCCCGGCCGTCACGAGGGGTGTGTTGATCCGTGTCATGGTGTTCAGCGCTTCGGTAAAGTAATTGGTATTTTAGATACCTATTACAGAGGAGGGGTAGCATGTACCTTGATTCCGATCAAATCACTCAGGTTTTTCGATGCGGCTGACGCAGTTCACCGATTTCGGTCTGCGCGCCTGCATGCGCATGGCCGGAGAACCTGAACGCGCCTTTTCCACCTCCGAGCTGGCCAAGGAATTTGCGATTTCGCGTAATCACCTGACCAAGACGGTCGCCGCGCTCGCACATGCAGGCATCGTTGTCACTCGCCGCGGAACGGGCGGTGGCGCCACGTTGGCTCGCCCTGCTGACCAAATCTCGGTCGGGCAGGTCGTTGAGGTACTGGAGCGTGGGTCGGCCCTGGTGGAGTGCTTCCAGCCAGATGGAGGTGCCTGCGTCGTCGCCCCCGAATGTCGCCTCAAGGGCATGCTTTTCCGGGCGCGGCGCAGGTTTATCGCGGAGCTTGAGCAGTTCACATTGGCGGATTGCGCCTTGCCACAGCAAGCATCTGTTGCAGATGACCACGACGCGTGAACAGCTCCGCACTTGGCAAGGACCAGCGGTCTTAAGCTTTGGGTTCCGCCCATTCTTTTTGGGTGGTGCCGTCTGGGCCGTTGCCGCTATGGCGCTTTGGCTTACGGTGCTGACGGGCTTACTGTCCTTACCCACTGCGTTCGATGCGGTTGCCTGGCACGCGCATGAATTGCTTTTTGGTTACCTGGGGGCAGTACTCGCTGGATTTTTGCTAACCGCCGTACCGAGCTGGACGGGGCGGAGGCCGATCATCGGTGGGACGCTCGCGGCGCTATTTTTGCTTTGGGTTTTGGGGCGTGTGGCTATCCTGATTTCGGGCTATCTCCCCACGGGTGTTGTCGCGGCGCTGGATCTGAGTTTCGGGCTCGTGCTCCTCGTGAGGATGACCTACGAGGTCGCCGCTGGCCGGAACTGGCGCAACCTCTTGGTTGTTGGTCTACTGGCCGTCTTCGTTCTTGCCAATGGACTATTTCATTGGGACGTGGCCCGTGAAGGCTCTCCGACAGATGGCGCAGGCCTCCGGCTGGGCCTTGGCGCGGCAATCCTTCTGATTGCCTTCATTGGCGGGCGCATCGTGCCCGCGTTCACTCGAAATTGGCTGGCAAAACACGGGGCAGTCCATCTCCCCGTACCCCCGATGCAGCGCTTCGACGCGCTGGCTCTGGCTGTTCTGGCTGTCGCCGTGTCGACTTGGGTTGGCGCCCCAAACAGCCTTCTTGCCAGTTTAACGTTGGGCATTGCAGGGCTGTTGCACGTCGCGCGTCTCGCGCGCTGGCGTGGGAGCGCGACCCTGTCGGAACCCTTGGTCTGGGTGCTCCACGCCGCCTATGCCTTCGTGCCGCTCGGCGCGCTTGCCGAAGCACTATCAATCCTCAGGCCCGATCTGTTGGGTGGCGCCCCGGCCCTGCATCTCTGGATGGCCGGCGCCATTGGGCTAATGACAGTTGCGGTAATGACGCGGGCAACGCTCGGCCATACGGGGCATGCACTGGCGGCCAGTGGCGGAACGCTGGCGATCTATCTGTGTGTGATCGCGTCGGTCGCGTTCCGCGTGGCGGCGGGCCTCGCGCCCGGAGTGGCGGACCTGCTGCACGCCGTATCGGCCGCAACTTGGATCGCGGCGTTCGCAGGTTTTGTCGGCCTGTACGGCCCGAAACTCATCGCGCCCCGCGTGGGGGAGTGATCCATGGGGTGGACAGGGTTCATCGCGGCCTTTGCATTTTTCTTTCTCAGCCATTTGCTGCCCGTGCGGCCGCCCCTGAGGACGGCGCTGGTGCGGGTGCTGGGGCAGGGTGGATTCACACTCACCTATTCTGCTTTGTCCGTCGGTGTTCTGGCATTGTTGATCGTGGAGGCGGGCCGCGCCCCTCACATACCGCTCTGGCCCTGGGCGGCATGGCAAAACCACCTGGCCCTGGCGATCATGGTGTTGGCGTGCGCAGTTCTCGCGCTGGCTCTTGGTCGGCCCAACCCGTTCTCGTTTGGCGGTGTTCGCAATGAAACGTTTGATCCGCAGCGTCCCGGGCTTGTGCGCCTTACGCGACACCCGTTGCTGCTGGCTCTCGCGCTCTGGTCACTGGCGCATCTCATCGCAAACGGCGATATGGCCCATGCCTTACTCTTCGGCGCTTTTGGTGCTTTCGCCACGTTCGGTGGGCGCCTTGTCGACAAACGCAAGCAGCGCGAACTGGGTTCTAATTGGGGCGCATTAAGCGAAGAGGTCCGCCAGCAGCCGATTGGTAGGATCTTCAAGTCAGCCCCGGCATGTGATGCGCTTCGCCTCGTCGCAGCCGGGGCTCTGTTTCAAGCACTGATCTGGCTACATCCCGTCGTCATCGGCGTCAGTCCACTACCTTGAGACTTGTTGCGGAGCGAAACTGACTGTGTGATTGCTACGGATCGACGAAACATGCCGTTCAAGGTTTACGCCAGACCGAAATGTGTTTCTTGCTCAGCTTGTCAAAGGGCAAACGATCCCAGGCAGACCACCGAAACTCGAGCTTCAGGCCGGCCATCATCGCCATAAGATCCAATTCCGAAGGCCACACATAGCGGAACTGGATAGATTGACGCGATTGGTGGCCGTCCTTCATCCAGACATGGGTTGAAGTATAGTTTTGCGTGGCAATATCGAACTCGTCGATACCGAGGTGATGTTCGCTATTGGCAAATGCCAGCCTTGTTTCTCCGAACGGTAGCCTTTGGAGGGGCGGAACTTGAGTTTCCACAAGAAAGCGGCCCTCATGCGTCAGATGCCGCGCAGCGTTCTGGAAGCATGCGAGTTGAGCTTTTTGTGATGTCAGATTGTCGATCGTGTTGAACACGAGGAATACCAGTGAAAAATCGCCCTCGACTCGTATCGAGGTCATGTCTCCAATTGTGACGTCTATCTGATTTTCACCTAGCTTCTGACGAAGACGACGAACCATAGCTCTTGAAAGTTCTATCCCTTTTACCGATGCACCTTTTTGGGCCAATGGTATTGCAATTCGCCCGGTTCCAATCGCGAATTCGAGAATATCGCCGCCGCGCGACAACTCTAAGAGGCATTCAACTGTCTGACGGATCAGCTCTGGGTCATTCCCGCCATGGTTCTGATCATAGGTTTTGGCAACGTCCTCGTTGAAAAAACCATCGCTGCTCATTTGGCCAAGTCCCCAGATCCCGCGACAACCGTATTGGTTTCGACATACCGGAACGGGAAGCGGTGGGCAAAGCCGTCGCCGGCTAAATTGGCTTCGTTGCCGCGCCGATCGTTTGCATCACACGCAGCAGGTCTGTGAAATAGCGTACTTCACAGATCTTATCCTGCTCAAAACGAAAAATGGTTACATCCGGGACATCCACCTCATTGTTGCTTGGCGGAACCCCCAGAAATTCTCCTGTCTGCTTGCCCGTCAGCCGAGATTGGATCACCACGGTATCACCTTCGGCAGTGACAGATCTTACCTCGGTCTTAAGGTTTGGAAAGCCGTCGAACAGCATGCTTTGGAACGCGACGAATGCTGTTCTGCCCTTGTTGGGCTCAGGGTTGCCATGAAAGTAGCCGATCATATCGTCTGTGGCGTGATCGTTCCAAACGCTTTGCCACCCGGTGTTTGCTCCCCAACCCTCATTAAACATCTTCTTGGCGACGTAGACGCGGCGCTGCTCTGATGGTGTTCTTCTTGTGTCAGGGCTCTGCGACATTCAAAGTCTCCATACATAGTGTATGGGGCATGGTTGCTCTTTCGGCACGCAGGTGTCAATACAGTATGTATGGAAGAGAAGAAGTCAGATGCCTTGAGCCGCGATGACTGGGTGAATGCAGCCTACGCCGCATTTGAGTCTGGCGGTATTCAGGCCGTCAAAGCAGACCGGTTAGCCAAGGGTCTGGGAATTACTCGTGGGAGTTTTTATTGGCACTTTAAGAATGTCGCTGACCTTATGCGGGCGGTTTTGCAGAAGTGGAAAGAACAACAGACGGAAAGAGTAATTGCCTCGATTGAGAAGACCGGCGGAACGGCGGAGGATCGGTTGCAGCGGCTTCTGATGCTCTGTGCCGAAGACGACGGTGCGTTCGAGGTGGGAATTCGCAATGTCATGTTCAGGGATGAGCGAATTGCCGGGACCGTTGCAGAAATTGATGAATTGCGGATGGGATATTTGGCGAACTTGCTGGTCGAAATAGGGAAACCCCAAGCTGTTGCCGGTCAGCTTGCCGCCGTTGCTTACTCTGCATGGCTTGGCGAATACGCGCGGGCAACTGGCCGCTCACGCGCGGAGCGGATCGCCAACTCAGCGGTTCTCTTTGAGCTTTTGATCGGCCAAGCTGCGCCGTGATCAAAGCCGGCGCGGCATTTGATTTTGCGAGATCAACCGGTGGAACGCTGAAGTCTGTTCAAGTCACGGCAAGCTCACGAAAGACTTTTCGCTGAAACTGGCTCCACCTTTAGCCATGATGAGGCTGTCGGCAGGTTGCCCGTTGTTCCCGGATCCCGTAGGAACAAGCCCTGCTTACCGCTCTTGCAAAGCCAGGCGAATGCCGAGCGCGCAATAGATGCCGCCAACGACCTTGCCTTGCCATTTGAGAACCGTTGGGTTGCGACGCAGGAAGTCTCCCAGCCCGCCGGCTGCAATCGAGTAGACGATCGTACTGAAGAAACCAATCAGCGCAAAGACGACACCCAAAATCGTGAGCTGCATCACCACGAAGCCCTTCTCAGGTGCAACGAATTGGGGGAGAAATGCGAGGAAGAACAGCGCTGTCTTTGGATTTAGAACTTCAGCAAGGATTGCTTGTCGAAATGCCTGTGGTGCGGTGATTGGAACACGCCCCTGGCCCAGATCAATCGAGGTTTTCTCAAGAATTGCTCTTAGCCCGAGATAGATGAGATAGGCCGCCCCGAGATACTTCACGATGGTGAATAGAGTTGCGGATGCGGCGATAACTGCTGAGATGCCGATAACGGCCATGATCGTGTGAAGAAAGTCACCGGCTGTGATGCCTGCACCCGTAGCGATCACCACTTTGGTGCCCGACGTTGTAGCGCGTGCGACTGTTAGCAAAGTGGCCGGCCCGGGGATGAAAACGAAGCCGACAACAATCAGCGCATATGTGAGCAATACGGCGGGGTCCACCATTCTGTGTTCCTCAATGTCATTTGGGTGGGCACAAACCCATAGATGGTTGCCAAAGACAAGGTACGGGACGCAGCCGTTCGCTGCGAAAGCTCTTGCAAGCTTTCACCGGACAACCGATCGCCGCCGGTGACTGCAGCGGGATCGCTCAGGCCAGATACAGAGTGTCGCGTTTCCCCCTGTTTCACCTCGTGACGGATTTTGTGTTTGCGTTAGCTAAGTCGTCCGACGTCGACCGAACGCGATAGCCCCTAGGGCGTGTCTGCGGCCTCGGCCACGGGCGCCACGCCACGGATCAGCGCCGCGCATTCTTCCTGCGGGGCAAAACTCGGCCCGAACCGGCAGGCACCGACGATGAACACATATTCTGTAGCCTCGTCGCACGGAGCATTGGGCGCTTCGAAAAGACGCGAGGCACTTTCGCCAGGTGCGAGGTTCAGAAAGGACATGCCGCGGCTGCGGGCCACCGGTTCGCCATCGATCATGGAGGCGACGAACCCGTTGATCTCGGTCAGCGTTTCATCGCTTTCGTTGGTCATCGTCAGCGTCACCCCACAATAATACTCGCGGAAACTCGTTCCTTCGAATTCCAGCCTGTAGTCTGCCAATGCAGGGGCGCCGACGACGGCGAGTAGGGCCGTGAGAATAGCGTGTCGCATCCAGTTAACCTCCCGTGGCTTGCGCGAGCGCGGCTTCATCCGCCTCGGCTTCTGATCGTTTCACCTGCTGGTGCTCATCCTCGGCCAAGCCGATGCGCCAATAGCCTGACGCGTAGACGTCATGACGGTTCAGCGCCATTTGCCCGCGCAAAAACAGCCGCAAGGCACGAACCACCCCGGTTTCGCCCGCGATCACCGTCTTGATGCGGCCGCGCGGCCAGGGCATCGATTTGATCAGCTCAATCTGCGCTATTGATGAGACATGCGGATCATCCTGGATCAGCCAGTGTTGAGAAACGCCCTTGGGCGCGTCTATCTCTTGCCGGTCAGCGGGGGCGATGACCTCGAAAACGGCCAAGCCTTTGGCGTCGCTGGGCAAGGCTTCCAGTGCTGCGGCAACCACCGGGATCGCCGACATGTCTGCCGCGAAAAGGTAGAAGTCGCCGTCAAACTCGGTCAGCTTTGGCAACCCCGGGCCGGCGAACCCCAGAAAATCCCCGGGTTTTGCAAGCGCGGCCCAGGCCGAGGCCGGGCCGTCATCGCCGTGGGCCACGAAATCGATGTCGATCTCGCATGCCTCGGGCCGGGCATGGCGGATGGTATAGGTGCGTGTCACCGGCTTCGGGCCATTCGCGAAGCGTTCCGCGAACTCCCTGCGCGACTGACCGGGGGCAGGCACCATGATCTTGCAATGCCCGCCCGCGATACCTGTAGGGATGACGGCGGCCTCGGGCGCCGAGAGGGTTACACGGATCATGTTGGGCGTAAGGCGGCGGGCGCCCGTAACCTCCATGACCGTGCTGACGCGCTGCGGCTTGAGGGGGACAGTCATGCAGAAACCTCCTGAAACAACCATATCGTTGCAACGCCGATCCATCCGGCGACGAAAGCGACGGCGCCCGGCAGGGTTGCCGCCATGGCCCATGATGCGCCTGTAAGCGCGTGGAGATAGAGCGCCCCCGAAAACAACAGGATCGCTGCCCACCAAGCGGCCAGAATCCAGCCTGGCGCCGGCATGTCGGTGCTGTGACCTAGAAGAAGCGACAGGGATGCGACAACGTGCACCTGTGCCGCCAAATCGAAGGACTTCATCCGACCCGCGCGCTCTGGGCTGCCGTCCAGGCGCCACTCAACCGCGTGCGACCCCACAGATATCGCAAGCGCGGCAACCGCCATGCTTATCGCGGCAGCCGCTGCAAGCGTCATGGGCTGACGCCATAAATCTTGGCGATATCGTCAAGCATCAAGCGCGCCGCCAGGATGCCGCCCGCGGTGTTCCAGATCGCATCGTCGACGGCATGCACGCGGCCTGCCTGCACCGCCGACAGGTTCTGCCATAGCGGATCGGATAGTGCCTCTTCGGCGGCGGCCAGGCCCTCGCCGTTGCCATTGTCCCACGTGAAGTGAAAGATGCGGTCACCGTCCATATCGGGGATGCTTTCGCGGCCAACCCGCAGGGCAAACTCGTCGACGTTCTGGTTTGCGGGCCGCGCAAAACCCAGATCGCCCAGCACCACGCCCGAGAAGCTATCGAGTTGGTAGATGCGGATATTGCCCGCAAGAAAGCGGATGATCGACACTTCTTCGTCTAACGCCGGCCCAAGGGCCGCAGAAAGTTCGCTGACCGCCGCGTCGTATTCGCCCAGGATCACGTTGCCATCATCTTCTAGGCCGAGCGCCTGGGCATAGAGCCCGAAATTCTCACGCCATGCTCCGCGCAGGCGTTCCGACAGAACTGTAGGCGCGATGGCGGACAGTTGTTCGTAGATTTCTTCGTGGCGTTGCTTGTTGCCGAGGATCAGATCCGGCTCCAGCGCCGCGATCAATTCAAGATTGACGGCGCTTTCGGTGCCGACGGCCTCGACCCCATCCATCGCCTCTGAGATATGCGCGTACCAGGGATCGCCGTTCCAGGAATTGGCAGCGCCCACGGGCGTTACGCCAAGCGCGAGTAGCGCTTCTGTTCCCTCATTGGTCAACATGATCACCCGTTCAGGGGCGTCGGGCACCTCTGTTTCGCCCATTGCGTGCGCAATGGTCTCGGCCGTGGCCGTGCTGGCGAGGACAAGCATGCAGAGCGCTGCGTGGAGGAGGTTACGCATGGGGATCGTCCTTGTCTTGCGCCGGCCCTGGAATCCGACAGTTTTGGTCAGGAAAAAAGATTTACTAGTTTTGTCGGATTTGCAAGCATGCTTGGATGCGGGGTGTTGTCATTGGCGGGGTACTTACTTGCTTGGCTCTGGCCGTGGCGGGGCTTCATCTGGGTGTCCGCGTCTATGCGCCCGGCCAGGTTTGGGCTGCCGTGACGGGGGCTGCTGATGACACGGCGGCAATCATCATTCGGGATCTGCGTGTTCCGCGCATGGCGCTCGCGATCGTGGTGGGCGCGGCCCTCGGGCTTGCGGGGCTTTTGATGCAAAGCGTCACGCGCAACCCGATTGCCGAACCGGGGCTTTTGAGCGTGAACGCAGGCGCCGCGTTTGGCGTTGTCCTGCTCATCACGCTCGCGCCTGGTGCGCCTTTCGCCACAATCGTAAGCGTCGCCGCTCTCGGTGCACTTGGTGCTGCTGCGCTGGTGTTCGGTCTGGCCTATTCCGCAGGGGGCGGGATGTCGCCGATCCAGCTTCTCTTGGCGGGCGTCACGGTGGCGGCCCTGTTGATCGCCGGCATGCAAGTTCTGATCATTTTGAATGAAACCGTCCTCGAAGAACTCATTTTCTGGCTCTCGGGCTCTTTCACAGACCGGCCCCTGACCGGACTTTGGATTGCCATCTGCGGGCTGGCGGCAGGGGTAGGTGTTTCATTGGCACTGGCGGGGGCGCTCGACGTCTTGCAGGCCGACGATGCCACCGCCCAAAGCCTCGGCGTGCCGGTTGTGAAACTACGCTTTGGCGTTCTGGCGGTGGCGGCGCTTCTGGCCGGTCTGTCTGTGGCGTTAGCGGGGCCAGTGGCGTTTCTGGGCCTTGTGGCGCCGCATCTCGCCCGGCTTGCTGGCGCGCAGACGCATCGCGAACTGATCCCCCTCAGCCTGATGTTCGGCACGCTTCTGGGTCTGGGTGGGGACCTGATGGCCCGCTTCATCCTCTACCCCACTGAGGCGCCGATCAGTGCGGTTATGGCGCTGGTGGGCGTCCCGCTTCTGATTACACTTTTGCGTCGCAATCGGCTGCGCCTGACATGACGGGCGCCATTCGAACGGTGCCGCCCTTAGCCGTGATGCTGATCGCGCTCGTTGCCGTGGCCGTCGGCAGTTCCTTCATGCCGCTTGATCGTGTGATTGCTGCTCTCTTCGGTGCAGGAAGCCGGGCTGATGGTATCATCCTGTGGAACATCCGCCTGCCGCGCGTGTTGCTGGCCGCCCTTGTGGGTGCGGCACTTGGGGTGGCGGGCATGCTTCTGCAACGCGCAACTAGGAACCCGCTGGCGGCCCCGTCGATCCTTGGCATCGTCGATGGCGCGGCGGTGGGCGTACTAATCTTCTTCCTGCTGTTCTCGAACGATGCCAATGCACTGGTCGTCTCGGTCAACTGGCAACCGCTTGCCGCCGCCGGCGGCGCGCTCGTTTTCGCGGCAACCGTGGGCATTCTGGCCTATCAGGATGCTGTGTCGCCCATGCGCCTGTTGCTTTACGGCGTCGCAATGGCCGCACTTGCCAATGCCATCGTAGTTCTCATGATCATCGCAGGCCCCGTCTTCCGCGCGAGCCAAGCGCTGATCTGGCTCGCTGGTTCAGTTCATACCGCCGATTGGCGGGAGGTCGGCATACTGGGTATGGCCTGGCTTGCCGTGCTGCCCGTGCTGGTTTGGATGGTGCGCCCGCTTGACCAGTTGCGGCTTGACGATGAAAGCGCGGTGTCCACTGGGCTCAATGTCACCCGCACCCGGATCGCGGCACTTGTCTTGTCGGTTCTGATGACAGCGGCAGCGGTCAGCGTGGTGGGGGGTATCGGCTTTGTCGGCCTGATCGCCCCACATGCCGCGCGCCTGCTCTACGGCACACGGGCGGCGCCACAGATTCTGGGGGCGGCATGCTTGGGCGCAGGGATGGTGATGGGTGCCGACCTTTTGGTGCGGGCAGCATTCCAACCGCTGGAAGTGCCCGCAGGGGCCGTGACGGCCCTGATCGGGGCGCCGTATTTCGTCTATCTCCTGATCCGCCAGGGCCGCGCCTATGCCTGACACACCCCCCGCGCACCCACCTCTTATCACCGTCAACGGGGCCGATATCGGGTATGGCGGGGCCCTGGTGTTTCGCGACCTGTCGCTTGCCATTCCAAAGGGGCAGGTGACCGCGCTTTGCGGGCCGAATGGGTGCGGAAAGTCCACGGCGCTCAAAGCGATGCGCGGGATGCTTCCAGCGACGGCCGGGCAGGTTTTGTTGGATCAGGCACCCATCGAGGGTTGGGGCGCAAAGGCGTTGGCCCGCGAGATTGCTATTCTGGGGCAAAGCCCTTCGGCACCCGAGGAAATGCAGGTTCGCGATCTGGTGGCGCTCGGTCGCTACAGTCACCGGGCCGCGTTTCGCCCGCTTTCGGCTGAAGACACTGCGGCCATCGACGCCGCGATCCGCGCCACGAACTTGGTCAACCTCGCCGCGCGCCCGCTCGGCGCTCTGTCGGGTGGGCAGTTGCAGCGTGCCTGGCTCGCCATGGTTGTTGCCCAGGAAGCGCCAGCGATCTTCCTCGACGAGCCCACAAATCACCTTGATATCGCCCACGCGCTGAGCGTGCTGGATCTGGTGCGGCAATTGAGCAGGCGAACGGGCAAGACCATTGTCATTGTGCTGCACGATCTGAACATGGCCGCGCGCGTTTCGGATCGGATCGTGCTCTTTCGTGGGGGGCAGGTCGTCGCGGATGGGAGCGTCGCTGAGGTTCTGACCGCAGAGCTTATCCAGAGCGTATTCGAGATCGATTGCCACGTTCTGAACCATCCCGTCGATGCGCTGCCGCTCGTCGTGCCGGTGCGCCCGCTCGATCATCCGGTCAAAGCGGATGATGCCGCGGCGGGCTCTGGGGTGGGCGACCAAAGCTGACAATGGCGGCGCCGAGCAGCAGGACGATGGCCAGTACATAAGGCGCGCCCGGCCAGAAGCCGTAGAGTGCGGTGCCCAGAAGCGGGCCGAGCGCGAACCCGCCTGCCATCGCCGCGGCGACGAGGCCGCCGACGGTGCCTTGTTCGTCTTCGCCCACGGCGATGGAGGCCAGACCTTGCAAGCCCGGAACCGCAAGGCCCATCCCCAATCCGAGGAAGGCATGCGCGACGAGGATGCCCGGCGGAGTGGGAAGGGCCAAAAGAACAGCAGCGCCCGTCGCGCCGAGGATCAGTCCCAGCAACAGGATCCTCTTCGGCTTCGGTTTTCGCACGGCGACCAAAATCTGCGTCGCGAACAGGACGGCCGCTAGAAGCGCGAAAGCCTGGCCCACGCGACGTGCCGTTTCCACATTTGTCAGTTGCCCAATATCCTGCACGTAAAAGGCAAGCGTCTGTTGCAATCCGGCGATCACCGAAAAGACACAGACCACGGTGGCCAGAGTTGCGGTCAGGCGCGGATCGAGAGGGCTGAGCGACACTGTGGGACGTTCGGTCCGCTGGCGCGTTTCGGGAAGGAAGCGCCAGGCGAAACCGGCAACGATGAGGCCTCCGACCGCAATGACGTAGAGCGGCAACAAAAGGTCGAAACCTGATAAAAGCCACGCCAAAGTCGGCCCCAGGATCGATCCGATCCCGAAGGCCGCGCCGATCATCGCCATACCGCCTGTGCGCTCCTGCGCGGTGGTGGTGTCTGCGACCCAGCCAGCAGCAGCCGGCTGAATGCCGGTGACGCCGAGGCCGTAGATCATTCGCGTTCCCGCAAACAGTGCGAATGCGGCAAGGCCCGTGACCCACCCCGCGCGTCCCGCCTCCAACGCGGCCGTGAAAGCCAGTGTCGCCAGCCCTAGGCCGAGCGCCGATATCACAAAGACCGGCTTGCGCCCGATCCGGTCTGATTGCCGGCCCCACCAAGGGGACGCGACCACGACGGCTATCGCGGACAGCGAAATGACGCCGCCGATCATAAGCTCGCTCAGGCCCATATCGCGCCCCAGTGGCCCGAAGATCGCGAACAATACGGTCTGCCCCATCGACATCAGCGCAAGCCCCGCCAGAAGGACGATCATTGGGGCCTTCGCGTCAGTCATTTGCATCGGCCGTTCGACGCTCTGCCGTGGTTCGCGCGAGCCAAGGCAGGAAAATGTCGAGAAATTGGGTTGTCGCGGGCATAAACCCCGATCCGTGATGGTAGATCGGGTCGAGTGTGGTAATCAGAAGCCGCCCCTTGCCTCGGGAGCTGTCGATCAGAATCGCGCCTCCATTTTCCGGATCTTGCCATTGTGCAAGCTTTTGCCCGCCCTCCTGCAAGCCAATGATGCCGTGAACATGCCAGGTGATGTCTTTGCGGCCAAGAAGTGCCATCAGGGGATGCGCCGGCGACGCGATGCGTACGCCCAGATCGGCGTTCGGGTCGAGCCACCACCAGAAATTCGTTGGCACAGGGTCGAAGGTTACGCCGTCGAGAAACAGATCGGGCCGCGTCTCTCCCATCACGACAAGGAAGCCGCCTTGCGCGAGGTAGTCGGCCAGTTGCGCGCGATGCTCCGCCAAACGCGCGCCGTTCGTTCGGCAGGGGATAAGTAGGGTTGGATGCGCCGTCAGATTGGCAATGGGCAGGTCTGGCAGTTCGATGAGATCTGAAAAGAGGGGGGCATAGGCGCCTTCCCTCAAGGTTCGCGTGTGATACGACATGCCGCCGTCGATCGCCGCAATCCCGGTCATGCGGCCATCCAGTCGAGCAGTTGTGGGAAGACGAGCGCCGATGTGTTCGGTTCGTCAACATAGCCCCACACATCGTTGCCGGGATGCACGAAGAGCTTTCCGCCCCTCACGCTTTCCCAAAGCCAGTCGGCCGCGGCCTCGGACGCAGCAAAACGCGTTAAGATCTTCGCATCTGCGCAGGGCGGGATCGTTCCGCGCGCCCAGAAGCCGACGACGCCCTTGCGATAGGTAAGATCTTTTGCCCTGACCCCCGCCATCACCGGGTGCGCTTCGGCGATTTCCAGGATCCAGTCGCCGCGACGGCCAGAGCCCACGGGCCGGTGCGGGGAAAGGACTGGCAGGAGGCGCTGGGCGATGGGCCCCATCACCGCGATTCCGCCGCCTTTTTCGAGGAAGACCTCCAGAAATCCCTGCATCCCTTTTAAGTGATGCTCGTCGAGGTGTTGCCCGAGAAGCAGCACTTTCGTTCCTTCCAATACTTCTGGCGTCAGATCGTATTGATCCACGATGTCGATCCGGTGCCCGCCGGGCGGCTTCAGGATCGCTCTCGGCGTGCCTACAGTGTTCTTCAGGAAAAGAACCCGCCCTCTCATGGCCACACCGGGTCAACCAACACAGAGCGCGGGGCCGTGCCCGCCGCTTTCGGTCCAGCGATGGCAGCCGCTCCGGACCCGGGTACGTCATACGCCAGAGCAAGCGCGCTTGGGTTGAGCCATGTCGGATCAAGGTCGACGGCTGCACCCGCACTCCAGCCAGAGGTTTCATGCTCAATGCATCTGCTGCGGGTCAAAGCCTGAGGCGCGGGCTCGGCGGCAAGATCGGGGGGCAGTGCACTCATCACGTGACCTGCAACGGTTTGGTCATCTGATCCAATGCGATCATCGTGCCGGTTTCCGCGATGAAGTCGCGCGCGGCGCTTGGGTCGGTGATGCAGAGGCCCGACACCGCCGTCAGGCCATGATCCAACATCACCTGTGCGACTGGCGCGCTGGGCCCGACCAGAAGGCGGATTGGGATATGTGCAATGCGGGCAAGAAGCGGCTCGAGGCTGCCGTTCATCAGAGTTTGAGCTGTGATCGCAACAGCGCTTGCCTCGGCCAGGGCTGGGCCTGCGCGATCTGCCGGGACGTCTTTTCCTTTTGGTTCGCGCTCGATGATCTTGGCATTCGGCAAACGCTCCATCGCGGCGCGAAACCCGCCGATGATCACCAGTCCGTCACCTGGCGGTGCGAACCGGGCGAGGCCCCATTTGCCCTTTGGGCTGGGGCCGTCCGGCGTGTTCCAGAACGCATTGACCGCAGCCAATCCGATGGCGCGGCGCAGCGGGTCGAGAGAACAGAGCCATCCGGCCAGGGCGCGAAGGGGCCGCCCCCTGATAGGTTCGCCGGCGCGGGCCGTCCGGGCGCCTTCGGTCCCACGATCCGGGCTGCGAGCGATGCCACAATAGCACCCGGCGCGCACAAGCACCCAGTTGAAACCGACGAGCACTTCTTCGACCGCATCCTCGGCGGTTACGCTATCGGCGAGCGCTCGATCGAGCGCCCCGCCCCCAACCGCGCGCAGAAGGCCATGGCCGTCGACCTCCGCCTCAGGCGCGGGGCGGGCGTCGAGCAACAGTCCAAAATCTGGCCCGTCGGCGATCGCCAGCACGACTTGCCCGCTGGGCAGGTCGCGCAGGTGCCACCCGGCTTCGAGCAGATGCTGAACTGCCCGGTGCCACGGCATCGGATCTGCTCGATCCCCTGCCGCGCTTTCGGTCATCCTGCGCTGCTTGGCCCCGCGCGCCCCAAGCGTTTCGTTGGCCGAGCGGGTCATAGGATGCACGTTTGCTGTTCATCTCCACCGGGCAGATGGCCGCCAGCAAACTGGAAGCGCAAATGTCTCCTCGCAACCGCCATGACGGCGGAGCGCATTGGAAGGGTCGCGCCACGCTGGGAGTTTCGGCGCAGAGCCGCCTCCCGGCTGTATTGATCGGCGAAGGCTGCACTATCGGCGCTCATTGACGGGGCGCTTGCCACAGCAGGTGCCAGAGCTTGGATCGAAGAGATAAGTGTAGCGACATCTTCAAGTCTCCACTGGGTTCAATAGGAGGCCGTGAGCTGCCGATCTGGTTGCGACCCCTATGCTGACGAAAATCATCGGATATGGCAATCCGCTGCTATTGGACGCGCAGGACGCGTCGGTTGACGGCCAGACGTCTTCCGCTGCCCGCCCAGGAGATGCCCTTCAGCTAAAACACTTCCTCGCCGTGCACTCCAGATCGAGAGATCCCGCAGTCCAACGGTGCATATGGCGTTTCCGGTTTATTCCTGCACCAAGAGGCTATTCTGCGGGCAAGGGCTGGAAGTTACGGTGATTTCCCCAACGCCGAAGTCTAGTCGCTAAGGCTTGAGACGTTGCCTGTTCCATAGTCTAACACTCGCGCACATTCACTTGTTCCGACGGCCCCATTTCCCTGACAAAGCTTGCCATTTTTCGGTACCGTCACCGCCGTTCGCACTGCCGGTAAGACGCCGAACATCATTAGCCACCTGCGGCCAGATTCGGCAGCGCCGTCGTCCACGCACGCGCACCGACACATCATTCAGCGCGCGCATGGTTCTTGGACGGTGCGAGCGAAAGATAGCCATCAATCCGGCCGGCGATTAGCGGCGTGTCGGCGCCCTAAAACCCGACCAGCGTCCGGCTCAGACCGGCACCACCTATCGGGTTTCTCATCTTGGTGAAACTGGCAGCCCGTAGG
>JBCCRC010000009.1:0-69516 GCA_039208375.1 Pseudomonadota bacterium | reverse complement strand
GAGAACCTTTGCCAGACGACCGCGTGCGCGCCAGGATCGCCGATCTTGTTGCTGGGCTCGACCCAGCGGGGATCGCTGCTGCCGCGCAGGCGATCATGACCACAGACACCTTTCCAAAAGGATCGTATCGGCAGATTACGTTGGGCGGCGAAACCGTGACGATCGCGGGCATAGCCAAGGGTTCGGGCATGATCGCGCCGGATATGGCGACGATGCTTGTCTATATTTTCACCGATGCATCGATCGGGTTCGACGCGCTGCAAGCGCTGGTGGTGTCTGCCAATGCCAAGACGTTCAATTGCATTACCGTGGACGGTGATACTTCAACGTCCGACACGCTTTTGGTGGCGGCTACAGGCGAAAGCGGTGTGGTGGTGGACGATGCCCCTGCCTTTGACGAGGCGCTGCATGACGTCATGCGCGATCTGGCGTGGCAGGTCGTGCGCGATGGCGAAGGCGCCACGAAGTTTGTAACAATTGCCGTCACGGGTGCCGCAGATGATGACGATGCGCGAAAGGTGGGGCTTGCGATTGCCAATTCACCGCTCGTGAAAACCGCAATCGCCGGCGAAGATCCGAATTGGGGCCGTATCGTCATGGCTGTGGGCAAATCGGGTGCGGCAGCCGATCGCGACCGGCTTTCGATCCGCCTTGGGGGGATCACGGTGGCGGAAGCGGGTTGGGTTGCGCCGGGTTACCGGGAGGAAGACGGCGCAGCCCATATGCGGGGCGAAGAGATTGAAATCGGCGTGGATCTAGGGCTGGCTGAAGGCGCAGCGACGGTTTGGACCTGCGATCTTACCCACGGCTATATCGACATCAACGCCGATTACCGATCATGAAGATCGTTCTCGTCAGCGCTGTGGCGCTTATCGATTTGGACGGTCGGGTGCTTCTAGCCGAACGGCCCGAAGGCAAATCGATGGCGGGGCTTTGGGAGTTTCCGGGCGGCAAGGTGGAACCTGGCGAAACGCCGGAGGCCGCGCTGATCCGGGAGCTGCACGAGGAGCTTGGGATCGAAACCTGGGAGAGCTGCCTGGCGCCCCTTACCTTCGCGAGCCACACCTACGAGGCGTTTCATCTGATGATGCCGCTCTTTGCTTGCCGCAAATGGGAGGGTCGGCCCCAGTCGCGCGAAGGCCAGCGGCTGGCTTGGGCTCGCGCGAACGAATTGCGCAACTACCCGATGCCGCCGGCGGATATACCGCTGATCCCGATTTTGCGCGACTGGCTCTAGCTCTGGTGGCCGCCCGGCCGCTGGTTTAATCTGTCAGTCAACCCACCGGCCGTGCGAGACGATTTTGCGCCACAAGCCCACCGACGTGATCCTGCGCGCCCGGAACGGCGATGTGATCGCGTTTGACGAAAGCGGGTTGATCCTGCGGCTTTCCGATCAGGTGATTGCCGACATTGCTGCGCGCACCGGGCTTGGTGCCCGGCCTGTGGCGCCGCCTGCCGATCTTGACGCCTGGAATGCTTGGGAAATGGGTGATTGGCTGCGTTTCGAGGCGCATCTGCCGCCCTTTCCTGCGCCGCGCACCTATCGCAGGCGCAGGGAGGGCGGAAGCATCCTGGCCGACGCGCCGGGGCCGCTTCTGGGGCTTCTGACCATTGGTGGGCCCGCGGCGTCAGACACCTATGCGGGCCCTGCAGCATTTCCAAACCACGTACTTGCCCCCGCAGATGACCTTGGCGCGCAAGGCGCGGCGGGCACCGTTTTGGCGCGCCCGGTGGATCGCCTGCAAGCTCTGACCGAGCGCACGCAAGGCAGCGCAACTGCAGATGCCGTGCTTGCTGCGCGGCACCGCGATGGCCGCGCCATGCCGCTGATCTGCGTGCGTGCGGAAACGGCGGCTGCGCCGTTGGTGGCCTCGTTGGCGGAAGGGGCCGCGGTTGCGAACGCTGCGGCTGCAATCGGATCGTTTACCGCCATTGCAGAAACCCTTGGCACGCGGGCTGAGATGCTCGCCACGGTGCTGGACCTTGCCGAGGATGATGTCACGAGCAACGGTACCGCGTTTGCTTCAGGTGTTTTTGCGCTGGTCGACCGGATCGATGCGCTGTGTCACGCAAGGGGCATGCGCGAGGCGCCCTTCCTGCTCAGGTTTCCAAACGATCCCGCGCGCCTTCGCGCGCTGTGGCAGATCGCCGTCCACCCTGCCGGGCGGCGGATCACGGTGCCGTGCCCAAGTTACGCCTTCGCTCGGGACGCGTTCGGCTGGCTGACAGAGGCGGGCGCGGCAGACCAGGCGTCTATGGATGCCGCGGCGTTGGAAGAGCTTTCCGCGCGACGGCGTTGGGTGTGCCCGACGATGCTTCTCGCAGAACGCCAGCGCTATGCGATTATTGCTACGTTCGATGCGCTTGCGCCGTTGGCCATAGATCGGGCGGACCCGTTTTTTGCGGGGGAGGGGTATGGCTTCGTGCTGTCATGCGGCAGCGAAGCACTTTCGCTGAAATCTATCGAGGTTGATCCGTCTGACAGACGGCGCTTAGTCTTGTTCCCTGGGCAAGCACTGCCTGAAGGCCCGCTCACACTCAGTTATGCCAATGGCCGGCCCGGCGCCCTTCGCGATCACTGGCGGCACCCAACGGGCGGGCCCACGCTGCGCCGTTGGGCGTTACCGTCGGTTTTGGAGGTCCGCTGATGATTACGCTCGACCGCGACCTTCCTACCGGCGCGTTGCTTCCATCGCCCCCTGTGCCGGCGCAGGAGACCGTAGCTGCCCTGGGTGGGGTGTGGTACGCGCCGGGCGGGGCAGTGCTTGAGGGGGGTGGTGTTACGCGCATCGCGGCGCTGGCCGGTGGCAAAGTTGCAGAACCCGTGGATGGCAACGACGGCGCCCTCAAACTTGGCGGCACGGGGCCGGCCCGGCACTTTCAGTTTCGCAGCCGGGAAGCATGCGGCTTTGCCGCGCCGTTACCGGGCGCCCCGTCGATGCTAAGCCTTGCCATTCTGTTCTGCGCAGAAGCAGACCCCGGTCGCACGCTAGCAGCTGTGACGCCCGTGGACGGGCGCGACTATATCTTTCTTTCCCATGAGGAAGGCGCAGTCACATTGGCCAAGCGAAAGGCCCCAGCGCGGATCAGCTGCCCCATACCGGCGGGTGTGGGTGTCACTTTGGTTTTGGCGCATGCGGCAAGTTCGGCCTGGATGCTTGCGCTGAACGATGGGCCCCCGCAACGGATCGATACGGCGCCGGCTTTTGTGCCTGGGGCCTACGACCTTTTCATCGGTTGCCGCCGTCGGCGTGCGGGACTTCAAAGCGCGCTTGGGGCCGCGAAGATCTTCGACGTTATCGCGATGCCCGATGTGGATGTGTTCAGCCCATCCGCCGCTCCATTAAGCGATGCGCTGGTGGCACGCTGGGAGGAGGTTGCCCGCCATGTCGTTTGAGCGCGACCGCATTGGCGGCGACAACATCGTGGTGATCTGGATCGACGATCTTATCGATGTGCATACGTGGCGCGAGGCGTTTGGCGTGCGGATCGAAACGCCGAACCTGGATCGGCTCATGGCGCGTGGTGTGCATTTCCGAAACGCTTACGCCACGATCCCGCTTTGCGCGCCGTGCCGGGCCGAGCTTGCCACGGGGCTCTCGCCCTTCCGCACCGGTCTTGTGGATCTCAATCGTTTCTGGCGCGATGTGTTTCCGCCCACGGAAGCCTGGCAGTACGATCTGCGCTGCGCGGGGTTTCGCACCTTCACTACCGGTAAAACGGATGCCACCTATCGCCCGATGCCGGAAGACTATGCGCGCGTGCTGTTCCATGAAGACGTGCCGGCAGTGAGCCGGCAGAACCGCACCGGGCAGAAGGATTACCTTGATCGCGGCCCGGGTATTCGCGGCATCAACCACCCCGATGACGATGGCGCGCAGGACGATCGCTTCTATGATTGGTCGGTCGCCCAGAACGCGATCGACTATCTGGGGCGGGCCGATCCGGCGCGGCGGCACCTGATCCAGCTTGGGTTTCAGCACCCGCATTACAATCTGGTGTGCCCCGACAGGTTCTATCAGATGTACGATGTTCAGGCGATCAAGTGGCCGGAGATCGCGGCGGCAGAGGATTATCACGGGCCCCCGCCCGGCATCGCCGTCTACGAGGCCGCGTATATCGTGAATGGGCAGTGGACACCGGAGAACGCAGGCGATGAAGCCTGGCGGCAGGTGGTCCGCGGCTATTTCGCCGCCTGCAGCCATATGGATCATGAGCTTGGGCGGTTTCTCAATGCGTTAGAGGCTTCACCGCTCGGGCAGAATACCACCGTGGTGCTCCTGTCAGACAACGGTTTCAACCTCGGCAACCACGACAGCTTTCACAAGATGAGCCAGTGGGACAGTGCCGCGCATGTGCCGCTTTGCATCTGGAGCCCACGAATGGCGGCGGGGCAGATGGTGGATCTTCCGGTATCCTTGCACAACCTGCCGAAGACGATCCTGGATCTGGCGGGCCTGCCGCCGCGGCCCAACTGGGTGTCGGGCCAATCGCTTCTGCCGTTGATCAATGGCAGTTTCGGTAGCTACGACCGCAGCAGATCTCCGATCACCTGCGTGTTCGGGACTCTTTCGGTGCGGCCCTCGATTGAGGGGCTCACCCAATACCGCTACTTCCGCTACCCCAATGGGGAAGAGCATGTGTATGACGTGGTCGCTGATCCCGGCGAAACGGAGAACCTTGTTGAATCTGCGCCGACCGATGCGCTGCGCGCTGAGCTTATCGCGGGTGCCGGTGAGCTTGGCCTCGATCTGACCGGGCTTGCAGATCCCGGCCTGGGCGTTCATGCGATGATGGCCGTGGACGGCACCGTCGCGCTTACCGGTGGGCGGGGGGACAGCCACTATTGGGCCTACGGCGCGGATGCCGAGGCCATTGAAGAGGCCCCCGATGGTGGCGACGATACGCTGTGGTACATGGGCGGGCCAGACGACTACGTTCTGAAACTTCCGCCGCATGTGGAGAATATCCGTATCGCCACCGTCCGGGCACGGCGGGAGGATGATCCGGGCGAGGGCAAGGTGATCCGCATCGTCGCTCACCCCGAAAGCCCAATCAGCTTTGAATCGTCCGAACGCGTGCGGGTGGAGGTTGTGGGAAGTGCCGGGAACGATGTGATGCTTGGCCCGAAATACGCCGGCGCCGCGTTTCACGGCGGGGCGGGCGATGATGTGCTGCGCGCCCAATCTGCCCGCACGAAGGATCGCCACAGTTTTTTCGGCGGCGAAGGGCATGATCACCTTGTGGGCGGCGCGGGCGGCGATGTGCTTGATGGAGGATCGGGGAATGACCGGATCGAGGGCCGTGGCGGGCGCAATCGCATTGAGGCTGGCCCAGGGAATGACGAGATCGTCGACGGTGCGGGGCAGTCCCGCATCGCCACCGGGCCGGGAACCAACACGGTCGTGTCCGAAGGGGGTGACGACACGATTGATGTCGGGCCGGGACGGAACGTGATCACCGGCGGCCCGGGGCACACAACCTATATCGTGGCCTATGGCGGGGTGAC
Source organism: Pseudomonadota bacterium (assembly GCA_039208375.1). Classification (GTDB taxonomy): domain Bacteria; phylum Pseudomonadota; class Alphaproteobacteria; order Rhodobacterales; family Rhodobacteraceae; genus JANQPC01. The sequence goes on along the minus strand of JBCCRC010000009.1, from coordinate 64,007 downwards.
GGTGATCACCGATTTCGCGACCGGCGACGCGATCGACTTGAGCGCCTGGCCCGCTGCACCAGAGATTTCCGTTGCACAAGGCGGTGTCACGCTAAAGCTCGGCCGTTCCGTCATCGTGCTTCCGGGCCAGAGCGACCGGGCTGCCGTCGAGACGGCGATCCGCCGCTAGTAGCTGTAATCGTAGCCGTAGGAAGGTTTGCTGTAGTGGCAGCGGTTCAGCACTACGCCCATCACGTTGGTATGATCTGCGATCTCTTTTTCGCACTGATCAAGCTGATCGGTCGTCGTCTGCTCCGCAGCCGCCACGATCAGCGCGCAATCGACGAACTTCAGAAGTGCCAGTGTATCGTCGGCCACAAGCATCGGCGGTGTATCGAACATGAAGATGTCAGGCGCATAATCGCGCTCGATGGCATCGATCACCTCGTGCGAGGTATCCTCCAGGATCAGTTTGGCCGGGTTGGGCGCTGGTGCGTGATTGGCTGAAAGCGCCACTGTATCGCTGAGGCGCAGGGCCTGGTGTTGGAACATCACCCGTTCTTCGAGCACGTCATGCACCGATTGCGCGCCGCGCAGGCCGAAGATCTTTGCCAGTTCCGGGCGCCGCATATCGAAATCCATAAGGATCAAGCTGCGCGCCGTCTGCCGCGCGAAGCTTGCAGCAATGTTGCTGCAGATCGTGGTTTTGCCGCAGGATTTCGTGGGCGACGTCACCAGCACGCGGCGCCAGCCGTTGTCACGGCATTTCTGCAAGATCTTGGTGCGCAATAGATCGAAATGTGTGGCTTCGGGCGATTGCGCGTCGAGGAATACGCGCTTGCGCCGCAGGTGCCCCTGGTTGGTTTCAAACCGCGGCAGGGCGTCCCACAAAGCAGTTCCGATCTGCGCCGATTTCACCGGGCCCGCCGGCTTGGCCGTGCGGCGGCGCCTGTCGCGCGCCTTTTCGAGGGCAGCTTGCAACCGTTCCATGTTTCTACCCCGCCTGGCCGATGCCGATGCGTTGAAGCCCCTGATCGATCAGCAGATCGAGCGGTGCGATATTCAAATGCGCCCACCACAGCGCGGCGGGTATGCCGAGCAAAACCACCAGCCCCAAAAGCGCGACAAACGCGCGGCGGCGGAAGATTTCCCCCGGTGTTCGGATCACCGGCAACGTGGCCAGAGGCGTGATGCCCATCGTGCGCGAGATATCGACGGGGCGGCGGATGGCACGGTTCAGAAACTCCAGAAGAAAGATCAGCCCGGCGCCCGCAGCCATGCCGGCGGCAAGGCCCGCGGCCATAATCAGCCGGCGGTTCGGGCTGGACGGCCCACGCGGCACGATCGGCTGGTTCAGCACCAGAATGCGCTCGCCCTTTGAGAGAAGCTCGATGCGCTCGCCTGTAGCTGCTTCAGATTGCCGACGGAGCGCGAGGTCGTACTGGCGCTGGATGTTGTCGTAATCACGCTCCAGAGTTTCAAGTGCAACGGCGTTGCCGGGTGTTGCGGCGATTGACGCCTCAAGCACTTCAAGCTCGCCATCAATTTCGGCAATCTCGGCAAGGAGCCGGTCTTCACGCACCCCCAGTTCTTGCATTTGCACCGCGACGACGGTTGGCAGTTCGGCAGCGGTTCCATCTGTCTGTGTTGCATTCTGGGTGGAGTTTACGACGCGCAGCATTCGATTACGCGCTTCTTCGATGTCGACAAGCTGATCGGCGAGCGCCCCGCGCTGTGTAATCAGCGTTTCCTGGCGGCCCATGCGAAAGCCCAGGCTTTCGGGCAGACCATCGATGTTTTCGTTCTTGAAGTCGAGAATGCGCTGGCTCTGGCGCGCAAGCTCTTCGGCCAGCCGATCAACCTCTTGCGCGAAAAACTCCATCGCGTCGCCGGCGCGACCAGTGCGGATTTCAACGTTTTCATCAAGAACGCTTGTGACGTAGGCATTCACGACGGCGGCGGCGACTTGCGGGTCGCGCGCGTTGAAAGCGATGGTGAAGATCGTCGCGCGATCGCGCCCGGTGCGCACCTCGAAGACCGTGCTGTTGCGCATGGCGTTCACGATCTGGTCGGGAAACATCTCTTCGGGGTTCTCGAAAACGCCGACGTCATTGGCGATGTCCAGCAGATTGGCGCGCGTAAGTAAGCGTTGCTCGATGATCTCAAGTTGTTCGCGCGGGTTTGTCTGCACGGTCGGCGCGGCGAGATCATCGGGAATGCGCGGGGCTTCGATCAGAAGAAGCGCATCTGATGTGTAAATCGCGGGCAGGCGCAGCGCGTAATAGGCTGCCCCCGCTGCGACCACCCCTGTAACCAGAATGAAAATGTGCAGCCGGCGGAGGAAGATCGAGATATAAAAGCGGATCTCGTCAGTCATGGCGCCGACTTTCCTCGCCATCATAGCCCGCAAAGAAGAGGCCGTCCTTCACCACCTGATCAACGACCGAGGCCAGGATCAGCTTCTCGTCGTTGGACGCGGCATAGACCATCGAAAAATCGCAGATCTGGTTCACCAGTCGGGGGATGCCCTTTGATACTTCCCACACCCGTTCGCACGCCTGACGGGTGAACTCATTGCCCTGGCCGCCGGCCACCTTCAACCGGTGGCTGATATAGGCGCAGACTGTATCGCGATCCATCGGGCCGAGATGAAAGTTTGCCACGACGCGCTGGGCGAACTGGCGCAGTTCGGGCCGCAGGATCATTTCCCGCAACTCCGGCTGGCCGACGAGCACAAGCTGCAGAAGCTCGTCTTTGTTGGAGTTCACATTCGTTAACATGCGCAACTCTTCGAGCCCCTCAACCGAAAGGTTCTGTGCCTCATCGATGATCAGGGCAGAGCGTCGGCCGAGCGCATATTCTTCGATCAAGAAGTTCTGCAGCATCTGGAAGAGGGCGACATAATCCTGCTCACCGGCCGTTTCGACATCGAGTGCATTCAGCACCCAGCGCAAAAGCTCACCGCGCCCGCCCTGAGCATTTGAGATCAGGCCCACTGTCACGTCATCGGGCATGTTGCGCAGGAGGCGTTGCAGAAGCGTCGTCTTTCCTGCGCCCACTTCACCGGTGATCACTGTGATCGGAGCGTGCGCCACAATACCGTATTCGAGGATCGAATAGGCACGGCGGTGCATCGGCGTCCAAAAGATGAACTCCGGATCCGGCAGCAGCGTAAACGGGCGCTGCGATAGATCGAACTGATCCGTGTACATTCCGCTTTCAGATTGCATGTGCACCCTTCAAACTCCTGCACGGGCGGCGTGACGGGAGGAAGCCCGCCCCTGTTTGCCGCGCGCGCGGGGAAGAGTCACACCCCATTCGCGCACGGCTGCGTGATTTTTTCCGGTTTGAAGACGATGCGCCCCACTTGCTGCTGGCGTTTCCGCTCACTGCCGCACCCCGGATAGTGTGCCGTGGCTGAAGGGCGCGCCAAACTCGCGGCCCAGCGGCGGGGTGGCTGGCGGAATGATGACGATTCGATCCGATTGCCGTTTCCGACGTTGCGTCATTGTTACCGCGCCGCAACAGATTGTCCCCCCACGCCAAAAAAATGGCCTTCGTGCAAACTCCAATCCCCGTAACGGAAAGAAAGTTTCATTACCAAACAGTTAACAAAAGTTAATTTTAACAATGCTTTAACTGTTTCCAGCGCAATTCGGGGATGCTGCCGACCGTTTGCCGGAGGAACATCGCAATGCTAAGGTCATCGGGCCGGAAACTGGGATCCGGTGGGGGTACGGTTTGCTGCAAGGATCACGCTGGATCCGCCAACCCCCCGTGTTGTGAAGAGTATCTGGGGCACCGACATGTTTCACGTCGGGGGGGGTACATGACTGTACATTTTGAAGGCATTGACCGTGCCGACGATTTTGATGTTGCGTCTGGGGCATTCGCGCTTCCGGTTCGTAGAAGCTTCTACGCGCATTTCGGGAAGCGGCTGCTGGATACCGTGCTGGTGCTTGCGGCACTGCCTATCGTGGTGCCGGTTTGCATTGTGATCGTGTTCATGCTGCTTCGGGAAGTGCAGAAGCCGTTCTTCCTGCAGCGGCGCGTTGGCCGCGACGGGCGCAACTTCACGATTTGGAAGTTTCGCACGATGGTCGACAATGCCGACGAGCGGCTGCAGGAGCATTTGCGCCAGAACGCCGAGGCGCGGGCCGAATGGTATGACCGTCAGAAGCTGAAGGACGACCCGCGGGTTACTCCGTTCGGGCGGGTGCTGCGCAAGACGTCTTTCGATGAACTGCCCCAGCTTTGGAATGTTCTGAAAGGGGATATGTCACTTGTTGGTCCGCGGCCGATGATGCCCGATCAGCGCCGCCTCTACCCCGGAACAAGCTACTACGCCCTGCTGCCCGGAATCACGGGGCCGTGGCAGGTTTCTGCAAGAAACGAATCGGAGTTCAAGGCGCGCGCCAAGTTCGATGCCGAGTACGGCCAGTCGCTGTCACTGGCGACGGATGTTTCGCTTCTGGCGCGCACAATCGGAGTTGTGATCCGCGCGACGGGCTACTGACCGACTACGATACCGGCAGCCCCCGCGCCCTGCATGGGTGGCCCATATTGATGCGGTTTTCGCAGGCTGCTTCCCTTTTGGCGTTGTGTTCTTCCTTGTTCCTCGTCGCATGCGACACGGCGGAAGAACGCGCCGAAGGGCATTTCGAGCGGAGTGAGGCCCTGCTCTCGGAGGGCGATGTTGATCGCGCGATCGTTGAATTGCGCAATGTGCTGGATCTGAATCCGCGGCACATTGAGGCGCGCCTCAGCTACGCGCAGCTGGCCCGCGAGCGTGGACGCTTACGCGACGCCTATCGAAATTTTCAGGCGGCCTCAGAGCAGGATCCCGTTCATGCCAAGGCACGGCAAAATCTGGCAGAGCTTGCCATCCTGCTTCAGCGTTGGCCCGACGCCCAACATCACAGCGCTCGTGCCGCGGAACTGGCGCCGGATGACCCTAGGGCAAAGGCTGTGACGGCGGTTGTTGCGTATCGCGAAGCGATCGAGCTTTTTGATGACGCGGCGCAATCCAAGGCGCTTGAGCGCCTGCGCGCCTTGCTTGGCGAACTCGACGACAAAACGATTGTGCGGCAGATCCTCATCGATGACGCAATGCGCGCCGAGGATTTTCCCCGCGCGCTGGCAGAGCTTGATGCAGCACTCGCCGAGGGGCAGGTCACCAAACCTGTCTTCACACTAAAACTCTCGGTTTTGGAAGAGATGGGCCGCACAGATGCGCATCGCGCGCTTCTTGAAACGCTCGTGGCCGATTATCCCGAAGACGAAAGCTATGCCGAAGCGCTATTGCGCGCTTATCGCCGTGCGGGCGACCCGGACGCGGAAGAAAGGCTCCTGCAGCGGCGTGTTGACGTTGCGGAGGGAGATGCACTTGGCGCGCGCGTAGAATTGCTGTCTTTCGTGCGCGTGTTGCGGGGGGATGAAGCCGCGCTGTCGTTGATTGCGGATTGGAAAGCGGCAGGCGTGGCGCCGGATCTGTTCGGTTCACTCCGCGCCAGCATTCTCTTTGATGCGGGCCAGACGGCCGCGGCAATGGCCGAGATTGAGGGCATTCTTGCCGACACTGCCCCATCGCACCGGTTGCGCGACATCGAGGTGATGTTCGCCCGGATGCTGGGCGAAACGGGCGATGGCGCGCGGGCCCGCAACATCGTTGACCGGATCCTTGAGGCGGACCCTGGCCATGTTGCGGCGCTGAAGCTTCGGGCCGGATGGCTGATAGACGAGGGCGATGGGAACGGCGCCGTGATCGTATTGCGCCGTGCGATGGATGGTGCCCCCCGCGACCCCGAGGTGATGACGCTGACGGCCAACGCCCATCTGGCCAACGGGAACCGGCGGCTGGCAGGCGAAATGCTTGCCCTGGCGGTCGAAACGTCGGACAGCGGGGCAAAGGAAGCGCTTCTCTATGCCAGCTTTCTGCGGGCGGATGGGAACCGTCATGCGGCCGAGGCCGTGCTCGCCAAAGCCCGCGAGGCTGATCCTGGCAACGCCGATGTGCTCGCCGCGTTAGGCGATATTCATGTTGAAGCCGGGGATTGGCCCAAGGTGGAGACGCTGGAAAACGCGCTGGCAGGCAGCGAAGATCCGCGGGCGGAGGCCGCCCGCGATGCGCTTCAAGTGGCGCGCCTCAGGGCCCAAAACCGAGACGCCGAAGCGATTGCACTCCTGGAAGAAATTGCCAAGGCGGCGCCGGGCCGGGTGGCGGCCCAGATCGCGGTGGTGCGTGCGCAAATCGCGCATGGCAACCTTGAGGCCGCTCAGGACCACGTTGCCGCTGCGCTTGCGGGCGATCCCGCGCAGCCGCAGGTGCGTCTGATGCAGGGCATCGTTCTGGCGACGTCTAACCGCCCGGCGGCGGCCGCCGATGTGTTTTATGCCATTTTGCGGGAGGATCCGGCGGATTTGGCTGCCTGGCGGGCGCTTTATTCAGTGCATCGCTCAACGGGGAACGAGGTGGCGGCGCGGGAAGCGTTGGCCAAGGCACGCGCGGTTCTGCCCGATGCCCCGGCGCTGCTGTGGCTGGAGGCTGGCGCGCGGGAGGATGCAGGCGATGTTGCAGGAGCAATCGCGGCCTACGAGGCGCTTCATGCTCAAGATCCGCTCGGCCCCATCGTAGCAAACAATCTCGCGAGCCTTTTGGCCCGCCACCGTGATGACGATGCCGCGCTCAACCGTGCGGCTGAGCTTGCAACTCTCTTAAAAGGCCACGATGTACCGGCCTTTGAAGATACGCTCGGATGGATTGCCTATCGCCAGGGCGCATATTCCGCTGCGCTTGATCACCTTACGGTGGCCGTCGCAGGCCTGCCCGATGATCCGATGGTGCATTATCACCTTGCGAAAGTGTATCAGGCGCAGGGCGCGGATGCAGCGGCATTGACGCATTTTCGCAAGGCCGCGACGCTTGCTTCGGCGGATGACCCCCGACGGCAGATTGCTGAGGCGCGCGCCGCACTCGCCGCGCAGAATTAGACGCCGCGACGCTTTACCTTTTGTTCAGGGGATGGCCGCATACCTCGCCCCGGGTGTGGGCGGAGGTGGTGCGATGACAGCGCAATCCAACACGCCTACCCTGATCAAACGCAAACGCGTGGTGAAGGGCGACGGGCACCATGGCGGTGCCTGGAAGGTGGCCTATGCCGACTTCGTTACGGCGATGATGGCCTTCTTTATGCTTATGTGGCTTCTCGGCGCGACGACCGAGAAGCAGCGCAAGGGCATTGCTGACTATTTCAACCCTACCATTTCTGTTGTGCGGGCGTCTGCCGGCGGGCAGGGCGCGTTTGGGGGCGAGAGCGTCTATTCCGAAAACACGCTTGCCCAGAACGGCACCGGCGCGGGCCTGCCCCGTCCCACAGAAGCCCGGCAGGCGCGCGGCAACCTTGGCACCTCTGATGAGGATGGCGCACAAAACGCCAGTGCCGACGCGCTTTCGGAATTGGAACGACAGCTTCTGGCGGCAGGCGGCGAAAGCATGTCAACCGAGCTTTTGCGCCGCCACGTCGTGACGCGGATCAGCGACGAGGGGCTCGTGGTTGAAATCTTCGACACCGAAGACACCCCTATGTTCACCGCGCAGAATGAACCCACCGAGACGTTCCGCGCGTTGATGGAAGAGCTGCTTCCGGTGTTCGGCCTCGTGGAAAATGACATCGCCGTTAACGGGCATGTTCGCGCCCAGCCCGTGGTGGTGATCAATGACAACGGTTGGGAAACCTCGCTGGCCCGCGCCGCAGCTGCTCGTCAGAAAATAGAGGAAAAAGAACCTCTTGCTGGAAAGGTCCAGCGGATGACAGGCTATGCCAGCCGCGCGCCGATTGATCGAAACCCGATGGCGGTTCGCAACAACCGTATCGAAATCATCGTATTGCGCGAAACGGCATGAGCCGCCGCCGGGGCCTGCTTAGCCCTCTGTTAATCCGCGCCGCATACCCCCGGGCCCGAACCAAGCGGGTCGCAAACTGAAAGGTCACGCATGACGATTTCTTCTTCGCTGAATGCCGGTGTCGCTGGGCTTGCAGCCAATGCCAGCCGGCTTGCGACGATTTCGGACAACATCGCCAATTCCGCCACCAATGGCTACAAGCGTGCTGCGGCGGATTTCTCATCACTCGTGATTTCGTCGGGCGCGGGGACGTATTCGGCGGGCGGCGTGCGGGTCACCACCCAACGCCTGATCGATGAGCCCGGTGCGCTTCAAAGCACGGCAAACGCCACTGATCTGGCCGTGCGCGGCCGCGGCTTTCTTCCGGTAACAAACGAAAGCGCCCTGAACAATCCAACCGGGGACTTCCCCCTTTTCCTGGCGACAACTGGATCGTTCCGAACAGATGCTGAGGGTTTTCTGCGCACCAATAATGGTGTGATCCTCATGGGCTGGCCGGCCGACCCCGACGGCACCATCCCCACGTTCCCGCGGGACACGGGCGATGGGCTTGAGCCCGTACAGATCAACGTGAACCAGTTCACGTCAGAGCCGACAACGCGGATCGCCCTTGGCGTTAACCTGCCGGCCACAGAGACGGAGTTTGGCGCGTCTGGGCAGACGTTGGAATTGTCGGTGGAGTATTTTGACAACCTCGGTACGTCGCAAAGCGTGAACATTGCCTTTTCGCCGACCGTGCCCACCGCAGCAGGCGCGTCAAACACCTGGACTGTGGTGTTGAGCGATTCCGCTCAGGGTGGCGCAACGATTGGGGAGTACACGGTTGTCTTTGACGCCACACGCGCCAGCGGCGGCACCATTGACTCCGTCACAACCGTATCGGGCGGCGCCTATGATCCGGCGACGGGAAACCTTACCGTTAACGTCGCGGGCGGCCCGATCGAGATCAATATCGGCGCCGTTGGCTCGGGCCAGGGCCTTACGCAGCTGTCCGATAGCTTTGCCCCCACCTCGATCTCAAAAGACGGCTCTCCGGTGGGCAACCTGATATCTGTTGAGGTTGACGCAAACGGGTTTGTTCGCGCCAATTTCGACATCGGGATCACGCAGACGATCTACCAGATCCCATTGATTGATCTGCCGAACCCCAACGGCCTGATCGCGCAGGATAACCAGACGTATCGCACCTCGAACGAAAGCGGCACGTTCTTTCTGTGGGATGCGGCTGACGGGCCGACCGGCGATATTGTGGCCTTTGCGGTAGAGGAATCTGCCACCGACGTGGCGGGCGAACTGACGCAGTTGATTCAGACGCAGCGCGCGTATTCCTCGAACGCCAAGGTGATCCAGACCGTCGACGAGATGCTTCAGGAAACCACCAACATCAAGCGATAGCGCTGCCGCAATAGTCACCGGAGTTTGCCATGAGCATCACGTCAGCCCTTTCCGCCGCCGTTTCCGGCCTCTCGGCCAATGCCCGGGCGGCGGGTGTGGTGTCATCAAACGTCGCCAATGCGCAAACCCCCGGCTACGCCCGACGGGAGTTGGAGCTTTCCACGCGTTATGTGGACGGCAGCACCGGGGGGGTGCAGGTGGATGGCGTGCGCCGGGTGGTGGACGAGGCTCTGATCCAGGACCGGCAGTTGGCCGACAGCGCCTTGGCCAATTCTGACACCCGCACGCAATACTTGTCTGCCGCGAGCGATCTTTGGGGCAGCCCAGAATCTGACCTCTCGCTCTCAGGCCGCATCCGCCAGTTTGACGCAAGCCTGATCGAAGCGGCGAGCCGGCCAGATGAGCCAAGCCGCCTGACGGCTGTAGGCGCGGCGGCCCAGGCCCTGACCGATGCGCTCAATGCGGCCTCTGCCGGGGTTCAGGATCTGCGCGAAGAGGCTGATGCCGCCATCGCCCGCGACGTGGCGCTTCTGAACGCATCCCTGGCGCAGGTGCAGGATCTCAATGGCCAGATCAGCCGCCAAAACGGGGCCGGCCGCGATGTTGCGGCCTTGCTCGATGAACGCCAGCGGGTGGTCGACACAATCGCAGAGATCGTTCCGGTGCGCAGTTTTGCCCGCGATGACGACCGCATTGCGTTAGTAACGACGGGCGGCGCTGTTTTGATCGATGGCACAGCGCGCGAGATCGAATTTGCGGGAACCGGCGTGATCACCGCCGATATGACGCTGGCCAGCGGCGCGCTTTCCGACCTTGAGATCGATGGGCGGGGCACCCCCGCCAACGGCACCTTCGCGCCTTTGGGCGGCGGCCGGCTTGGGGCGTTATTTGAGGTGCGCGATACGCTTGCCGTGGCCGACCAGTCGCGCCTCGATGGTGTGGCGCGCGATTTGGTGGATCGCTTCGCGGATCCCGCGATTGATCCCACCCGAGCGCCCGGGGATCCGGGCCTTTTCACCGATGGTGGCCTTGCCTTCGCACCAGCCGATGAAATTGGGCTTTCCCGACGGATCGATGTGAACGCCTTGGTTGATCCCGCCCGCGGTGGCGCGCTTTTCCGTCTGCGCGACGGGCTTGGCGCGGCTGCGCCGGGCCCAGGGGGCGATGCCACACTGCTTCAGAGCTTCTCTGATGCCCTGGGCGCGCAGCGCGTTGCAGCCTCTCCCGCCCTTGATGCTGGGGCGGAAGCGTTTGATGCCCTCGTTGCCGAGCTGACCTCTCGGGCGGCGTCTGACCTGCGGATCTCAGAACGCGAACAGGGTTTCCGCGCGGCATTCCAGCTTGGGCTGGCCGAACAAGAGGCGGCCGGTGGCGTTGATACGGATCAGGAGCTTCAGAAGCTGATCCTGATCGAGCAGAACTATGCGGCAAACGCGCGGGTGATCCAAGTGATCGACGATATGCTGCAACAGCTGGTGAGGATCTAGGCGATGACTTTCACGGCAATCGGGGATCTTGCTCAATCGCTTCAGCTGCGCCGCGAAAACGCGCGGCTGTCGGCAGATCTGCAGCGGTTGACGACTGAGTTGGCCACCGGGCGGAAAGCCGATTTGCGAACAAGCCTTAGCGGAGATTTCGGTTCCCTCGCGGCATTCGAGGCCACGATCACTCGGCTCGACGCGTTCAACACCGCCGCCGCCGAGGCTCGCCAGCGGGCAGATACTGTTCAACTGTCACTGGGGCTTGTTGCGGAAGAGGCCGGCCGCGCGGCCAACTCCCTTCTCCTGTCTGAAACAGGCGGGCAACCGGCGCTGGTGGACATTGCGGCGGGCGACGCCGCGCGGGTATTTGATACGGCGATATCGGCGTTGAACGTTCAATTCGCGGGTGAAACGCTTTTTGGCGGACGGTCTACGGATGGCCCGGCACTCGCGGATACCGAAACAATACTGGCGGCACTTGAAACTGCGGCCACTGGCGCGGGGGTGGCAACGGCGGCCGATCTCGAAGCGGTGGTTGACGCATGGTTCGCCCCAGGCGGCGATTTTGATACGGTCGCCTACCTTGGCACGACCGATCCGCGCGCGCCCGCTCGGATCGGGCCCAACTCGGAAGCCGCTGCTCCACCGCTGGCCTCTGATCCCGCGCTTCGAGATACGCTTGCGAGCCTCGCACTTGCAACGTTGGTTGACCGCGGTGCACTTCCGGGCCTTTTCGAGGAACGCGCCGCGGCCACGCAGCGGGCCGGCGAGAAGCTTATCCAAAGCGGCGATGCGCTGACAGATGTGCGCGCGGCTGTGGGCGTTTCCCAGGAACGCATTGCGCTTGCGGAGACCACGAATGCCGCCGAACGCGCGGCCGCCGATCTTGCGCGAAATGAACTGATCGCGGCGGATCCGTTTGAGGCTGCCACGGCGCTGGAGGCAACGCGCGTGCAGATCGAAACTCTGTTTTCGATCACCGCGCGCCTTTCACGTCTTTCGCTTTCGGAGTTTCTGAGGTGATCTGGCGCGCGCTTGTCGCGCTTCTCGCCATTGCGGTGGCTCTGCCCGCCATAGCTGCGCCCGTTCGCATTAAGGATCTCGTTGAATTCGAGGGTGTGCGCGGCAACGATCTTGTGGGGTACGGCCTCGTCGTCGGGCTGAATGGAACGGGCGATGGGCTGCGCAACGCGCCCTTCACGGAAGAGATCATGAGCAACATGCTCGAACGTCTCGGGGTAAATGTCACTGGCGAACAGTTCCGCCCGCAAAACGTTGCCGCTGTCTTCGTGACCGGGGTTCTGCCGGCCTTCGCCCGGGCCGGATCGCAAATAGATGTGACGGTGTCGGCCATAGGCGACGCTGACAGCCTTCTGGGTGGCACGCTCGTGATGACGCCGCTCAATGCCGCTGATGGCCAGATCTATGCCGTTGCCCAGGGCGCGGTTCTCGCCGGTGGTGTTGCTGCGGCGGGTGAGGGCGCCGAGGTCGTGCAGGGCGTGCCGACATCGGGTTCGATCCCCGGCGGCGCGCGTGTGGAGCGGGAAGTGGCGTTTGACTACACCCATATGCGCGAAGTTGCGCTTTCTCTGCGTGATCCGGATTTCACGACGGCTGAGCGCATCGAGGTGGCGATCAACGGCGTGTCTGCTCAACCCGCGGCGCGGATGACGGATGCAGGCACCGTGCGGGTTAACATCGCCGCCGTCGGCGCCCGCTCGGCCGCCCATGCGATTGGCATGATCGAGAATCTTGTGGTGGAACCAGAGACGCGCGCGCGTGTGGTTGTTGATCAACGCTCTGGCACGATCGTGTTGGGCGCAGATGTGCGGATCTCGCGCGTGGCGGTCAGCCAAGGGGGGCTGACGCTGCGGATCAGCGAGGCGCCACTTGTAGTGCAACCGAACCCCTTTGCGTCGGGACAATCGATCGTCGTGCCGCGGACCGAGGCTGATATCGGTGCCGCGGGGGAAACGGAGGGTTTGGCGGAAGTGCCCGGCGGCACCTCCCTGTCCGACGTGATTGCGGGGTTGAATGCACTGGGCGTCGCGCCTCGGGACATGATCGATATCTTGAAAACGATCAAAGCGGCCGGCGCGCTGCATGCGGAGTTCATTGTGCAATAGCGCGTGGCTCGCGAGACGCGCGCAGCGCGAGATGGCGCGCGTTGGGACTCTGGCCCATATGCAAGCAATTTGCAGAATATGGGTACGATGCCCCTGGCCGTTAGCCGCACTAAAGCTGGGGCACGTAACCCCTCACCAGAGCGTTTGCCAGCAAACCCCACCCGTCTGCGACGACGAAGAAGGCAAGTTTGAAGGGGAGGGACACGATGGCCGGCGGCACCATCATCATACCCATGGACATCAGCACTGCGGCCACCACCAGATCGATGATCAGGAATGGCAGGAAAATCAGGAAACCGATCTGAAACGCGCGTTCGATTTCGCTGAGCAGAAAGGCCGGTACGAGCACAGAGAGCGGCGCGGTCTCTACATCTGCCGTGCGCGGCACGCCCCGAAGCTCTGCGAGCGCAGCGTAGGAATCTGCGGCCAGCCGCCCCACCATGAATTCCCGAAACGGGGCAAGCGCTGCGGTCAGCCCCTCAACCGGGCCAAGTGCACCCTCGCCCAACGGCTGAAGGCCGGCGCGCCACGCTTCGAGGAAGACGGGCTCCATCACATAGTAAGTGAGAAAAAGTGCGAGGCTGACGATCAGGATGTTCGGGGGCGAGGTTTGCAACCCAATGGCCTGGCGTAGGATCGCCAGCACGGTGACGATGAAGGGAAAGCAGGTGATCATCACCGCCAGCCCGGGCACGATGCTGAGGATTGTGATCAACAGGAAAAGCTGGATCGCGCGCTCCGAAAGCATGAGGCCTTCGGGCAGTTCGAATGGCACGCTCTGGCCCGCGGCAACCATTGGCCATCCGGCAGCGGCAACAGCCAGTGCAACACCCGCGCCGTGGCGGAGAGTGGGGCTAGCCATTATCGGTCAGCAGCTCAGTGATGCGGACTGAAAGCGTGCCCGCCCCGCCATCGCCATCTCCCTCGTCCTCCAAAAGTTCGCCATGGGCGATGATCTTGTCGCCCGCGTAAATGGTCACCGGATCGTCGATCCGGTTTTCGAGAGGGATGACGGAATCGCGCGACAGCTCAAGCAGCGTGCGCACGGCGGGACGGGCCGTGCCGACAACCACCGTCACGGTGACGGGCACTTCGCCAAAACGGGTTTCGTCCGCTTTCGAGTCCTCAGAATCGCTCACGCTTCTGCCGCCCCATCATCCGCGGTGGCCGGGATGCAGGCCGCAAGCCGGTCGGTGACGGCTGCGAAGTCAAACTCAATCTCGCCGCCTGCGAAGGTCAGGTACGCTTGGCCCGGCCGAAGCGCTGGCTCCGGCTCTACCGAGAGATCGAGAGCGATATCGGTGGGCAAGACCTCACGCACCGGGCCAACGTCCGGTGGAGCGACGGCGATCACGGCACGATTGGGCGCGGCATCGGTTGCGGCAGACACGAGGGCATCAACGAGGGCGGCCTTTAGCGCTGTATCGGCCAACGACGGAAGAAACTCCGAAAACAGCGCTTCGTAGAACCGCGCCATCCCGGCCAGCACATCCTCCCGAGCTTCATGAAACGAGAAGCTGATATCGGACAGGTTGCGCGAAAGCTCTGCCGTAAGTGCCGCGGCTTCCTTCCTCTGGGTGTCTTGGGCATCGTCCCAGCCAGAGCGGTAGCCGCGTTCAAAGGCCTCTCGCAACGCATCGCCCGACGCCGCACCCGCTGCCGAGCCCGGAGCCGGGGCGGGCGGTGCAGTCGGTACGGCTGGCGCTGGAGATTGCGAGAACTCTTCGAGATTGACCACACCCATCAGGCCGCTCCCCGATCTTCGACCCAGCTTTGAAGAACGGCTGCGCTTTCCTCTCGGCGCTCGCCGACAAGCGCACGCAGGCGATCAGCCGCGCCATCGCCACCCCCAATGCCGACCAGCTCGCCGCCGCCAAGATCGGCAAGCCCCATGGGCGCGGGTGCGATCGCTAGCGGCGGCAAATCGCCCTCAAGGGCCGGCAGGCCGCTATCGATGTCGTCTGCGCCCGCAGGCGCGAGAGCAGGCGCGGCTGCCTTGCCATCCTCTGGTGCCGGTAGGCCCATGGGTGCTGAGGGCGCCGGCCGGCCCTGGGCAATTGCCGCGATTGCGGGGCGCACAACAAGCGCGGCAATGGCAAGGGTAACAAGCGCGGTGAGCCCGGCAAGCGCAAGCTGCATCACGTTGATAGGCCCTGCCGAAAAGAGCGGCGCCGCGGGCGCCGTGCTGCCTGCCTCGGCCACCGGCAGAAATTCAAGCGATTCAAGGGTGACCGTATCCCCGCGCTCGGCATCGAAGCCCACGGCTGATTCCACGAGCGCGCGTAAAGACGCGAGCTCTGCCGCCGGCCGCGGCTCCCAAGTCGCATCCCCGTCGGCATTGGAGCCTCTGACACCATCCACCAGAACGGCAACAGACATTCGCCGGATCGCCCCGGGTGTGCGCAAGATTTCGCGCTGCGTTTCAGCCACCTCGAAATTCACCCGCTCGCGGGTTTCGGAGTTTTGAGATGTTGAGCTATTCCCGGCACCAGAGGCTTCACCATCGGGAAGGTTGCTCGCCACAGTTACGGCGTTGCTGCCCTGATCCTGGGCCGAAGTGGTGATTTCCTGTGTATCGGTGCTGATGGCCACCCGGCTGTCAGGATCAAAGAGTGTCTCGCGGATTTGCTCCCGCTCGGTCACCGGGTCGATCATGATTTCGACAACGGCGTTGCCCGGGCCCACGCGCGCGGCCAACAGGCGTTCGACATTCTGCTTCAGGGCCGCAGCCCGTTCGTCCATCGCCAAGCCGTTCCCCATCGCATCGCCCGCACCCCCGTCAACGAGGCCCGTTCGTGCGTCAATCACCGAAACCCGCTCGGGATCGAGATTCGCCACCGCCGAGGCGACAAGGTGCTTCAACGCGCGGGCCTGCGCCGAGCTGATCCGCCCAGCGGCCGGGGCGACGGTGACAGATGCCTTGGGCGCGCCGCCCATGGAGAAGCGGTTCTGCGCCTGGTTTGAGATGTGAACGCGGGCACTTTGGTAGGCGGGGCTGGCGACGATCGTGCGCGCAAGCTCGCCCTCTTTTGCCCGCCAGTACGTTGCATCGAACATCTGCGCAGTCGTTCCGAACCCCGACATTGCTTCTAGAAGTTCGTAGCCTTGTGCGCCCATGGCAGGCTGGCCCTGCGCGGCAAGTTCCAGCCGCGTAGCATCACGCTGTGCGGCATCAACGAATATCGACGTACCCCGCACCTCGTAGGGTGTTCCGGCTTGTTCAAGGGCGGCCACAACCTCGCCCGCCGCCGCCGGTTCGAGCCCAGCGTAAAGCAATGCCATCTGCGGCGCCGAGGCCATGCGGGCCAAGCCCAGAACGGCTGAAAATACGCCAACAGTGGCTCCCAGAACCACGATCCGCCGCATTGGCGAAAGCGCCATAAACCCGGCCATGAACTGCTGCACGCCTTACTCCGCCACTTACGGGCTTCTGCCCTTGTGCTGCGGCGCTTCTCGCAGAGCGCTCTTAACAATCGGTTAGATGCAACGGGGTAAGAGCAAGCGCGGGGGCAATGGGGACGTGATGGCAGACGCTGCAACGGAAGAAGAAGGCCCGCCGCCAAAACGGTTGGGAAAGGCGCTTTTAATCGGGCTGGTCCTTGCGGTTCCGGCTGGCGCAGGCGGTTACTTTGCAGCCGCTTCTGGGCTGCTGGGCGGCGGGGCAGATGGGGCTGGAGAAAAGGCGGCTGAGCCAGCGGATGCCGGCATCGCGTTTGTGCCGATTGAGCCCATCGTGGTGTCGGTCGGCACGGGCACGGCCGGGCGCCACTTGCGATTCAACGCCCAGCTTGAGGTGCCCAACGGCAAGGTGCGCGATGTCACGGCGCTGATGCCGCGGATCACGGATGTACTGAACGGGTATCTGCGCGCAGTTGAAGCGCGCGATCTCGAAGAACCGTCTGCGCTGATCAAGCTGCGTGCCCAGATGCTGCGACGGGTGCGGCTGGTGGTGGGCGAGGACAATGTGCGCGACCTGCTCGTGATGGAATTCGTGCTGAATTAGGAGGCGGCCGTGGCGTTTGTTGCTGATGTTTTGCTTTTGATCGCGGCGCTTGGGGCAGGGGCGTATTGCATCGTGCTCTCGCGCCGACTGAGCCGGTTTACGGATCTCGAAAAAGGCGTGGGTGGTGCGATCGCGGTGCTATCGGTGCAGGTGGACGATATGACTCGCACCCTCAAATCTGCGCAAACCGCGGCATCGGATTCGGCCAACTCATTGGGGGAGCTTACCGGGCGTGCCGAAGCCGCCGCGCGCCGGCTGGAGCTTCTGGTGGCGTCGCTTCATGACTTGCCCGACGTGGCGCCGCGTGCCGAGGCGCCCGCACCCGCCGAACCTGTTGCGCCCGAACCAGCTGATGTGGCTGCGGCGAGGCCACCGGATGAGATCTTTCCCGACCGCACCCAGCCCAAGGCCACCGATGAAGCCGCAGTATCGCCCGCTGCACCGAATGGTGCTGCGCCTGCTGAAAACGCGCCGGTCGAAGATGCGCTCTTTCTGAGCAATCGGATGCGCACAGGGGCCAAGGGATGACCCGATCAAGCATTTTGGGCCGCGGGCTATTATTGATCATTGCGGCAGGCTTTGTGGGCTCTGGGCTTTTGCGGGCGTGGGATGGCCACGGCGCCGCCCTTGCGCGGGAAGTTGCTGCGCGCACAGCTGAGGCTGGGGTGATTACCGCCGCCTGCGATTGCGCCACCGATGAAGGGCTTGATGCCGCGCTGGCCGCGGTGCGCGCGCGGGAAACATCGGTTCAGGATCGGGAAAATGCTCTGTCTGACAGGCTTGCCGCGCTCGATCTTGCCGAACAGGCCATTGAGGCCCGGCTCGCAGCGTTGGAGGCCGCCGAGGCGCAGCTGAGTGCAACTATGGCGCGCTCGGAAACGGCGGCGGAGGACGATCTGGCGCAGCTCACCAGCGTCTACGAAAACATGAAACCCAAGGAAGCGGCAGAGCTTTTCCAGGCAATGACGCCCGATTTCGCGGCCGGCTTTCTTTCCCGCATGCGGGCCGATGCGGCGGCCGCAATCTTCGCTGGTCTGCCCCCGGAAACCGCCTACACGATCAGCGTGATCCTGGCGGGGCGGAACGCCCGCGCGCCGACACAGTAGCCGCCCCTTCCTCGAACCCAGTCTCGCAACAAAACGGTAAGGCGCCCGGCATGATCGGCATCATCGGCATCGTTTTCATTTTCGCAATGGTCTTCGGCGGCTATGCGCTGGCTGGCGGCAAGTTTGGCATCATCGTCAAGGCCCTTCCCTTTGAAATGATGATGATCTGTGGCGCCGCGATCGGCACGTTCCTGATCGCCAATGATGGGCCTTCGATCAAGCACACGCTGAAAGAGTTGGGCAAGGTGTTCAAAGGCCCGCACTGGAAGCCCGATGACTACCGCGACCTGTTGTGTTTACTCTTCGAACTAATCCGCATCGCGCGTGCGAACCCGGTATCGCTTGAGGAGCATATCGAAGCACCGGAAACATCCGCGATCTTCGGTCGTTACCCGCGAATCCTGGCCGATCACGAGGCGGTCGAGATCATCTGCGATACCCTGCGCTCCGCCTCGATGAATTATGACGATCCTCACCAGGTGGAAGAGGTTCTGGGAAAGCGATTGGAGGCCCGCGAACACCATGCAATGCATTCGAGCCACGCCCTACAAACGGTGGCCGATGCGCTTCCCGCACTGGGAATCGTGGCTGCGGTTCTGGGGGTGATCAAAACGATGGCCTCGATCGACCAACCACCTGAAATTCTCGGAAAGCTCATCGGTGGCGCGCTTGTGGGCACGTTCCTGGGTGTATTTCTTGCCTATGCATTTGTCGGCCCGTTCGCGACCCGGCTGAAAACGGTCGCGGCGGATGATGCCCATTTCTACAACCTGATCCGCGAGGTTCTCGTGGCAAACCTGCATAATCATCCCGCAAATATCTGCATTGAAGTCGGCCGCCAGAACGCGCCCCATAGCGTGCGCCCAAGTTTTTCCGAGCTTGAGGCGGCCCTCCAGGATACCAAGCGCGAGGCGGCGTGATGCGCTGGTTTTTGGCATGCGTCGTTGCGGCGCTCGTGCCGCTCTCGGTTCAGGCGCAAACGGCCACCGTGCGCTCCGGCGCGCATGACGGGTTTGCGCGCTTGGTGGTTACTTTCCCCCGCCCGCTCGATTGGGTGCTTGGGCGCTTTGAAGGGGGCTATGCGTTGCGACCGGGCCGCAGCGACGTTTCGTTTGATTTCGGGGGCGTGTTCCGCCTGATCCCGAGGGACCGGATCGCCGATCTTATGGTTGATCCGTCATCCGGCGATTTGCTGATTTCGCTAGGCTGCCTTTGTACGGCGGAAACCGGCATGCTCGGTACCCGCATTCTTGTGATCGACATCCGGGATGGGGCGCCTGGCCGCACTGCGCGGCACGAAGCACGGTTGCCTCCGCTCGGGGGCCGTGTGGCGGTAATGGGCGTTGCGCCCCGTCAGCCGGAGCCCCCAGCGCCCGTGCCGGCTTGGGCGCCTGTCTTGCCCGCCGACCGAACGATTACGCTCGCAGAGTTGAGCGCCGTGCAACGCGTGGCGGGCCACGACGGCCTGCCAGACCTGGGTTCAAGCGCCGCGGCTCGGGGGCTGAGCCTACCGTTAAGCGTTGCTGCGAGCGACCGGGGCCTACAACGCGCTCTGGCCGAAGCTGTGGCGCGCGCCGCGGCCGAGGGGCTTGTTGACGCCGCGCGCACCCCGGAGCTTGCGGGCAGTGAAACCAACGTGCCTGATCCGCCGTCGGGCCGCCCCAACATACGGATCGAGACGGGGTTTGACCGTGCGGGGCAGAGCATTGGCCCGGATGCCTTTGCGTTGATCGATCCGGCGCGGGATCAATGCCATGCGGGCACGGCCTATGACGTGCCAAG
The DNA here is from genome assembly GCA_039208375.1 of Pseudomonadota bacterium. Taxonomy (GTDB): domain Bacteria; phylum Pseudomonadota; class Alphaproteobacteria; order Rhodobacterales; family Rhodobacteraceae; genus JANQPC01. The sequence goes on along the minus strand of JBCCRC010000009.1, from coordinate 44,232 downwards.
CTGGGGCAATGCGGAGGATCCGACCGCAGCGCTGGGCGCGGCGCGCGCAGAGGTGATCGGCGCCCGCGACGGCCCCGACGAGGCAGCGGTTCTGCGGCTCGCGCGCCTCTATACCTATTTGTCGTTCGGGGCTGAGGCGCGGGGCGTCCTCGAAGCTTTCGGCGCAACCGGCGATGAGGCAGGGATCACAGCCGCCATTGCCCGCATCGTTGACGGGCATTTCGGTGAGGCTCCCGAAACTCTTGCGCCCGAGATCGGCTGCCCGGGGCCCGGCGCCCTCTGGGCGCTGCTGGCGGCAGACCCGCTGCCGCCGCCCGGCGTGGCCGATGTGAATGCCCTGCTCCTGGCGCATGCCGCGCTTCCGTCGCATTTGCGGACCGTGATCGGGCCGGAGCTTGGCCTGCGGCTTCTGGCGCTGGGCGAAAGCGAAAGCGCTCTTGTGCTGCATCGCCGCCTGCCGCCGCCAAGCCCTAACGCCTCAGCCGCCCGCACCCTGTTTGAGGCACGGCTGGGCGAACGCGGGCTTTTGCCGGAAAACCGCGATGCGCTGGTAGCAGTTGGCACCGGCGATCTGCCGGAGGCAGGCGATGCCCTTTTGAAGCTCATCGAGGCAGATCTAGCGGCGGGCCGCCCGGTGGACATCGCGGCCCTTGAAAGTGCAGCGATCCTTGCGTTTGAGCGTGTGGGGACAGCGGAGGCGCCGCGGCTGAAGGCCGCTGAAATCCGCGCCCGGCTCACGCGGGAGGATTTTGACGGTGCGACACAGGCGCTGACCGTAGCGCTGGACCAAGGCGTTTTGTCCGCCGAGGCCGCCACCCTGCTCGAAGGCGAGGCGCTTCTCGCAATCGCCGAGGATGCGCCGGATGCGGTGTTTCTGCGATATGCCTTCGCCGCCGGGATCGACCGTAGCTTGACGGAGGCAGGGCTCACGGCACGCACCGTCTATGTCGACCGGTTGATCGCACTTGGTTTTGCCGCGCAGGCCGAAGGGCTTGCAGCGCCGCTTCTGGCCATGGGCGACGACGCCGCGGTGCGCCTTGCGGCACGGCTCGATCTTGCCGCGGGCCGGCCTGGGGAGGCGGCGCGCACAGCCGAGCAGCTGGATGATGAAAACGCCAGCCGCATTGCTGCCGTGGCGCGGCTTCGCCTGGGTGAGGCAGAGCGCGCGCTTGAGCTTGCTGCGACGGCAGAAGATCGGGATCTGGCCGTGCGCGCTGCTCTTCGCGCCCGGGCTTGGGAAGCGCTGGCGGCACGGGCCCCTGACGCAATCGGGGCCGCGGGCGCGCTGGTTACGGACGGTGTTCCAGAGCATGATCCGCTGCAGCTTTCCTCCCTCCGTGATCTTCTGGGCGAGAGTACAGAGGCGCGCGCCCGATTGGCCGCCCTTCTTGAGGCCGTGCCGCCCCCTCCCGCGCCCTAGGCCGCAGCAACGCTTTCGAAAGGCTTCGCGGCGAAAACACTTGTGCGCATCTGTGACGCAATCGCTGGTGATTGGGAGCTCGAATGGCTCAGCAGGTTTGGCTTTTCGTAGCCGCACTATGGGTGCTTGCACTCGGGGCGGCCTTTTCGCTTGCCGCCGCGACTCCGGCTCGGGCGCTCGATGTTTGCGAGGCAGCACTTCGCCCCGCGGCCGAAAGATGGGGTGTCCCCAAAAACGTCATGCGCGCGATTGCGTTGACAGAAACGGGTCGCGTTACCCGCGATGGTCCACGCGCCGCGCCTTGGGCGATCAATGCCTCCGGTACCAGCCAGTGGTTTACGACGCGGGACGAGGCGCTGGCGTTCATTCGCGGCGAACGGGCGGCGCAACGGCATTCGTTCGATGTTGGCTGCTTCCAGGTCAACTACCGTTGGCACGGCCGTGCCTTCCGCTCGCTCGAAGAGATGATCGATCCGGCCGCGAATGCCGCCTACGCCGCGCGGTTCCTGGCCAGCCTTTATGCCGAGTTTGGGGATTGGAGCCGCGCTGCGGGCGCCTATCATTCCCGGACGCCTCACTACGCAAGGGTGTACCGGGCCCGTTTTGATCGCTGGCGGGCCCGTTTGGCTGAGCAGCCGGCGCCTATTGCATCTGCCCTCGCGTTAGCGCGCGAGGCTACCCCGCCGGCCCGTGGCTATGTGCTGCTTCAGTCCGGGCGTGGCAGCCTGTCTTCGGGATCGCTCGTGCCGGATGTCGCGCCGCTTGATGCGTTTCTGGCGCGGGCGTCACAGGCATTGGTGGCCGCACCGAAGCGTTTGCCGTGAGCGCCGCCGTTCTTTTCCGCCCCACGATCCTGCTGGCGGTCGCGCTTTTGGCCGTGATCGTGATGATGATCCTGCCGATGCCCTCCTGGATGCTCGACATCGGTCTTGCCGTGTCTTTTGCACTGGCCATCCTGATCTTTACGGTGACCCTTTTCATCGAACGGCCGCTCGATTTCTCGGCCTTTCCTACGGTTCTGCTCGCTTCTCTTGTGCTCCGCCTGTCATTGAACGTGGCCTCTACCAAGCTGATTATCGGAGAGGGGCACACCGGGACGAATGCTGCCGGAGATGTGATCGAGGGCTTTGCGATGTTCGTGATGGGGGGCAGCCTGTTTTTGGGGCTAGTCGTGTTCGGCGTACTGCTGATTGTGAATTTCATCGTCATCACCAAGGGCGCGGCTCGGATGGCCGAAGTGGGCGCGCGCTTCGCGCTTGATGCGATGCCCGGCAAGCAGCTTGCGATCGACAGCGACATGTCCGCCGGGGCGATCGACCATGCCGAGGCACGGGAACGCCGCTCCCGGGAACAGGAAGAAACCACGTTTTTCGGATCGCTCGACGGCGCATCGAAATTCGTAAAAGGTGACGCCATCGCGGGGCTTTTGATCACCCTTCTCAACTTCGTGATGGGGCTGATCATCGGGATTGCCGCGCACGATATGGCCTTCGGTGAGGCGCTGGAGACCTATTCGATCCTCACCGTTGGCGACGGATTGGTCAGCCAGATCCCTGCGGTGATTGTGTCAATCGCTTCGGCGCTGCTTTTGGCGCGGGGCGGCGCCACGGGCTCGACGGATCTGGCCGTTTTCGCTCAGCTTGGCGGATATCCCGAAGCCCTGGCTACGGTGGGATTTCTCATGGCGCTTCTGGCGCTGGTGCCGGGGTTGCCGTTTTTGCCGTTTATTGCTGGAGCAGCGGGCTTGGGCGGGGCGGCCTATTGGCGTGCGCAAAACCGCGATGCCGCGCCTGATCCAGCGGCGGTTGGGGCCGAGGATGCCGCCGTGCCTGCCGGCCCGCCGCCGATCGCCGACACGCTGGACCTTGATGATATTCACATCCAGTTCGCCCCGGACCTCGTGCCCATGGTACTTGACCCGGCCACCGGGATCGATGCGCGTATCGGCAGCATGCGCAGCCATGTGGCCAGCGAGTTCGGTGTGATCCTGCCCGAGATCCGGCTTACCGATGATGCGTCGCTTCCGCCCGGCACATATGTGGTGCGCATTCAAGGTGTTGAACAGGCGCGCGACAGGCTATGGCCGCAGAAATCCCTTGTATTGACCGGTGGTGATGAGGCTGCGGCGCCACCTGGCGAGACTGTCTCGGAGCCTGTTTACGGGGCGCCTGCGCGCTGGATTGCGCCCGACGAAGCTGATGCCGCTGCGCTTGCGGGGCTCACGGTTGTCAGCCCCACCGAGGTGCTCGCAACGCACCTTCTTGAGGTGATCAAACGCAATTTCCCGCGGCTGATGGGCCTCAAATCCCTCAGACGGCTGCTTGATGAGATGACGCAGCTTTCCGATCCAGCGCGGGCGGAGGCCAATCGGCGCCTGATTGACGAACTTGTGCCCGAGAAAGTGCCGATCGAGCTGTTGCTGCAGGTGCTGCGTCTGCTTCTGGAAGAGCGTGTATCGATCCGGAATCTGCCCCTTATTCTTGAGGCGACTGCCGAGGCCCGGGGCAGTGGCGCGGGGCCGGAAATGGCCGCCGAACACGTGCGCCAAAGGTTGGGCTTTCAGCTGATCGCCGGGCTTCGCCGCGCTGACGGCACCCTTCCGCTTGTGCAGTTGGCCCCGGAATGGGAGGCGCGCTTCGCCGAACACGAGGTGGACGCAGGCGCAGGCCCGCGCGACGTGGCGCTTCCGCCGGACGTGTTTAACCGGCTGGCCGCGGCAGTGGCCGAAAAGCTCAGCCAGGCGGGCGAAGCTGGCGATTACCCGGCCCTCATCACTTCGATGCGCCGTCGCCGGTTCCTGCGCACTGTCCTCTCCGCCAAGGGTATCGCCAACCCGGTGCTGTCGTTCGAAGAGATCGGGGTCGAGGCGCGGCCAGCGCTTGTTGGCCTTGTTCCTGCATGAGCGCCGCGCTTGCTGACGTGCTTGGCGCTGCACAAGTTTCGCTGGCCGCCGGATTCTTGGTGTTTCTCAGAATTGGGGCTGCGATGGCGCTGCTTCCCGCCTTCGGCGAACGCACTGTGCCCGTGCGCGTTCGTCTTGGGCTCTCGCTCTCACTCACCGTTCTTGTCACCCCGATCATTCTGCCGGGCGCGCCGGCACCGCCCCCTGCGCCACCCGCCTATGTTGCGGCGGCCGGGATCGAGGTCGTCGCAGGCCTTGCGTTCGGCATTTCCCTGCGTCTGGCCGTTGTGACCTTGCAGATGGCGGGCACGATTGCGGCCAACGTCGTATCCCTGTCCCAGCTTCTGGGCGGAGCTAGTGTTGATCCGCAGCCCGCCATGTCTCACCTCCTCGTGGTTGGCGGGCTGGCGCTGGCCACGCTGACCGGGCTGCACGTGAAGCTCGTTGCCGCGTTTGTGGAAACCTACCGGATTTTGCCTCAGGGCGTGCCGATTGCGGCCGACAGGCTGGCCGATTGGGGTGTGGCTCAGGTGGCAGGTGCACTTGCCCTCGCGTTTTCCCTCGCCGCACCCTTCGTGATCGCTTCCCTCGTTTACAATCTGGCTCTCGGTGCGATCAATCGGGCCATGCCCCAGCTTATGGTGGCTTTTGTCGGCGCCCCTGCGATTACGGCGGGCGGCCTTCTCGTGCTTTGGCTCACGGCACCGTATATGCTGGAGACGTGGAACGCCGCACTTGATGGTTTGCTCTTCGCGCCATTCGGGGGCGGATGATGGCCGAGGGCGAAGAGGAGGACAACGCCGACAAGCCGTTTGACCCAACGCCCAAGCGGCTCGAAGAGGCGCGGCGCAAAGGTGACGTGCCGCGCTCGGCAGATCTCACGGCGGCGGCGGGTTATGCCGGGCTCCTTTTGGCGGCGGTGGCCTTCGGCGGCGGTGCCCTGGCCGGTATTACGTCCATCCTCGCCCATATGATCGAAGACGCCAACGCCCTGGCCCACAACACCTTTGACGGCTCCGCTGCGGTGGCTCTGGCGCCGGTGACACTGGCGCTGCTGCCAACCCTTGCACCGTGGTTTGGGCTTCCCTTTCTCGCCGCGCTGTTGGGCGTGATCGTTCAGCAGGCATTCATTTTTGCGGGCGAGAAGCTCAAGCCCAAGATCTCGCGCATCTCGCCGATTGAGGGGGCAAAACAAAAATTTGGGCGCGGGGGCCTATTCGAATTTGCCAAGAGCACGGTCAAGTTGATCATCTTTTCCGCTTGCCTGGGTGGTTTCATTCTATGGGAGCTGCCTCTGATTCTGGCCACGCTTGCGACTACCCCAGCCCAGGCCACCGTCGCGATGCTTGAGGTATCGCGGCGGTTCTTGGCTGTTGTCGTGATCGTGGCCAGCGCGATCGCGGTTGTCGACTACGCGTGGCAGCGGGCGGAACACATCCGGAAAAACCGCATGTCGCGGCGTGAGATCGAAGAAGAAGTGAAGCAAAACGAGGGCGATCCGGCACTCAAGGCGCGGCGGCGCGAGCGTGCAATGGATATCGCCACGAACCGGATGCTTGACGAGGTGCCGGGGGCCAGCGTGGTGATCGTCAACCCCCGCCACTATGCGGTGGCGCTGGCTTGGGACCGCCGGCAGAAGACGGCGCCGGTTTGCGTGGCGAAGGGCACCGATCTGGTGGCCGCGCGGATCCGTGCGGTGGCGTCCGAGGCCGGTGTGCCGATCCGTTTTGATCCGCCAACCGCGCGGGCGCTCTACGCCACGGTTGAGATTGGCGCTCAGATCCCGCCAGAGCACTACCGTGCCGTTGCGGCTGCGATCCGGTTTGCCGATGCCATCCTGCGCCGGGCCCGCCGGCGGTGAGCGGGCGATGAACGATGTGGCGCGGCTTGAACGCCTGGTTGCCGTCGCGCACGCATCGGAGCTGCGCGCACGGTCGGACCTTGCCGTGGCGGCACGGTGTTTGGCGCGACGGGTCGAGGCGGCCAGACAACTTGAGCAGATCACGCTGCCATCTGACCCTGACGGCGCGCTCGGCGCGCTCAAGTCCCTCGCGGCCCGACCGGAACGATTGGCGGCGCTGCAACGGGAGATTGCCCGACTGCGGGTGGACCACGCTGGGCTGATATCCGCGCTTCGCACCGCAATCGGGCGCCGGGCCGCGTTGGAGCAGCTACATGTACGCGCCGTCGCGGGTGCGGCCGCCGCCCGGCGCCGCCGTCACACTTCCTGACGCAGAATGTCCGTGATGAGTACATCCTGCACCTCATCGCCAAGCACGGCGCGCGCCACATCGAGCAGCCCCGCGCGCAAGATCGTCAAGTTGCCAGATTGGGTGAAGCTCGTGTCAAATCCGCCGATATTTGCATGGTCGAACATCACCCTGAGAAACCCGTCCCGTAAGCGTGGTTCGCGCTGAAACACGGTGGGCGTGGCGCCCGGCGCAACTTCGAGTGTGAGCGAGAGCACAACGAGCGAATCGATACGATCATTTTTCACGACCGGGATCACGAACTGATTGCTGAGGCTTGCGTATTCGAGAAGATCGCCATCGATCTCTTGCCCGTTGCCGCCCGTGGCACCCTCCCCCTCGCGTTCGTCCGCGCTATCGCCGCCCTCTTCGGCCGCGGGCAGGTCAGGCGCCGGCGTGAGAAGAAGCCCGGCGCCGATCCCGGCCCCGAGCCCAATGAGCGCGAGGATAAGGGGCAGGATCAAATGCATCAGAACGGCAGCACGATATCGGCCACTTGCTGGCCGTAGCGAGGCTGTTGCACCGCTGTGATCTGCCCCCGACCGCCGTAGGATATCCGGGCCGAGGCGATTTTGTCATAGGTGATTTCGTTGCGGCGTGAGATGTCTTCGGGCCGCACGTAGCCATCGACGAGAAGTTCGCGGATCTCGAAGTTCACGCGCACTTCCTGTGAGCCGCGGATGCGCAATACACCGTTTGGCAGAACGTCGAGCACCGTTGCCGCCACGCGCAAGGCAAGCTCTTCGTTGCGCCGGACGCTGCCATCTCCGGATGAGCGGGAACTGCCCTGTGCATCTACGGCATCGGCAAGGGTGCCGTCCCCGGGCAAAAGGCCGTCGATCAGCCCTGGAAGCCCCAGAAGGTTTGGCACAGATAGGTTTTCGCTGCCATTGCGGCTGCGTTCGGTGCTGTTCGAGATCTCCGCGCTTTCGTCGATTTCGATCACAACAGTGAGAATGTCGCCTTGTGAGCTGGCCCGCCTGTCGCCCAATAGTGATCCGCGGCCAGCTGTCCAAAGCGAGGGGCCCGACGCGCGCGCGGTGTTTACGTTTGCCGGTACTTGCATCGCCTGATGTTCAAGCCCGTTGTTGATGGGCGTGAAAGGCGGTGTTTTTCCGATGGAGCTGAGATCGGCGCAGCCAACCGTGAAGAAGGCGGCAGCGACGGCGCAAAGGCTTCGAAGGAGTGCGTTGGGCAACACGGCAGGTTACTCCCCCACCCGCAAATGCGATGGCCCGATCACCGTGGCCGTCACCGTGGTGCGCGAGGCAAGGTTCATCACCGGGATCCGGGCGCCTTCGGGCCCGCGGCCGAGCGCGCGGCCTTCGGCGATAATCTCCAATGTGCCGGCGCGGTAGGTGAGCGTGACGATATCATTGCGTTCTACAAGGGCCGGTGGGGCAAGATCTCTCGCGCGCAGGGGGCGCCCGGCATAGATCACGATCTGCGCCTCATAGCCGATGGCCAAGGACGCGTCGGTGAGCGCGCCGGGAACGTCGGGCGATCGAAGGTCCACATCGCCGGGCGCGATGATCGCGCGGGCGGGGATCGTGCGCGTGGCATACAGGGTTTCCGCGGCGCAGGCCGGGCCGGCGAAAAAGCCGCCGAGTGCCGCCGCTAAAGCGTGGGCCCGCATCATCGCAGCTGTGTTGTTGCGCCGAGCATCTGGTCTGCGGCAGTGATAACTTTGGCGTTCAGCTCGTAGCCGCGTTGCGCCTTGATCAGTTCAGTGATCTCGCGCACAGGATCGACGGCGCTTTCCTCGAGAAAACCTTGCCGTACCGTGCCCAAGCCATCGGTTCCGGGCTCCGACACAAACGCGGGGCCCGACGCCTCGGTTTCAAGAAACAGGTTTGATCCGATCGCTTCTAGACCCTTGACGTTGGTAAAGCCCGCCAGCGTGATCTGGCCAAGCTCTTGCGCGGCCACCTGATCGTCAAAGTAGGCAAAGACCTCTCCATCTGCATTGATCGTCACCGAGCGCGCGTCTTCCGGGATTGTAATGTCGGGCACCAGCGGATTGCCGTCTGACGTGACGATCTGGCCTTCGGCAGAGCGTTTCAGGGCCCCATCGCGGGTATAGGCCGAAATGCCAGAGGGCAATGTCACTTCAATAAATCCCAGGCCCTCGATAGCGATATCAAGATCGCCTCCGGTTGCGGCCAAAGAGCCTTGCATGACATCCACTGAAACGGCCGCCGACCGCACGCCAAGGCCGATTTGTACGCCGGTGGGCAGGACGGTTCCGTTGTTGGCGTTCACGGTGCCGGGCCGGGCAACCTGCTGATAGAGCAGATCGGCAAACTCCGCCCGCCGCGGATTGTAGCCCGTCGTGCTCATATTCGAGAGGTTGTTGGAAATGACCGCAACGCGGGTCTGTTGTGCAGTCATTCCGGTCGCGGCTATCTGGAGCGCTTGCATGGTTTGTCCCTACTGTTGTGCCAAGGTGCGGATCACCGCGCGGATGCGTTCATCCTCACGGTCCAAAAGGCCCTGCCCAAGCTCATAAGCGCGCTGCACTTCGATCATGCGGGCCATTTCCGTTATCGGATTAACGTTTGCCTCTTCCACAAAACCCTGGAGGATGCGGGCCCCGGGTTCGGCCGGGATCGGGGCGCCATCGGGGCGGAACATCACGCCATCGCGCCGCGCTGGGGGCGTTGGGCCAGGATTGTCCCACAACCCGATCTGGGCCAATGGCTGGCCATCGGAAGAGACGGTTCCATCCTGTGCAACGGCGATAGCGGCGCCGGGCCCTGGGACTTGGATCGCTGCGCCCCCTGCGTCGAGCAGGGGAAAGCCTTGCGGCGTGGCAAGCCGCCCGTCGGGCAGTAGCGTAAACGTGCCCGCCCGAGTGAGCGCTACGCCGTCGGGAGTGTCGACGAGGAAGAAGCCGGGGCCCTCGATGGCCAGGTCAAGCGTTCCGCCCGTTTGGCGAAGCGGCGCCTGAGTCATGTCCGTATCGCGGGCGCGTGCGGCGGCCATCGAAAGCGATGGCGTCGCTGTGCCCGTGGACGCCACGAATTCGGTGAAAATGACACGCTCGCGGCGGTAACCGGTTGTGGACAGGTTGGCCATGTTGTTGGCCACCGCCTGCATGTTGTTGAGAAGGCCGCTTTGCCGTGCGAGTGTTGTGTAGCCAGTCGTATCCATCAGCTTGCCAGAATTGCGGGCACGATATCGCGCCTAAAGAATGCCGTTAGAAGCTCGGTCATGAACGCCATGGTGGCCCAGAACACGGCGACCATGGCGAGAAGCTTGGGCACAAAGGTCAGCGTCATTTCCTGGATCGAAGTGAGCGCCTGAAAGAGGCCGATCGCGAGGCCCGTTGCCAACGCCACGCCGAGGATCGGCGTTGACATCAGAACAGACACCCAAAGGCCTTGCCGCATCACGTCGTAAAACAGGGTTTCAGACACCGGATGCTAGACCGGCATCCTGAGAATTTCCTGATAAGCCTCAACCACGCGATCGCGCACTGTAACCGCCGTTTCCACGGCCAACTGCGTTTCGGCAAGGGCCTGCACCAGGGAAAGGGGGTCAGGCTGAGATGCAAGCGCGTCAACCGCTTCGACTTCTCGATCCTGCAGGGTTTGGGCGAAGTCACTTGCCACTGATGTGAGCGACTCGCCGGCAACCTCCGGCTCTGTTGCAATTCTTGTTGCCGCATACCCGCGGGCTGCGAATGTTGAGGAAATGTCCACCCGATCAGCTCCCTAACGCCTCAGAAGATCCAAAATGCCCCGTGACATCTGCCGCGCCTGATCGAAGAGCCGCAGGTTGGCCTCGTAAGACCGTTGCGCTTCGCGGGCGTCAGCGATTTCGACTACCAGATTGACGTTCGATCCTTCGTGGTAGCCGCTTGCATCGGCGAGCGGATGGCCGGGGTCATACGTCCGGGTCAGCTCGCGGCGATCCAGTTCAACTGGACCGGTTCGCACCTTTCCGGTGCGCGTTCCCGCAACAAGCTCTGCCTCGAAGGCCACCTGCTTGCGGCGGTATCCTGGTGTTTCGGCATTGGCGATGTTTTCGGCCGTGTGCCGCAGACGTTGGGATTGCGCCGCCATACCACTGGCAGAGATCGAAAGCGCATCTCGCAAGGCCATGGTGCGCTACCTCCCCCGGCCCAATGCGCTGCGCATCAGGTCAAGCGCGCCCTTGTAGACCGCAATTGCCATGTCATGCTGCTGGCGCGCCTCTGCCGCGCGCATCATCTCTGTTTCAATCGAGACGGAGTTGCCATTTGGGGCGACTTCCCCCGCAGCAACCTGCACTTCCATCCCGCCCATTGCCACGTCGCCCACATGCATGTGCGCGCTGCGTGTGCGCCGCAAATCGAAGGGGGCGTCGGCCAGCATGGCGCGGAAGGCTGGCAGATCGCGTGCGGTGTAGCCCGGCGTATCGGCATTTGCGACGTTTTCCGCAATAAGCCGCTGCCGCGCGCCGGCGTATTCGGCCATGGCCGAGGCCAACTGCATTAGTCGAGGCTGTTCTAGCACCGGGGCTTCTCCCGCGATCTGTTCAACACTGGCTTAACGGTGATTCCCTAAGAAACGATGAGCCAGAATAGGGGGCCCCATGGCGTTGCTTCATCCTGATACGCTTGCCGCTCAGCTCTTCAACTCCCGCCCCGTGCGGCGTGTTGGCCGCGTCGCAGCGGTTGAGCGCGGTTTGCTTCAGGTCACCGGGTTGTCGGAGGTTGCCGAACTGGGGCAACTGGTTTCCCTGCCCGATCTGGATGGTCTTTCAGGTGAGGTCGTGGCGCTTGCGCCGGAACGGCTTAACGTTTTGATCGATGGTGGCGCGGAAGGGATCGGGCTCGGTGCACGTGTGCGCCATGAGGGGCCCGCGCGGCTTGCGCCGTCTGATGACTGGATCGGGCGCGTCGTCGACCCCTCCGGCCGGCCGATCGATGGCAAGGGTCCGATGCTTATGGGCCGCGATCCCCGCCCGCTGATCGGCCCGGCGCCCGAGGCGGCGGCGCGCCGCGGCTTGGGGCCACGGCTTTCCACGGGCCTCTCGCTTTTCGATACGGTCTTGCCGCTTGCACGGGGCCAGCGCATGGGGCTTTTCGCCGGGGCAGGTGTTGGCAAATCCACCCTGCTTGCGCGCCTGGCCACGGGGCTCGAAGCCGATCTCGTCGTTGTGGCCCTGATTGGCGAGCGGGGCCGCGAGTTGCGCGAGTTTTGTGAGCGCGTGTTGGGGCCGAAGGGCATGTCGCGGGCCATTGTCGTGGCGGCAACGGCGGATCGGTCGCCGTTGGTGCGCCGCCGATGCGCCTATGCGGCCATGGCGGTGGCAGAGCATTTCCGCGATGCCGGGCGGCATGTGCTTCTTCTCGCTGATTCCATCACCCGCTTTGCAGAGGCTCATCGCGAAATCGCGCTGGTGTCGGGCGAGCCCGCGGCGCTGGGTGGATATCCCGCGTCGGTTGCGCAGCGCCTTCTCAGTTTGGCCGAGCGCGCGGGGCCGGGCGGTGACGGGGTGGCCGACATCACGGCCGTTCTCACGGTGCTCGTCGCAGGGGGCGATATGGACGGTACCGTGCCAGACGTCCTGCGGGGCGTGCTAGACGGCCATGTCATTCTTGACCGTGCGATTGCAGAGCGCGGGCGCTATCCGGCGGTGGACATCCCAAGATCAGTGTCTCGCGCGCTTCCGGCTGCCGCAAGCCAGGACGAGAACGCGCTCATTGCGGATCTGCGCGCGGTTCTTGGCAGCTATGAACAGGTGGAGTTGATGGTGCAGGCGGGGCTCTATCAGGCCGGTGGCGATCCGGCGGCTGATCGGGCGGTGGCGCTATGGCCAAAGATCGAAGCCTTTGCGTCACGAACCGCGCATCAGGGGGTTGGCGAAAGCTTCTCGGCCCTCGCCGCCCTGCTTGCCGGGGCCGATACCGAGGGCGCTTCGGGCTAAAGCACGATGCCGAACTGCGGTGTTGCGCTGGCCTGAAGAATTGCAAGCGCGGCGGACCCTCGTGTGGTGGGCGAAACGCCGCCCTGCAGCTCCGATTGCGCCAGAAACCGCCGCAGCAGCTCGTCTTGCTTTTCTGGGTCTGTGAATTGTGCCACATCCGGGCTTCCGAAAAATTGGTTGGCCTTTTCTTCAAAGATTTCACGCTGGCGATCCACGTCGAGCGTTCCGATTTCGATCGGAAGGGAAAAGGCGCGTTCAAAGACGGTGCGTAGTGGCGGCGTGGCCATCACCGTGAACCAGGCCGCCTCTCCCGAAAGCCCGCGTTCTGCGAGATCGCCGATATCGCGCGCGAATGTGAGTGCGCTGCGCATGTCGGGGTTCTGATTGCCGACGGCCACTTCGAACGAGCGCTCCTGAAAAGCCTGAACGATTGGGTCGGCAAACCCGCCGACAACGGTCCGGGGGGGCGACAGATCAAAGCCAAACGCCTCGGCCATGGTGAAGTAGCGTTTGTCGGAAAGACGGTTCGCAAGGCTGTCGTCCCGCAGCGTTCCCTCTTCGAGCGTTTTGCGGATGAAGAACTTGTTGTCGATATCCTCAGCCAGCCCGAATGCCCCGAGTGCAACGTTCAGCAGGCGGCGGTCATCGACGAGATCTTCGGCACTGGTGATCCCGCCGATGTTCGCGCGGAAATAGGCCACATCGCGCTGAAGGGCGGCGCTTTGCTGAAAGGCGTCTTCCTGGGATTCGCGTGTGCGCTGCAAGAACGCCCAACCCGCATTACCGCCGAAGGGAACAACCGGTTGAAACGTCATAACGGCGTGCTCCCGATCAGCCTGTCTTCGCGCGCGATCAGGCCACGCAGTGCCTTCAGCGCCTGATAGTACTGCCCCGCCAAGGTGGCCTCGGTTGCCGTACTCAGTTGCTCGAGGCTCGCGCCATCCCGGAATACTTGTGAGAGTTGCTCAATGCCCCGCAGCAATTGCGGTTGCGCATCTTCTGGCCGCGCGTCGCCGCTGAGCACAAGCTGGGCAATGTAGCAGACGCGGCGCACCGGGGTTTTCGCCTCCGTCGGGTGGATTGCGTCGCGCAGCCGCAGAATATTGGCATTGGGTGTAACGATCGACAGGCGGCTGCGACGGTCGCCATTTTCGATCACGGCGCCGTTTATCAGGATCCGTTCCTTCGGCGCGAGTTTAAGGACGAGGCCGCTCATTGCCCCTGAGCCTCGGTGCGCAGACCCTGCATAATCGCGGTGTTGATATCGATCAGCGCTGCGGCCTCGGCTTCGCCGGCAAGAATGCGCGTGGTTTCCGTCTGGGTGAATTCGGCGAGGTAAAGGATACGGGCGCGCAGGGCATTCGGCAGAGCGTTGTCGCGATCCGCGACACTTGAGGCAAGCACAGTCCAAAGCCGCCGGTTTTCGTGCAGCGCCGAGGCCAGGGACGGAAAGCCCTTCGCGCCGGCCCGGCTGGCTTCGCTCATCTTGCGCGTGACGCGGGCGAAGGCATCGAACTCAATGCTGCGCGGGCTTCGGGCGGGGCCGGCGGCGGCGGCGTAGGCGGATTGGGCTTGTTGAACGTGATTCACGGCGCATCCTTCCAATCGGCGTGGGCCGATGAGGTCCAATTCTTGGGGGAGGGGCTGACCCGGGGCGGGCCCGGATCAGCCAGTTGTGCTTACCGGAACAGTGCGAGGATCGACTGCGGCGCCTGGTTTGCGATCGAAAGCGACTGGATGCCAAGCTGCTGCTGCACCTGAAGCGCCTGCAGGCGGGCCGAAGCCGCCTCCATATCCGCATCTACCAGTTCGCCAATACCGGCTTTGAAGGAGTCCGTGAGCTGGCTCACGAATTCCGCCTGCCGGTCAATCCGCCCTTGGGCCGAGCCGAATGACGCGGCACTGTCGATCGCTTCATTGATCAACGTTTCGATCGTGTTGAGCGCGTTGGTGGCGCCGGTATTGGTGGTCACATCCAGCGTATCAAGGCCGAAAAGGCCGCCAGAGGCTTCTCCCCCGGTCGTACCCGCCACGACAATCGTCTTGTCGGTAGCATTGCCGTTATCGATTTTCAGCTGGAAGTTACCATTGTCATCGGTCGTCACGCGCGTGGTGATGTCTTCAAGATTGCCACCGCCGATGGCAGCCTGAAGGCCCTTCACAACATCCTCGAAGGTTTCGTTGGGTCCGGCCACGTAGGTGTAGGTTTCACCACCGAAGGTGACGCGATAGCCGTCACCGTCGTTCAGAACGGCCGCGTTATCGAAGGTCAGGCTCTCCGCGCGTTCGTCGATTGTGTTTACAACGCCTACGCCGTTGTTAAGGCCCGTCGTGCCATTGAGCGCGGTCACTTCAGCGCCGGTCACACCCGACTCGCTATCAATCACCACATCCGCCGTTTCGAAGCCTCGGGTGGAGGTGATTGTGACCGCCGCACCCGTCGATGTGGCGGTGATCCCCTCGATGCCAAGCGCGTTGATGCGGCCTGCGACGATGCCAGCCGCGGCGTCTTGGTTGCCGGTCAGATCACCGGCCG
Source organism: Pseudomonadota bacterium (assembly GCA_039208375.1). Classification (GTDB taxonomy): domain Bacteria; phylum Pseudomonadota; class Alphaproteobacteria; order Rhodobacterales; family Rhodobacteraceae; genus JANQPC01. The sequence goes on along the minus strand of JBCCRC010000009.1, from coordinate 29,209 downwards.
CAAAGTTCACCGCAACGCCGCCGACCGTGAGGCCAAGCGCGCCGTTTGCCGCCGCATAGTCCGCATTCGTCGCAAGCGTGATTACGGCGGTGTTGCCCGTGTCGTTCAGTCCGTTGGCTGTTGCGTCACTCACCGTGATGTTCGGGGCGAGGTTGCCCGTGGTGCCGAAACGGCCGGCGCCAGTGGTCAGGTCGCGCCGTTCCACGGTGATGTTATTGGCCGTGACGGTTCCGTCGCCAGCGCGGTCGAGCGAGCCGAGGATATTGGCGGAGTCCGTGCCCTGAACAAGATTTAGGCCATTGAACTGCGCGGCGCTTACGATCGAGTTGATCTGATCAGTGAGCGCGTCGATATCGGTCTGAATTTTACCGCGGTCGACGTTTTCTTCCTGCGCGGCAACGATCCGGCCCTTCATGTCCGTCAGAAGGTCAGACACCGTTTCAGAGGCCTGGCGGGCCACGGCGATGGTGGATTGCCCAAGGCCAAGGCTTTCCGAGATTGCCATGAAACTATTGACGTCAGATTCCATAACTTTCGAGATCGCCCAGATCGCAGAGTTGTCTTTCGCCGAGGCAATGGATTTGCCGGTGGCGATTTCATTCTGGGTTTGGGTGAGGTTGGAATTGATCCCACGAAGGGTCTGCAGCGCAACCATCGCGCTGGTATTGGTAAGGATACTCGACATGTTTTGTCCTATGTCCAACGGCGCTTTTGCGCCAGCTTCACGAACGTTCCTTGGGAACGTGGTTTAAGCGCCGTTCTGACGAATGCGGCGTAGATGCGCCGCGCCATCCGCACTTGGGATGCGCGCTCTGGCTAGCCGCCAAACCCTAATGATTGCCTAACCGCGGCCGGCGCGCCGATCACACATCGCGGCGAAAGGATGGGCGTGGCGGGCCAATGACTGCGGCGGATCCCGAACCGTCGTAGCTTCTAAGCGGCGTGCCACCCCCCTGAAGGGCCTCGATCCGTTGCAGCCCTGCCTTTAGGCCCCTTTGGACGGCTTCCAAAAGCTCACCGTTTCGGGCCGCCAGATCGCGTAGGCTTTCCGGAACGTCCGTTGGCTTGGCCTCTCCCAGCGCTCTCAAAAGGCGCTCTTTCTCACCAGCGATTCGAGCAAGAACTTCAAAGTCACCCTCAAGCAACGCGCCGCGTTCGCGTTCCAAAAGATCGATCAGCGCCTCGGTCGGCGCGGCCTTTGCGCTACCCAGCATTTTCGCGCTTCAGAATTGCGACGTAGATGCTTTCGGCCAGCCCGATGCCGCCTGCGTCAACCACTGCCTCTGCCTGTGCTGTTCTGAGATAGGAGGCGAACCGTTCCTCGCCGGGGCCGCCGCCGAAACTTTCGCTGGGCTCCCCCAGCCCGATGGGCTTCAGCATTTCGGCCAGAAAGCTCGCCTCAAGCGCCTGTGCGGCAGTCCAGAGACGGGCGTTTTTTTGGGGTAGTTCGGCGCGCCCTGTGGCGCCAAGGCCATCGATCAAGGCTATCTCCCATCCAGCAGTGCCTGACCGTGCTTTTCGCGGGTGGCGGTAAAGATCCGGTAATCGGATCCGGCTAAGGGTGCTCGGAGTTTTGGAGGACTTCGGTTGCAACTCTTCGCTGTAGCTCCGGTGCCACAGGCCGCAGATGGGCTTACCCCGGCAAAGCCGGTGCCCGCCGGATTGATTGCGACGGATGTGGTAACTGGCGAAAGCTTCGGAAGTGCGTTTGACGCGGCTGATGCCGCCGCCGAGGGCAGCTCACTGGCGGATCTTGTGGCTGACGCCGCTGGGCAATCGCGCGTTGCAGCCGGGCTTTCACCGGGCGAGGTGAATCCCGCTGCTTCTGTTCCACCATCCCCGCCGTATGACAGCGCGGTGCCGGGCGCTGCAGACCGGCAAGTGCGGGCGCCCTCGCCCGGGGGGGCGGCCCTTTCGGTTGCGCCAGCGCTTAAGGCTACGGCGGATGTCTTTGGCTCGCCCGTTACGACGCGCGAGGCTACGGCTACGAACGCGGGCCGGGTGCCCGGCGAGCTGGCAGCGCAAGGTGGCTCAGATAAGACAACCCTACGCGGCGCAGGCGTTGGCCCTGCCATTTCGCCAAATGACCCTGATCTGACTGTTCCTGCAAAAGTGGTTCCATCGGCCCGGGAAGCCACGGCGCTTGCCGTTCCCGCCACGCCAGGTGTTGTGCCGCAAGCGGATTTCGCCGGGCCGACACCGCCCTCGGTTCAAGGCGCGGTACGGGCCTTCGATTTGCCTGCGCCCTCCGCAGAAGCGCCGCCTAGGGCTCCAGCAGCACTCAGTGTAGATAGTCGGGCTTTCAGTAGGGCAGGCGGCGAGGCACCTGCACCGCCAAAACTCTCGGGTTCCGCTGCCGCGGGACGGGCGCTGCCCGATCCGCCGCCGAAGGCGCTTGACGGTGCGGTGCCGCAGCCCGCGCTCAAAGAGGGGCAGTTCGACACGAAGGCGCCGCAAGCGAGCGGAGCAGCAGAAACCAGCGCGCAAACGCAACTGGTGGCGCGCCGCGCCGCGCAGTCTGATCCCGTTGCTGCCTTGAATGCGCCGAAAACCTCAACATCCGTCGGCTTTGCTCAAACACCCGCGCCAGGCGGGCCCGCAGCTGGCACGGCGCCGGTTGAGTTGGTTTCGCCGGCGGGCGCGCCGGGTGCAGAGGCGCGGGTCCTGCCTCAGGCGCCCGTTGCCATCGCGCCGCAACCGGGCACGGCGGGTCCCGCCACGTTGCCGATCGGGGCGCCAACCCCCGTGCCGCCTCCACCGGCGCCGCAGGCCCCGATTCAGCCCGCAGTAACTGTAGGCGCTGCCAGCCTATTGCGGCTCGCTTCGGACGCGCCACAGAGTGAGTTTCGCGGTACGGGCTTGGGGCGTGAAGCACCGAAGGTGCAGGCCTCACCGCCGGCATCGCCCCCTGCGCCGGCTCGGGATTTCGCCTATCTGCCGCCCGGCCCCCCAGCGCCGCTCCCGGCGGCTGCGCCGGGGCCAGAAGCCCTTTCAAAGCTCACGTCACCCGCCATCGACATTGGTTCCACCGAATTTGGGGGGGCTCTCTCAGCCATCCGCACCGAAACGGTAACAGCCGCACCGCCAACGCCGCCGCCCGCGGCGGCGCCAGAGCTTGCGCGGTCGGTTGCCGCGCAAATCGCGGAGGGCTTGCGCCAATCTGCCCCCGGCGTCGTTGAAATCACGCTGGTGCCAGAAGAGCTTGGGCGCCTGCGCATTGCAGTGACCGCGGCCGATCTGGGCATGACCGTCGCCATCGCAGCGGAGCGGCCAGAAACGCTGGAGTTTATTCGGCGGCATGTAGAAGTGCTGCTCGCCGAGGCCCGCGATGGCGGCTTGGGGGAACTGAACCTCAGCTTCACTGGTGGGCAGGCGCGCACCGACGCTGAGCCCGACGCGTTTGAACCCGCCGTGGCGGATGGGATTCCCCCAGTTCCCGGCCAGACTGCCCCGCGGGCAGCAATTCACAACGGATTAGACCTTCGTCTTTGAGAGGAACCCGATGGAACCGACTTCAATTACCTCGACCCAGAGCACAATGCCTGCACCGCAGCCGGACAGCACGTCGGACACGATCAATTCCGATTTCGACACGTTCCTTCGGATGCTTACGGCCCAAATTGAGAATCAGGATCCGCTGAACCCGATCGAATCGTCTGATTTCGCGGTTCAACTCGCCACGTTCTCTGGCGTCGAACAGCAGGTCCAGACCAACGAGCTTCTCGAAAGCCTCGTGGGTTCGATGGCGCTCGGCGGGGTGGCCGAGATCGCGGGCTGGGTCGGCCTGGATGGGCGCGCCGAAGTTCCTGCCCGTTTCGATGGCGCGCCGATCGAGCTTTTTCCCAAGATCCCGCTTGAGGCGGATCAGGCGACACTAATTGTGCGAGATCCCTCGGGTGGTGAGGTGCAGCGGCGCGCAATTGATCCGGCGCGCGCATCACTAACCTGGGCAGGCGATGATAATGCGGGCGCAACAGTGCCCGAGGGCTTTTACAGCTTTGAGATCGAGGCGTTCCAGGCGGGTGAGCCAATCGGCGTGTCGGTTCCGGAAACCTGGGGCCGGATTGCCGAGGTGCGTGATGAGGCGACAGGCCCAGTGGCGGTATTTGCCGACGGTACCCAGACTGCGGCATCTGATGTTACCGGGCTGCGCGCCGAGGCGAGCCCTGTGTGACGCAAGCCGGGCCTTGCAGGCCCCGGTGCTTGGCACGCCCGCTGCATTCGTTGCCTGGACGTTTTTTGCAAGGGCCTGACGCACGTACTGGCCTGTGGCTGGGCGCAGTTCGTATCAGAGCGGTAGTTTGGTTCCACAGCACTGTGCAGGGCGCGGCGCATGCGTTGAATGGGAAGGTTCCGCGCGCGGCGCCCTCTCCATTTAATGGGTCGGGCGAGGTTTTTTGGGCGACGCCCCGCGACACGCGCTAGGCAAGCCGCCATGTCGGTGCGATCTGGGACTATGTTGCCACTTGGGCGCGACAAAGGCTTTGGAGCAGGCAACCGACGTAAATGATCCTGCCCTCCATTCGGTTTCTGGATCCGGGCACCCCAGGCTGGGCGTTTCGATGACGCAATGAATGCCCCCAACCGGCACTTCACCGGCTCTTTCTAGGTTTGGTGTATGGTAGTGCGATGCCCGCCCTTAAGCCTTTCCGATGGGTATGCCCGTAGGCGGCAGCTCGGCTGCTACACGTCTGCAAGCGGCAGGTAGCGCCGCGATCCGATGATTGGGGCAAGCCTTGGTCGTTCATGGTGCCCCATCGGTTTGATTGTTTCACCGGTGCTTATGCTCGCCGACCCTCAACGTGCCTTGCGTGGCCAAGGTTATTGCGCGTGACTCGATGATTGTATGCCGTTACTGGGGGCCCTTCTTTGTAGGGTTATGATGGGCCGCGCGGTGCCCTCGTGCGTTGGGTATCGTCGTAGCGGCTGCAAGACCTGTGCAGGCCGAAGGCAGCACTGCCGTGCGGCCATTCGAAAAAGCCTTGGCTGCTGGCGGGGCCCCTTCGGTTCGAGCGTTTGACTGATACGATCCCGGCACGCCCGCAAGGTGCGATGTGTGACCGCCGTTGCGTTGCGGCACGTGTGCTTCGACGGCGTCGTGCTGTGCGCCAACCGGTGCGCCCGTCGCGGTTGCTAAAGCCTTTGGCCTAAGATGTGGCGGCCTGCGCCGCGCCGTACGCAACAAACGTGTGGGCTGTGACTTGCGTGCAAGTGATGGCCGGTGACAGGTTCAGAGCGTGAGGGGCCGGACGGCACACCCGCCGTTCGGCCGCATTCCGTCGCCCCGACCCGAATGTGGCTGGCCGTAGAGGCGCGTCTAACGCGCCAGCGCGTTAGGCCGTGAGGACCACCCACATGGCTGCAGCACCGGTGACGACACCTGCGGCGGCGTAAATCAAGGCGCGCCGATTGTGGTTTTGCGCCGGCGCCGGCGGCTCGGCTGCCTGACGGACCAGCGCTGCTTCGGCCAGCTGCGGCAGCTTCGGCCCAAAACGCGCAAGTACCCGCGCGGTGCGAAACAGATCCCGCGCCAGAGCCTTTGGCCCGATATTTTCCTTGATGTACTCCTCAACGATCGGCTGGGCCACGCGCCAGATGTTGATTTGCGGATTAAGTGATCGGGCCACGCCTTCGACCACCACCATCGTGCGTTGCAGGAGGATCAGCTCCGTTCGAGTTTGCATCCCGAACCGCTCCGTCACCTCAAAGAGATACGCCAGCAGGCGCGCCATAGAAATTCGCGAGGCATCCATGCCAAAGATTGGCTCACCGACAGAGCGCAGGGCGCGGGCAAATTCGTCAACATCCCGGTCGGGCGGCACATAGCCTGCCTCGAAGTGAACCTCGGCGACACGCTGGTAGTCCTTGCGTATGAAGCCGTAGAGGATCTCGGCATAGACCCGGCGCGTGTATTCATCGATCCGTCCCATGATCCCGAAATCAAGGGCGATGAGATCGCCGTTGGCCGCGACCTTCAGGTTGCCCTGATGCATATCCGCATGAAAGTAGCCATCGCGCAGCGCATGGCGCAGGAACATGGTAAGGACGCGCTCGCCAAGATCCTTTCGGTCATGCCCGGCCGCATCAATTCCGGCGATATCGCCTGCAGGGTTGCCCGCCGCCCACTCCATCGTCATCACCCGGCGGGAGCTGAAAGTCCAATTCACCTCGGGCACCACGAAGCCCGTGTCTTTTGCTGTATTGGCGGCGAATTCCGCCGCGCCCGCCGTTTCCAAGCGCAAATCGAGCTCGCCTAACACCACGCCTTCGAAATGTGCGATCACGTCGATCGGCCGCAATCGGCGCGAGGCAGGTGAGAGAAACTCGATCAGGCGGGCGGCGAAGTAGAATGCGTCGATATCGGTGCGGAAGGCGCGCTCGATGCCGGGGCGCAGGATCTTCACGGCGACCGCGTCGCCCGTCTCAGCCAGGCGCGCCTTGTGCACTTGGGCGATCGATGCGGCCGCGACGGGTTCGCTGAACTCCGAAAACGCCGCTTCGACGGACATGCCGAATTCTTCGGCGAACATGCGTTTGGCGTCGGCCATCGAGAAGGGCGGCAGCTTATCCTGCAGAACGCGCAGCTGCATGGCCAGTTCATCGCCAACCACATCAGGGCGGGTGGACAGGATCTGGCCAAATTTGATGTAGGCCGGGCCCAGCGCGGTAAGCGCCCGCGTCGCCGGTGGCAAAGCCGGATCGCCTTTGAAGCCAAGCCAGGCGAAAGGCCAGCCGAGGATGCGTGCAACGATGCGCAGCGGCGCGGGCGCCTGAAACGCATCGAGCACGACACGCATCGCACCGGTCCGCTCCAATGTCGCGCCGGTTCGGATCAATCGAATGATGTTGTGCGGGCCGCGCACCTAGAGTTTCCACCCCGAATGCAGCGCGGCAATGCCCATCGACAAGTTGCGGTATTTCACGTTCTCGAACCCGGCAGCCGCGATCATCTGTGCAAAAGCTTCCTGATCCGGGAATTTGCGGATCGATTCGACCAGATACTGGTAGCTCTCGCGATCCCGCGCGATCACTTGCCCCATCGCCGGGATGAGGTTGTAGGAATAGCGATCATAGGCCCATTGCAAGGCGGGGTTCGGAAGCTGCGAGAACTCCAGCACCATGAGCCGACCGCCGTGTTTCAACACCCGAAACGCCTCGTTCAGCGCCGCGTCGATCCGGGTCACGTTCCGGATCCCGAACGAAATCGTATAGGCATCGAAGCTGGCATCCGGGAACGGCAGGGCCATCGCATCGCCCACCACCCACTCCAGGCGCCCGCCCAACTGATCAACCTCAGCGCGTTTGCGGCCCTCAACCAGCATGCTTTCCGTCATGTCGCAGACAACGGCCTCGGTTCCGGGCGCGCGGCGCAAAAAGCGGAACGCGATATCCCCGGTGCCGCCGGCGACATCCAAAAGCCGCTGGCCGGGGCGCGGCGCAAGCCAGTCCATCATCGCTGATTTCCAGAGCCGGTGCACGCCAACAGACATCACATCGTTCATCACGTCGTAGTTCGATGCGACACTCGAAAAGACACCATGCACAAGGCCGGCCTTTTCGTCTTCAGCGACGACGCGATCGCCGAAATGCGTTGTTTCGGAAGAGTCTGTGCTCATCGGCCCTTGCCGTTCTCGGGAAACCTCGCCTTCTTATAGGGCGCGAACGGGGCGCTGCAATGCGCCCGCGGCAAGAGGAGGCGCGGGTTCGTGCCCGAATTACCCGAGGTGGAAACGGTGCGGCGCGGGCTGCTTGGTGTGGTCGAGGGCAAACGCATTGAGATGGCCGATGTGCGGCGCCCTGATCTGCGATGGCCGCTGCCTGAACGGATGGCTGCCCGGCTGACGGGCGCACGGGTGACAACGCTTCGCCGCCGATCGAAGTATATCCTCGCCGATCTCGATACGGGGGAGACGCTTATCATCCACCTCGGCATGTCCGGCCGGATCCTGATTTCAGGTGCGCAGGTGGGGCAGTTCCACCATGCCCACCCGGCTCCCGAAAAACACGATCACGTTGTCCTTTGTTTCGAAGGCGGTGCGCGGGTGACGTTCAACGATGCGCGGCGCTTCGGCGCGATGGATCTCGCGCACAGCAGCGCCCTAAACGATCACTGGCTTCTGCAATCGATCGGGCCCGAGCCGCTGGGCAACGACTTTCACGAAGATTACCTCGTCGCAGCATTCGCAGGCCGCCGAACCCCGGCAAAAGCCGCCCTGCTCGATCAGCGAATCGTGGCCGGGCTTGGCAACATTTACGTCTGTGAGGCGCTGCACCGTGCTGGAATTTCCCCCCGGCGCCAGGCCCGGCGGATTGCTGCCCCACGGGTGCGCCGCCTCGTACCGGTGATCCGCGATGTCCTGCGCGAGGCGATCGAAGCCGGAGGTTCATCCTTGCGTGATTATCGCCAAGCTGATGGAGAATTGGGATATTTTCAGCACACCTTCCGGGCCTATGGGCGTGAAGGCGGCCAGTGCCCCACCCCCGGATGTGGCGGCACGATCACGCGCATAGTTCAATCGGGGCGCTCTACCTTCTACTGCCCAAGCTGCCAAAGATAACTTGATCCAACGGTCACGGCTGTTAAAGCGTTCCGCCGGATCAATCGCCTGCGGGGATACATGGCGTACAATACGATCATTGTGGATGTGGACGATCACGTCTGCCTCATCACTCTGAACCGTCCGGAGCAGCGCAACGCGCTGAATGCCGAACTTCTGGGCGAGCTTACCGCCGCCCTTAAAGAGGCGGAGGCGAATGACAAAGTGCGTTGCACGGTCATCACCGGATCGGAGAAGGCTTTTGCCGCCGGTGCCGATATCACCGAGATGGCGGGCCGCAGCTTTGTTGATGTCTTCACCAACGATTTGTTCGGTGACGAGCTTGAGCAGCTGAACCGGTGCCGAAAGCCCGTGATTGCCGCGGTGGCAGGATACGCGCTCGGCGGCGGGTGCGAGCTTGCGATGATGTGCGATTTCATCATTGCTGCCGATACGGCAAAGTTCGGGCAGCCCGAAATCAACCTTGGCGTCGTTGCCGGGCTCGGCGGGACCCAGCGGCTGACGCGCTTTGTGGGCAAATCGAAATCGATGGAGATGCATCTTACGGGCCGCTTCATGACGGCGGAAGAGGCAGAACGCTCCGGCCTTGTTTCGCGCATCGTGCCCGCGAAGAAGCTTATCGAAGAGGCGTTGGCTGCCGCCCAGAAGATTGCCGAGAAATCTGCGGTGACGACGATGGCAGTGAAAGAAGCCGTTAACCGCAGCTACGAGACAACGCTGCGGGAGGGCGTGTTGTTCGAGCGGCGCATGTTCCACATGCTGTTTGCCACCGAAGATCAGTCCGAAGGCATGGCCGCATTCGTGGACAAACGCGAGGCCCAGTTCCGCGACAAGTAAGGACAGGCCGGCAAAGGCGATGGATTCCGTTACTGCCCCGCTTGACAGGCCAGAAACGCCCGCCTAGAAGCGCGGCTTCAATCGACGTTCAGATAACTTGGAACATCCAGAGCTATGGCAAATTCGCCCCAATCCAAAAAGCGCGCCCGTCAGAACCTACGGCGCCTGGAAATCAACAAGGCGCGCCGCTCGCGGATTCGGACGTTCATCCGCAAAGTGGAAGAAGCGATCGGCACCGGCGATCGTGATGCGGCCTCGGCAGCGCTGCGTGCGGCCCAGCCAGAGCTGATGCGCGGCGTATCCAAGGGGGTTTTCCACAAGAATACGGCCGCGAGAAAAATGTCGCGTCTGGCTGCCAGAGTGAAAGCGATCGGCTAAGCTACTGATCCTAATCACGCCTATCGAACGCGCCCTCTCGGGCGCGTTTTTCATTCCAGCAACACCGCCGGGATTCTTTCGCTGAAAGGGCCTAGTCAAGCCTGAAGTTGTGTTGCCTGCGCCTCACCGGCGTTGCTACCTTGCACCTGCGATTCACATCGTCTTGGGGGGACATGAAGGGAACGTGAGGCGCCGTCAAAATCCGTGCACTGCCAGCACGGGGCGGGGCTTTCCCGGGGGTTCGGGAAAACGTTCGCGGGGATCGGATCGGGGTGCAAAGGCACCGCTGTCCAGCGATCTCTGATTGGGCTTGTTGCGCGTGAGTGCCTACAGCGGCGGCCCGAAATGTCATGTCCGATATGCCCCGCGCATGCGTTAATGCGTGCACGGCCGTACCCGGAGCGGGCTCTCCGGCAGGTTGCGCACGTTTTCCGTATCGCGGGCCGTTCTGGCCGGTATGCCAGTGCGCAGGTGGAGCAGGCCGCCTGACCCAATTCCGTGTTTCGTAGGGGACAACAGGGTTCGCCTTTGCCCGGGCGGCCCGACGGCGGGATGCGAGGCGCCCGTCGGCAATGAAAAAACGAAACACAGGTCGGGTCAGGATGACGAATGAAGCGTGGGGTACAATTCGTGAAAATCTTATCGGTACGGTCGGCAAAAACAACTACATGAACTGGATAGAGCCGCTCGAGTTTTCGCAACTCGAAGACGGTGTCGCCAAGTTCCTTGTTCCAACACAATTTATGGGCACGTGGGTGTCGCGCAATTTTTCGGACCAGATCATGCGCGTCATGAAAGGCTCGGGCCATCCGGTCACGCGGGTCGAGTTCGCGGTCAGCGAAATCGTCGTGCCGGGAGGGAAGGGGTCTACCATGAACGGCGATACAAATGGGTCGCCCGCCGCGCGGCTGGCCGAGGTGGGGCCATTGCCAGGGGCGCCCTTGGATGCGCGTTTCACGTTTGATTCGTTTGTTGTGGGTAAGCCAAATGAGCTTGCCCATGCGGCAGCCAAACGCGTGGCAGAAGGCGGCCTCGTCACCTTCAATCCACTCTTCCTCTATGGCGGTGTCGGGCTTGGTAAAACTCACCTGATGCACGCCATCGCGTGGGATCTTCAGGCCCGCCAGCCCAACATGCGCGTGGTCTATCTGTCGGCGGAACAATTCATGTACCGTTTTGTTCAGGCGCTGCGGGATAAGGAGATGATCGGCTTCAAGGAACTCTTCCGCTCCGTCGATGTTCTGATGGTGGATGACGTTCAATTCATTGCCGGGAAAGAGGCGACGCAGGAGGAGTTCTTCCACACCTTCAACGCGCTCGTTGACCAGAACAAGCAGATCATTCTTTCGGCTGATCGTGCGCCGACGGAGATACGCGGTATCGAAGATCGCATTGTCAGTCGCATGCAATCGGGCCTCGTGGTGGATCTGCATCCAACGAACTACGAGCTACGCCTCGGCATCCTTCAGCAGAAGGTGGAACAGTACAGCGAGCAGTTTCGCGATCTAGAAATTGCCGATGGGGTGCTAGAGTTTTTGGCGCACCGGATCTCAACCAACGTACGTGTGCTCGAGGGCGCGATGATGCGGCTTTTCGCGTTCGGTAGCCTTGTGGGCCGCGAGATCACGCTGGAACTGGCGCAGGATTGCCTGGCCGATGTGCTGCGCGCATCGGATCGGAAGATCACGGTTGAGGAAATTCAACGTAAAGTGGCTGATCACTACAACATTCGGATCAGCGATCTGGTGGGCCCCAAGCGCGTGCGCACGTTCGCGCGCCCGCGGCAGGTGGCGATGTATCTGGCCAAGCACATGACCTCGCGGTCGTTGCCGGAGATCGGGCGCCGCTTCGGCGGGCGGGATCATACAACTGTGATGCACGGCGTGCGCCGGATCGAGGAACTGAAGCAGAATGACAGTCAGATCGCAGAGGATCTGGAACTTCTGCGCTGCGCCCTCGAAGCCTAGCCTTCACGCGCTGCGGTGAGCGCCATCTGGCGGTGGCGCTCCCGGAATCGGGCGCGATCTTCTTCGGTATGTTCATTCAGACACTGGTGACAGCTGACGCCGGGCTCGTATTCCGGTCTCTCTAGATCTTCTGGCGACAACGGTCGCCGGCAGCCATGGCATAGCGCGTGTTCGCCTTCTTTCAGGCCGTGGCGTACGGAAACGCGGCGATCGAAAACGAAGCACGCGCCCTCCCACAAGCTTTCGTCTTCGGGGACGTCTTCGAGGTATTTCAGGATGCCACCTTTGAGGTGAAACACCTCTTCGACCCCTTGCGAGATGAGCCAATTGGTTGATTTCTCGCACCGAATGCCGCCCGTGCAAAACATTGCGATGCGCTTGCCTTCCAGTCCCGCCCGGTTCGCCTCCCACCACGCCGGGAAATCGGAGAAAGATGTGGTTGCGGGGTTTATGGCGCCGCGGAACGTGCCGATTGCCACTTCGAAGTCGTTGCGCGTATCGATCACCGCCACGTCGGGGGCAGAGATCAGTGCGTTCCAATCCTGCGCGGCCACGTAGCGGCCAACGGCACAAGTTGGGTCCACCCCGGGCTGCCGCATCGTGACGATTTCCTGCTTGAGGCGCACTTTCAGACGGCCGAATGGCGGCTGTTCGGCATGGCTTTCCTTCCACTCGATCTCTGCACAGTCGGGAAGCGTGCGAATATGGGCCATCACCCGATCGATGCCGCTACGCGGCCCCGCGATAGTGCCGTTGATGCCTTCGGGCGCAATTAGGATTGTGCCGGTGACCTCACCCGCACAGGCGCACGCCGCGAGGGGCTTCTTTAGCGCCTCAGGGTCTGTAATCCGTGTGAACTGGTAGAATGCGGCAATTACATACATTGCCTGCGATCTAGGCCCGGCACGCGCTGAAGGGCAAGTGGCGTTGACGGCGGGCCGGTGCGCGCCTAGGCAATCAGGGCCCCAATCAGGAACCACGCCATGCGCCCTGCCAACGAAGCCCTCCTCGTGATCGATGTTCAGAACGATTTCTGCCCAGGCGGCCATTTGGCCGTGGCGGGGGGCGATGAGATAGTGGCGCCGATCAACGCGCTGATGCCGGAGTTTCCGGTTCGGGTGCTGACGCAGGATTGGCATCCCGCAGGCCATTCTTCGTTTGCCTCAAGCCACCCCGGCAAGACTCCGTTCGAGATGATCGAGATGCCCTACGGCCCACAGGTGCTGTGGCCCGACCACTGCATTCAGGGCAGTGAAGGGGCCGCGTTTCATCCCAGTCTCGCCACTGATCCGGGGGATCTGATCATTCGCAAGGGCTTTCGTACCGCGATCGACAGCTACTCAGCCTTCTTCGAGAACGATCATGAAACACCCACGGGGCTTGAGGGCTATCTGCGCAGCAGGGGCGTGGATACGGTAACGCTTGTGGGCCTCGCCACGGATTATTGCGTGAACTATTCCGCCGTTGATGCCGCCAAGCTTGGCTTTAAGGTGCGCGTCATCGAAAGTCTTACACGGGCCATCGATCTTCAGGGCTCGCTCGACGAAGCCAAGGCGGGGATGCAGGCGGCGGGGGTGGAGCTGGCATGAACCGCGCTGCCCGGCGCGCAAGGACGCAAAAACCGGGCCGTGGCTTGGATGGCCTTCGTAAGGCCGTAGCGGCGGCAAAGGTACCCGGCGCGGCCAACGAGGCGACGGATCGGGCGCGGCGCATTGTTCTCGCGTATCTAGATGCCGCCGTGCGGCAGGGCAGCGGACCCGACACGCTCGTTTCAAACATGAAGTCGGGGGTGCCGACTGTAACTGCCGCTCGCGTGGCGCTTTCGCAGCCGCAGGAGGAGGCGGGCTATGCCTGTGCCCATGGCTGCGCGTTCTGCTGCATCCTCACAGGTGACGATGGGGGAACGATCACTGAATCCGAGGCGCGGACTTTGCATGCGGCGCTTTCGCCTCTCGCGGGGCAGCCCGACGGGCGCAATTGGCATCCGCGCGCCTGCCCTGCGCTTGATCCCGAAACCCGTGCCTGCCGGGCCTATGAGGCGCGCCCCACGATTTGCCGCAGCTACGTGTCTTACTCGGCGGTTGCGTGCGAGCAGATTTCGCAAGGCATTCCCGCAGAGGGAAGTGGTGTATTGGGCGCGCATGCCACCAGCCTTCAGGTTCACAGCCTCTGCCGCGCGGCGCTCAAGGGTACCGCAGCGGTTGCCACTTACGCATTGGCCGAGATCGCCGCGGCTGCCGTGGATGGCGTCGCGGTGGACCAGGCCCTCAAACGCGCCCGCCATCGGCCGCGGGAGCTTGCAGATGAACTCAAGCGCGTTACCGCCGGCGCGGCTCGAGGCAAACGCACGCCCTAGGGCCCGGCTGGACAGGCTCTCCCGGCCTTGATTTAACGCATCGTCAATCAGGGAGCGCGACATGGTTGATATCGCAGGCCGCGTCTATAACCATAAGTGGAAGATCGATCCGATCGTTCGTTCGCTGATCGATACCGACTTCTACAAGCTTCTGATGTGCCAATCGGTATTCCGCAATCGGCGGGACACGCAGGTGCGATTTAGCCTGATCAATCGCAGCACACAGATCCCGTTGGCTGACCTTATCGATGAGGGCGAATTGCGTGAGCAGCTTGACCACATCCGGTCGCTTCGCCTCACACGCGGGGAAAGCACATGGCTGCGCGGTAACACGTTTTATGGCAAGCGCCAGATGTTTCGGCCCGATTTCATGGAGTGGTTCGAAAACCTGCGCCTGCCACCCTACACGCTGGAACGGCGCGATGGGCAGTATGAGCTGACCTTTGAAGGCGCCTGGCCCGAGGTCATGCTGTGGGAAATCCCGGCACTTGCCGTGTTGATGGAGCTTCGCGGCCGCGCCGTTCTGGCCGAGATGGGGCGGTTTGAGCTTCAGGTGCTTTATGCCCGAGCGATGACGAAGCTCTGGCAGAAAGTGGAAGCGTTGCGCGGGCTGCCCGACTTGAGGATTGCGGATTTCGGAACGCGGCGGCGTCATTCCTTCCTCTGGCAGGATTGGTGCGTGCAGGCGATGATCGAGGGGCTGGGCGAGGCGTTCACTGGCACGTCGAACTGCCTGATCGCGCAGCGGCGGGATATCGAGGCGATCGGCACGAATGCGCACGAGCTTCCAATGGTTTACGCCGCGCTTGCCGATAGCGACGAGGCGCTCGCCCGCGCACCCTACGACGTGCTTGCCGACTGGCATGAAGAGCACGATGGGAATCTGCGGATCATTCTGCCCGACACTTATGGCACCAAGGGCTTTCTGGAAAATGCACCGGATTGGCTGGCAGGGTGGACGGGCATTCGCGTTGATTCCGGCGATCCAGCGACTGGCGCGGAAACAGCCATCTCGTGGTGGCGGTCGCGTGGTGAAGATCCGCGAGAGAAGCTTGTAATCTTCTCTGACGGGCTCGATGTGAACAAGATCATTGAGCTTCATGATCAGTTTTCGGGCCGGGTTCGGGTGTCCTTTGGCTGGGGCACGTTACTAACGAACGATTTCCGCGGGCTGGTTGCCGGGGATCGCCTGTCGCCCTTCAGCCTTGTGTGCAAGGCGATCTCTGCCAACGGCCAGCCGACGGTAAAGCTTTCCGACAACCCCCGAAAGGCGATGGGGCCGGCGGATGAAATCGCCAGGTACAAGCGCATTTTCGGGGTGGGCGAGCAGCAGCAGGTGGAGGTGGTTGTCTGACCCAAGCCTCGCCATCGTTGCGTGTCATGCTTCTTGGGGGCACGGGAACCGCTGGGCGGGCCACGGCGATCGCGCTCCGTGCGGCGGGCCACGAAGTGGTGGCGGTGACACGCGCTACATCGCGCAGCGCCCTGCCGCCAGGTATTGATGCGCGAGTGGCGGATGTGACAAGCGCCGCATCTTTGAGCGAAGAGGCGTTTCGAGGGGAGCGTTTCGATGCGCTCGTCTCCTGCCTCACGTCTCGCACGGGGGTGCCGGGCGATGCTTGGGCTGTTGACTACGGGGCGCATATGGCTGCGCTGTCTGCAGCAGAGCTGGCCAGTGTACCACACATGGTTTTGCTATCGGCGATCTGTGTGCAGAAGCCGCGGCTGGCCTTCCAACACGCCAAGCTTGCATTCGAGGACAAGCTGATTGCCTCAGGCCTTGCACATTCGATTGTACGACCAACTGCGTTTTTCAAGTCACTCTCTGGCCAGATCGAACGGGTGCGGCAAGGCAAACCGTTCCTTGTGTTCGGTGATGGGCGGCTGACGGCCTGCGCGCCGATCAGTGATGCCGATCTTGGGGCCTATATGGCTGGGTGCCTCACTGATCCGTCGCGGCGGAACCAGATTTTGCCGATTGGGGGGCCGGGGCCCGCAATTACACCGCTCGATCAGGCAGAGGCGCTCTTTGGCCTTTTGGACAAACCGATGCGCGTGCGTCATGTGCCCGTGGCTCTGCTTGATGGGATCGTTGGGGTATCGGCCCTTCTGGGCCGTCTGAGCCCAGTATGGGCGGATCGGGCAGAGCGCACACGTATCGGGCGATTCTATGCGACAGAATCGATGCTCGCCCTCGATCCTTCCACCGGGCGCTACGATCGGGACGCAACGCCGGCAACTGGATCGGATACGTTGTTTGAGTTCTACGAGAAGGTTCTGCGCGGGGACGCCCGCGTGGATCTTGGGGAACACGCGGTCTTCTAGACGCCACAATCGCGCGGGGCGTTTCGAGTGTGGCAGCAGCTGCCCGCAATTGTCGCGACATGTCGAACATCCTCGGACGTTGCCATAACAGTTTCCCTGAACCGTCACCGGGTTGGCCGTTTGAGCCCCGAGGACGGCATCGTGAAATCGTTAAATCTGGCAGAAAAGTGAGGCCGTGTGTGCCTCATGTTTATCAGTAACCCAGTCCCGTAATGTTGATCAGTAACCCAGTCCCGTATCCCCTGTGTGCTCGACGCCCCGCAGAGCGCTTTTCCGCGATACCCGCGGTGTGACGTCGGCGGAGTTTGTTATCGTTGGCGCGATGGTTGTTCCCGTTGCCGTTTTTGCAGCGGCATCGCTGCGTGGGGGGTCTGAAACCACGGCGAACCGCATCAACGTTGAAATTGCCGAGGCCGATCTTTTGGGCGATGCGCTGCCGCCGAAAGCCGGCGGCACACCGGCGGCCGGGGCCGGCAAGGGTGAAGTATTGGCTGAGACAGAGGGCACCCAGCAGGCAAAGGCTGCGGAACAACCAGTGAATGCCGCGGAGCCCGCAAAAACCTAAGCAACTGGAAGGAATAGAGGCGGCGCATCAGCCGCCAATGCCCCGTCGAGCGCCGATTGTGACACGCCGGTTAGCAATAAGAAGATCAAGAAGAAAAAGAAAAGGAAGAAGAAAGTGAAAAACAAGACAAAGCGGGATCTGGTCTGCAACCTAATCGCTTAGGCCCGTGCCTTGGGCGGGCTTTACAACACGCTTCGGCGCGCCAAGTGAGGCTCAACGACAGATGAATCACGGGGTCGCATATGGCGATCAATGCAAGCCGGGTTTCGGCAGGTGAAGCGCTGGGCCTCTTGCGGGCTGGGTGGGACGCGCAAGCAAAGGGCACCCTTACCGCATCATATATGCTTCATGGGCGGCCCGGCGTGGGCAAAACCGAGATTGTTGAAACGCTGGCGGGCGATATCGGAGCCAAATTGTTCGATCTGCGCCTTACAACAATTGAGCCGCAGGATCTGCGCGGCTTGCCCTATTACGATCATGAGGCGGGCAAGACGGTTTGGTATCGGCCAGAGGACTTGCCTGACGACCCCGCTAACCCGGCGATCCTGTTTCTTGATGAGCTAACGGCGGCCTCGCCCTACCTGCAGCCTACCGTTTACGGGCTGTTGCAGGAACGGCGCGTGGGGCGGCACAGGCTTCCCGACAGCGTGATGATCATCGCCGCAGGAAACACCGTGGAAGACGGTGCGGTGGCCTACGAGATGGGAACAGCGCTGTCAGACAGGCTGATTCATCTTCACATCACTGCCAGTGCGGCCGATTGGATCGAAAACTACGCAGTGCCTCAGGGCTTGCACCCGGCAGTGACCGCGTTCATCCGTACCCGCCCCGATCTTTTGGAAACCACCGAGGAAGCGCTTTCGCGGGGCGAGATGATCGCCTGTACACCCCGCTCGTGGGCCCGAGTGAGTGCGATTCTCAAGGCCGTGACCGACAGACGTCACCGCAATGCCATGGTGGCGGGTACTGTGGGCGAAGCAGCGGCTTCCGAGTTCGCCATCGTTGCCGATGATGTGGCCGCCACGGTAAAGGTGGATGAGATGCTGGATGAAACACCGGCCAACCGCGTTGCGATGTACCCGGTTTCACTTTACGGGCTCACGGCGCTAGTGCATGGGTTGGTCGGCGCGCTGGATGCCGAGCGCGCGGATGCGGTAATCGACACGCTCGCCGCCATTCGTGATCTGCCCGGCAAGCGCGACGAGCCTGCCTTGGCCGGGCTGCCCCTTGCCGAGCTTGTGACCTACGGCTTTGAGGCCTTGATGCGGAAGGGTTTGAGTGAGGGCATTAGCGAGCGATTCCTCGCATCCGATACCTTCCGAGCCTATCTTGACGAACGCAAAGCGCTGGGGCTCGACTAGCCCGTGCCCGGGGGGCATTCCACACGTGCCGAGCGCGCACTTCGGCGGCTGGCGGAAGACGATCCCGCGCTGGGCGCGCTCGCGCTTTGGTGCCAGCACCGCGATGATCCGGCAGACAGCCTGAGGGCTGTCAGCACGGCCACAACCATTCGCTATGGCGGCGCGTTTGAGGCGTTGGCCTTGGCCGAGCAGGCCGCCCTCGCGGCGCACCATATCCTTCACATCGCGCTGGGCCATGCGGGCCGTGCGGATGCCCTTTACCGCCGGTTCGGCGCGGCCTTTGAGAGCGACGTTTACAATCTTGCCGCCGATGCTGTTGTCAACGAAGTGCTCGCGGCGGCGGGGTATACGTTACCACGGCCCTATCCGACGCTGGAAGAAACACTGGCGGCGGCGGGGCTTGCGGGCGATGAGGCAACCGCGGCGCGGTGGGATGCCGACACGCTTTACGTGCGCCTGATGGCCCGTCGCGACGGCTCGGGCGGCGAGGGCCATGCGATCGAGGCCTATGCCAGAAGCCGAGGTTTTGAGGCTGATCTCGAGCCTGGTGCGGGCGCGGGCGACGACATGGTAAGTGACGCCGATTGGCGCGAAAGGTTGAGCCGTGCGCTTGAGGCGGGGCGTGCGGCGGGCCGGGGCATCGGCGCTCGCGTGGGCCGGTTTGCCGATATGCCTGAACCTCGGGTTCCCTGGGAAATTTTGTTGCGCGGGATGCTCGCCCGGGTGCTCGCAGAAGGCCCACGCCGCAGCCATGCCCGCCCATCTCGACGCTGGCTGGCGGCCGAGGCGGCATCGCGGGTTGGCGGTACGCCAGTGCCGGGCTTCGAGCCGGGAACCGAACGGCGCCGACGCATCCCGAGCGTTGCGGTCGCGCTTGATGTCTCAACCTCGATCGATGCGGCGCGCTTGGGGCTGTTCGCGGCCCAGATCGCCGGGATCGGGCAGCGTTCGGGGGCAGAGGTTCACGTGCTCGTATTCGATGAAGAGGTGCGGTCTGAAACGCGGCTTCAAGGCCGGAATTGGGCGGGCGAGATTGCAGCAATACCATTGGCAGAAGGCGGCGGCACCGATTTTCGGCCGGTGTTGGCCCGGGCGCGAGCGCTTGCCCCGTCAGCGATTGTGGTGCTCACCGATCTTGAGGGGCCTCTGGGCGAGGCGCCGGGGCGCATTCCCGTGATCTGGGCGGTGCCGGATGGGGCACCGCCCGCGCCGCCCTTTGGGCGTGTGGTGAGCCTTGCGCGCTAGGTCTCGCGCTCACCCACTGCGCCATCGCAGGCCTAGCAGGCATATTTGCCCGAAGTGGCGTGATGACGGCGCACTTTGATTGCAGATGCCCTACCCCGCGAGCGCGGCCATGCGTGCATGGGCCGAAATCGTCTGCGGATCGAGCACTGCATTGCGCAGGAACTGGCTTTGCGAAAAGTTCACGTGGAGCAAGCGCTTTTCGGTCAGATCCTCGTCAAAGAGCGTTTCGAGGATCATCGTCTCTTCGTCGGCGGTAAGATCCAGAAGCTCTGGCCCCCCCGGCGCATCATGTTGCACTGAGACATAACCGAAGGGTGGCACACGGGCCATTTCCGACTGCTCGACGACAAGGTGCAAATCCCCGCGTTCGATCTGCCGCGCGGCTGCAATGCGGGTCAGCGCGCGCAGCGAACGCTCCCGCAAACGGTCTGTCACGCGCGCGGCCTCGTCACGGTCCACCAACCCCCTGCGCTTGTCAGGCGGGATCGAGAGCACGCGGGATTCGAAGAACCAGATCGCGATAAACATCAACAGCGGTGCTTGGCTGATCGGGAGCGCAAGGTGTGGCCAGATCAGCATGGCGATCGGGAATGGCGTGAGCGCAATCAGGTAGCGCGTGAGCGCATGCTCGAATACCAGACGCCAGAACACGCGGCTGAAGAACACGCCTTTGGGGATGATCGTCACGCTCCGCCCAAAGATCTGTTTGGGCAGGCTGCGCGCTTCCAGGGCCGAAGGGTTGCGCAGGTTCGATGGCGTAAGAACAAATATCACCGATGGCGATTTAGCAGCGGGCGCAGCCCCGTCTAGCCCTCTGGCGCCGGCGCGCCACCTTCGAAACTGTTTCCGTCGGAATAGTTGCAGGGCGCTTCCTGCATTTCGAGGTGTAGCGCGTCTCCCAAATAGGGGTGCGCGCGGGCGAGAGCTTCGTTGACCTCGATCCCAAGCCCAGGAGCGGTTGGGGCCGGGATGAACCCGGATTCAACCGAAATTGCACCCCTGATCAGATCGGCATGGAATGGCGTTTCGATCGTCTCGCACATCAAAAGGTTCGGAAGGCTGACCGCGAGGTGAATGTTGGCCGCCCATTCCACCGGCCCGGCGTAAAGGTGGGGCGCCATAAGCGCGGTGTGCGCTTCGGCCAGCGCGGCGATCTTCTTGGTTTCCCAGATCCCTCCGGCCCGCCCAAGCGCGGGTTGCAGAATGCCCGCTCCTGCTGCCAGCGCTGCGGCAAATTCGCTCTTGGTGGTGAGCCGCTCGCCGGTGGCAACGGTCACGGGCTGGCCCGCCACAACGCGCTGGAGGGCGCTGTAACTATCGGGCGGAATGGGCTCTTCGAACCAAAGCGGATCATAGGGTGCGATTGCCCGGCCAAGCCGGATCGCGCCGCCGGTGGCGAACTGGCCGTGCGTACCGAAGAGAAGATCCGCTCGGTCGCCCACCCCCTCGCGAATGGCTGCGCAGAACGCCACTGACAGTGCTATGTCAGAGCGCGCCGGTTCGTGTCCGCCCCGGATCGTATAGGGCCCCGCGGGATCGAACTTGACCGCGGTGTAGCCCTGCGCAACCGCCCCCGCGGCAGCTTCGGCGGCAAGATCCGGTGACGTCCAAAACGCGCGCCTATCGTGGTGGGCAAGGGGATAGAGGTAGGTATAGGCGCGCACGCGATCATTCATGCGGCCTCCGAGCAGCGCCCAGACAGGCCGCTCGCGCGCCTTGCCAAGAATGTCCCAGCACGCGATTTCCAGCCCTGAAAACGCGCCGATCACTGTTGGGTCTGGCCGCTGCGTGAAACCTGAGGAATAGGCGCGGCGAAACATCAGTTCAACGTTCTCTGGGTTCTCGCCGGCCATATGCCGGGTGAAAACGTCTTCGATCACCGCCCGCATCGCGTTGGGCCCAACTGCGGCAGCGTAGCATTCGCCCCATCCGGTGATGCCGCATGCAGTGTTGAGCTTTACGAGGATCCAGTAGCGCCCGCCCCAGCCCGGCGCCGGCGGTGCAGTGATGATGATGTCGAGATCACGTAGTTTCATGTCATGCCCCTAGTTTAGTTGCGTTGCCCTATGCAGCGGCTGCATGGGCTGAGAGGCGATGGCGCTCATGCCGCCTGCTGCTCGGGCCGGGCAAGATAGACAATCGCACAGACGACCATGAGAA
Source organism: Pseudomonadota bacterium (assembly GCA_039208375.1). Classification (GTDB taxonomy): domain Bacteria; phylum Pseudomonadota; class Alphaproteobacteria; order Rhodobacterales; family Rhodobacteraceae; genus JANQPC01. Next base: position 7,457 of record JBCCRC010000009.1, on the reverse strand, counting down.
CCATGCTCACTAGAAACGGGGCACCGGGCAGGAATACCGGCGCGCTTTCGCTGGTAAACTGCCAAAACACACCCGTCATGATCAGGGGCGACAGGATCATCGACAGCGCCATCGTGCTCGTAAGAACGCCTTGCAGCTCGCCCTGCGCATTGGCGGACACTGTGCGGGAGGCGATGCCTTGCAAGGCCGGGGTAACAACGGCGCCCAACGCAGTAAGGGGTGTCAGGATGAGCGCGAGTGTGCTGTTTGTCACAAGCGCCAGGGCGAGGAAGGCGCAAAAGTTGAAGCAGAGCCCGAAGATCACCGTGCCACGATCCCCAAGGTAGCGCAGGATCACGCGGATCAGCCCGCCCTGCACCAGCGCAATCGCGATCCCGAACGAGGCCAGTGACAGGCCTACCATCGCGGCGTCCCAGCCAAAACGTGCCCGGGTGAAATAGGCCCAGATTGCGGGATACACCCAGAAGGCCACCTGGTAGAGAAAGAACACCGCCACCAGCCGCTTCAGGCCCGGAAGTGCTGTCACGGCTGAGAAGGCGCCAAGCGGGTTCGCCCGCGCCCAGGTGAAGCGGCGCCGCGTGGCATCGGTCACGGTCTCTGGCAGCACCAAAAAGCCAAAGACGGCATTCGCGGCCGCCAGCGCCGCGGCCGCGTAGAAGGGCGCTCGGGTGCCGAATTCGGCGAGCAGGCCGCCGATCAGGGGCCCGAGCACGAAGCCAACGCCGAAAGCCGCGCCGACGAGGCCGAAGCGCGCGGATTTCTCTTCTGCGGTACTGATATCGGCCATATAGGCGTTGGCAACAGATTGGGTTGCAGCAGTGATACCCCCCACCATCCGCCCCAGAAAGAGAAGCCAGATTGCACCGGCAACTGCCATGATAAGGTAGTCTAGCGCCATTACGACGAGTGAGATCAAAAGGATCGGGCGGCGCCCGAATTGATCTGACAGGCTTCCCAGAATCGGCGCGAAAAGAAATTGCATGACCGCGAAGATGGTCGAAAGCACGCCGCCCCATACTGCGGCTTCGGCGAGCGACCCGCCATCCACCTCGCGGATCAGGTCGGGCATGACCGGAATGATCAGACCGATCCCCATAGAGTCGATCATCACGGTAATCAGAATGAACGTCAGCGGCAGGCGCTGCGATCGCGGCGGGTTATCCATCTGCGCGCACCCTGGCGGCAAAGGCGCGCGCCTCTGCCGGGGCCTGACCAAGTTGTGCTTCAGGCGTGGCACATGCGGCCCAATCGCCCGGGTGATCGCGCGCTACAAGAGAGGCCAGCGACGCCCCCGTTTCACGTGCCTCTGTGCACAGCGCCGCGATCTTCGCCTGTGCCTCGGGCCGCGGCATGATTTGACTCAGCGCGAAGGTCAGCGCTTCGGCATAGATGAGTCCAGTGCCCTCCGGATCGATGTTGCGCGCCATTGCATCGGGCATTGGTGTGAGCGCGGTGCACGCCTCGTCTGCGACGGAAAGGGCGCGCCCGGTCAGCAGGCACATCTGTGGCAGGCTCAACCATTCCGAAATCCACGCCGCGCCGTCACGTTCCCGCTCGTGCAAAAGGCCGCCTTGCACCACGGCGTTCAGCGCCACGATCTGTCGCGCGATCGCCCCGAGCAGCACTGCTTGCACGGGGTTGGCCTTTTGCGGCATCGTTGAAGAGCGCCCTCCTGCGCTGAAGGTGATCTCTTCGACCCCCGATTGCGCCATCTGGTGAAGATCGTGGCCAAGCTTGCCGAGAGCGCCGGCAATCAGTGTCAACCAAGCAGCAAGTGTTGCAGGCCCGCGCCGGTCTGAATGCCAACTTCCATCTGGCACGCTAAGGCCGAGGCCATCGGCAAGGCCGGCGCGTATTTCCGGGCCGTTCGACCCCATGGCCGCAAGCGTGCCGGCCGCGCCTGAGAGGCTCACGTTCAGGCAGGTGTTTCGAATGCGGCTTAAATCCCCACGCGCTTCCAGAAGCGGGCGGCCCCAGCCCGCCGTGAGAGCGCCGAGACTCGTCACGGTGGCGACCTGCCCGTAGGTGCGTGCGGCAAGCGGAAGGGTGGCATGGCGGCCGCTGAGATTGGCCAGGGCTGAGAGCAGCCGCGACAAGCGCGCTTCAAAGAGCTCAAGCACCCGCTTCACTCGCAGGGCGAGGGCCGTATCGATGATATCCTGGCTCGTGGCGCCCCAGTGCACGAATTGCGCATGTTCTGGCGCATTCATCTCTTTCCGGAAGGCCGCGACGAGGGCAGGCACCGGAACCGCATTCTGGCCCGTTGTTGGGGCGAGGGCGGCGGGGTCAATTTGTAGCTCTAGGCTAGCACGGTGAATGGCTTTCGCGCTTTCTTCCGGGATGACGCCGAGATCGCCTTGTACTTTCGCCAGAGTTCCCTCGACGACAAGCATCGCACGAACGTCGGCGCTGTCGGTGAACAGCGCGCGCAGTTCGGCATCGCCCAAGAGCGCCTTGTAGATCTCGCTATCGAGCGGGGTGGCGGGCATGGGGCTATGCGCCTTCGCCTGCATCCATCTCTGCGAAGATGGTCTTTGCAATCGCAAAGGCGCGGTTTGCGGCAGGAACTCCGGCGTAGATAGCGACGTGCAACAGCGCTTCTTCCACATCGGCGCGGCTGGCGCCTGTATTAGCGGTGGCGCGGAGGTGCAAGGCAAGCTCATCGAAGTTCTTTGTTGCCGCTAGGAGGGCAATGGTGAGCATCGAACGCTCGCGCAGGGGGATGGTGCCGCGGGCCCAAACGCTGCCCCAGGCGCCTTCGGCAATCAAATCCTGAAATCCACTGTCAAAAGCGGTTCGTGCGGCTTCGGCGCGATCGACATGCGCCTCGCCCATCACCTTCCGGCGGATGCGCATACCCGCCTCTTTGCGTTCAGACATGGCCGATCTCCTCCAGAAAGCCCATAAGCACTTCGGCGTATTCATCAGGCGCCTCTACGCATGGGATGTGCCCGGCGCCGCGGATCAGATGCAGCCTTGCCCCGCTGATCAGGTCAGCCGTCTCGCGCACCAGATCGGGCGGCGTTGACCCATCTTCGCTGCCCGCGATGGCGAGAGTGGGCAGGGTAAGCCCAGCGGTTGTGCTGAAGAAATCCGAGCCGGATATTGCGGCGGCGCATCCGATCCAACCGTCCGTCGGCTGGCGGGTGAACATATTGCGCCAGATCGCCACCTCGCTCGTGCCTCGGAACCGCGAAGAGAACCAGCGTTCCATCGTACCGTCCACCAATGCATCGAGGCCGCCCGCCCGCGCTGCCTCGATGCGGGTGCCCCACATCTCTGCAGTGCCGATCTTGGCGGCAGTGTTTGACAGCACCATGGCGCGAAGAAGATCGGGGCGTTTCACGGCAAGGCCCTGTGCGATCATCCCGCCGATGGAAAGGCCCACGAACACGGCGCCGCCGAAGCCGGCGTCTTCGATCAGCTTCTCGGCATCAGATATGAGTACGCCCATGCTGTAGGGCGCAGGCGGGCAATCCGACAGCCCATGGCCGCGCTTGTCATAGCGCAGGATCCGCAAGGTGCCGGGCAAGCGCGCAAGAAGGGGATCCCAGACCCTGAGATCGGTGCCCAGCGAGTTGCCGAACACGATCGGGGCGCCGCCGTCCGGGCCGTCGATCCGGTAGTGCAGGCCAACGCCGTCTGCCAAAGCAATCCGCATCACGTTACGCCCCGCCGGCCCGGCCAAGGCGCAGATGCGCCATGATCTGCCCATGATCGGAGGCCAGCTTGTTGTAGGGCGCTTCGGGGTGTGACCCGTCCGTCAGATGATCATTGAAGACAGAGAAGTATTCCATTTCGCCAATCCGCCCTTCGAATTCGGGGTGGAAGTGGCGTGAAAACAGGATCTGGTCGATCGATTCGAAAACCCCGCCGAACGCAGCGGTATAGACCATGTCGCGCAGCGACCGGCGCACGAACAGCTTTTCGGCCGAGTGCAGGCGCACGCGTTCTACGGCTTCGGTGATCGTTTTTGCCTCTTCCTCACTATAGCGGTCGTTTGGCCGTTCGGCGTTGTGGCGCCGCATCCAGGCATAGTTGCGAAACGGGCGCTCTCCCGAGATGATCTCTGAGGACACCGCGTGTTCGCCATCGTTGAAATCTCCCAGCACGATTACCGGGTTACCGCGATCGAGTTCGGCCAGGATGGCGCGGCGCAGGACCCAGGCTTCGGCCATCCGCCGCAAGGCCGAGCGGAGTGCGCCCAACGCGCGGCCCGCGGGATCGTAAGCCACGAGATCGGCCTCGGGCGGGAAGGGTGCCCCATCGGGGCGGATGAATTCGCCAAGCTTCGATTTCAGATGGCAGTTGAACACTGTAATGACCGCATCGCCTACGGGCACCCGCACCTTCACAACGGGGCGGGAGAGGCGCGAGATGCGAAAGCTTCCGGCACTGGACCCGTCAAGCTCCCGAAGTGGGATTTCGACTGCAGGAAAAAAATCCTGAATGATCTCTGGTGCGCCTGCGAAGCCCATGCGCGACACAACAGCGAGACCCGGTCGCCGTTCCCCGGGCGCCCCATCGTTGAGGTTCGGGGCAAAGGCGAAAGCGGCGTTTTCATAGGGTGTGTAGGCCAGCTTCCGAAAGATTGCCTTTTTTGCATAGCGCTTGGTGCGGTCGGGCAGCGAGGCATCGTTTGAGGCGATGCCGCGCACGTCAGCTTCGTGTATCACCGCGCGAAGGGCGTCTTCGTCGAAAATCTCCTGAAAGCAGACGATATCGGCGTCCATCGAGAGCACCTGATCGGCCAACCAATCCGCCTTCCACGCATATTCCTCCGGCGTATACTTTTCGAACCGGTAGTATTCCTGTTCCGGCCCGATCAGGTTTTTCACATTGAAGCTAGCGATGGTGAAGCGGGTCATGGCCCCTCCCCGTAGGTTGCGAGCGCGTGCTGAAAGAGACTGGCATCCACGTTGCCACCCGACGCGATGGCAATAATCGGATCGCTCGAAAGCGTCTCGCCGTGAAAAAGCGCTGCGGCAAGGGCGATGGCGCCCCCTGGTTCCAGAACCAGTTTGAGATGGCGAAATGCGGCGGCCATGGCGCGCAGGCAATCTTCATCCGGAACCGCGAGCGCAGGGCCGCAATGGGCGGACATGATCGGTAAGGTAATCTCGCCAGGCGCGGGTGTGAGGATCGCATCGCAGATCGATCCAGTGGTTCGCGCATTGCGCTCGATGCGGCCTGCCCGAAGCGAGCGGCCCACGTCGTCAAACCCGACAGGCTCGACCGGCCGCACCGTCATCCCCGGTGCCTCCTCCGCCAGCGCCGTCGCAATGCCCGAGGTAAGGCCCCCGCCGCCGCAGCAGACAAGTACTTCGGCGTTTTCGATCCCCGCCGCGTGCGCCTGCTCGGCCAACTCAAGGCCGACGGAGCCCTGGCCCGCGATCACCTCCGGATCATCGAAGGGTTTCACCAGCGCAAGGCCCCGCGCGGCGGCTAGGTTTGCGCCGATGGCATCGCGGTCTTCGGTTGCGCGGTCATAGGGCACGACCTCTGCGCCCAGCGCGCGCGTGCCGTCAATCTTGGCGCGGGGGGCATCGGCGGGCATAACGATCACTGCCGCCAACCCATGTTCCCGCGCCGCACGGGCCACGCCTTGCGCGTGGTTGCCGGACGAGAAGGCGATCACGCCGTTCGGGGCCCCATTGGCCATAAGGGCAGAGATCGCTGCGCGTGCGCCGCGATACTTGAACGATCCCGTGTGCTGCAGGCTCTCGGCCTTCACAAACACGCGGCGCCCCGCAATTTCGTCCAGACCGGGGGCGTACAGAAGCGGCGTGCGGCGCAAGTGCCTGCCTCCGCGCGCGGCGGCCTTTCGGATCATTTCGATATTCACGGCACCTGCCTCAGCCAGGCCGCAATCAGGTCCAAGGACTCGGGCTCATCGAGGAACGGCACATGCCCGCGATCGGGCACCTCGGCGCGCAGCATGTCGGGCCGGCGGCAGGCCATCTCATGCGCCGTCTCGGCGCTTAGGATGTTGGAGTTCGCGCCGCGTATGAGCGCGAGGGGAAGCCCGTCCAGCGCATCGAAGAGTGGCCAGAGATCGGGCACCGGCTGTTCGCCGCCCGCTTTGAACTGATCGCCAAGCTTTGGATCATAGGTAAGCTCGAGGCCGCTTTCTGTCACCTCGTAATGCTTGCGCGCCTCGTCCATCCAACGCGCGTGCGGCACGTTGGCAAAGCCAGGCAGGAGTTTGGCACGGGCCGCTGCAGCTTCCTCTAAAGTCGAAAAGGCCGGGGTGCGTCCGACGTAGACCTTGATGGCGTCGAGCCCCTTTGGCTCCAGGACCGGACCCACATCCACAAGGCACAGGCCCGAGAGCCGATCCTTTGCAAAGCTTGCCATAAGCATCGCTATCAAGCCGCCGCGGGACGTGCCGATGATCGGAACAGCCGCCAAGCCCAAGTGATCAAGCAGTGCGATCACATCGGTGGTTTCCGCCGGGATCGTATAGGTCTCCGGTGTTGCGTGAGCTGAGCGCCCGCGCCCGCGGCTATCAAGCCGGATCACCCTGCGCCCCGTGAGGTGAGGCATCAGATAATCGAAATCGCGGCTGTCGCGCGTCAGCCCAGCCAGGCAGAGCAAAGGGGCGCCTGTGCCTTCCTCGGCGTAGTAGAGCGTGGTGCCATCGGGCGCATCGAAGGTGGGCATCAGGCGGCCCCCGCAAGGGCGGGAATGCCACGAAGATCGGCGACAATGTTGTCGGGCCGCCCCATCAGACGATCGACTGGCGTGCCGCCGCGGTTGGCCCAGGCCGTGCGGAAACCATAGGCCGCGGCGGCGCAGGCATCCCACCCGTTTGATGAGACGAAGAGCACCTCTTCGCGCGCCACCCCTAAACGTTCGCCGACAAGATCGTAGACCTTCGCGTGGGGTTTGAAGACGCCCACCTCTTCCACCGAGAGCACAGCCGCAAGCGCCTCGCCGATGCCCGCGGAGCTTACGGCGGCGTCCAACATCTCTGGCGCGCCGTTCGATAAGATTGCGGCACGGGTGCCCGCTGCGTTCAGGGCCGCCAGAACGTCGGGCACTTCCGGGTAAGTCGAGAGTTCACGGTACAGTGCCAAAAGCCGGTCTCGCAGCGCGGGGTCCGGCAGATCAATGGCCTCGAGCGCCCAATCGAGCGCATCCTGCGTGACGTGCCAGAAGTCCTTATGCGCCCCGGCAATGGCCCGGAGCCACGTGTATTCCAACTGCTTGGCGCGCCACAACTCGGCCAGCTGTGCCCAGTGTTCGGCCAGCGCCTCGTGCCCCGGCTCGGTAGCAGCATGCCGGGCGGCGGCGGAGACATCGAACAACGTGCCGTAGGCATCGAATACGCATGTGGTGATCGCCATCGTGCCTCCCGCGCGGCATGCGGGCAAATTGGCACAGCGCCCCGGGGGAGGAAAGCCCTATGCCAGTTCGGCCTCGGGCAGGATCAGATCTCTCATAAGGCCGTTTAG
>JBCCRC010000008.1:0-71205 GCA_039208375.1 Pseudomonadota bacterium | reverse complement strand
TTCATTGGTGTTGGTGGCCCCCGCAAGGGGATGCCTGTCGCCCGGATGGGAGAGGACAACGCCCTTCATAGCCGCCCCCGGGCGGCGCTTTCACGAAGGAGATCAGCCGTGACCAAACGCACGTCTGCCAAGTATAAAATCGATCGCCGGATGGGCGAAAACATTTGGGGTCGCCCCAAATCGCCGGTCAACCGCCGCGAATACGGCCCTGGCCAGCACGGCCAGCGCCGCAAGGGCAAACTCTCGGATTTCGGCACCCAACTGCGCGCCAAGCAGAAGCTCAAGGGCTACTACGGCGATCTGACGGAAAAACAGTTCCGCCGCATTTTTGCCGAGGCCGAACGGGTGAAGGGCGACACCGGGGAAAACCTCATCGGCCTGCTCGAACGCCGGCTGGACGCTGTGGTGTACCGCGCGAAGTTCGTGGCCACGATGTTTGCGGCCCGGCAATTCGTAAACCATGGCCATGTGCTGGTGAACGGCAAGCGCGTGAACATCCCCTCATACCGCGTAAAGGAAGGCGACACGGTTGAAGTGCGTGACCGCTCCAAGCAGCTTGCCGTTGTGCTGGAAGCCGCGCAGCTGCCAGAACGCGATGTGCCCGATTACATCGAGGCGGATCATTCAAAGATGACTGCCACCTTCACGCGCACCCCTGCGCTGGGCGATGTGCCCTATCCCGTGATGATGGAGCCGAATCTTGTGATCGAATACTACGCGCAGAACTAAGCCTTCCAGTGCGTCTGATTTGCGGGCCGCGATGGGATGCCATCGCGGCCCTATTCTTTATTCCGGATAGACGGCGTTCAGCGCGTTCTGGGCAAAGAAGCTGTCGGGATCCATTCCGAGGATCTCCTGCATTGCTTGTGCGAGGCTTGCGCGATCTGTCGCCGTGCCAAGCGCCTCTTCCCAGCCATCTAGCGCGGCGCGGGTGAAGGCGATCCCGCTTTTGTCATCCGTCGTGCCTGCACCCTTGTGGCCCGGTATGATTGTGCCTTCGGGGCGTGCCTCAAGCAAATCGAGCGCGTTGCGCCATCCTGCAAAAGCCTCATCGGTCACCGTCTCGGCCAGCCAGAGATCGACGCCGTTGTAGACGATATCTGTCGCCACGAGCGTATCGAATAGCGGCAGCGACACGGGGGTGATCAGCGCGGTATCGCCGCGAAGAGGGGCCAGTACGTCGAAGGTCTCGCCTTCCAATTCCAGCGGCCCCTCAAGCGGCGTGGGTGGGACCCAGATATCGCCCCCCGCAAAACCGAGATTGCCTTTAAGGCTCTCAAACATGCCGTTGCCCATCTGGCCGAGAACCTCGGCAATTGCGGGATGCGCGACGTAGCGGGCCCCCGGAAAACGCTGGTTCAGCACCGCGATCCCCATTAGGTGATCGGGGTGGATATGGGTAATAAACACAGTCTCCAACCGCCGCCCTGTGGCCGCGATCTGGTCGGCCAGCCGCGTGGCATCGGCCTGCGTGAGCTGAGCATCGATCACCAGCGCGGCCTGATCGCCCACTACGACCACGGAGTCGACAAAAGCGCCTGTGGGTGACGCGGTGAACACTTCCACCGAGGCGGGCGTTGCGCCGGCCGGCAGGCCAAGCGCCACTCCAGCGGCGGTGGCTTGCAGGAAGGTGCGGCGATTGAGAAGAAACATAGAAATACTCCATTGCGAGACGCGAATGGCCCGTTAGTATCCACACGAAACTAACGGTGGCGAGAAGGCACTTTTCGGTAACCATGGAAAAAGGCGATCCCATCGAGGCGCGCGCGGAGGAGCCGCGGGTTCTTCCCCCGCTTGATCCCAAGACCTGCCCGATCCGTCAGGTTCTTGATCACATCGGGGACAAGTGGAGCATTCTGATCCTGGTGGGACTTTCCGCCGGACCACTTCGGTTCGGCGAGCTGCGGCGCGAAATCCCCGATATCTCACAAAAGATGCTCACGCAGGTGTTGCGAGCGCTGGAGCGGGACGGGCTGGTGGCCCGCGTTGAAAAGGGCGGCTTTCCCCGAGTGGTGTCTTACAGCTTGACCGATCTGGGCGAGGCCGTTCAAGAACCATTGGGCATTATGGCCAAGTGGGGTTACGCCCATATGCCGCGGATCCTTGCCGCCCGGGCTGCGTTCGATGCCAAGGCTGGCTCTTGAGAGCGCCACGCGTTATTCGGAATGCCGCAACTTAACGAAAGGCCCGCTAGATGATGCGCAGCCCGTCTCCGCAGCCCGGGATCATGGGAATCGAACTCTATGAGGGCGGCGCGAACCGGGTCGAGGGCCTGGATCAGGTGATTAAACTCAGTTCGAACGAAAACCCGTTCGGGCCGTCGAAGGCCGCACAGGCCGCCTTTGCAGGCACGGCTGCAACCCTGCATCGCTATCCGTCGTCTGATCACGCAGACCTGCGCGCAGCGATCGGATCGGTGCGCGGCCTCGATCCGGATCGCATCATCTGCGGCGCGGGCTCGGATGAGATCATTGCCTTTCTCTGCCAGTGCTACGCGGGCCCCGGCGATGAGGTGATTGTTACCGAGCACGGCTTTTCGATGTATCGCATCTCGGCCCTCGCCGCAGGCGCCACGCCTGTGGAAGTGGCGGAGCGCGAGCGGGTGGTAGATATCGACGCGATCCTCGCAGCCGTGACCGATCGCACCCGGCTTGTCTTCGTTGCCAACCCCGCGAACCCTACCGGAACGATGCTGGCCGAGGGGGAGGCGGCGCGGCTCGCGGATGGATTGCCGCCCGACTGCGTGTTGGTGCTTGATGGGGCCTATGCGGAGTTTGTTTCGGGGTACGATGGCGGTGCATCGATCGTGGGCGAACACGGGAACGTCGTGATGATACGAACGTTTTCAAAGCTCTATGGCCTTGGCGGTTTGCGCATTGGTTGGGGCTACGCGCCTAAGCCCATCATCGACGTGCTCAACCGTGTACGCGGGCCCTTCAACTTGTCTGCCTCACAGCTTGCCACGGCGGAGGCGGCGATCCGAGATGTGGCCTACGCGGATTGGTACCTTGCCGAAAACGCGCGCCTCCGCGCCTGGCTGACAGGCGCCTTACGGGATCTTGGCCTTGGCTGTGACGAGAGCCACGCGAACTTCGTGCTGGCCCGCTTTGCCAGTGCCGACGACGCCAATGCTGCTGAAACCCGGCTGCGGAACGATGGGATTCTCGTGCGCAAGGTTGCCGGCTACAAGCTGCCCCATTGCCTGCGCATCACTGTTGGCGACGAACCGGCCTGCCGCCGTGTTGTGGCGGTGATTGGCGCTGGGCAAGAGGCGGCTGCATGAGCCAGCTCTACAATCGCGTTGCGCTGATCGGCCTTGGCCTGATCGCGTCATCAATGGCTCTGGCCATGCGCCGTGATGGCCTGGCTGGGGAGGTTGTGGGCACCGCGCGCTCCGTCGAAACCCGCCGGATCGCTGAAGAGATCGGGCTTTGCGACCGTGTGGTGCCGACGGCGGCCGAGGCTGTGGCGGGTGCTGATCTTGTGGTGCTCGCAACCCCCGTCGGCGCGATGGGCCCGATCGCGGAAGGGATCGCGCCGCATCTTGCGCCGGGCGTGACGGTTACCGATGTGGGTTCCGTCAAACGCGCCGTTGTCGAGGCGGTTGGGCCGCATCTGCCCGACGGCGTGCATTTCATCCCTGGTCACCCGTTGGCGGGCACAGAGCATTCCGGGCCCCGATCCGGCTTTCCCGAGCTTTTTGAGGGCCGCTGGTGCGTGCTCGTGCCGCCGGAGGGCACCGATCCCGGGGCGGTGGATAAGCTCGCTGCGCTCTGGCGCGCCATGGGATCGCAGGTTGATCTGATGGATGTGGCGCGCCACGATCTTGTCCTCGCCGTCACCAGCCACGCACCGCATCTGATCGCCTACACGATGGTGGGCGTGGCTGATGACTTGCGCCGGGTAACCGACAGTGAAGTGATCAAATATTCCGCCGCCGGGTTTCGCGATTTCACGCGGATTGCGGCGAGCGACCCCACGATGTGGCGTGATGTTTTTCTTACGAACAAGGACGCCACATTGGAAATTCTGGGCCGCTTCACCGAGGAGCTCTTTGCCCTTCAGCGGGCGATCCGCACCGGGGATGGCGACCATCTGCACGATTACTTCACCCGCACGCGGGCGATCCGGCGCGGGATTATTGAGGCGGGGCAGGATACCGATGCGCCCGATTTCGGGCGCGCGGCGGTGCGCAAGTGAGCCGGGCCTTCGCGATGGCTGCGCTGGCCCTGCTTGTAGCCTGCGGTGGTTCGGATCGCGCTGCGGAACGGGGCGGGCTATGCGGCGTGCCGGGCCTTGTGGGCGAACAGGTGCCCCCGGTGACCAGCCGAAACAGCGCCTGCGGCATCTCCAACCCGGTGCGGATCACGGCGATTGGCGAAATCACCCTAAGCCAGCCTGCCACGATCACGTGTGAGACTGCGCGTGCTTTCGGCACTTGGGTGGAAACCGGCGCGAAACCCGCCGTCGGGCGGCTGGGTGGTGGCATCCGCCAATTCCACGTCGCCGCATCCTATGCCTGCCGCACGCGCAACAGCCGCCCCGGGGCCCGCATTTCGGAACACGCCAAGGGCCGGGCGATTGATATTTCCGGTCTGACTCTCGCCGATGGATCGCGGCTGACGGTGAGCGATGACTGGCGCGGATCGGGGCGCGAAAGCCGCATTATGCGGCGGTTGCACGGTGCTGCTTGCGGGCCGTTCGGAACGGTATTGGGGCCTGAATCGGATCGGTTCCACCAGAATCACTTTCACTTCGACGTGGCCAACCATCGAAGCGGCCCCTACTGCCGCTAGCGGATCACGATCCGTGGCGCCGGGCCAAGCGGGATTGGCCCGAAGCTGATCAGCCCATTTGAAAACCGAAGTGGGGCGTCAAGTGTTTCCGGGCGCCCCGACAATCCGGCCAGGGATTCCAGAACGCTCTCGATCGCGGGCGCAAACCCGTCTGGAACCAACCTAGCATTGCGCAGCACCGCGAAGATCTCGCGCCAATTGGTGGCGCGAACGGTGATGGTGCCATCGGGCACGCCCTCTTCATCAACCGTAAGCGCGCCGGCGGCTTCAAGCCGCGCATCGCCCCAGACCGCATCAAGCGCCGTCAGATCAAGCGTACGGATTTGCGGGCGGGAGACCTCGATAGCCCTTCTGTCCCACGCTGTGTCAAACCCGATGACCGCATCGACTGCCAACTGTTCGATTGTTTCGGGGAACACGCCGGCGGGATCGAGCGTGCGGCGCAGCGGGGCGCTCGGAACGAAATCGGCCGCGGTAAAAGTGACTGACTGAACAAGTTCGTCGTCCACCGCACGCTCTGCTCTTAAGGTTGCGGACGCAAGCGACGACGTCCACCGAAGGGAAGAGTCTAGCTTGATATCTTCCAGCAAAAGATCTGCGCGCCGCAGCCCCAGCGCCGGCCCAGGGTCAACAGCAAGCGACGCCTCAAATCGCGACGCCGTAACCTCGATCTGTTCAATCGGGGTAGCGACAACGAAGTTTTCGGGAAACGTCGCCGCGATGTCATTCGGGCTGAAGCTCTCCGATTCAAGGGTGAGTCCCGGCATCACAAGCGACAGGCCCGTTTCAGGGTCTGCCAGATCAAGCCCGACAGCGCGGGTTCGAAATCGCACGGGAAAGCCCGTCGTTTCGATTACGCGGGCCTCGGCGACCCAGCCCTCGCCCCGGCGTTGGTCAAGCCAGGCGGAAAACCCGCGATCAAGCACTTCTGCCCAAGCAAACCATGCGCCGACTAGGGCGATCGGCACAAGCATGATCAGCCACAGAATTTTCCGCATGGCGCCCCTTTCACCCGCACGCGCGCTGCTGTTTACAGTGCGACAATACGGAGGGCCAGCGCGATGGGCGGAACGCCGCTATGGATATTCGGCTACGGATCGCTCATGTGGCACCCGGGCTTCGACCATGCCGAACGCCGCATCGCGCGACTGGCCGACTATGCCCGAAGCTTTTGTATGAGATCGATCCATCACCGGGGCACAGTGGGCGATCCTGGCCTCGTTTTGGCGCTCGACACCCATATAGGCGCGGCCTGCGAAGGCCTTGCCTTCCGGGTTTTCGACGGGGCGGAAGCGGAGGTGATGGCATACTTGCGGGAACGTGAATTGATCTCATCGGCCTATCTTGAAACGAAGGTGTCGGTCACGCTGGACGATGGGCGCGCTGTGCCCGCGATTACATACATCGTGGATCGCGAACATGATCAGTATTGCGGCGGGCTGGATCTGGAAGATCAGGCCCATATCATCGCCCACGCCGTGGGCGGCCGGGGGCCGAACACGGAGTATCTGTTCAACACCGCCGATCACTTGGCGGAGCTGGGCATTGCGGATGAGGAACTCAGCTGGCTCGCCCGCCGCGTGCGCGCCATTGCCGGTTGATCAGAGCACAAATTGCGTGTTGGCAGCCTGCGCCACACCCTATATCGTGGAAACAACGAAAATATTGAGCATCGGACATGTCGCTGACAGACCGACTGGACCGAGAGGCCGAGCTACAGTTCACTCAACCCGTGCGTCAGATCATGCTGATGCTCGTAGTGCTTTTGCTTGTGGGCATTGGCGCCTACATCGCCTATCCGCGCGTGGCGCCCGTTTTCCTGGCCAACCCGTATCTGAACGGCTTCATTGGCTTTGTGTTCGTAATCGGCGTCTTCGCCTGCTTCTGGCAGGTATTCCAGTTGATCAGCTCGGTCATCTGGATCGAGGGCTTCGCACTCGAGCGGCCCGGCCACCAGTTTACCCGCGCGCCCCGGCTTCTGGCCTCGCTGGCAACGCTCTTGCGCAGCCGCGGAGCGAGGATGCAGATCGGCGCCACTTCTGCCCGATCGATTCTGGACTCGGTTGCCACGCGGATCGAAGAAGCCCGCGATATCACGCGCTACATCGTTAACCTTCTGATCTTTCTTGGGCTTTTGGGCACGTTCTACGGGCTGGCAACCACGGTTCCTGCGGTAGTGGATACTATCCGATCCCTTGCCCCCACCGATGACGGCGGCGGTGGCGTAGAGGTCTTTGGGCGCCTGATCAATGGGCTTGAGGCGCAGCTTGGCGGCATGGGCGTAGCCTTTGCTTCATCCCTCATCGGGCTGGCGGGTTCGCTTGTCGTGGGGCTTCTGGAGCTTTTCGCCAGCCACGGGCAGAACCGGTTTTACCGTGAGTTGGAAGACTGGCTTTCAACGATTACCCGGGTGGGCTTTGCGACAGGCGAGGGCGATGGCGATATTGGGGGCGACAGTGGCGCCACCTCGATTGTGCTTGATCATATGGCCGAGCAGATGGATGGGCTAAAGACGCTATACGAAAGCTCAGATGCCAGCCGCCATGCCATTGATGCGCGGATCGCTACCCTTACCGATTCAGTGCAGCAGCTTGTTGGCCAGGGCGGTGGTGGTGGTGGTGCGCCCGCGGAAGATCTCGCTAGGATCGTGGCCGGGCAGGAACGCCTGATCCAGCTTCTCGAAGCGCGTGCCGAACAGGGGGCGACGGTCGGCCAGCAGGGCGAGACCGATGGCGAAGCTCGGATGCGCCTGCGTTCGATGGATGTGCAGCTTCTTCGTATCCTTGAGGAGCTTTCCGCTGGCCGGCAGGAAATGCTTGCCGACCTGCGCGCCGATCTCAACCAGCTTACCCGGGCTGTGGAGCAGCTGGGCCGCGGCGGCAGCTAACCCATGGCGCTCACCCGAACCAGAGCACAGCAGCGCATGTCGGGCTCAATCTGGCCTGGCTTTGTGGACGCGATGACAGCGCTTCTGCTAGTTTTGATGTTCGTGCTAACGATCTTCATGATCCTGCAATACGTGCTGCAGGAGACGATTTCGGGGCAGGAAAGCGAGCTTGATGAACTGGCCGGCGAGGTAGTCAACCTCGCCCAGGCGCTGGGGCTCGAACAGCGCCGCGTGGCCGATCTGGAAGATGCTGCAGCGCAACTGAGCAGTGATCTCTCCGACGCCGAGAACGAGGTGAGCACCCAGGCCGCACTGATCGCTACGCTTACAGGGCAAGTCGCTACGCAGGAAGCCCAACTTGCCGAGAACCAGGAACGGATCACGGCGTTTGAGGCGCAGGTGGCCGGGCTTCTGTCGCAGCGCGATGAAGCCCTTGGTACGGTCGCAGCGCTCGAAGAAACGCAAGAGCGGCTGATTTCTGAACAGGAGGCGCTGCAATTGGCCTTGGCGCAGGCACGTACCGAGATCGACGTGCAGGCGGAAGAAGCGCGCCTTGCCGCGGCCCGGCGCGAGGCGCTTGAGGCTCTGACGGCCGATTTGCAGGCAGAGGCAGAAGCGGCGGCGGCAGAGCTTGATGAGACAGAAGCCGCGCGGTTGGCAGAGGCTGCAGCGGCGGAAGCGCTTCGGGAGCGTCTTGAAAACGCAGACGCGGAACTCACAGCCATGACGCTTGCTCTGGAAGAACAGCGGCGTGATGCGGAAAACACGTTGACGCTTCTGGCGGCGGCACAGGCGGCGCGGGACGAAGCGGAAGCGTCCGCCGACGCACAAATAAGCGAAGCGGAGCGTCAGGCGGCACTTCTCGCCGTCGCAAATGCTGCTCTTGAGGAAGAAGAGGCGAAGTCAGCCGATAGCCTGCGCCGTGTCACGCTTCTGAACGAACAGATCGCGGCCTTGCGGACGCAGCTTGGCTCGCTGCAAAGCCTACTTGATGACGCGCGCGAGCAAGATGAGCTGTCACAGGTGCAGATCGAAGCACTGGGAAGCCAGCTGAATACAGCCCTGGCCCGCGCTGTGGCTGAAGAACGCCGCCGTGCAGAGCTTGAGGAGCGTGAGCGCCTGCGGTTGGAAGCCGAAGCGCAGGATCTCGAACGTTACCGTTCGGAATTCTTCGGTGAGTTGCGCGGTGTGCTTGGTGATGTCGATGGCGTTGAGATCGTTGGGGACCGCTTCGTGTTTTCCTCGGAAGTTCTGTTTGAGAGCGCTTCGGCCGATCTGGCCCAGGCCGGGCAGGGGCAGATCGTGGCAGTTTCGCAAATCATGCTGGATGTGGCGGATCGGATCCCCGAGGGGCTGGACTGGATCCTGCGCGTGGACGGGCATACCGACAACATCCCGCTCCAGCCCGGCGCCGAGTTTGCGGATAACTGGGAGCTTAGCCAGGCGCGTGCGCTGTCGGTTGTGCGTTTCATGATCGACGATCTGGGGTTTCCGCCCGATCGGCTTGCCGCGGCGGGGTTTGGGGAGTTTCGCCCGGTCAACGCTGCCGATACCGCGCAGGCAAGGGCGCAGAATCGGCGGATCGAGCTGAAGCTTACGGAACGCTAAGGCGCGGCCCCGAGGCCTTTGCCCATCCCCGGCCAGTGCCTCGTTGGCGCGCCCCACGGTCCACACCCCGTCAACAATAACTAATCTAACGACTGCTTTCGTTGACATCGCGGCTTCGCTAGCGCACGTCACGCGCATCTGACAACACAGGCAGTTTTCCATGAAAATCGCGATGATCGGCTCGGGCTACGTGGGCCTTGTTTCCGGCGTTTGTTTTTCTGATTTCGGGCACGAGATCGTATGCGTAGATGTCGACACCTCTAAGGTTGAGATGTTGCGCCGCGGCGAGGTGCCCATCTACGAGCCGGGGCTTGAGTCGCTCATGGCCCGTAATGTCGAAGCCGGGCGCCTGAGCTTTACCGACGATTTGGCCGGCGCCGTGGCAAGTTCGGATGCGGTGTTTATCGCCGTTGGCACACCCACGCGCCGCGGCGACGGCCACGCTGACCTGACGTACGTGTTCGAAGCCGCCAAACAGATTGCCCACGCCATGGATGGCTATACCGTGGTCGTGACGAAATCGACGGTTCCCGTGGGCACGAACGCGCGTGTGAAGGAAATCATCGCCGAGGCTAACCCCAGCGCCGATTTCGACGTGGCCTCCAACCCTGAATTCTTGCGCGAAGGCGCGGCGATTGACGATTTCATGCGGCCGGACCGTGTTGTGGTCGGTGTTGAAAATGAGCGTGCGGGCGAGGTGATGGCTGAAATCTACCGCCCGCTTTACCTGCGCGATGCGCCCATCATCACCACCGATCTCGCGTCTGCCGAGCTAACGAAATACGCCGCCAATGCGTTTCTGGCGACCAAGATCACCTTCATTAACGAGATTGCCATGCTCGCCGAGCGCGTTGGGGCGGATGTGAAGGAAATCGCGCGCGCCATCGGGCTGGATGGCCGGATTGGCGGCAAGTTCCTTCATGCAGGCCCGGGTTACGGCGGATCGTGCTTTCCTAAGGACACCAGCGCCCTCGCACGGATCGGACAGGAAAACGCCGTCCCCATGCGAATTACCGAGACGGTGATGTCGGTCAACGATCTCGTTAAACGCCGGATGATCGACAAAATCACCGATCTTTGCGACGGCGACGTGAACGGAAAGAAGATTCTCGTACTGGGTGTCACCTTCAAACCAAATACCGACGATATGCGCGACGCTCCGAGCCTTACAATAGTTCCCGCCCTTGTCGGTGGTGGCGCTGAGGTGCGCGTCGTGGATCCCGAGGGCCATCGGGAGGGTAAGAAGCTTCTGCCCGGCGTGATTTGGCATGAAGACGTCTATGCCGCTGCCGAAGCGGCTGATGCGGTGGTTATCCTGACGGAATGGAACGAGTTCCGCGCGCTTGACCTCTCGCGCCTTGCCAGCGCAATGAAGTCTGCCAAGATGGCAGACCTTCGGAACATCTACGGGCCCGAAGATGCCTCCGAGGCGGGGTTCGCGAGCTACGTGTCCGTGGGCCGATAGCCGGTGCCGAGGTGGCGGGGCAGGGCGCGCAGAAGCTGCTCTAACAGTGCCTCAAGGCGCAGCGCGGCCTCTGCCGCGGTCTCCCCCGGCTCGATCGTCGTGGATAGGCGCACGAGTGCCCCATCCGTGCGGCCCTTTTTGATGGCGTCTACCAGAAGCCAGGCTTTCGCCGCCACATCCCAGGCAATCCGTCGTCCGCGCTGCTCAAACCAATAGAATACAACCTGCCGTTCTGACCCGCGCTGCACGATGGCGCGGTTTATAGAGAACTGTGGCGCGGTGCCCTGCGCTTGGGGAACTGTCGCGCGTTCGAGGGCTGCGATTTCCCAGCCGGCTCCGGGTAGGCAGATCTCCGGAGAATGAACGCCGCCTTGCCTCTGATCGGCGTACCACGCGATGAATACCGTCGTTGGGGCAAGATCTTCAGCGCGTTGGAAGCCTGCCGCCAGATAGTCTTGCGCTCCGAGGGCAGCCTCCACGCGGGGCGAAAGACGTGCCGGTGCGCCCACGCGATGCCACGCCCCCAGTTGATGCGGAAATAGCGCGAAGGGAATCCGGTCTACCCTAGCGCGTTCGATCGAAGGCGGGATCTGCCCGGCTGCTGCGGCCATTAGGCTAAGCAAGGCCGCGCCCTTTAACGCCCGTGATGGCGCAGTCTGCGACACGCGCGCCGCGGTTTGAAGAAGCCCGGACAGCTCCAGATCAAGCGCAGAGACGAGGCTCACACTGTCCCGCCGTAAGCGCGACAGCGCCCACGCAAGCGCCAAGAGCACAGCAATGCAGGCAAGGAAGATCACCCAGCCCTCAAAGAAATGCGTGGCCCCTTGAACCCATTCTACCCCATGGGTGTTGACGATCGCCCCGGCCACGGTGATCCGCAGAGCGTTCATTGCAATGGTTAGGGGCAGTGCAGCAGCTATCAGAACCGCGCGGTGCCACGCGGGCCCTTGGTAGAGCACGGCAAAGAGGTATGAAAAGCTGAGGATCGGAAACAGGTAGCGAAGCCCCGAACAAGCCTCCGCCACATGAAGGCGATATACGCCGAGGTCGATAATCGTACCGTCGAGAAAGACCGGGATCGTGAGCAGCTGCAGCCCCCAAACGCCAATTTCGGCCGACAGTAGCTGGAGCGCATTCGAGAACTTGTAATAGAGAACACCCGGCAGTGGCAGCATGAAGCCGAGATGCAGAACGGGTGGCCAGAAGCGCTTCCCCGCGCGCCAGCCAAAACAAACGAGTATCAGCCCGGCACTCCAAAGGATCGCTGCGTAGGCGACGAGTTCCATCATTCCGGCCAATTTACCGAGAAGGGCTGAGGCAAGCGCCAGCAGGATTACGGCAATGCCGGGCCCGCGATCGCTGTTTGGTTCTGGAGGCGCGGGAGCGTCGCGCAACTGCCGGAGGAACAGCGCAAGGGAGATAAGCGGAATGAGCGGGCCGTGGCTGTACTCCGGCAATCGCCAAGCGGCGAGCAGCGCTGTTACGCCGTCAAATAGAACTATCGTAGCACCACAGGATGCCAGCATTAGCCATAGCAACCCAGGCGCGATGCCCGCTGCACTCAAACTGCGCTCAGAGGTCGTTCTCATGTACGCTGCCCATAGGAATTTTGCGCAGTCCTAAGCTGCATCAACCATAGTTAACTCTCCATTAAGGCGGGCCTGGGCCTGCCGCTCCAATGCGCGCAACCACAGAATGCGGACCATAGAGTGATTGTTTCCCCCCAGCGCGCCCGTTGCGCGGGCACGGCGAGGTGCGAACGCTCTGTTGCCGACTTGCTTACGGCTTCGCCCTAACCACAACGCCAGCTTTGCAATTCCTGTCAGGAGCCCCGCCATGCCCGCCAACCGGTTTACCGGCACTGCCCTTACACCCTCTGATCCAGCGCAATCGGTTTTCGAGGTAACGCCAAGTGACACAACGGATTTGCCGCATGTGACGCTTGCCCTGAACGTGGCCACGCCGGGAACCCTGCGGGTCACAACGCTTGACGGAACGGTGTCTGACATCTCAATCGCGGCTGGCGTTGCGTTTCCGTTGCGCGTCTCCCGCGTGTGGGCAACTGGAACCACGGCCGGTGGGATCCGCGGTCTGACGTGACGCCACGCTTGAAGTGAACCGGCTGATCGGCCATCACATTGGCGCCGTGCGGAGACCTCCCGCACGGCGCTTTTTTGTGTATCGGCTAGGAATGCCCGTTGCCCGAACCGCGCGATTATGTGGTGATTTCACCATGCCGTAACGAAGCGGCCTACATGCAACGCACACTCGACAGCGTTGTGGCACAAACATTGCGCCCAACGCTGTGGGTTATCGTGGATGATGGCTCAACGGACGAAACATCTGAGATCTTGGCCGAGCACACCGCCGTTCACGACTGGATTAGGGTGATCCAAAAGCCTGATCGGGGCCACAGGGCCGTTGGTCCTGGTGTAATAGAGGCCTTCTATGCAGGCCTCGATACGGTCGACCTGTCGCGCTTTCCCTACCTCTGCAAACTGGATCTCGATCTGGAATTACCATTTGAATACTTCGAGCATCTCATTGCTCGGATGGAGGCCAACCCCCGGCTCGGCACCTGTTCGGGCAAGCCATATATCCGGCATGGTGGCCGCTACATCTCGGAAAAATGCGGTGACGAAATGTCGGTGGGTATGACGAAGTTCTATCGCACCACCTGCTTCACGCAGATCGGCGGTTTTGTGCGTGAAGTGATGTGGGACGCGATCGATTGCCACAAAGCCCGCCAGCTGGGATGGGTCGCACGATCCTGGGACGACCCCGAAATTCGCTTTGAGCATCTGCGCCCAATGGGTTCGAGCCAAACCGGCATGTTCACTGGTCGCCGCCGGCATGGCTTTGGCCAATACTACATGGGGTCTGACCCGCTCTATTTCCTGGCAACAGCTGCCTACCGCATGGCGCATCCGCCTTACGTCATCGGTGGCGTCGGGATGATCGCGGGGTATCTGGGCGCATGGCTCGGGCGCGAAAGCCAGCACGGTGATCCCGATCTGCGCGCCTTTATTCGTGCCTATCAGCGTCGCGCGCTTCGTGTCGGCAAAGCCCGCGCAATTGCAGAGATCGAGTCATCGCGGGCAGGCACTTTCGCGCCAGAAGCAACCTAGCGCGGCGGGATGTAGGGCGGCGGACGTACGGTGTCCCCTGCCGTTCCGGCGAAAAGCGATCCAAGCCGCGCCGCTTCTATGCGAATGTCAAACGCCGCGCGCACCCGGGCTTGGCCTTCAGCCCCCAATCTTTGCCGTAAGACCGGATCCTGCGCCACCTCAGCCATGCGTGACGCGAAGGCGACGGGATCACTTGCCGGCACCAGAAAGCCGCTAACGCCATCTTCCACAAGCTCCGGCACGCCGGTTATGTCCGTTGCGATCACGGCTCGACCGGCCGCCATCGCCTCCATCAAAACAACCGGGACACCCTCTGCATGGCTCGCCAGAACCAACCCATCGGCCTCCGCCAAAAGCTCGGCAACCTCCGCCTGCGACAGATATCCAGTGAACCGCACCGCATCACCCATCGGCTCTGCCTGTGCTTCCAACCGCACGCGTTCTGGCCCGTCGCCTATGATTGTCAGTTGAATACGTGGCACGGTTTGCCGCGCACGGGCAAACGCCTCCAGCAATACATCCACGCCTTTGACTGGCGCCAGACGGCCCACAAAGACGAACGCCGCGGCCGCGCCGTTTTCGGGGAGCGGTGCATCGAAATCCTCAGGCGTGACACCGCAATGCACGATGCGGAACTTCGGCCAATCCGCCTCATCAGCATATCGCTCGAGTTGCGATCGCGCATACTGGCTAATGCAGGCAACGAATGTCGCCTCGGCGGCCTTCAGGCCCAGGCGCCAGCGCTCTGGCTCTGCCAGATCTGCCGGCCCGTGCAGCGTAAAGCTAAACGGAATGCCTGCGATGCGGGCCGCCAAGACTGCCACATTTGCGCTCGACATGGCGAAATGGTTGTGCAGATGATCAATGCCGGCCGCCCGTAGATGCCGGGCCAGCACGGTTGCTTCGGCAAAGTAAAACATCTGATATAAAAGCGCCTTGGCACCACCTGCACGCATCTGCCACGCCGTGCGCAACGCACCTAGATATCGTTTGGGGGTGCGAAAGAACGCGGCTTGGGCGGCGATCAGCGGCCAGAGCCGCATGGCAGCCTCAATCACGTAGAACGTTCGCGCCGCTTCCGCCCGCTCTGCTGGGCCCCGCAATTGCGTCCGGCCAGGGCGCCGGATCGAACAGGCCTCAACATCAAAACCAAGTGTGCGCAAAGCCGCGATTTCACGCAGGATGAATGTATGCGTTACGGTGGGGTACTCGCTCGTCAGATAGGCGACGCGCGGCGCAGGCGTGGCACGCTTCATTCAACGAGGCCCCATTCTTCGGCGCCAGCCGCGCCCGTTAGCTCAATTAGCCTTGGCGCGCGGCTCGAGTAAAGCGTCGCTCAAGGTTCCACCGCGCCCTTGCTTTGCCCAGAGCCCCGCAACACGCCGTAGAAATCGTCAATCGCAGTTTTCCCGGATGCCGGAATTGCCGAAGCCGGGCGGAAGTCGGCGGATACTTCCGATCCATACGCGCGCGACAGATCTGGCCCCGCGCCCTCCCACCGCTCCCCACCATAAGCGACCGGCCATTGGCTTGCCGTTGAAAGCGATGCTGACGGCGCGGCCCCGCCTGTGGCCATGTTCGGGGTATAATCCACGTTGTTGCCGACAAATGTGTCTATGAATCCGCCGCCGCCCACTTGCGAATAGTCGCGATCCTGGCTGCCGGTTCGGCTGCGCGCGTTGCTGTCTGATCTAAGGTCAGCGAAGGTGCAGCTGTAAATCTCCAACCGGCGATCAAGGTTGCCATCGGCGTTGGTTCCCGGGTCACCGATCCACGCCATGTTCCGCAGGCCCGTGCTCGTTCCCGGCGCGGTATTCGGTACAACGACGATTGCGTTTCGAAAGGTTGTCCCTCCACGCAAGAGTTGCAGGCCGTAGATGGTGTGGTCACTCAACACGATGTGTGCCTTATCCACCAAGGCGTACATCGGCCGGTTGCTGCTGCCGCCGGTGGCATTGTGGGTTGTCAATGGGCCGCCTTCAGACCGGACGCGATCGAGGCTGATCTTCTGGTCGGTTTGCCCGGTGTTGCATCGGAATGTCGGCTGGAAGGACCTGTCTCCACTTGTTGCCGCCCAGGAGTTGAAAGATTTCAGGTCACATAGGTTACCGCAAACCGGGCCCGCCTGGCGGCTAATGCGGAAGGGCCCATGATCCGCCCAGTAGGGCGACACGTTCTTGCCAGAGCCGTTGATCGCGGCGCCATCCTGCAGCACCTCTACCCCCGCCAATCCCACGTAGCCGGCATCGGGAAGCAGAATCCCATAATCATACCAATCGCGGATTGAAACATCGCCGAGGTAGAGCTGCTGCATGGGGTCTGCTTCTGACCCGAAGCCGTAAATGCCGCTCTTCGCGCCCCGGATTGTGACACCGCTAACGGTCTTGAAGCCCGCAAGTGTGGCGCCGTTGCCTAGTACCACGCCCAGCCCCTCCGGCGCTGTAGCCGCCGGATTTGAGGGGGTATAGGGCAGGCGGATATCGAGCCCTGTCACGACAGTCTCGATGCGGTTGGTGCTTCCGGCGCAATCCACACCAGTGTCGCCCTGGTTGTCGAAAACCGGGTCTGCGCCAGTGCCGAACCGGCCGATGTAAAGGCGCTCACCCGAACCACCGATGGCAACGTGCGGGTTCACAAAGGTTTCGCCAGCCCGAAACAGGTAGCGCTGGTGCGATTTGCTCTTCGTGGCGGCAAATGCTGCGGAGAACGTCGTGAATTCCACTGCGTCCGGGGGCTTTCCGGAGAAGTCGCCGCTGGCGGAAATCACAGCGGTAGCGTCACCCGCGAATACGGTATCTGGGTCGTCCACCGTCACGGTCAGGGTCGCGACGCGTGGCAGGTTAACACCATCACGCGCAACACAGGTCACCGTATAGACGCCGGGCGCCTCGAACACGTGGCAGGCAACGGGGCCGTACGCAGAGTTCTTTGACCGGCCCCACGGCAAGTCACTTGCAACATTCTCGAACGCACCGGCATCTGCGAAATCCCAGGTAAAATGCAAATCGTGGTACGGGCTATCCACGCTGGCGGCCGGCGAACTACCCGTCGCCTCGAAGATTACCCCAGCGGGCGCCGTGCCAGTCGTGCGCGTGGCTGATAGAGCGAGGGTGATCGGGCTTGCATGGCCTCCGCCGCCCCACGCCTGCACGCTTTCCGCGCGCGAGATGCCGCCGCTTGATGCCGTCAAGGCAACGGCGCTGCCAAGCGGAAAGCCGGTCAATCTGATCTTAGCCATCCTCAAAGCTCCCCGCTACCGAGAATGCACCATCGCTGCCCGCGTTCGTGCCCGCGTTCATGCGCGCCGCCGGGCCGTATGCATCAATGATTGGTATGCCGAATGCGCTTGTAGAAATTGCGGGATCTACAATTGCCCCGCCATCGGCGAACGCTTCGCGAACACTGCCGAGGCTGATATCGGGGGCGGTTCCCGTCCAAAACGCAATCCGGTACGCATCGCCGATAAAGCCGTGATTGGTGGATCCACTGCGCTGAAGTATTCGGTAGTCCTCGGTCGTTCCTGTCTCAAGCTGGACGGTGCTGCCCGGAACAGACGTTGAGAAGACGGATGACCACGCGTCGTCCGCCCCGTTCCACACGGTGCCCTCTACGATGAAGGAGCCGCTGTCGGCGAAACCGCGCATCAAAAGATGCAACCGCGTGTGCGACGCCGCGCCAGGCCCGGCGAGCAACAAGAACCCGGCATCGGTGGCGCAGGCAAAGCGCGGAACAAGGCCATCCCACGTATAGAACGCACCGTTGATACCGTTAACGCTCAGAAGTGATTTGCGCCCTGTTGTGGTCGGCCGGTACGAGGCAAAAAAGAGGAAAGATCCCGCGTCCGCGATGCGGCCAGGTCCCGTAAGATAATCGCCGCCGTCCGCAACAAACGGCGCTTCCGAGTAGCTGGCGGTCGGCGTGACATCGATCAACGCCCCGTCACCTATATCCACTTCATAGGTGGTGTCGTTGGCAAGGCCGCTTATCTCGTATGGAACGGTCCCCGCCGCGCGCACCCACGGGCCTTGCGGTGATTTCGTGCGATAAAAGATGCTGCGTGCCATCAGGCCAACTCCACGCTGAGTGTTGAATCACTGGCGCCCACCGCCAAAGGCACCCGCGGTGCAAGGGCGTCGATGCCAATTGCCCCGTCGAGCGCGACAAGGCTTGTTGTGGTGTTCTGGCCCCCGGCACTATCGGCGACGCGGACGCCAAAGCTGTCAATTGCTATTTCCCGAACAGTGAAAGTGCTGCCCGCACTTCCGGGCGGAAGCACATAGGTTCCCGTAATTGCTCCGCTGATCGCGGCACCGTTTTTCAGCCATTGGTATGTCATCGCCGGCGCGCCGGCATCACTGTCGTAGAGCCACAGCCCCGGCCGCGTCGTTAGAGTTGCGCCATCTGCAATGGTTCCTTCCACGAGGGGTGTCACAAGGTTTAACGGCCCTCCCGAAAGATCGGATGGTGAAACCGTCCACTGCCCGGTGTAGTTTGCGGGCGCAGAAACCGTAACCGCAAGGGTCGACGCGTCAGTATCGATTTCAAGCGTTTGGTCCGCGAGTTCAAGAAGTGTCAGGCTCACAGGCGCGGCGAGAGACGCCCAAAGGGAAGGTGGAACCAGGAGGTTTGCCTCTGCAACGCGCCAACCGCCCAGCATTAAACGGCTTCCCGCGCAATTCGTGCGGCGCCCTGTCCTTCTTTTCGGTAGCGCACGGCCAGCCCGCTTCGCAAGTGAAGGCCGTGGCCCTGGATTAGCGCAATACCATCCTCTGCATCCGGGTTGGCCGTCGTGGTCACAAAGACACTTCCGTGCCGTGCCTGCCAGATTTCATCGCTGGCCAGAACGATCGGGCCGGACCAATCGGTAGATGCATCGTCGATAAGTGACATCGGGCAACTCCTTCTCGTGCTGCCCCCAAGGGCATTTGCAAAGCAAGTTTCGGTTGTCGGGCAAACTTCCCCAAAAGTCCTAAGAGCGGCTTGTGCCACCGTTCGTTGCCAAGAAAGCCAAGGCGGGAAACGGCCCATGCCTGCGCAGCCGTTTGTCGCCAGGATAAGACGTGCGTTGTATCTGCGGCGGCTTGGGGCTTTATCTCACACGCGCCGAATGCAACAATCACAAGTGGCGTGAAAATTGGGCCGCTCGCGCAGCACTGGGTGTAGCAAAAATGGATTGGACGAAGATCGGCCCAGTGCGGCCTGGCGAACGCCACCAATCGGTTACCGTGAATGTCGCCTCGGTTGAGGCGCTTCTTGGCGATCTTGCGTCCAGGCTTGCGGCGGGCGATGGGTTCTCGCTTGCCACACTCAACCTCGATCACGTCGTCAAACTACGCGGCGATCCGGCGTTTCGTGCGGCATACGCTGCCCAAACCCACATCACGGCAGACGGCAACCCAATTGTTTGGTTTTCGCGTTTGGCTCGGCAGCCGATCGCTCGCATCCCAGGGTCTGACCTAGTTGTTCCGCTTGCATCGCTTGCAGCCGAACTTGGGCAGCCTGTCGCACTGTTTGGTTCGACGCCGGCGTCCCTAAGCGCGGCAGCAGAGGCGCTCCAGCGAGCGGTTCCCAGTATCAACATCGTCGCCCGCATCGCGCCACCATCAGGTTTCGATCCCGGGGGGGGCGACGCGGCGAAACAGGTTGAAGCACTCCGCAAAACTGGCGCCCGGCTGGTCTTTGTTGCGTTGGGTGCGCCAAAGCAAGAGCTCTTTGTCGCCCGCGCGGCGCAAGAGATGCCACAGGCGGGGTTTGCGTCAATCGGCGCCGGCCTCGATTTCTTATCGGGAACACAACGCCGCGCCCCACGATTTGTTCAGGCAATGGCCGCCGAGTGGCTGTGGCGTGCCGCCGCCGATCCGCGGCGCCTTACTGGCCGCTACATTAGTTGCCTTGCGATCCTGCCCGCCGTCGCGCGGGCAGCGCTGCGACAGCGGGCATGGGGAAGGCCGTGACCGTAGCGGGCCTTCATATCCGGGGCTACTGATGGAGAGCGCGGAATACAGCTCCGCCTTGGGCACCTTCATGCTGCTCGCCTGGCCGGTATTAAGTGTTGTGCTATTCGCGCGTTTTCGCGCATCGATCGCAGTACCTGCCGCGCTCCTTGCCGCTTATGTTCTGTTGCCTCCAAGGCTTGCCATCGACCTGCCCGTGATCCCGGCTCTGGATAAAGAATCTGGAGCTGCCCTTGCGGCAACGCTGGTGGCCCTTTTCCTCGTTTTCCAAAGTCGGCGCCAATCCGCAACGAGCGTGGATGCGTTGCCGGGTTGGATACCGCGGGATCCTTTCGCGATCTTCTTTCTGGGTTGTCTTATTGTCGGGCCCATACTCACCGTTTTGACGAACCGCGACCGGATCCCGATTGGTGATTTCGTTTTGCCCGGCCTGCGCCCCTACGATGCGGGCAGCATCATCCTGGCAAACCTCGTCATGCTGGTTCCTCTTCTCCTGGGTCGGAAATTCCTCTTCAATCCGGGCCACCACCGCGATGTTTTGATCGTGTTTGCGGTGATCATCGGGGCCTATTCCATTCTTGGCCTCTACGAAGTGCGAATGTCGCCGCAGTTGAATATGATGGTTTACGGCTACTTCCCACACGACTGGATCCAGCATCTGCGGCAGGAGGGCTTTCGCCCGCTCGTTTTCCTTACCCATGGCCTGATACTTGGCATCCTGATGTGTCTTTGTGTGCTATCGGCAATTGGGGCGGCGCGAACCTCGCAGGGACGAACACGCTTGTTCTTCATCGCAATTGCCGGTTTCGTTTTTGCCACGCTCGCCCTATCCAAGTCTCTCGGCGCACTGATGATCGCGGTGGTATTGCTGCCAGTAGCAATTCTCGTGGGCCGGAGGCTTCAGTTGCTGGCCGCCGCCGCGATTGCAGTACTGGCGATCGGATACCCCTATCTCCGTGCCGTCGATGTGGCGCCCGTCGGAGCGGTCATCGCATTGGCGGAACGCATCGATCCAGTCCGCGCAAGCTCCTTCGCATTCCGGATCGAGAACGAAGACATTCTGCTTGAGAAGGCGCGGGAGCGCCCGTTGGCGGGTTGGGGCGGCTGGGGCCGTAATCGGGTCTACGATGATCGCGGTCGGGATATCTCTGTGACCGATGGTTACTGGATCGGCACCTTCGGGATGACGGGCGTTGTCGGCTATCTCGGCCAGTTCGGCCTGCTGACCATACCGCTAATTGCACTTGCGATCCGAACACGGCGAAACGGGGTGACGCTTGCAACCTCGGCACTTGCGCTTGTTGCGGCGGCCAATCTTGTCGACTTGCTACCAAATGCCAGTATCGGGCCTTTCACCTGGCTCCTTGCAGGCGCAATGCTTGGCCGGCTTGAGGCCGCTCGCTCGCGCGATCGCCGCGGTGAGTCCGATGCAATGCTCAGTTCGTCGGCGGCCCCCGCCACCGCTGCTCCCGCCGGGCCAGCACCGCGCATCCCGCTGCGCCACACCCGATTTGCTCCTAGACACATTCGCACACGGTAGCGATGCGTCACCGGCTTGGCATCTCCATCATCAACTACCGGACGGCGGAAATGACGATCCGTTGCCTGCGCTCGGTGCTTGCTGATCTTGGAGATATCGATGCGCAAATCGTTGTTGTTGATAATGCTTCTGGTGACGGATCAATCCAAGCATTGAGAGCATTCATCGTTGAAGAGTCGGCGCCGATCTTGCTTGTTGAGGCGTCTCGGAACACTGGGTTTTCCGGCGGCCATAACCAAGGCATCGCTGCATGCGATGCGGAGTTCTACCTGCTTTTGAACTCCGACGCCGAAGTCAAGCCCGGGTTTTTCGCGGAACTCATGCATGCGGCGGAGCGTGCCCCTCCATCGGTTGGGTTTGTCGCGCCGCGGTTAGTGGGCCCAGACGGCGAAACGCAGATCAGCTGCTTTCGGTTTCCCACGGTCGCGAGCGAGTTTGCGCGAGCGGCGTGCACCGGCTTTGTGACGCGTGCCTTGCGCCGCTATGAAGTTGCCATCGGGCCCGAGCCCGATGCCGGCGAAATCGACTGGGCAAGTTTCGCGTCGATCCTCCTGCGGGCTAAGATGATCTCGGAAATCGGCCCTATGGACGAAGGTTACTTTCTGTATTTTGAAGATGCCGAGTATTGCCTTCGCGCTCGACGCGCCGGCTGGCGAGTTGCACATGCGCGCAAGGCCCAAACCCTGCATTATCGTG
Source organism: Pseudomonadota bacterium (assembly GCA_039208375.1). Classification (GTDB taxonomy): domain Bacteria; phylum Pseudomonadota; class Alphaproteobacteria; order Rhodobacterales; family Rhodobacteraceae; genus JANQPC01. Next base: position 49,131 of record JBCCRC010000008.1, on the reverse strand, counting down.
GTGGAAGCGGCCCGGTGAAAGCGTTGGCCGCCGCGAGAAAGCGCCTGCCGCGCTATTACTACCTGTCTCGCAGCCGCTTTTTTTATCAGGCACATGGCCGCGTAGGCCTCTTGGCCGCGAATGCGGCTTGGTACCTCGGCCGGGCATTAGCGCAGTTTCGAAGGTTAGCGGGTGTGGTGGTTCACCCGATGAGCGATGGGGAGGCGCGCGATATCTGGATCGGTGCCACTAGCCCACTCGCTAAAAGTGGCGCGCCCGGAGAGGTGTGATGCGGCTGCCCGACTTTCTGATTATCGGCGCAATGAAGTCTGGAACAACCACGCTTTACGCGCAACTCGCGGCCCAAAACGGGGTCTTCATGCCGGCGCTGAAAGAGCCCAACTTTTTTTCCGACAATGCTGTCTACTCGCAAGGTCTCGGCTGGTACACGGGGCTCTTCCAAGATGCCCCCGAGGGCGCTTGTCTTGGTGAGGCCAGTACACATTACACTAAGTTGCCAACCTACCCCGAAACAGTTGCGCGCCTTGCCAACGTGCTGCCATCACCCAAACTGGTTTATGTCTTGCGGGATCCGGTGCGCCGCGCTGTTTCTCAGTACCTGCACGAATGGAGCAAGCGAGAGGTTTCGGGCGACATCTCCAGCGCCTTCAATGAGAACCCGCGGCTTGTCGAATACAGCTGTTACGGGAAGCAGATTGCGCCCTATGTCGAGGCTTTCGGGGCATCGGCGGTCCATCTTACATCACTGGAACGGCTTCGCGCATCTCCGGCCGAAGAACTGGCGGCGATCGGCGCACATATCCGGGCACCAGAGCCGCTGGAATGGCAAAGCGATATTGCTGCTCAAAACCAGTCGGGGGAGCGTTGGCGCCGTCTCCCGTTTCAAAGGACGCTTGTCGATAATCCGGTGGCAGAGTTTGCCCGCCGCAAACTCATCCCGAAATCGATCCGAACCCGTGTGCGCGAGGCGCGCCGCGTTGAGGCCACCCCGGAGTTGCCTGAACCGATACGCACCCGGATCGAACGCGTGTTTATAGAAGATCGCGCCCGTCTTGCGGCCATGTTCCCCGGCCATCCCGTACTTGCGGATGCCTACCCGTTTGCGGCCCCGTGACCGATCGCGCGCGCGTAGCCGCCGTTGCCATCGGCCGAAACGAAGGCGATCGACTGGCCAAATGCCTTGCATCGCTTACGGGTCAGGTTGGAACAATAGTATACGTGGATTCCGGTTCATCCGACGGATCCCTGGATGTCGCGCGCGAAGCAGGCGCCGACGTTGTAGAGTTGGACATGTCGCGCCCCTTTACCGCGGCGCGGGCCCGTAATGCTGGGGCCGCGCATCTGAGGTCCAGCGCCCCACCGGAATTCATTCAATTCATCGATGGGGATTGTGAGCTGGACCCCGATTGGATCCCAGCCGCGGTAAGTTGGCTCGATCAACATCGCGATCTAGCGGTTGTCTGCGGGCGCCGTAGAGAGCGGCACCCTCAGGCGTCGCTCTACAATTGCCTGATTGACACGGAGTGGGATACGCCGGTGGGCGAGGCCCGGGCTTGTGGCGGCGATGCGATGATCCGGTTTGCCGCGTTCCAGGACGTGGATGGATACAATCCCGCGCTCATTGCGGGAGAGGAGCCTGAGCTTTGCGTTCGGCTTCGGCAGGCCGGCTGGCGGATCTGGCGGTTAGATGCGGAAATGACGCGCCACGATGCGGCAATGACGCGCTTCTCTCAGTGGTGGGCGCGGGCACGTCGCGCGGGCCACGCATATGCCGAGGGTGCTCATCTTCACGGAGCACCACCGGAACGCCACGGTGTTGTGCAGAAACGCCGCGCGCTGATGTGGGGTGCTGGCCTGCCGCTCGCCATCATCGTGGCCACACTAATCACGCCCTGGATGGCGCTCGCGCTGTTTGCGTGGCCTCTGCAGACCATCCGCCTGATATGGCGCGGCGAGACGCCAATACGCGCAGTTTTCCTTTCGCTTTCCAAGTTTCCGGAGGCGCAAGGCGTCATTGGTGCAGCGGTTGCGCGGCGCATGGGCCGTGGTGTACCGCTCATTGAGTACAAATAGGCCCTGCCCACTCTTGCTCTGTGAGTTGTTTTCAGGTGGCGCCTCCGTTATTCCGGCGCGGGGTGCAACTGACGATCGAGCATGTCGCAGGCAAAAACCATCCTCGTGACCGGTGGCGCCGGGTATATCGGCAGCCATGCTTGCAAGGCGTTGGCCGATGCGGGGTATGTGCCTGTTGCGTATGACAATCTCACGACCGGGTGGGCCGATGCGGTGCAGTTCGGCCCGCTGGAGCGCGGTGATCTTTTGGATCGCGATATGCTGGCCGGCGCCTTTGCGCGCCACAAACCCGTAGCCGTCATGCATTTTGCTGCTGCGTCCGACGTTGCAGAAAGCGGGCGCAACCCGGGGAAATATTGGCGCAACAACGTTTCCGGCTCTCTCAACCTGATTGAGGCGATGCTGGCGGCGGACTGCAAAAGGCTCGTATTTTCATCCACTTGCGCTGTTTACCGGGACGTTGGCGGCACCGTGCTCACGGAAGACAGCGCGCTCGGGCCCGTCAGCGTCTACGGCCGTACTAAGGCGGCGATCGAGGCGATGCTGGCTGATTTTGGTGCAAGTCACGGCCTCAGCGCGGTTACCTTTCGATATTTCAACGTTGCAGGGGCGGATCCCGACGGCGCGGTCGGAGAGTTTCATCGCCCGGAAACGCATCTTGTTCCGTTGATCTTTGAGGCCATTCTGGGCCGTCGCGCAGCTCTAACGGTACACGGTACGGATTATGAGACTGCCGACGGAACCTGCGTGCGGGATTTTGTCCATGTTGTCGATGTCATCGAAGCCCATTTGGCCGGGCTGGAACGACTGCTCTCCCGCGATTTCTACGCGCTTTATAATCTAGGCACGGGCCATGGCTTTTCCGTGCGTGAAGTTATCGAAAAAGCACGCCGTGTCACCAATCGGCCTGTTCCGATTGAAGAAGGCCCGCGGCGGCCAGGCGATGCCGTAAGCCTTGTGGCCGGTGGCGATCTCGCGCGGCGAGAGCTGCGATGGGCGCCCAGCCGTTCCACGATGGAGCAAATGATCGCAGACGCGTGGGCCTGGCACCGCGGGCCAGGTTACGAAGCATGATTGGCCATTGTTTAACACGGCCGCAGGAGAGCTGTTTTGCAAGTAGATCAAACTGAAATTTCCGGGGTTGTCTTACTCACGCCGCACCGCTTCAGCGATGATCGCGGCTACTTTTCAGAGGTTTGGAACAGTCGCGCTCTGGCTGATCACGGAATTGATACGCCGTTCGTTCAAGACAACCATTCGCTTAGCCATCGGAAGGGAACAGTGCGCGGCCTGCACTATCAGTCCCCGCCCAAGGCACAGGCCAAGCTTGTGCGCTGCGGTGTTGGTGCAGTTTGGGATGTGGCGGTAGACGTCCGCAAGGGGAGCGAAACCTACGGCACATGGGTCGGGGCAGAGTTGTCGGCGGAGAATGGCCGTCAAATCCTTGTTCCGGCCGGTTTCCTACATGGGTTTGTTACACTGACCGACGAAGCCGAGGTGCTGTACAAATGCTCCGATTTCTATGCCCCCGAGGCCGATGGGTCGGTTTTGTGGAACAGCGCAACCCTCGGGATCGGCTGGCCCATAGACGGTGAAGCCCAGTTGTCGGCGAAGGATGCAGCAGCGCCCGACTTTGCTGTGTGGGAAAGCCCGTTCACGATGGAGGCGGCATGAAAATCCTCATAACTGGTGGCGCGGGGTTCATTGGTTCGGCAGTGGTGCGCCTCGCGGTGGCGCGCGGCTATTATGTCGTGAATGTTGATGCGCTGACCTACGCGGCCTGCCTCGAAAATGTCGCCACTGTCGAAGAGAACCCGCTCTACGCGTTTGAACGGGCTGACATTCGCGATCGCGCTGCTCTTGACGCGGTCTTCAAGAAGCATCGCCCCGATGCTGTGATGCACCTAGCCGCCGAAAGCCATGTTGATCGCTCCATTGATGGCCCCGGCGCATTTATAGACACTAATGTTACAGGCACTTATGTGCTGTTAGAAGCGGCGCGCAGCTTTTGGGCAGCGGAGGGTAAGCCCGAATCGTTCCGATTTCATCACGTGTCAACCGACGAGGTGTTCGGAACGCTTGGGCAGACCGGTGCCTTCACCGAGGAAACGCCCTATGATCCCCGCAGCCCTTACTCGGCGTCCAAGGCTGCCTCTGATCACCTTGTCCGCGCGTGGGGTGAAACCTTCCGGCTACCATTCGTCCTGACGAACTGTTCCAACAATTACGGGCCCTATCACTTCCCGGAAAAGCTTGTCCCCGTGACGATTCTGAACGCGCTCGCCGAACGCCCGATCCCGGTTTATGGGAAGGGTGAGAATGTGCGCGATTGGCTTTTTGTCGAAGATCACGCCGATGCATTGCTTCTCGTGCTGGAGAAGGGGGAAATTGGCCGATCCTACAATATCGGCGGAGAGAACGAGGCACGGAATATCGATCTGGTGCGCACGATCTGCACTGCTTTGGATGATCGTCGCGGTCGGGGGGCTCCATACGCTGATCTGATAACCTTCGTCACAGATCGCCCGGGGCACGATCTTCGCTATGCAATTGATCCCACGCGCATTCGTGATGAACTTGGATGGCGCCCATCAGTTACGCTCGACGAGGGCCTGGCGCGCACTGTGGATTGGTATCTGGCCAATGAAGCCTGGTGGCGCCCGCTGCTGCAACGCTCAGGCGTCGGCGAGAGGCTTGGCGCAGGATGACGATACTTGTCTTCGGCCGCACGGGCCAGGTGGCCGAGGCGCTCGCGCGGTGTGACAAAGCGGTGCGCCTAATCGGCCGGGCCGAGGCTGACCTTGAAGATCCGCTGTCTTGTCGCGCCGCCATGCGCGCCCACCCAACCGCACGTGCAGTCATCAACGCCGCTGCTTGGACGGATGTTGATGGCGCAGAGGCACACCCCAGCCGTGTGCACCGTATCAATGCAGACGCTCCGACGGCGATGGCGCAAGAAGCTGCGGCGATCGGCATTCCCTTCCTTCAGATCTCAACCGACTATGTGTTTGATGGTAGCGGCGACGCGGCCCATCTTCCCGACGCCTTTGCGAGCCCCATAAGCGTCTACGGTGAATCCAAAGCACGGGCAGAAGAGGGCATTCGCGCCTCTGGCGGCGCCTACGCGATTTTGCGCAGTTCTTGGGTTTTTTCAGCCTACGGGGCAAATTTCGTCACCAACATGCTGCGTCTGTCGGGATCGCATCGAACTCTCAGAGTCGTAAACGACCAAATCGGTGGGCCGACTCCGGCAGAGGCCCTCGCCGAAGTTTGCCTCAAAATCGTCGACGCGCTGCATGAAACGCCAGATGTGGCGGGAACGTACCATTTTTCGGGTCGGCCTGATGTATCCTGGGCGGAGTTCGCTCGCGCAATCTTCCACGAGGCCGGTGTGCCCATGTCTGTCGTGGGTATTCCTTCCGCTGATTACCCTACCGCTGCCGCACGCCCGCTCAATTCCCGCCTCGATTGTTCGTCAACTGAAGCCGTATTTGATGTGAAACGCCCGGATTGGCGCGCGGCCCTGTCTCAAACGGTCGCTGTTTTGGCAGATCGGGCAGAGGAGCGGCGCGGCGCATGAAACGCAAGGGCATTATTCTGGCAGGCGGGTCTGGTACCCGGCTCTATCCGATCACCTTGGGCGTCTCGAAGCAGCTTCTACCCGTCTATAATAAGCCGATGATCTACTACCCGCTAAGCGCACTTATGCTGGCTGGTATCCGTGAGATTGCCGTGATCACGTTGCCTCATGATCAAGAGCAGTTTCGCCGGCTGATGCGGGATGGCAGTCAATGGGGCGTGGAGTTTACGTGGATTGAGCAGCCTTCGCCCGATGGCCTCGCGCAAGCCTACACCTTGGCGCGCGACTTTCTGGATGGGGCGCCGTCGGCCATGGTGCTGGGCGATAACATCTTCTTTGGCAACGCGCTTCCCGAGATGATGAAGCGCGCGGATGCCCGCGGTGAGGGCGGCACGGTCTTTGGCTACCGCGTGGCCGATCCGGAACGCTACGGCGTCGTGGCCTTCGAGGGTGACCGGGTGCAAGCAATCGTTGAAAAGCCGGAAATGCCACCGTCAAACTACGCAGTAACAGGCCTGTACTTCCTTGACGGAACTGCCCCTGATCGCGCAGCGCGCGTAAAGCCCTCCGCGCGTGGTGAGCTTGAGATTACGTCGCTTCTGGAAATGTACCTTCACGAAGATCAGCTGACGGTTGAAACCATGGGTCGTGGCTATGCATGGCTGGATACCGGCACGCACAGCTCGTTGCTAGACGCCGGAAATTTTGTGCGTACGCTTGAAGAACGTCAGGGGCTTCAGATTGGAAGCCCCGATGAAATTGCCCATGGCCTTGGCTGGATCGGAAACGATCGACTTGCGGCAACGGCGAGGAAGTTCGGAAAGAACGCCTACGGTGCCCATTTGGCGCGGATTCTCGGCGAAACCTAAGGCCGTTCTGGCTATTTCCACCGTCGAAACAGAACGCGGCCTAGGCAAGAGGCTGCCGATGAACCGTCAACAATAAACGCATTTCCGCCAATTCGGCAGCTGGCCTTGTTTCGGCCATAATGAAATCCGAAACCCGCCGCGTTCCAATCCCAATTTCGCCAATAATTTCCAAAGAATTGTTTCTGAAAGCGAAACCTTTGGGAAGCAATCCACTCAATGTTTACCGCCGCAGAGGCAAGTGCAGACACCTTCAATGGGTGCCTTAGTCAAACGCGCGCTTGTTGCGTGACAGCGTTTGCAAGCCAATGCGACAGTCCGTTCCCCCATCGGATCTCGCGAAGCAGCCCCACCCCACATCAGTGAGCGTGACATGAATTTTTTCGAAATGCTTCGGAAGCTTCTCTTTGCCATGGTCGGTCGGGAAGTCGAGGATGAAGAACAGGTAACCAACGAAACTGTCGCTGCGGCTTCTGCGCCACCGCCAGCTCCTGCGGCGCCTGTCGCGGCATCGGACGCGCCGGCAGCGCCACCCCCGCCGAAAGCGGAAACACCGGAGCCTGCGGCGCGCAAAGCCCCAAGCAAAGAAGAGCCTGCGCGTGAGGCGGATGGCGAGGCACGCGCGCCGCAACCCCCGAAATCTTCGGAACCACAGCCTGCGGCAAGTGAGCCCGAACAAGATGAGCCTATCGCCGAAGAGCTTGTCGAACCGGCGCCCATTCCTGCGGATCCGGAGCCGGTGGTGGAAGAAAGGCCTGCCCCGGTGCCGCCAGCGCCGGTTTCCGAAGCTCCCGCCCCTGCCGACCCCGCAATGGACGAATCTTTCCCTGCTGAGTCAGCGCCTGCCGATCCAGGGCCGGTTGAGCCGGTACTGGACGAACCAGCCCCTGTGGAAGACGAGCCCGCGCCCGAGGAGCCCGCACCTCAGGAACCTGCACCCGAGGAACCGGCCCCCATCGATCCTGCTCCAAACGATCCCGAGCCCGTGGAGCCCGTTCTGGAAGAACCCACGCCCGTAGACTCAGAGCCTGCGCCCGAGGAGCCTGAGCCGACCGAGCCGGACCCCGCAGAGCCTGAGCCGGCAGAGCCTGATCCCGCGGAACCTGAGCCCAGTGAACCCGAGCCGGAAGAACCTGTCATGGCAGATCCAGCTCCGGCACAGCCCGCACCACAAAAGCCAGGGCCGGTGGACCTGAACAAAAATCCGCTCGATGGCGTGGACGAGGGCACAGATACGTCCACGAACCTCGGCGCGCTCGGCAGTGGTGCAACGGTTTCCGCTGGCCGCACTACGAAGCTTGAACTCCCCGAAAGTGACAGCATCGCGAACGTGAAAATCCTTGATGGGCCCGACTTCGGCAATGTCACGGTTAATCCGGATATGAGCCTTGCGGTTGTGATGCCCGATCCTGGCCAAACGGGCCGAACGGACGTCCGTTACGAAGTCACCTACGAGGATGGCAGCGTCGAAACTGCTACTTCCTCTCTACGCGTCGTGCCCGGATCCCAGGATCAAGGCTGGGGCCAGGGCGAATTCTACATGCTAGAGCTCGATGAAGACGAAGACCTCGTCGTTGAGCACGGCGAAAATCACCGCAAGGTTTACGTCTCTGAAAGCGATGATGCGCTGTCGATCAGTGATATCGCAGCGCTTGAAGGTCTTCGGGCGCGGGACATCGATGCCAACTGGCTTGAGGCAAACCCCGAATACGGCTCTGATCCCTCAATGGCGCTCGATACCGAAGCAGGCTCGCTGCTTTGGAACGAAATCAGCGCGTCGCAGCGCACCGGCGAGGCGACTTCAAACTGGTTACTTTTCGAGCGTGGCTACACTTACGAAGGCTTCGGCTCCGTCGTGCCGCGTGGCGCCGATGGGGAATCAGAGATGAACCCTCTCTATATCGGCGCCTATGGCGAAGGGGCTGACCCGATCATCCCCGATGAAGTGAAGATGTTCCATGATCCGCACGAAAATGTAGTGATCAGTAACATTCACCTCACGGGCGGGGCTCTCATCAACAATAGTGAAAACGTCATCCTGCATGACATGACGGTCACTGATGGCGAGCTTGTCGTACAGGGCGGTGAAAACATCACGCTCCATGACGTTGCAATCTACGGCATCCATAAGGACAGCCCCACAAACGGCGGCCGCGAGTGGGATCCCTCCTCCGACCGGATATCCGGCCTCTTTGTGCGCGATGTCGATGGCTTGCTCATGGACAGCCTCTTCGTCGACCAGGCCGGCTGGGAAGATGACTACCGCTTCGACATGTCGGCCCAGGGCGGCCAGGCTCCGTCGATGTTCAGCCACAACATCTACATCCAATGGGATACAACGGATGTGACACTGCGGGATTCGGTAATCATGCGCTCGGCCTCCATCGGCGCTCAGCTCCGTGGCGGCGGCTTCATCGAAGACAATGCATTTATCGACAATAACATCGGCTTCAATACGCTCGGTGGTGATTACAAAGGCCGCGACCATGTGGGGAACTACTCGCTGATCTCAGACAATGTGGTGACATCTGCGGGCTATCTCACCGTGGAAGAAGCCAATGGCGCGGTCAATTGGGGCTTTGAAAACAGTGGCAAAGACAGCACGCTGACCGATAACATCGTGGCCCACCAGGCGGATCCAAACAACCGCGCTGAGCTCAATGAAAAGTTCTTCTCAGGCCGAGCTGTGCTGGAAGGCGAGACGCCGATTTACGACGACACAATGGTCTATAACTGGGTTGGCGGCCGGGATGCCAACAACGCCAGCCGCAACGATCAGAACGTTGAGGGCTTGAATACTAACACGCTTGATCAGGCGACGATCCAGAACTTTGCGGCTGAGTTCCTGGGCAAACCTGACGCGACCATTGAAGATCTGGCGGCACATTTGCGTGCCGAAGCTCAAGGCGAGTACAACGATAAAACCGATGCCGACGTAATCGTTGATTACTTCCAAACGGCCTTTGGCATCGATGCAGGCGAGATACGTCTTGAAGCAGCCACTCTGCGCTTCGTCCCCGATGAATTGGGCGATGGCATCCGTTGGGACAACCGGATGAATTGGGATACCGACGATCTTCCCGGCACCATCGCGGGTGATGCGGTGGATCTTGCCGGAAACTGGGTGAACTACGGCGGAACCACCGAGATCTCGTACCTCGATTTCGGTGACGGCGGACGTCTCAATGTCTCCCAAGGCAAGCTAACTGTGACGGGTGGCATGGAGGCGGGCGAACGCAACGGCGATCTTAACATCTCCGCTGCCGGCCAGGTCTGGTCGGCAGGTTATGTTGACGAAGACCTGCTCGATATCGATGTCACTGGCGGCCGTTTCGCCAATACGGGGGCGATGGACGGAAACGCCGACCTCACGGTCTCTGACGGCGAAGCAATTCTTGCCACCGGCGGTGCCGCTTTCGAAGTGGGTGCAGGCAACACGCTTGAGATCGTCGGCACGGATGCACAGGTGGGCTTCGATGGCGACGACGGCGGGACCGCCGTGCTGCGCCTTGACGAGGAAGGCACCGTCTCATTCTCCGCCGAGCGGGGCCGGCTTGAGACAATCGAAGAGTTTGAGAGCGGGGCCTTTGGCGACGATCCCGATGTTATGTCCGGTGCTAATCTAGGTGGAGGTACGCTGGAGCTTGACCTCAATGGGATGAGCGGGACGGCCACCGCAATGCTCATTGATGTCGACGAGCTTATCGGCACGTTCGGAGCTGTTGATATCGCGGGACTTGGAAATCGCAACGCCACCGTCACGGTTGACTATCAAGCGGATACAGTATCGCTCGCGCTGACTTCCGGCAACGGGCAAACGTCGATCGAAACAGTTGGTGAGGCATCTGATACATCCCTTGGCACCGCGCAGGCGGAAGAGATGTGGCAGGCCCTCACCGATGGCCAGGGCACCTATGCCGACCAGGTTGCATCGGATGATGATGATCCCTTGCTAACCGCGGCCTAAAAACAAGCGGCAAAGGGACCGGGGCGCGCGTTAGCCGTTGCGCACCGGTCCCTTTTGCCATTCTTTTGCGCCGAAATGGGCTCTCTTCTTTCCGGTCTGAAGGCATCAATCCATGGCTGACCTCCCCGCATCACGCATTCTGGTGACTGGCGCTGCCGGTTTCGTGGGGCACGCGCTGTCTCAACGGCTCCTCGCAGACGGTCACAGAGTGATCGGCGTCGATGCAATGACCGACTATTATGACCCCGCCCTAAAAGAAACGCGCCTTGCCATGCTATCGGCGCGGGATGGTTTCGCCTTCCACCGGGACCGGATCGAAGAGCCGGGTCGCCTCAATACGATCTTTTCCGATGCGAAGCCTGATCTGGTTGTGCACCTCGCGGCGCAAGCGGGCGTTCGCTATTCGATCGAAGCGCCCGAAAGCTATGTGGAGGCTAATCTGATCGGCACGTTCCGTGTGCTGGAAGCGGCACGCGCCCATCCGCCGCGGCACACGATGATGGCGTCTACATCCTCTGTTTTTGGGGCCAATACCGACATGCCCTATGGCGAGGCCCAGAAGGCCGACCACCAGATGTCATTCTATGCCGCAACGAAAAAGGCGAACGAGGCAATGGCGCATTCGTACGCCCACCTTTACGGGCTGCCGGTAACGATGTTTCGCTTCTTTACTGTCTACGGCCCCCTCGGCCGCCCGGATATGGCATTGTTCAAGTTCACGCGCGCGGCTCTCGCGGGTGAGGCCATCGATGTCTACAATCAAGGCAAGATGAAGCGGGATTTCACGTATATCGATGATCTCGTGACGGGAATTGTGAGGCTTTGCGCAATGGCTCCGGAAACTGGAACGTCCGTTGGTACGTTTGACAGCCTGTCACCCGTTGCGCCCTTCCGTATTGTGAATATTGGAAACTCCGAGCCAGTAGGCCTGATGGAGTTCATCGCCGCCATTGAAGCCGCCCTGGGACGGGAGATTGAAAAGAACATGATGCCAATCCAGCCCGGCGATGTGCCGGCCACATGGGCCGACACTCGGCTTGCCGAGGCTTTGATCGGCAAACTGCCCCATACGCCGGTCAGCGAAGGTGTGGCGCGTTTCGTCTCCTGGTACCGCGAATACCACGGTGTCTAGGGCATCATTCGGCGGGCGAAGCGGCCGGCCGGGCGGCATGTTCGGCAGGGGTGCTCAGCGCAAGCCGCAGGAGCGGCGGGACTGTGAGAAGCGTGAGAAAGGCCGACATCGAAAGGCCCCCCACGACCACTGCGCCCAAGCCGCGATAAAGCTCTGATCCCTCCCCCGGAACAAGAACCAGCGGCAGCATTCCCATGATCGATGTGAGGGTCGACATAAAGATCGGCCTGATGCGATTGCTCGTCGCCTCTTCAATCGCCTCAACTGGGCTCATCCCCTCTTCGCGCAGGTGATAGAGGCTTTGATGCACAATCAAAATGGCATTGTTGACGACTATCCCAACGAGAATAATGAAGCCAAGAAGTGTCAGCATATCTAACGGCTGCACCTGGTATGTATTGAGCAGCGCGAGCCCACCAACTCCCCCCGCTGCTGCTACAGGCACTGAGATCATAATCACAAGGGGTAGTACGAAGCTTTCAAAGAGAATCGCCATTACGAGAAATACGATGATCATCGCAACTGCGAGATTGATCTGAATGGCGTCCCAGGTTTGGCTCAGCTGATCCGCTGTTCCGGAAACACTAAGGCGGACGCCCGAAGGCAGGCCCTGTTCCTCCAGCGCGTCGATCACCTCTGTTTGCAAAAGCTCAACCGCAGCTTCCAAGGCAAGCGCATCGGACGGTCGCACCTCAAGCGTGACAGTACGCAACCTGTCGCGGTGCCGTATTTCCGTTGGCCCCGCCGTTACCTCAACATCGGCGAGGGCGGAGACCGGAAGAATATCGCCCGATGGGGTGACCACCGGATAACGCCCGATGTCTTGCGTCAGTTGTGATCCCCTAAGTTCCGGATCCCCCTTAAGCATCAAGTTCAGCCGCTCGGCTCCCACTGTGATCTCGGCAACCCGCAGGCCATCGTTGAACGCATCCACGGTGGCCGCCAGCGCCGAAGCATCGAGCCCCGCATCTGCCAGCCGCAGCCGGTTCGGCACCAGGCGCACCTCGGGTGCACCCAACTCCAGGCCGGGGATCGGGCGGAATTGATGGCCCTCACTTCGCGGCAAGAGCCCTGCAATGATACCCGCCGCTTGCCCGCCAACCGACAGGATCTCGTTAAGATCCTGGCCAGAGATGTTGAGTTCGATCGTGCGTCCGCCGCCCACGCCGCGCCCAAAAAGCGAAGGCTGTGTCATAAAGCCAAACGTGCCGGGCTCCGCGAAAATCGGGCGTGACAGGACCGGAATCAACTCGCCCGCCCGCGTGCCGTCAACCGCAGAGGCGCCCACAAAGCTGTTGCCGGGGGTGGCCACGAAGAAGAAGCCGTCAATGGCCGGCGCGCCATCCACATCCAGTTCGGGTGCAGCTTCCCACAGCGGTTGCGCGACGGTTTCAATCCTCTGGGCGATCGTTTCCGTGGTGTCGAGGTTGTAGCCAGGCGGTGGGATAATGAGCCCAAATACAAGGTTTCGGTTGCCTTCAGGCAGGTATTCAAGCCGTGGCAGGAAGACGAAAGCGGCTGCCGCCGCCCCGCCCCCGATCGCGGCAACCAGCAAAATCCCCACCGTGCGCACCCGAACTGTCAATCGAACATAGGCCATGACCGAGCGGTGAAAGCCCCGCGCGATATGGTCGATCCCGAAAAGGCGGAGCCGTGATGCACTGCTCTCCGAAAGAAGCCGGTTCGCAAGGGCGGGGATCACCGTCACGGCAACGACAAGTGACAAAAGCACCGAGACAGAAATCGCAACCGCGATATCGCGGAATAGCTGGCCGGCCTCCAATTCCATGATCAGGATCGGGACGAAAACCAAAACGGTCGTCAATGCGGAGACGAGGATCGCCCCCCACACCTGCCGTGCGCCGACATACGCCGCCTCGCGGCGTGAACGGCCTTGCTCACGCAATCGGTAGATGTTTTCGAGAACAACGATTGCGGCATCGACGATCATCCCAACCGCAAAGGCAATACCCGCAAGTGAAATCACGTTGAGCGTGCGGCCTGTCGCCGCCATCGCAACGAAGGTCGCCACAATCGATACGGGAATGGCGAGGGACACGATTAGCGTGGCGCGCGGGCTTCTGAGAAATAGAAGAAGCACAATAGCGGCTAGTACACCCCCAATGTAGATATTTGTGGTGACCAGATCGATAGCGCCTTCGATGTAAATCGTCTCGTCATAAACCTGTTCAAGTTCCAACCCCTGCTCGGCCACCGGCCCTTGGGCGAGGTCGCTGAGAACGGCGCGAACTTCTTCCATAGTGGCGATCACGTTCGCACCTGGTTCGCGCACGATGTTGAAGGCAAGGCCTGGCACTGCCCGAAAGCGCAACCGGGCGTCAGGATCCTGATAGGCGAAAGCAACGTCTGCGATATCCGCCACGCGCACCCGCCCGGCCGCCCCCGAACTGGCATCTGAACGTATGACAACGCTCTCGATCGCTTCGACGGTGTTGAGGTTGCCTTCCGCGCGCACCACGTAGCGCCGCTTGCCCTCCTCTACATCGCCCGCCGACAGCGAGATATTCTCGGTGCGCAGCCGTTGAACGATTTCGGGAACGGTCAGCCGATATTGCGACAGGCGCAGGGGGTCGACCACAATCTGCAACTCGCGTGTAACCCCGCCGAATACGTTGACGGTTGAGACGCCATCCACCCGTTCGATACGCTCTTTGATGATGTCCTCAACGAAATCGCCATACGTGGGAATAGCGCGGGTGTTCCCCTCCGCCGCAGTTACCAAAACCCACGCGATCGGGCTATCGTCTGCGCCTGACGTATTGAGCGATGGCTCCCCCGCTTCGTCGGGATAGCTCCCCACTCGATCAAGCCGGTTCGAGACAAGAAGCAACGATTGGCCCATGTCCGTTCCCACAGCGAACTCAAGCGTAACCTCCGCCTCACCTGACTGAGACCGCGAGGTCATCACGTCCAGCCCGTCGAGGCCGCGCAGTGCTTCCTCCTGAGGATTTACGATCTCGCGTTCGATCTCGGCAGGGGCGGCGCCTGGCCAGTTCGTAGTGATCACGATAACGGGCTTGCGGACATCCGGTGCAAGCTGGATCGGGATACGGCTTACAGCAATCAGCCCGAAGAGAACCGCCATAATAACGATTGCCATAACGGCGACCGGGCGTTCGATGGCGAAGCGGATGGGGTTCATTCTACGCGCCCCTAGTTGCTAGTTGCCGATGTCGATGCAGGCTCTGGCATCGCGGCAATAGGTTGGCCTGGGCGGAGGCGCTCATTGCCTCGCGTGACAACGATATCCCCTTCGCCGAGCCCGCTTAGAACTTCGAACCAGTTTCCTGACGCCGCACCGATTTCAACAGGCCGCGGCTGCGCAGTGCCGTCTTCGTCGATAAACACGGTCCATCCCCCTCGCGCCTGAACCAAAGCATCCTTGGGCACGGCCAGAACCTGGCGCGCTTGGGTGGTAGGAATGTCCACCGTAAGCGCCTGGCCTACAGCCGCGTTTTTCAGGGCGCCGTTTTCGGCGGCGGCAAACCGCGCCGGCCGTGTGCGCGTGGTGATTTCTTCCGTCGGTAGGAGGGCGCGAACTTTCAACATGAGCACCGCTCCATCATCGCCCGTTGCCGCGACTTCCTGCCCTTCTGCAAGTGCGCCGATGAAGCGCGAGGGAACCTGCGCCTCTACCTCAAGCGTTCGCGTATCGAGAAGCCGGACGACGGCCGCACCCGAGGCAATGAACTCACCAGGATTGGTTTCGACGGTCAGAACCGTACCCGAAAACGGCGCCAGGATTTCGGCTTGCTCGATTCGGTAGCGCACTTCTGCAATGGCCGCTTCGGCGTTGAGAAGGCGGGCCTCGGCCTCGGCCAACTGTCCGCGCGCCTCAAACACTTCACCTTGCGCGTCATCAAAGCGGCCTTCTGAGAACGATGCGGTGCCGCGCAGGGCCTCGACCCGTTCAAGCGCGCTTTCAAGCCGGTTCATCCGGGCCTCGGCGACCGTAATTCCGGCTTCGGCCTCTGAAAGCCGCGCCTCGGCCTGCCGCAACTCGATCTGGGTAAGCTCTGTGTCGAGCGTAACAAGCGGTGCCCCGGCACCGATCGTCATGCCTTCAAGAACATGAACTTGGTCAACAGTGCCCGCCACCCGTGCCGCTACGATGCCATCGCGTTCTGCCACCACTTCGGCGAAGACAGGAACTGTCTCCGACATCTCACGCAGCTCTACTGCAGCGACGCCAACCCCCGCGGGTCCGCCTTGCGTATGGGCGGAAAAGGTCGCCAAAAACAATAGGGCCACGGCCAGCCCCAGCGCACGTCGGGCCATCAACATGGTAAATCTCCATTTGTTCTGCGACAAACTAGCACAAGCCGTGCTGTGGGAAAGATTCAAGGCCCTCAACAAATGCGGCGTTTATAGCGCAATGGTTTCCTGAGCCCGCCGCAAAGATTGCGCCACACAAGCAAAACTGGCAGCACAGCGCAAAAAACGGCAGCAGAGCATTCAAATGAAGACGGCATTGATCACAGGCATTACCGGGCAGGACGGCTCATACCTTGCCGAGCTTTTGCTCGCCAAGGGCTATGAGGTACACGGCATCAAGCGTCGTGCCTCGTCCTTCAACACGCAGCGGATCGATCACGTCTATCAAGATCCTCACGCGCCGGATCCGAAACTGAAACTGCACTACGGTGATCTTACCGATACCTCGAATCTCACGCGCATCATCGCCGAGGTGCGACCCGACGAAGTTTATAACCTCGGCGCGCAGAGCCATGTTGCGGTAAGCTTCGAAGCGCCTGAGTATACGGCTGATGTGGATGGGGTAGGCACATTAAGGCTCCTTGAGGCGATCCGTTTTTTGGGCTTGCAGGACAAGACGCGCTTCTACCAGGCGTCGACCTCGGAGCTTTATGGCCTCGTGCGGGAGATCCCGCAGCGAGAAACAACACCCTTCCACCCGCGTTCGCCCTACGCCGTTGCCAAGCTCTATTCCTATTGGATTACGGTGAATTACCGTGAAGCCTACGGCCTCTACGCCTGCAACGGCATCCTGTTCAACCACGAAAGCCCCCGGCGTGGGGAAACCTTTGTGACCCGCAAGATAACGCGGGGCCTAGCCAACATCGCGCTGGGCCTCGAAGACTGTCTGTTCATGGGTAATATCGATGCTTTGCGCGATTGGGGCCATGCAAAAGACTACGTAGAAATGCAGTGGCTCATGCTCCAGCAGCAGGAAGCCGACGATTTCGTTATCGCCACAGGCCAGCAGCATTCCGTTCGCGAGTTCATTCGCTGGTCTGCCGAAGAACTGGGGATTGAGATGGTTTTTGAAGGCGCCGGCGTGGAAGAACGCGGCGTCGTCACTCGCGTCACTTCAGATGCCGCACCGGCCGTTAAGGAAGGTGACATAATCTTAAAAATCGATCCGCGCTATTTCCGGCCGGCGGAAGTGGAAACGCTTCTGGGGGATGCCAGTAAGGCGCGGGACCAGCTTGGTTGGTCGCCCAAAATCACGGCACGGGAGATGTGCGCCGAGATGGTAGCCGACGATCTTCAAACTGCGCGCCGGCATGCATTCTTGAAAGAGCACGGCTACGAGCTTCCAGTGGCGATGGAGGACTGACAGCGCCATGGCGATTTTCGTGGCAGGACATCGCGGAATGGTCGGCAGCGCAATCCTTCGGCGCTTGAAAGCCGAAGGCGTGCCCACGATCACCCGCAGCCGCACGGAACTCGACCTTACTAGTCAGGCCGCAGTACAGACGTTCTTCGCCGAATCTGCGCCTGAGGCCGTAATCGTCGCGGCCGCCAAGGTGGGCGGCATTCAAGCCAACAACACGTATCCGGCCGAATTCCTCTACGAAAACCTGATGATCGAGGCGAACTTGATCCACGGTGCGCATATCGCTGGGGTGCAGCAGCTTCTTTTTCTTGGGTCATCCTGCATCTATCCGCGCGGCGTGGCGCAACCGATGGCTGAAGATGCGCTGCTCACTGGTACGCTGGAGCCCACAAATGAGCCCTATGCCATCGCTAAAATTGCGGGGATCAAGCTCTGCGAAAGCTATAACCGTCAGTATGGGCGGGATTACCGAAGTGTCATGCCTACTAACCTTTATGGCCCTGGCGACAACTTTCATCCTGAAAACAGCCATGTCCTTCCCGCGCTCCTGCGCCGGTTTCACGAGGCGGCACGCATCGGCGCATCTTCTGTCACAATCTGGGGCACAGGTACGCCGAGGCGCGAGTTTTTGCACGTCGACGACATGGCCGAAGCGTCGATTTATGTGATGCGCCTGGATCGCAAGGTTTATGAGGCCAATACAGAGCCAATGCTGAGCCACATAAATGTGGGAACCGGCCAAGATATCACGATTGCCGACCTTGCTGCGCTAGTCGCCGATCTAACCGGCTACACCGGCCAAATCGAATTTGATCCGTCGCGCCCCGATGGCACGCCAAGAAAACTGATGGATGTCAGCCGCCTTGGCGCTATGGGCTGGCGCGCGAACATCGGTCTGCGCGAGGGAATTGCGCAAACCTATGACTGGTTCCGCAAACATGATGATGCGTTGCGAGAGGCTTGAGGAGTACCTGTTTCATGACCCCTGAGATTTACCCTGTAATCCTCTGCGGTGGCTCCGGCACCCGCCTTTGGCCGCTTTCGCGCAAGAGTTACCCAAAACAGTTCGCGAAACTGATGGGCGAGCGCAGCCTCTTTCAGGAAACCGTGTTGCGGCTTTCGGGGGAAGGCTTTGCTGCGCCACTGGTGGTAACGGGTGATCCCTTCCGGTTCATCGTCACTGAACAGATGGCAGCGGTGGAGCGCGGTCCGGCAGGCATTTTGATTGAGCCTGATGCCCGCAACACGGCTCCCGCCGTTCTTGCAGCGGCGCTTTGGGTTGCCGAACGAGCGCCCAACGCGCTGATGCTTATCGCGCCATCCGATCACGTGATGAGTGATCCCGAGGGCTTTCGCGAAACGGTAGCCGCCGCGGCACCCAAGGCCGCGGAGGGTGAGATTGTGCTTTTCGGCATCGCGCCCACGCGGCCGGAAACCGGATATGGCTATCTCGAACTCGAAGGCAGCGGAAAAGGTAAGGGCCCTCAGCCGTTGGCGCGCTTCATTGAAAAGCCGGACGCTGGCAAGGCCGAGACGTTGATTGCATCCGGGAACTGCCTATGGAACGCTGGGCTGTTCCTGTTTAGCGCGAAGGCCATCATTGCGGCCTTTGAGAGCCATGCGCCCGGGCTTGTCGGCCCCACACGTGCGGCGGTAGACCAGGCAAAGGCCGATTTGGGCTTCGCGCGGCTGGCGCCCGAGCCATGGGCCAAGCTTGACGATATATCGATCGACTACGCGATTATGGAGAAATCGGAACGCCTGTTCGCCATGCCGTATTCAGGCGGTTGGTCGGATTTGGGCGGCTGGCAAGCGGTGTGGCAGGAAACCGGACCCGACGCCAACGGCACGGTCTGCACCGGGGAAGCGACTTCGATCGATTGCACGGATACGCTTTTGCGCAGCGAGGCCGGGGGCACCCAACTTGTTGGCATTGGCCTTGAAGATGTTGTTGCGATTGCGATGCCAGACGCCGTTCTTGTGGCGAAGAAATCGGAAGCACAGCGGGTTAAGGAGGCGGTCGAAGTACTTAAGGCCAAAGGGGCGGCGCAGGCCGTCCAATCAGCCCGCGACCACCGCCCGTGGGGGTGGTTTGAAAGCCTTGTGATCGGGTCGCGCTTTCAGGTGAAGCGCATCGTGGTGAATCCCGGCGCGGCGCTTAGCCTGCAAAGCCACGTGCACCGCTCCGAACACTGGATCGTTGTGGAAGGCACGGCCCGCGTCACTATCGATGACGAGGTCAAACTCGTGCCTGAAAACCAGTCGGTCTATATCCCGCTCGGCGCCGTCCACCGTATGGAAAACCCCGGGAAAGTGCCCATGGTGCTGATCGAGGTGCAGACGGGAAGCTATTTCGGGGAAGACGATATTGTTCGGTACGAAGACGTCTACGCCCGAAGCTGACTCGGAAGGATTTGAAGAAATGTGTCTGAAATCGGGCGCTTGAGCTGCGCTTGTGAACCAATGTGTTACCAATTCGCCGCAGGTTGCTGAACATGCTCCAAAGGTGCTGGATTGCGGGATTCCACCTGAGGTAGCTTTGGATCGAGGCCGCGCGTCAGTCGCGGTGAGCAGACAAAGAAAAACGGTGGAACGATGCGGATACTCATTTCGGGTCTCGCCCTTCTCGCGTTGGCATCCTGCAGCGAGCTTGGCATCGGAGAATTCTCAACCTTCAGCGAAGGCCAGGCGGCGACTGAGGATACGTCGAACCGCGACTACTATCCTAACGACCAGCTTCTTGTAACGGCGAAGGCGCATTTCGCCGAAGAGAACTATGGCCTTGCCTATCGCTCGTTCAAAAAGGCGATCGACGTTGCGCCGGATGATCCGCAAGCTTGGCTTGGCTACGCCGCATCGGCCGACATGCTACGCCGGTTCGACAAAGCCGATTTTGCCTACAAGCGCATTCAGCCGGTCGTTGGAACGCGCATCGAGTTTTTGAACAACTTCGGCTACTCACAGCTTCTGCGGGGCAACCTCCAAAGCGCGCGTTCGTTCTTCCTGCGGGCCTATGAGCTTGATCCGGCAAATGAGACGACCGCGAACAACCTTGAACTTCTACGGAACTCGGCCAGCTTCCAGCGACGCTCTCCGGGCGATTTGCGCGGCATCTGATCCGATCGTGCCCCGAAAAACGGGGCGCTCTAGGAGAGGTGGCTCATTGTGCTGGGTGTGATGAGCGACATTGTTTTGTGTGCGGCCATCATCGTGATGCTGATCATCGGCTGGCGTGATTTCGCCAGCCTGCGCATTTCGAATACGTCGGTTCTCGTTCTACTTGGCCTCTACGGTGCGTTCGCGGCCACGAAGGGGTTCGAGGGCATCCTAAACGACATCATCGCTGGTGCCGTGCTCTTTGGCGTGACATTCATATTTTGGCTCTTTCGGGCCATTGGTGCGGGCGATGTGAAACTCTATCTCCCCCTCGGCTTTTTCGTCGGGCTAGATAACCTCGCTCCTTTTGCATTGGCCTTAACGGCAGCCTCGTTACTTCTTCTGGTGTTGATCAAGATCGGCGGGCGCTTAGCGTCGGGTACTAGCTATTTTGGGCGGCGCCTCAAAGAGCTTCGTGCCAGCGGTAAAGTGCCCTACGGCGTGCCAATGGGCCTTGGTGCAATCGCCGTTATCGTTGCCGAGCGCTTCGGAGGTATCTCACTCTTTCCGATTTGACATCGGCGGAAATCCGCCGTCTAGCTGACCCCGGGATGCGCCGAAACCGGCACGATTCGTGTGCAGGGCCTACGGTTGGGGAAGCGAACAAGCCATGTTGGGAAGACTGTTACGAGGAGTACGCGCTTGTGGCGTCGGCTTCTTCCGCGAAGAACGCGGTGTGGCGCTTACAGAGTACATAATGCTCCTGGGCCTTCTCGTTGTCGGCATGCTGGTCGCGGCGTTGGCGTTCGGCGGAACCGTTGGGTCCGCTTGGGAAGACCTCTCCGTCTGGGTGCGTGATCTTGTGGAAAGCATGGGGCGCGGCTCACACATGTTAGAGCCCTTGTAGACCGAGCGCTTCGGCCGATCCGATAAATGTGCCCTTCATCCGATCGGGGGCTCGGTGAGGGATTTGCGCAACGTTTCAGACACATCCGCGCCACAATTGAGGAAAGCGATACCGCACGCCCAGTTTCTTCTGTATCTCCAAACTAGATAAAACCGCGATGCGGGCAGGGCCGCGATAAGCGGCATAACCAGTGTGGCGTGCGGCCAAAAAATGAGCAGGGGCCCGCGCAGTTCAAAATAAACACTAATGAAGGGCTCCGGCACCATAAGTTGGAGCACCAGGGATTGAGGCGACAGCAATGACCTACTTCGAAGCTGGCGAAGCGCGGCTGCCCTATGGGCGCTTGGCGTTTCGGCTTATGGCGATGGCGGCCGCCGCGTTTGCGCTGGCTCTAGTCGCATTCAGTGCACAGGCGCAAACCCGCCAAGTCACAATTGGTGACGGAAACATTGATGACTTCACGATTGCACCAGGGTTCACCGTAACAATCGAAACGAACATTCCGTTTGCCGACATCGTGGTCGGCAACTCGAATGTTGCTGATGTGTTTCCACTGACGGAAACCTCTCTCTATATTCAAGGTCGTGAATCCGGCTTCACCAACGTCGCGCTATACGATGAAACGAGTACGCTTCTCGGAGTAATCGATGTGCGCGTTCGCCAGAGCTTTGGGGAGCTGCAGGATGCGATCAATCGGGCGGTGCCAAGCAGTAGCGTACAGGTCAACAACGTGAACGACCGCATTCGCTTGACTGGTACCGTTAAGGACAGCGTCGATCAGCAGCGCGTGATACAAATCGCTCAGCAGTACACGCAGGAGCCCGTGATCAACGCAATGCGTGTTGCCGATGCTCAGCAGGTTCAACTTGACGTTCGGATCATTGAAGTTGAGCGCAACGCCGCGCGCGAGCTTGGCGTTTCGATTGGATCGTCAGATACAGATCGCACGGGCGGCACGGTGAACACCAACGCCGCGACCGGCGCAGGAACGTTCGGCAATTTCGTGGGCAACCTTCTGCAGATCGCCGGCAGCGAAGTTGATATCGTGATCAACGCGCTCGAAACCAAGGGCCTCGCACGGCGTCTGGCCAACCCCACGCTGATCACCACTAGCGGCGTTGAAGCCAATTTCGTCGTTGGTGGTGAGATTCCGATTGAGGAATCGAGCACCGATGAAAACGGCAATGTGGCAACATCAACAGGCTACCGCGAATACGGTGTGCGGCTAAACTTCCGCCCAACCGTTCTTGACGAAGGCTTGATTAGTCTGCGCGTGCAGCCGGAGGTGAGCGATATCGATGAGGGCCTGACGGTAAACGGCAACCCCGCCTTCATCTCGCGTAAGGCCGATACCACAGTGTCGCTGCGGGACGGGCAGAGCTTTGCAATCGCGGGGCTTCTTCAGGCAAACAACACCCGCAACGTTGAGGCGGTGCCTTGGCTTGGGCAGATCCCGGTACTCGGCACGCTCTTTCGGTCCACCGAGTTTCAAAAGCGTGAGTCGGATCTTGTGATCCTTGTGACGCCCCGACTTGTGAGGCCCGCCGCCCCGGATGAGCCGCTTGCAACACCGCTCGACGCTACGCGGTCTAGCAACGACGTTGAGCTGTTTCTTCTTGGTATGCTCGAAGTCGATCGTAGGATGTTGCGTGCCTTCCGTGATGGCGAAGGCATTGTGGGCCCCTACGGCCACCTGATTGATCTGGAGTTCGATGATGCCCTTCTCGTCCAAAAGTAAAGCGCTTGCGGCGCTTGCAGCACTCACCCTGCTTGGGGCCTGTGCCGATTTTATGAACAACTGGGATACGGTATCCTTCCGCGGCGGTGACGCGCCTGCGGCCAACACGGCGATCCACCAGATTTCGCCTTATCCGCCCAATGTCGAGAACACCGATGTTCAGAGCGGCGGCTAAGACTTCCTGAGAGCCTGCCCCGCGCGCGCTTTGGCACGCGCGGGGCTTTTTCATTTTTCTGAATGACGACGTAACAAAACGGCGTGGCGGCCCGCAGTCTCGCCGTATTCAGACGCTATGAATCAGCCGCGATCCGAAGCACAGGGCCGCGGTAACACGGGGTTTTGAGACCTTGATGTCAGATGACACGCCAAAACTCACGAAGCGCCAAGCACTTGTCCTGGGGGCCCTGGGGCTCGCAGGCTTTGCCTCCGAATCCGCTGCCGCTGATGTCAAAAGCGTGCCGAGGGACCTCGGTGAAGTTACCAAGACAGTCGTCCCGTATCACGGCAGCGAACCGCATGGCACGCTTCTCATATCAAATGCCGAGCGCGTGTTACTTCACGTTCTGAAGGGCGCCTCCGCCGCGCGCTATGAGATCAGCGTCGGCCGCGATGGTTTCTTGTGGACCGGGGCAACCGTGGTGGGTCGTAAGGCCAAGTGGCCCGGATGGTGGCCGCCGCAGGAGATGCGCCAGCGCCAACCAGAGCTTCCCGCCTATGTGCCTCCGGGCCCGTACAACCCTCTCGGCGCAAGGGCGATTTATCTTTATGAAGGTGGGCGGGATACGCTTTACCGGATCCACGGAACAAACAATTCCGCAACGGTTGGCGGTTTCGAAACCTCCGGCTGCTTTAGGCTCTCAAATGCCGATGCCATTGAACTCTACGAACAGGTCATGCCAGGCGCCCCGGTCATCGTGGTCTGACGCGTGCCGTCAGCCGTCTAGTGCCACAAGTTTTCGCGCGTAGCGGCCCAGCTTCCCGCCGCCCTCAACCGCTGCAAGACAAGCACGTGCGCGGCTGTGGCCGAGTGGGGCATCAGCGGCGACGTGGAGTTCAAACAACATCTCCAACATGCCGCCCATATCTCGCGGCGCGGCCTCGGGCGCAAAGTCAATCAATTCGGCCACAAGACTGCGTATGAACGTTGCGTGACGTGGTGACATTTCGGCGATAATCGCAAACGCCTTTGTCCAGCGCCGTATCGGCAAGGTTTCGGTTTTCAGAAGAGGTGCAACTGCTTCGGAAAACGTCATCGCGTCAAGCCGAGACTCCGCTATAAGCTGCCCGACGGTATCAACCGTCAATTCATTGAGCGACGCATCGGTAGACGCCAGGTAATAGGCAAGCATTGAGCGACCAACCTTACCAACCGGGCCACCTGGCCGCTTAAGCGGGCCGAGATACGCCCGGCAAAAGTGATCGGTCAGTTTCTGGTCCGGGTCGAGTGCGAGAAAACCGTGACGGAAGAAGGCTTCCGGAGACAACGGGCGCACCAACGCCGCCCAGGCTACATCCGCCGCGCTTAGCCCGCATGGGGCGCCTGCCCCAAAAGGCAGATTGGGTTTGGGGAAATACTGGGCGGCAATCAGCGACACCGGTGCATTTTGGCAGGGCGGCTGCGTGTCAACCGCGACCTCACAATAATTGTAGATGTCACGTTCTACACGCCGCACGATCACGTCGAAGCTTGTAGGGCGCCCGCACTCAGGCAACGTATGCCCTACGAGGGCGGCGATACGCTTGTCTTCCTCAGGCGGGCGTCGCGCGGCCCAAGCACTTGCCCAGAGCGCTACGTCCCCGCCCGGCTTGTTGTCAGCCCCAAGAGCATAATCGATTGCAAGGGAGATTTCACGGTTAGCCAATTTGCCTGAAGCTGATCCGGCCGCACCATCTGCCCAAAGCCGCAACAGGGCAAGGTTCAGATCTGTTCGCCCTGGTACCGCGCTGGCGGATTCATAGGCGGAAAGTCTCTCGAGAAGCACGCTTGCCGCAACAGTGCCGTCGCTGCGTGTCGGCGCAGATAACATGGGCAGGCGTCTGCCGTCCGCGACCAGGTTGGCTAACTCGCATGCGCGGGCACGGAAAACATGCAACAGCGAAACCTCGGGGATGTACGGCAGCCTCTCAATAGCAGCGGTGGCTGAAAAAGGATCATCCGGCCCGGCATCGCTGGAGACTGCATAACCAAACTCCGCCAGCAGGAATCGAATGGTCATATCTCCCGGTGCGGAAAGCAACTGAAGCGCCCGCTTCCGCAGCGGGGAAAGGGCACGTGCGTCGGTAACCAAGGGCGCGATGTGGCGTGCCATCCCGTCCATCGCGCGCTCAACGGCCATGGCATCGCGCGGATTCTCCAAGACGGAAAGAAATGCCAATAGCGCTTCATAGGGCTGGTCGATGGGTGTGATCGGAACGACTGGCGCTGTTTCTTGAAGCGCATTGTCGCTAAGGGGCTTTGTGGATGAAAGCTTCACGCCGAAGCTGTCGATGCGTGAGTGAAGCGATGGGGCGACCTGATCGCCGTAGTCTGCCACAGCGGCTTTGACACATGGCGCGGCCGCCATGCCAAGGCCATCAATAACGTCAAGCACCTTTGCCTGGACATCGGACGCTTCGGAAATCAACGCGTCCGTCGCCGCGATCGCGGCCGCTTCCTTTAGCTCAGGCGCCCTGGCCGCCGCTGACTTGATTAACCTCAGAGCAAGGGTCTGGGTTGCCTTTTGCCGGGCACGAAGAGGGCCTGAGAGGCCCATGATTAGCTCCGATGCATCAAGCTGCTCTTCCCTCTCCAAAACCTGCACGGCCTTAAGCGCGAAAGACACGGTTGGCGGTACGGTAGAGTCGAGTAGGCCTAAGTATCGCGCTTTTCGCGCGCTTATTTCAGTTATGGTAGGCTCAAGCAGATCGTGGAAGCGTGAGTACCAGCCAGCCCGGAACTGCCCGAAATCCCTCTCCAAGGCATCAAGCGAGGCGTCGAGCAAGCGCGCTCGGTCCAGCTGCCCGCGAGCGGCCATTCCTGCGATCCGGTGGCTCCACCGATCTTCTTCCCGGCAATACTTGTCGTGGCTCGCCAAGCTGAACTCGCCGCCACCTTCGACTTCGAAAAAGCGCCAGACGTCGGTCGACGCGAAAATGGGATCGTCTTCACCAAGTCCGGTAAAGTGGCCATAGTAGCCAAGAATGTAGGCATCGCTCGTGGGCCGAGCGCATAGCTCTGCTGCCCAAAGCGGGGCGACCTGGCCCACAAAACTGGGCCTTAGCTCAATGAGCCCGTCTACCCAGCTCTGCAGGCAATCGGGTTTGAGGGCTTTCATAATCACTGTCAGATCAAGGCGAGCAGGCAGCATCTCATGTCCTGCGCGAAGAAGCGTGCTGGCGTTTGAAGTAGCAAACATGGCTACGCGGAGCGCATCGATATCGTCAATGGGCGGTTCGCATTTGGCCCTGGCATTCCACAGAACGCCAACGCGCTGTTGCGCTTTAAAAAGCTTCGCAATGGCAGCCGCGTGCCTCTTGCGCTCCTTTTCTGGAAGCGCTGCAAAATGCGACAATACGGCTTCGGCCGAGGTGGTTCGAATGAGATCAAGGGTTTCTTCAGTGGTCATGTCACCCGCTCCAGAACAATCTGTGTGGCCAGAACATGCTTGCACGGTCCGCGTGAAGCACCGTTCCGCGCAAACCACGGGCACGTGCACCTGTAAATACTGCCGGAAACCGAGACGTGATGCACCACTTCCCCCGATGTGACTCGCGCGCTCTTACCATCTGGCGCGACGGTAACGTGCCCGCCCGTGGCGAGGGCTTCGGCCGCCTCTAGGCGGCGAGGGGTTCTCCCGCCGTCGGCCAGCTGATAGGGCAAGGCGCGATGGAAGTAGCTCCCATCGGCGAGATCAAAGCCCAGGAGCCCTTCGCCGGCGAGACGCGCGAGCGCATTTCGGGCTAGGTCGACGGTGCAACCGCACCTGCGTGCGATGCTCTTGGCCTCAAGTTGGCCGTGCCATTTTAGGGCGGCATGAAGTGTGGATGCGCTAGGCCCAGCGCCATCGGCCAAGTCGCCGAGAAGGCCGCCGTCGCCCGAAAACCCGCGCCACGGTTCTGCGTTCAGAACAAGGCTGAAGCGCTGGCCGGCGAACTCAAGAACCCACGCCGTGCTTCCCAACGCAGGATTTACGTAAACGGCTAGGCTTTCGCACTTGGGGGCGAGGGGTTCCAGAACCCGCAGACGGTGCGCCCCGCGCAGCGGCACGGCGCTCGCGCTTTGCCTTGAAGAGCTTAGGCCCTGGCCGCGAACGCTCGAAACGTATCTCACATGATCGTTCTTGCCGCGCGGCAGGCCCCTCAGAAACCTCTGCGCTGCGATCCGATTTAGCGAGAAGGCTCTTTCCATCCCGGCCATCGCCACTTGCACATCCCCAAACCCTGTAATCCAGCGTTCCGGAAGCGGCACTTTGTGCTCGACGATCTCTTGTTGCCCATCGCTGAACGCGATGCCGTGAGCACCGATGGAGATATCTAGCCTGTCGCTAGGGCGAATTTGCGCAAGTGCACCCCGAAGCTTCGGCCCAAAGTCCACATTCGTCGTGCCGGCCTGCCTGGTAGCTGCCTCCAGCGCCGTGTTTTCGATATCGAGCCGGGCGTAGGCGCTACAGCAGGCCGAGAACCCTTCGAAACGTACAGCCTCGGCACTGACTGTTGCCACGGGATCTGCTTCCCGCAAAATGCGCGCAAGCATCGCGGGTGGTACGTAGAAACGCGACCCTACGATCTCGGATACTGCCCGAAGGGCCGCGGCCGTAACCTCTGGCCGTAAAGCGCGCGCAACAAGGTAGGCGGTATCGGGCGCGCCTTCTGCATCCGCAACAAGGCGCAAATGCGCTTCCGCCTTATCGCGGCGCATCAGCGCCGATGACGCCTTGTATCTGGCCCGCCAATCAACGGCCTTCATGCACGTCCCGATCCTTCCGAGCGGCAATTGCCCTGCCGCGGGCGCAGTTTGGCGGCAGAAGGCGGCAGGAATGGGGCCGTTGGCCCACCCAACGCTAAAGCAAGCCGTCGGGCAACTTTTGCTCTGCGGCCAAGTTGGCCCGCCGGAATACCAAGGTCACCAGCGTCGAAATGATGACAATGAAAAGGGAGTATAGCACGGGCACGGCCATCACAGCCTGGGCCTCGGCGTTGGGAAAGGTGAAAACGATGATCGCAACGGCCAGCGGGCCATTTTGGATACCCGTTTCAAGTGCGACAGTGCGCGCGTTTCGGGGGTGAAGCGACAGGCTGCGCGCGAAGATATACCCAAGGGTAATGCCAATGAGACCAAGGCCGATCGAAGCCGTATAGGTGCCAGCGGTAGTTTCCAGAAGAAACTGCCAGTTTCGGGGAATCCAACTCACCATAAGGAACAAAATGAAAAAGAGTGCGAGGGCAGAACCAAAGAACTCGGTAACCGCTCCCACGTTCGCATTTGCCCGACGAAGCACCATCCCGATCGCCACCGGCACAAGCAGTAGGATCAGCGTTACGATGATGTTTTCTCGGGGGATTTCGAGATTCAGGGCAGTGGCGTAGGCGACCAGTATGAGCGGGATTAGGATTACCCCGGCGACTGTCGACGTCACCGTCATCAATACCGATAGCGCGAGGTTTCCCTTGGAAAAGTAGGTGAAGATATTCGATGTCGTGCCGCCCGGCATACACGCCATAATCAATACGCCTGCGGCAATCGCCTCGGGCAACGTAAGAAATGCGGCCAGTGCGAAGCCAATGAGCGGCATGAACCCGTATTGCGAGATCACGCCAATGGCGAGGCCGTAGGGGCGACGCAATGCCAAATAGAAATCGCGTGGCGTAAGAGAAGCGCCCATGCCCAGCATGATGACGAAGATCATCAGCGCAAGGATCGCCTGTTCGAATGCCCCAACCATTGGCTATTCCGCCGCCTCATGCCCGGCTTCATTCGCCCGTAGATCTTTTCGAAGGATTTTGCCGACGTTCGATTTTGGCAACTCGTCACGAAATTCGATCTGCTTTGGCACCTTGTAGGGTGTCAGATGAGACTTGCAGAAGGCTCTGATGTCCGCCTTATCCAGCCCCCTGTCTCGCCGCACAATGAAGGCCTTTACCGCTTCACCAGTGCCGTCGTCCGGAACCCCGATCACAGCCGCTTCGAGAATGCCGGGATGCGATACCAAGCAATCCTCAACCTCGTTGGGATAAACGTTGAAGCCTGAAACGACGACCATATCTTTCTTTCTGTCGACGATGCGCACATATCCGTCTTCATCCATCACCCCGATATCGCCGGTTAGGAACCAGCCGTCTCTCATTACAGCGGAGGTTTCGTCGCTGCGTTTCCAGTAACCAGCCATGACCTGCGGGCCCTTGGCGGCGATTTCGCCCGCTTCCCCGAGCGGCACGGGTTGCCCATCCTCGCCGAGACACTCAACAAGCGTGGAGGGCACTGGGATACCGATAGAGCCCGCACGCGCCTTTCCTAGCGGATTGAAAGTAAGAACAGGTGAGGTTTCAGTGAGCCCGTAGCCCTGAATAATGGGCTTCCCCGTCACCTCTTCCCACCGTTCGGCCACAGAAGCCTGCAGCGCCATACCACCCGCCGAAGCGAACTTGAGGTGTTTCGGCGGGCTGTCGTTAAACCACGCCTCGTTCAAAAGTCCGTTGAATAGCGTGTTCACACCGCTCATCCACGTGATGGGGTAATTCTCGAATGCCCGTTTAAGGTTGATCAGTGGGCGCGGGTTGGGAATCAGAACATTGCGACATCCGAGCCAATAAAATGCCAGCAAGTTCACCGTGAATGCAAAGATATGGTACATCGGAAGCGCGGTAAGAGCGGTCTCGCGGCCCTTCTCCACGATCGCGATCAGCTCCATTGTCTGTTCCATATTCAGTATCAGGTTGGCATGGGTCAGCATCGCAGCTTTGGAGATGCCCGTGGTGCCACCGGTGTATTGCAGGCAGGCCGTATCATCAGGCGCTACCGTCTGATGATAGGCATCCACTTCAATCGAATCTGCGGTGCGGTGGGCTCGGCCCGCCGCGAGTGCATCCGGCAACCGGATATGCGGCACTTCGATGGGTTTTACCGAGCGATCCCAATAGGTTTGTACAAGCCCGACGATCCCGCGCGGCAACGTTGGAAAAAACTCCGCCACCCGGGTGACTATGATATTGGGGATCGGGTGGCCCCGCGTCGCGGCCGGAATCTTTTCGGCGAACATGTCAATTATGATGAGCGCATCCGGCTCTGCATCAGCGAACTGCCGCGCCATCTCTTCAGCGGTGTAAAGCGGGTTGACGTTAACGAGGATACAACCGGCTTTGAAAACGCCGAATGCTGCCACAGGAAAGCTTAGGCAATTGGGCATTTGGAGCGCGATGCGTGCGCCCGGCTCAAGACCCGCCACTTCGCGGAGGTAAACCGCAAGCGCGTCTGACATCTCGTCAACTTGCTCGAAGGTTAGCGTGCCATTCATTCCATTTGGAAGGCACGTCGTGAAGGCAGGCGCGCGCCCATAGGTTTCCGCTGCTGAGCGGATTAGATCACCAATAGTTCGGTATGACGCATTCGGGATTTCCGCGCGCGTGTTGGGGCCATAGAAAGCCGTCCATGGTCGCTGGCGATCACTCATGAGCCTATGCCCGGACTAAATCGCAGGTTGTCTGAAACTCCTCCCATATGGATTAGCTAGTCGTTGAGCCGCGCCTTGTCGACGCCGATATGCCCGTCGCAGTTTCGGCCTGTGATCCGTGGCCACATCTTTGCGTTCCCCTAAAGCCCGCGGCGCCGTAGAGCGCAAACGCTACATACGCGGAAACCTAGCAAAACCGCTGTTCCCGCTCGCGATACCTGCGATAAAGGACGTCGGGCGCCGGTCGCGAAACTGAATGAACTAAAGCGTTTGAGCTATGGATCGCGCAGCAATTGTAGAAGAGAACTATCGCAAACGGGTGGCCGCGCGTGCGTTTCCGCCGGGTGCGGATCCCGATGTGCTGCTGACGCCCGAGATGGCTGTTGCCGTCTACCGCGCGCAGTGCCTAAGCCGGATACTGGATCTTCAAAGCCGCATCATGCAGGCCAAAGGCGAAGGCTTCTATACGATAGGCTCGTCTGGCCATGAAGGAATGGCGGCTGTGGCGCTTGCGTTGCGGCTCAGTGATCCAGCGTTTCTACACTACCGAGATGCTGCATTTCAGATCGCGCGCAGCAGCCAGTTGCCTGGCCAAAACATCGCTTGGGATATGCTTCTTAGCTTCGCCTGCTCGTCAGAGGATCCGATTTCAGGCGGCCGCCACAAGGTTTTGGGTTCGAAGGCTCTAAACATACCGCCGCAAACCTCTACCATCGCCAGCCACTTGCCCAAGGCGGTCGGTGCGGCCTTTTCCATTGGAGCCGCAAAACGGCACCGACCAACATATGCCACCTATCCTGACGATGCCGTGGTCTGCTGTTCGTTTGGTGATGCCTCGGCGAACCATTCAACCGCTCAAGGCGCCTTCAACGCGGCCCAGTGGGCCGCCTACCAGTCAACACCAGTGCCACTTCTTTTCGTCTGCGAGGACAATGGCATCGGCATATCGACTAAAACGCCAGATGGTTGGATCGCAGCATCCTTCGCGCACCGGCCGGGCTTGCGCTATTTTGCGTGCGACGGGCTGAACATCTACGATACATTCCGCGTGACGACAGAGGCCGCTGAGTTTGTTCGCATCCATCGCAAGCCGGCCTTTTTGCATCTTCGAACGGTTCGGCTTTTCGGGCATGCAGGCGCAGATGTCCCCACAAGCTATTTGACGCGCTCAGAGGTGGAGGCGGATGAGGCGAACGATCCATTGCTTCACACCGTGCGCCTCTTGGGCGCTGCCGGCGCGCTTGAAGCCGATGCTGCGCTTGCGATCTATGACGAGACGCGCGCAGAGGTCGCGCGGCTTGCCGAAAAGGTAGCGACCCGCCCGCATCTGAGCTCGGCACGCGAGGTTATGGAAAGCCTGATCCCACCTAAACGCCCATGGCTGCCCTCAAATGGGCCAAGCCGTGAAGACCGTGCTGCTGCGATGGGCAGCGATCTTCCCGGTCAAGCCGATCCCCAGGCTATGAGCCGTATCTTAAACTGGGCGCTCTCGGATCTGATGCTGGAACACCCCGAGATTATCCTGATGGGCGAAGACATCGGTCGTAAGGGTGGCGTTTATGGCGTAACACAAAAGCTCCAAAGCCGATTTGGGCCGGATCGCGTGATCGACACGCTTCTCGATGAACAGTCGATCCTCGGGTTGGCCATCGGAATGGCCCAGAACGGCTTTGTGCCAATCCCCGAAATTCAATTTTTGGCCTACCTCCACAACGCGGAAGATCAGCTGCGAGGGGAGGCCGCGACGCTCCCATTCTTCTCCAACGGGCAATTCACGAATCCGATGGTGGTGCGGATCGCTGGCCTTGGATACCAAAAGGGTTTCGGCGGGCATTTTCACAACGACAACTCTGTAGCCGTGCTGCGCGACATCCCGGGGCTGATCCTCGCCTGCCCATCAAACGGCGCCGATGCGGCCCGGATGCTTCGCGAATGCGTGCGCCTGGCCCGGGAGGAGCAGCGCGTTGTGGTGTTTCTCGAACCGATCGCTCTTTACCCCATGCGAGATCTTAACGTTTCCGGGGATGCAGCGTGGATGAACTACTATCCGGAACCTGGCGCGCATATCGGATTTGGTGAAGTGTACTGCCATGGCGATGGGGCCGATCTCGCCATCGTGAGCTTTGCAAATGGCTTTTTCCTGTCGCGCCAGGCGGGTCCTATTCTTGAAGAACAAGGCATCAATGGTCGGCTGATCGATCTGCGTTGGCTAAGCCCGCTGCCCACCGAAAGCCTGATCGCGGCGCTAAGCGGCGCAAAGCGTGTGTTGATCGTTGACGAAACACGGCGTTCCGGCGGCGTCGCCGAAGGGCTGATGGCACTTTTGAGCGAGGAGACAGATCTGCCGGTCAGGCGGCTTACGGCCGAAGACAGCTTTATCGCAACGGGCCCGGCCTATGGCGCGACCCTACCCTCGAGAGAAAGCATTGTTGCAGCGGCGCGAGACTTCGTGTTGTCGAACAGTGTGTGACTGAGCAGACACCACATCCACGTCCGCATTTGTGAAGAAGGCCTGTCAACCCGAAACGTCTGGTGCAGTTTCACCTTGGTGAACGCCCATGCAAAGGCGCATGGTCGAGCCTAACGTCGGGCCACGTGACATCCTGCCTTACATCACGCATTGTGGCGGCGATCCTTGGTATTGAAAGCTTAGGATAGCGTTGCGTTTACCGGGTCGCCTAGCCCGCCAGCCGCGGGCCCGCGCGGCGCCTTCTAAGGAACCACTCAGCGATCAAAAGGTAGGGTATAAAGAATGCGAATACCTGAATTTGGTCAAAGGGCCCGGTGAATTCCGGGTTTGAGCCAACCCCATCGGTCAAGGCGAACCAGATCGCGTAGTGCATCCGGTAGATCCATGATCCAACTGCAAGAATAACGAGCCGTGTTGCCCATGCAAAATGGCGCGTAAGGTCCTTGTCTAGAGCGAAGTAAACGGTGTTTGCGGCGGACCAAATGATGGCAATGCCATAGATGGTAAACCATAGGCTCATCCACCACCCGCCGATGGTGCCCAGCACAGCGATGTAAGCAAGGCCCCCAACGCCTGTAACCATGGCGAGGCCCACTAGCATATAGCCCAGGCGTCGGTGTGCCTGCGGCCACCTTTGCCGAAGCATCGGAGTGGCCTGAAGCGGTGCCCCAATGGTCAGCACAGCACCAGCGATCATGTGTGCGGCAAGGGCGACGTTGGCGGTAAAATGGCCCTCGGCAAACACACGAGAAAGCGCTTCTGCATCCTCAGCAACGAGGCCGCGCGCTCCCAGGTTTGCCGCATAGAGCACAAACCATCCCGTATTGAGGGCTAGAATGATCAATAGCAAATTTGGGGCAAGACCACGCATGCTGGGCAGGTAGGCCATATCGCCTTTACAACCAGCGGTGTCGGCGAGCTGGGGAGCGCGCAGCTCTCGTGCCGCCCTGGATCGGCAAGCTTCTCAAATAGGCGCGGATCAGGCGGGTGCCGCAGAACGTATCGGTAAACCGAAGTGTTTTAGGAAGTGCTAGCGGGTGTTCAGCCGCCGCTCTTCACCCCAAGGATGATCTCGATGTCTCGCCGGGTAAGCCCCTCAAACAA
Organism: Pseudomonadota bacterium; assembly: GCA_039208375.1. Classification (GTDB taxonomy): domain Bacteria; phylum Pseudomonadota; class Alphaproteobacteria; order Rhodobacterales; family Rhodobacteraceae; genus JANQPC01. Next base: position 14,953 of record JBCCRC010000008.1, on the reverse strand, counting down.
GGCACGCTCTGCCGTGCTCAACCTAGCGGAGCCCTTCGCATAGGTCATCAATGATGCGGCAACCTCTGTGGTCGGAGAATAGTAGAGGTCGTGGCCAGCGCGGCCGAGCTCGTCTACAAGCCGTTCCAAGAGCTTTCGCGTTTTCACGGCGTCAAGGTCGGCGTTTTTTTCCTGAAGCAACTATAAGTTCCTGTACATCAGCGTTCGCTTGCAACAGACGATAGCGCATGAAACCGGTGCGTCCAGCGCGCACGATACTAGAGAAAGGCGTCGATCGGCGCCGTGAACGAAAGGAACTACATGGAGCGCGTAGACAAGCCCCCGCCCATGGCGCAATCGCTTAGTGCAGGTAGGCCTTGTTTTCTGCGTGTATATGCGCCCCGGCTGGGACTATCGCGCGACGCAGTTGTGCGTCTCAGCCACCAAAATCGTCAAGCATGATATCTTCACGATCCACACCGAGGTCGAGCAGCATATTGATGCACGATGAGTTCATAATCGGCGGGCCACACATATAGTATTCACAGTCTTCAGGCGCAGGATGATCTTTCAGATACTCGTCGTGCAGAACATTGTGAATGAAACCGGTGTAACCATCCCAGTCATCTTCAGGCAGGGGATCGGACAACGCCACGTGCCATTCAAAGTTGTCGAATTGTTCGTCAAGCGTGTCGAAGTCGTCGACGAAGAACATCTCGCGCTTCGACCGTGCCCCGTACCAGAACGTAATCTTTCGGTCGCGGTTCTGGAGGCGTTTTAGTTGGTCAAAGATATGGCTGCGCATCGGCGCCATACCCGCACCGCCGCCAATGAATACCATCTCCTTTTGAGTGTCCCGCGCAAAGAACTCTCCAAACGGCCCCGAGATCGTAACCTTGTCACCGGGCTTAAGGTTGAATATGAAGGATGACATCTTGCCGGGCGGGATCCCCTCCGATCCGGGCGGCGGTGACGCCACGCGGACGTTTAGCATGATCAGGCCCTTTTCATCGGGGTAGTTCGCCATCGAATACGCCCGCTCGATGGGCTCCTCGACATGTGAGCTGTACTGCCAGAGATTGAACTTGTCCCAATCCCCCCGATACTCCTCCTCAACATCGAAATCGGTGTATTTCAGATCATGCGCGGGGGCCTCGATTTGAATGTATCCGCCCGCGCGAAAGTTCACATCCTCGCCTTCGGGCAGCTCCAGCACCAGGTTCTTGATGAAAGTGGCGACGTTTTCGTTGGAGCGCACCGTACACTCCCACTTCTTTACTCCGAACACCTCCTCGGGCACCTCGATGCTCATATCCTGCTTCACGGCAACTTGGCAGGAAAGCCTATCCCCACACGCCGCCTCGCGTTTGGTGATGTGGCTTTGCTCCGTGGGCAGGATGGATCCACCGCCGGAGTTGATCTTCACCCGGCATTGCGCGCAGGTGCCGCCGCCACCGCAGGCCGAGGGCACGAAGAGCTTCTGTTCCGCGAGGGTTTGAAGAAGTTTGCCGCCGGCAGGAACCGAGATCGTTTTTTCACCGTTGATGGTGATGCTCACATTCCCACTCGAAACGAGCCGTGAGCGCGCGAGCAGGATGATCGTCACCAAGGCCAGAACGATCATGGTGAAAAGCGCGATGCCAAGGCTGAATGTCGCCATGTCCGGTTCCCCTCAGAGGTTGACGCCTGAGAATGACATGAAGGCCATCGCCATCAGTCCGGCTGTAATGAATGTGATGCCTAGGCCTTGCAGGCCATCGGGAATGTCGGAGTATTTGAGCTTCTCGCGCACACCCGCCATCGCCGTGATGGCCAGCGCCCAGCCGAAGCCGGAGGAAACTCCATAGGTCACCGCTTCAGTGAAATCATAGTTCCGCTCTACCATGAAAAGCGAACCGCCCAGAATGGCGCAGTTCACAGTGATGAGCGGCAGGAAAACCCCCAGTGCGTTGTAGAGTGGCGGGAAATACTTATCGAGAACCATCTCCAGGATCTGCACCAGCGCCGCGATCACGCCGATGTAGGAGATCAGGCCAAGAAACGTCAGATCCACATCCGGAAAGCCCGCCCAGGCCAGCGCGCCGGGCGCCAGAAGGTAGCCCAGGATGAGGTTGTTGGCCGGCACGGTGATCGATTGCACCACCATCACCGAGATCCCAAGCCCGATTGCCGTGGAGATCTTCTTCGATACCGCAATGAACGTGCACATTCCGAGGAAGAACGACAGCGCGAGATTTTCGACGAAGATCGCCTTTACGGCCAGTGAAATAAGATCCTCCATCAGTGGGCCTCCACCGTCTGGATCTTGTACTCGCGTTCCTCCACTTGCTCGGGCTTCCATGACCGGAACGCCCAGATGATCAGGCCGATGATGAAAAACGCCGAGGGCGGCAGCAAAAGAAGCCCGTTCGGCACGTACCAGCCGCCGTTGTTGACCGTTTCAAGGATCGTGATGCCGAAAAGGCTGCCGGCCCCAAAGAGTTCGCGGATCACGCCGACGAGCATCAGGATCAGGCCATAGCCCAGCCCGTTTCCCACACCATCGATGAAGCTGTCGATGGGCGGATTCTTCATCGCGAACGCTTCTGCGCGGCCCATCACGATACAGTTCGTAATGATTAGGCCCACGAAGACAGAAAGCGTTTTCGAAATCTCGAAGGCAAAGGCTTTCAAAAGCTGATCCACCAGGATCACGAGCGAGGCAATGATCACCATCTGCACGATAATGCGGATCGAGCCGGGGATCTGGCTGCGGATCATCGAGATGAACATTGAGGAGAACCCGGTGACAAAGATCACAGCGACCGACATCACGAATGCCACCTGCAGAGATGACGTTACCGCCAGCGCCGAACAGATGCCCAGCACCTGCAGTGTGATGGGGTTGTTGTCGACCATGGGATCGAGCAGCATCTCTCTGCGTTTGTGCGCCATCAGACGTTCCCCGCTTTGAGGTTTTCCAGAAACGGCTGGTAGCCGGCTTCACCCATCCAAAAGTTGACGAGGTTGTGCACGCCGACGGTTGTCAGGGTCGCGCCTGCCAAGGCGTCCACGTGATAGTCGGGGCCCGCCGGTGGAGCTGTCTTTGTTACGCTGATTTGCAACGCTCCGGTCTCGTCTGTCAGTTTCTTGCCGCTCCAGAGGGCCTTCCAGCGTGGGTTATCGACTTCGGCGCCGAGGCCGGGCGTCTCCGCATGCTCGTAAAACTGCAGCCCGAAAATGTCGTTCCCGTTTTCCTCCAGAGCAATAAACCCATAAAGCGTCGACCACAGCCCATAGCCGTGGATCGGCAAAATCACTTTGTCGACCGCTCCTGCCTCATCACGGAGCAGGTAAACGGTGACATACTGGCTTTGCCGCCCGATACCCGCGGGATCATCTTCAAGCGCAACTGAAGTCGCCGGATCGTCGGCCGCGGCTCTGTCGTCAAAGCTTGCGGGATCGAAGGCGTCCGTGAAGGTTCCGGTTGCAAGCTCTAGAACCCTTGGCTCAAACGATGATGAAAACGCATCGAGTACATCTGCATCGGGATCGTAGATGCCGGCCACTTGAAGTATGTTGACTTGCTTGTCCTTCAGCGCGTTGACGGCCTGAATGGGGCGCAAAGCCACAGCGGCAGCAGAAACAACCATCGATGCGACCAGGCAAACCGACACGGCCACGATGATCGTCTTTGACACTGTATCTGGTGGCGCATCGAGGAAACGCCGGAACGCGCCCGGCTGTTTCTTAAGTGTCAAATCGTCGTCAGGCATGGCGGCGCGCCCTTCGTTTGATGTTTGCTTGCACCACGAAGTGATCAATCAGCGGTGCGAAGACATTGCCGAATAGAATGGCCAGCATCATGCCTTCCGGGAATGCAGGGTTGAGCACACGGATCAGAACCACCATGATCCCGATCAAAGCGCCGTAGTAGTAACGGCCGAGGTTCGTATGCGCGCCAGAGACGGGTTCGGTGACCATGAAGACAAGCCCGAACGCATACCCGCCCAGAACGAGGTGCCAGTACCACGGCATCGCAAACATCGGGTTGGTGTCAGAGCCGATCCAGTTCAGGAGAAGCGAAAACCCGATCATCCCGGCGAGACAGCCTACCACCATTCGATAATTCGCGATCTTTGTCGCAAGCAGGAATATGAGGCCCAGTAGGCAGGCTACCGTCGACGTTTCGCCCATTGAGCCGGGAACAACGCCAATGAAACTGTCCCACCATGTCATTCCGTTGGCGGCGAGCGCCTGAAAACCGTCCGCTGCCGAAACAGCGAGAGCTGTGGCGCCAGTATAACCATCAACCGGTACCCAGACTGCATCGCCCGACATCTGGGCGGGATAGGCGAAGTAGAGAAAGGCACGGCCCGTCAGGGCGGGGTTAAGGAAATTCTTGCCGGTGCCGCCGAACACTTCCTTGCCAATCACCACACCGAAGATGATGCCTAGCGCCACCTGCCAAAGTGGGGTCGTCGCCGGCACGATCAGCGCGTAAAGCATTGATGTAACGAGGAACCCCTCGTTTACCTCGTGCCGCCGCACGGTGGCAAAGATGACTTCAAAGATCCCGCCGGCGACCAGCGTCGTGATGTAGATTGGTAGGAAGTAGAGAAGCCCATGCGCCATATTCGCGAGTGGGTTCGCCGGATTGAACCCGATGCCCGATGTGGCGATGATCCACGCCCGCCAGCCCGTAGGCTCAAAATCCTGAAGCGCGAGGTTGGTGTGATACCCTGTGTTGTAGAGCGCCATTAGGATGCAGGGCACCGTTGCCATCACAACATACGTCATGATCCGCTTCATATCGATGTAGGATCGCGCATGCGGCGCCGCGGTTGTTACTGTGCGAGGGGTGTAGAGAAAGCTCTCCACCATCTCGTAGACTGGGAAATAGCGCTCCCATTTCCCGCCCTTCTCGAAATGTGGTTCGATACGATCGAAGAAGTTGCGGAGGCCCATCGGTTAGCCCTCAATCTCGATTTTGGTCAGGCAATCCCTGAGGGCCATGCCGTATTCGTACTTTGCGGGGCAGGCGAAGCCGACAAGCCCCAGATCTTCCTCATCAAGCTCAAGAGCGCCGAGCGCCTGGGCCTGATCTGTGTCCATCACCAGAAGAGCGCGCAGCAGTTGCGTCGGCAGAAAGTCCTGCGGCATCAGCTCCTCGAATGTACCGAGGGGTACCATCGCCCGTCTGCCTCCATTCAGGTTTGATGTCAGCGGAAAGCGGCGCCCCGACATTGCCGATCCCAGCACCGGCTGAACCGCATACTTTTCAAACATGGGGCGGATCCAGCCCATGGGGATCTGCTTGGTGTCCTCTTCGATAAGCGTAATCTGTCGCGCATAGCGACCGAGATAGGCACTCTTTTCGATGCCGGCCCTGCCACTTAGAACCGACCCCGAGATGATGCGGGCGGGCCGATCTTCGGGTAAATCTTGCTCCGCTACTTCCAGCATCGAGGCCCCAATACTTGTGCGGATCAGGCGGGGGGAACGGCAGATTGGCCCTGCCAGTGAGATGACGCGCGAGCCGTCGAAATGTCCGGTGAGCAAAAGCCGGCCGATGACAAGCACGTCTGCGTAGCTGATAGTCCACACCGTGCGCGTGCTATCGGGCGGTTCCAGAAAATGCATATGCGTGCCCGCCAGGCCCGCCGGATGCGTGCCGGAAAAGGCTACAGCTTCAATGCCGGGGATATCCGCGCCAGGCACTTCTGCTCCATCGGCTTGGCAGAGATATGTAGCGCCGTCGGTTAGTTTCGTGATGCTTTCTAGCCCAAGTGTGAACGCCTCAGGCTCTTCTGCGATGATTGGTGCCGGATCCGGCGCCAATGGCTCAGTATCCGTAGCCGTGACGTAAATCGCAGCGGGCCGCGCCGCCGGCTCGGGCACCTTCGAATACGGGCGCGTACGAAAAGACGTCCATAGGCCGGCGGCACACAATTTCGCCGAAATCTCTTCCGCGGTTCCCGCGCCACCTACGCCCGAAAAATCGATGGGATCGGCCGCGGTTTGATCTTCTTCAATCTCGATGCTGATGAGCTTCCGCCGCGCGCCGCGATTGATCATTTTAATCCGCCCGGAAACGGGTGCGACGATATGCACCTCGGGCAGATCCTTGTGAACCATTATCGGCGCGCCAGCGCCGACCGTATCGCCTTCCTCGACTAGAATGCGCGGCTTGATACCGATGTAGTCATCGCCCAAAATGCCATAATGCTTTGAAAACGAAGTTGATATTTCCCCACCGGGAGCGGCGCCCTCGATCGGAAGATCCAAGCCTTTCTTTAGCACGAAACGCTTCACAGCTAGCGGCCTCTCCTAGGCTCTGACGAACACGCGGTGCCTCAAAGCACCGCATGGTTCCGGCTTGAAATCCGGCTAATCTGCCAGTGTTATACGATCGAGATTGGTCAACTTGAACTGGCTCAGAGTGTCGCGGCCCGCGACAAGACTTGGAAAGCGTGACCGCCTTTTCACAGAACCGAGGTGATAGATTTGCTGGCCCAACCGAGTTTTTCGCGCCGCTCCGTTCTCGCTATGCCGTTCATTCTGGCGGCGTGTAAGCCGGGCCAAGAGGTATTGCGCCTGAGCGGTCAGACGATGGGAACGACCTACTCGATTGTAGCGATCAATGATGCCGGGGGCCTCTCTGAACGTGAGGTGTCGGGCGCGGTTGACGCCGCGCTTCGCGAAGTTGATATCAAGATGTCGAACTGGAACCCGGATTCCGAAGTGGCGCGTTTTAACGCAGGCACCGACATGTCACCGGTGTCAGTCTCGCCCGAGCTTTCTGGCGTCCTGTCAGTGGCGGAGGAGGTGTATCGCGCCAGCGATGGGCGTTTCGATACAACCGTTGGTCCGTTGATAGAGCTTTGGGGCTTTGGCGCGCCTGGTGCGACGTCGCTTCCTAGCGACAATGAGGTCGCCGATGCAATGGGCCGTAGCGGTCACAGCCGCGTTATTTCGGTCGCGCCAAACTACGTCCAGAAGCGGCAGCCCGAGGCGCAAGTCTACCTCGCCGCCATTGGAAAGGGCTATGGCACCGATCATGTCGGGCGCGCGCTCGAGGCGCTTGGCCTCGGCAACTACATGGTTGAAATCGGCGGTGAGATTTATGCCGCGGGCACAAACCCAGACGGTATGCCATGGCAAATCGGGATCGAGATTCCGAGTGATCGAAACGGCGGCGTTTACGATGTTGTTGGCCTATCGGGCCTGGGTTTGGCATCATCCGGTGACTATCGCAATTACTTCGAGGTCAATGGTCAACGCTTCTCCCACGTGATCGATCCCGTCACGGGGCACCCGATCATGCACAAAACGGCCTCAGCGACGGTTCTTGCCGGCAACACGATGCTGGCCGACGCTTGGTCGACCGCGATGCTCATTTTGGGCCGGGATCGCGGACTCGAGATCGCTGACGCGCATGGAATCGCGGTGTTGTTTATTGATCGGGGGCGCGGTGACGCCGATACCGGATTTACCTCGGTCAGCAGCAGAGCCTTTGATGAACTCACGGCATGATGGGATTGTGATGTGACCACGTTCTTGGCAGCCTTCTTCGTATTTCTTCTCGTGGTGCTCGGCATGGCAATCGGCGTGTTGCTGATGGGCCGAACGATCAAAGGAAGCTGCGGGGGCCTCAACGCGATCGGAGGCGCTGATAAGTGCTTGGTCTGCAAGAAAGACATAGACCCTAACAGCCCGCTGCGCGATCGGGTGCATTGCCCGAGGGCACGCCAAATGCTGGCTCGTGCGAATGCCGACTACGAGGATGCCCGGCCTTAAGCTCGGAGCGGCACGAAGCCTAGCGTAAGCAGTCCAGCTGCGGCGAGGAGGCCCCAGAGCCACAGTTGCCAATTCGGCCCTTCAGCCTTCCAAACACGCCGGAACTGATACCCGGACAGGCACGCGGCCACGAATATTGTTACTGCTATAGGGGGTGTCAGGGAGATGGCGCCCAAGAATGAACCTTCCGAAAGATGCTCTGGCGGGCTCGCCTCCAGAGGCGGCCACACTGCACCTTAGAAATTGGTGGCACAAGGCACTGGACAAAACCGATATCCGCCACCGAGGCGGTGTTGCTAAACTGAGGCAACGTGCCTGGCGCGGCTCAGCGATCAGATGGTCCATGCGCTTGCGGGTAGTGAGGCCCCCAAACTTTACCGGCGTCCTTTGCAATTTGCCTTGCCTCAAGCCGGTCGAGCTCTTCCAACGCGCGACGAAGCTCTTTTGTCCGCGCCAGCGCGCGGTCGAACGCGCGACGCACGGATTGCGGCCGCCATGGCAGGGAGGCTTCCGTGAGCCACGCTCGCAATTCTGGGCGCAGACGGTCGAAGTCGTGCATCGGATCACCGCTGCGTCGGCGGCGCTTCAGGCTCGTATGACCAAGGTTGCCTGGCACTAGAGAGCGCCTTCGATGGTTTCGGCGGGATCGATCACAAGCAAGAAGCGGGTTTCCCCGGTGCCCTCGATTGGGGGCGACCGGTGAACGAGGCCCGATCTTGGGCGCTCAGGCCATAGTGAGCCGCGCAACAAGATTGGCGAGCCCGTTTCAACCTGTCGGATCTGTTCAGGTGCGTCGCTGCCGTTGGTGATGCCGAATTGCGTGCCGCTGCCGCGGTAAGTGCAGATCAGGCGAGCCTTCATGGCATCCACATGGAATTTCCGGCATGAGTTGGTGGTCACTGCGCTGAACCGAACGCGTAGGTAAGGCATAGACATCACCGCTGCAAACCGCGATGCGAGATACGCGATGTCGGTTCGCAGCCACGCGCGTTCTGCGCAATCGTCCAGGTCCGCCGCGGAAAACACTTGGTCGACCGCGTCTTCTACAGCTTCGGGCCGCAAGGCAAGCCGCGCTGACGGCAGGCGCTCTGCGCCGAGGCCATTGATCCACGACTGGAAATCCCCCGGTACGTCACGCCGCCAGACTACGGCGGCGCAGTCTATTTCTGTGATTGCGGCAAGCCTGTCCGGTTCACCCACTATGCGAAGCATCTCTTGGGCTTGCCCAATCTCCGCTTCAGCGAGGCTCACGCGGCGTTCTCCATTCGGCGCCAGCCCGGAAATGGGTCTGCCATGTCGTTCGGAAGCGAATGGGGATCGGCTGCTGCTGTTGCCGGGAGTAGGCAGGCATCCAGCTTTTCTTTTAGTAACGGCCAATCTATGCCGGCGCCGATGAACACAATCTCTTGTCGACGATCGCCCCAAGGCTCTGCCCAGTGCTCCGCGATATAGTCTCGCGCGCTTTGATGATCGGGCCAGCGTTCTTGTGGCACGGCAGCCCACCAAGTGCCAAGCGGCTTGACGCTTGAAAGCGTTCCAGCCAACGAAAACTCTGCCACCCACTCGGGCCGTGTGGCCAACCAGAAGTGGCCCTTGGCGCGGATGACGCCGGGAAGATCACCCGTCAAAACGGCATGAATTCCCTCCGGAATGAACGGGCGGCGTGCGCGATAGACGTGCGATGTAATACCGTACTCCTCTGTCTCCGGCACATGATCGGCAAATCCGTAGAGTTCCTTGGCCCACATCGGGTGTTCGTGTGCCCTCTCGAAATCGAAGAGCCCAGTATCAAGGATCGCATCTGCGTCTACATTCGAGTGGTTGGTTTCAATGATTTTTGCATCGGCATTTAGGCTGCGAATGATCTTTCGGGCGGCGTCGGTGCGTTCCGGCCCGGCATCGGCTGTTTTATTAAGGATTATGACGTCCGCAAATTCCATTTGATCCGTGAGAAGGTGAACCAACGTGCGCTCATCTTCTTCGCCCAGTGTTTCCCCACGGTCGCTTAGAAAATCCTGGCTTGTGTAGTCGTTAAGCAGGTTCACCGCGTCGACCACTGTCACCATTGTGTCAAGACGGGCTACGTCCGACAGGCTTTCGCCTTCCTCATCCCGAAAGTCGAACGTTGTTGCCACGGGCATGGGTTCCGAGATGCCAGTGGATTCGATCAGCAAATAATCGAAGCGCCCCTCGGCGGCGAGGCGACGAACCTCAGCCAGAAGATCGTCCCGCAGCGTGCAGCAGATGCATCCGTTCGACATTTCCACAAGTGTTTCGTCGGTGCGGCTGAGTTCGGTATCGGCGCGCACGAGATCGGCGTCGATATTCACCTCTGACATATCATTCACGATTACGGCCACGCGGCGGCCTTCGCGATTGTTCAACACACGGTTCAAAAGTGTCGTCTTGCCGGCGCCGAGAAAGCCGGAAAGCACGGTAACGGGAAGGCGGGTGTCGTTCATAGCTTGAAACCTCTAGCTGTGATCATTTCCAAGTTGAGAGGGGTAGGTGCCCGCGGTGTAGAATGTGTCTCGCCTACGCAAACTGGCGCGGCCGCGCAGGGCGCTTGTGTCACTACTCATAGGTATCCGCCCGCAATCGCCCCATCCGGCGCCTTGGATTGTCCGGCGCGTAGCATGTCAAAGCTGCGTTGCAATTCGGGTTTGCTTAGGTCGCGGGCGATGACCACGATGCGCGTGCGCCGGTCGTCGCCCGACCAATTCGGCAGTGCAATGGGCGCATCGAAGATGTGCTGTACGCCGTGAAATACGAAGGGCGCCTCTATCCCCTTTAGAAAGACAATCCCTTTCACCCGCAGGATGTCGGGCCCTCTGAGCCCGATAAGTGTATTCAGCCAGCGGTCGAACACCGCGTCTTCAAGCGGTTCATCCAGGATCAGCGACACAGATGCTATTCGAGCATCATGCGGGGTTTGGGCGAGAGGGGCCGTTTTCGCCGGGGCGAGGCCCGAGAGGTTCGCGAGCGGATCCCGACTGGTATCTCGGGGCGAAGTCCAAGCCACTGCAACATCTTGCGGCGCGTCTGCCCGGATACTGTTCAGGCCCCATAGCGTGCCTGGCTTTATGTCGTCGGCACCTTTGTGAAGGATCTGTGCGGTGGCATTTAACCCTTTGAGCCGCGCATCGATGGCCGATGCCGCATCGGGCGTTACGAGATCGGTCTTGGTTAGCACGATGAGATCGGCCAATGCCACTTGTGCGACCGCTTCAAACTGCGCATCAAGTGTGCCTGGGCCGTTCGCGGCATCCGCAAGCGTGACAACCCCGTCAAGGCGCACATTTCGCGCCAGCATGCGATCAACAAGCAGCGTTTGCACGATGGGGCCAGGGTCGGCGAGGCCCGTTGTTTCAATCACAATCCGATCGAAGCTCAGATCGCCGCTATGGCGGCGGGCGAGCAAGCCACCGATCGTTTCTGACAGATCCCCACGGATCGAACAGCACAGACACCCCGATTGCATCAGCGTGACATCGCCATCAATCGTTTCGATCAGATCATGGTCCAACCCTGCTTCGCCAAACTCGTTTACGAGCACGGCGATCCGCCCGGATGTGGCGTCCTCAAGGATTTCATTCAGCAATGTCGTTTTGCCGGCACCTAGGAAACCGGTGAGGAGCGTCACCGGGATGCGAGGGTCCGACAGGCGTTGCGGTGTTGGAGCTACGGTCGACATGCACAACTCATCGCTTAATGTAATAACATAACATTTTGGTCCTGACGTACAACTGTGCTCCGCATGTGACGATTTCGTCGCTTCCCAATGCGGGTGAACGCTTGGTGCAGATTAGAGGCGCCTGCGGGCCGCCACCTATCGCGCGGCTCGCAGGCAGTCCGAAAGTCAAAGACACTCCGCCAAAGTCGCCGCCATATCCCGCAGAAGTTGCGGGTAAAGTGCCGGGCCTGGCTCAAGCGCCGATCCGAGAGGATCGATCACACCGGTGCTGGCTTCCACGCCGTCAAGCACAGTTGCTACGAGCCCTGGGTTGAACTGCGGCTCCGAAAGCACGCAATCGATGCCTTCATCCTGTATTCTACCCTGGATTTCAGAAATCCGCGCCGGGCTCGGGTCTGTCGCATCACCGAGGGTGATGGCCCCAGCGGCGGGGAAATTAAAATCGGTTTCGAAGTATTGGTAGGCATCGTGAAATACGATGAAGTTTCCTCCGCGTACCGGCTCCAGGGCGGTGCTAATTTCGGCCGCCAGCGCCGTCATCTCATCCCGCGCCGCGGCGGCATTGGCGAAGTAAGCTCCTGCATTATCGGGATCGGCCGAAGAGAGCTGTGCCGCGATCAGATTTAGCCAAGTGCTGGCATTCTCCGGCGAAAGCCAGGCATGGGGGTCGTGCTCGCCGTGGTCATGACCGGCATGGTCATGGCCCGCATGATCGTCATGGGCGTGGTCTTCGCCGTGGTCATGATCGTGATGCCCGGCGTCGTGCGCCTCAGCCTGTTCCTCTCCGTGGTCGTGGTCATGGTCGTCATCGGCGGCCCCTTCCACCTTGGCGTGGTCATGATCATGATCGTGATCATGGTCGTGGCCTTCCGCCGCATGATCTTCATGGCCATGATGATCATGGCCCGCGTGGTCGCCATGATCATGAGCTTCGAAGAGTGCGCCTTCGCGGAATTCCAAAAGCTTGGTGCCCTCGGCCTCGAGAAGCGTCGTCACCATCGCGCCTTCCGCAAGCGTCTCTACGGCGCCTTCCATCCAAGGTGTCAGGTCTTCACCGATCCAGAAGACAAGATCGGCATCCTGAAGGGCCTGCGCTTCAGAGGGGCTCAGGCTGTATCCGTGGGGCGACGCACCGGGCTGAACAATCAGGCTCGGCACGCCGACGCCATCCATCACCCGCGCGACGAGCGAATGAACCGGCGCGATGTCAACAGCAACGTTCGGAGCGTCAGCAAGGGCCGTGCTGGCAAGCAGCGTCGCCGACACCGAAATAGAGATGAGTTTCATGGACAAGGGACCCCCCATGTGATCATATAACATTTCATCGGACCTAGCTGATGCGGATCACCATGACAAGCGACGCGCGGTCACATTCCCTGGGGCCAAACACATACGCCTGCTTCGAGAAACACGACCACAAGGTTTGCGTTGAAGAAGCGATTGCGGCGGCTGAGGTGCGCTGCGCCAAAGACGGGCTGCGCTTTACGCCAGTGCGCCGGAAAGTGCTGGAGCTCCTGCTGAAGGAGCACCGGGCAATGGGCGCCTATGCCATTTTGGATGAACTTCGCGTGGCTGGCTTTGGATCACAGCCGCCTGTTGCCTATCGCGCGCTTGATTTTCTCGTGTCTCACGGGTTTGTACACAAGATCGAACGGCTTAATGCTTTCGTGGCCTGCACCCATCCCGGTGAAACCCATGCGCCTGCCTTCATGATTTGCCGGCTTTGCGAAGCGGTTGCCGAGGCGCCGGCGCCGCCGGCCAAACAGGTGCTTGGCGTCGCCGCACAAGCTGTCGGGTTTCAGATTGAGCGCACGGTTCTTGAAGCAGAAGGCATATGCCCTGCATGCGCCGAGGCTCCCGAAGCATGAGCCTTCTCGCCATCGAAGACCTTAGCGTCAGCTACAATGCGCATGTTGTCTTGCGCGGCGTTAGTCTTGCGGTGGAGCCGGGCGAGATCGTTACGATTGTGGGTCCTAACGGATCGGGCAAGACGAGCCTCTTCAAAGCGATTGTGGGTGCGGTGCAACCATCCTCTGGGGGTATCTCGCGGAAAGAAGGCATCGATATAGGCTATGTTCCTCAGCGTCTTCACATAGAGCCAACGCTGCCAATCACTGTAGAGCGCTTCATGCGACTGAGGACCCGTGTCAAACGGCAGGACTGTCTGACGGCGTTGGACATGGCCGGCGTGCCCGGGCTTGCCGAAAAGCAGCTGTCTCAACTCTCCGGCGGGCAATTCCAGCGGGTGCTCCTGGCGCGCGCGATCATTAACACGCCTCAGCTACTGCTCTTGGACGAAGCAACGCAGGGGCTAGATCAACCAGGATCCGCTGCATTCTATCGTCAGATCGAAACCGTACGGCGCGATACGGGTTGTGCGATCCTCATGATCAGTCACGAGTTGCATGTAGTGATGAGCGCGTCCGACCGGGTGATCTGCCTAAACGGCCATATCTGTTGTGAAGGCTCGCCCGCCGTCGTCGCATCCGCCCCAGAATACCGAGCACTCTTCGGAACGGGAACGGGCGGCGCACTGGCGCTTTATCGGCACGACCATGACCACGATCACCACCACCCCGAACCTAAGGAGGCGGCGGAGTAGTGCTGGATGATTTCATGGTTCGTGCCACGCTAGCGGGCGTTGGTGTGGCTGTTGCAGCGGCCCCCCTCGGATGTTTCGTGGTTTGGCGCCGTATGGCGTATTTCGGGGATGCGACTGCCCACGCCGCAATGCTTGGCGTCGCGCTTTCACTGGCGATGGAAATCTCTATCTTCGCCGGCACCGTCGCCATTGCCCTGGCGATGGCGCTTGCCGTCACAAAACTGGCAGGGCGTGGCTATGCTATGGATACGCTATTGGGCGTGTTGGCCCATTCCGCGCTCGCGTTCGGTCTTGTCGCGGTGTCATTCCTGTCGGGCATTCGTATTGACCTGATGGCGTATCTCTTTGGCGATATTCTCGCCGTGTCGCGAACGGATCTGTTGGTGATTTGGGGGGGCGCGGCTCTTGTGGTGGCCCTGATTGCATGGCGCTGGGCGGCATTGTTAACAGCAACCCTGAACGAGGAACTGGCCTTCGCGGACGGGCTTGACCCAAAGCGCGAACAGCTGATCCTAACGGTGTCGCTCGCGATTACTGTCGCGGTTGCGATTAAGGTCGTGGGCGTTTTGCTTATTGCGGCGTTGTTAATCATCCCCGCCGCCGCTGCGCGTAGTTTGTCCAGAACCCCGGAAGCAATGGCCTTGATAGCGGCCCTCATCGGTAGCATTTCCGCCTTTGCGGGGCTCCGCGCGGCCTACCTCCTTGACACGCCCGCTGGCCCCTCGATCGTATGCGTCGCGGCCATCATGTTCGCGGTTCTCAGCGGGCTTGGCTGGCGACTGAGGGCTGCGTAGGGCGGCGCGTATGCATCGGTGCACTCAAAAACCAAAGGCCGGGCCGTCAAACGCGTCTAATTGGTGAGCCGTCGGGTTTAGTGATCCATGCCTTATGGGTTCGAC
>JBCCRC010000007.1:0-71247 GCA_039208375.1 Pseudomonadota bacterium | reverse complement strand
GAACTTGCAGGGGGCGGGCCGATCGCCTTCTCGTTTCCTGCAGCAACTGGGGATGCGATTACGGTTTCGGTGCGTGATTTCGTTGGCGGACGGTTCGTGTCGGCCCATACAACCAAGCTTCAGGCTGGTGAAACGCTGGCAGTGGCCAACACACAACAGACGCGTGCAGCGCTGTTCGCGGCCGCGGCTGCGCTATTTGCTGCCGCCGCAGCGCTACTATTCTTAAGCCGCCGGCGCGTGCGCCTCGTGTAAGATCGCTTGCAGCCGCGCCGGCCTTCGGGCACGAGCAGCCCATGAAGAAGCAGATCATCTGCATCAACTGGGGCACCAAGTACGGCGCGCCTTACATCAATCGCCTCTATGCGATGGTGGCGCGCAATATCACGCCCCCCTTCACCTTTACCTGCTTCACCGAACGGGTTGCGGGCGTTCGGCCCGAAGTTCGCTGTTTCGATTTGCCCCCACTCCCCGGCCCGATGCCGGACGTGTCCAAGGGCCAGTGGCGGAAATCCTGCCTCTGGGGGCCCACGTTGGGTGATCTTGAGGGGCCGGTTCTGTTTATCGATCTCGATGTGGTTATCACCGGCGCGCTGGACGATTTCTTTGCCTTCGGCGATCCGCAAGACACTGTGCTGGCTTGGAACATCGCGCGGCCTTTGGAGCGGATGGGGCAGACCAGCGTCTATCGCTTTCCCGTCGGCAAGTTACAGCCCCTGCAAGCGCTCTACGCGAGTGATCCTGAGGGGATTGCCGAGCGTTATGTCTTTGAACAGCATTTTGTGACGCAGAACGCGCCGGGCGGCATTCGATTCTGGCCACGGCGCTGGGTGCGCCACTTCAGGATCGAATGCATCCCGCTTTTCCCGATGAATTTTTTCAAGCCGCCCCGTGTGCCGCGTGACGGACGGATCGTGATCTTTGCGGGCTCGCTCAATCCGCCGGATGCCATCGCCGGTCGTATCCGCGCCGATGAGCAGCATCTTTCCCCTCGCGCCCACTTTGCCAAGATGTGGCGGCGAAAGGCGCGGTTTGCGGACTATCGGCGCTACCTGCTGCCGGCGAAATTCGTGGAGGAAACCTGGACGGAGTGAGCCATGCCCCTGGTGCAAGGATGCATTGCAGGCGCGACGGTGTTGAGAGTTTTCGTTCGAGCGGCCCTTGCGGTTCCCGCCCGGCTGATTTAATCCATCGCAACTTGGCGCGGGGTGGAGCAGCCCGGTAGCTCGTCAGGCTCATAACCTGAAGGTCGTAGGTTCAAATCCTACCCCCGCAACCAAGATCCCCCAGGATGCTGCACGACGATTTCACGCACTGCTGTTGGCGTTGCCGCGCGCGTAGTCGATGAAACTGTCGAGGCGGATCAACTGCCCGATCACCCCCAGATCCCTGGCCAGCTCATCTGGATCTGCTTGGGCAAGGTCTGCAAGGGTTTGCACGCCACACTGGTTGAACATCCACACAAGGCCAACTCCGGCGCCGGGAAGGGTGTAGAGGTCACTTGCCCGTGTATCCGGATCCTTAGCTGGGTCTGGGTTTGTCGGTGCGGGTTCGTTGCTTGATGCGGCATCGGCAATGTGCTCGGGCGGCCCGACGCTTTCCATCGCGGGGAGGCCTGCGGCCATCTCTGGCCTCGGAACACTGGTCTCGCCGGTCGATGCTGCAGCGGCGGTGCGCTGAGGTGGCGCGGCGCTATCCATCTTGGGGGTCTCTGGAGCCTCATCAGGCGTCTCAGCGCTATCGATGCTTGGCGCGGCAGCGGCGGGCGGCGCTGTCGCAACCATCCTCTCGGCGACTTCTGATGCCGGCGTTAGCGTCGTGGATACAGGATGCTCTGCATCGGGCGTTTCGTGCGGCGGGTCGGCCTGTGGCGCATCGGCCGGTGTTTCGGCTGTGCCTTCCTTTTCCGATGTAGCTTCGGCTTCCGTGGCGACAAACGGTTCCGCAACACCATCGTTGAGCGGCACGCCCACCGGTGCATCGCCCGCGTCGGTGGGCTCAGATGCATCCAAAGCGCCACTCGCCTCTCCGGTGTCGGGCCGTTCGGCAGCGCCAATCGGGTCTTCGCCGGACGGCGGTTGAGGCACCGTGTGCTCAAACAATGGCTCCGTCGCGTTTGTCATGCCGTCTCTGGGCCGTTCCGCGGTTGCCTCTGCTACGGAGCCAAGCCGGGCGGCCCGGCGTTTGTGTAGTCGTTCCTGGCGCAACTGGGCAATACGCAGGCGCGCCTCTCGGCGCGCGCTGGCTACACCTTCGCGATAGCTTCCATCAGGCATCAGGGGCTCCTTTGCGATTGCGGTTGCCGTCTACGGGCGCGGGCGGCGGCTTCGCTTCCCAGTCCGCCATGGCCGCGCCGACGAGGCGCCGAAGTGCGGCGGCCCGTTGCCGATAATCCACTGCTTGTCTCAGCAGAGTAGTAAGGGGGGCGGGTTCCTGCGCGGGTTCAAACGCGGCGCCGTGGCACGCTGCAGTTACCGCGTCGAGCAGGGCATCGACTGTCTTGCTTTTGAATGCGTTTTCGGTTGTGCCATCGCTTAGGCCAACAACAAAGCCGCCATTGCGCTGCGCCCAGAGCGCCACCCAAATCGTTGCGCCGCCCAAGGCGGCCTCACGCCGATCAAGCAAGGCCCCTTTGAATCGCAAGGGCGGCGCGCCAACGCGTTTGGCAACGACAATCGGCCAATCAGGCCCCTTGGGATGCGGCATCCTGGGCGACATGGCGTGCCAGTTACAACAGCCCCGTTAGCGGTAGGTGAACGGGCGTTTAGTGGCGCTGTGGCTCGATCACGAACCGGGCCCCCGGGAAGAAATCCTTTAAAAACGCAAGCATCTCGGATGCCTCTGTGACGCCCGCGAAAGAATACACCAACGTATCCTCACCGTTCTCCTGAACCCGCATTTCCACTCGGCCGGTGTCATACATCGCGGCGTTCCCCCTTCAATCGTTAACACACTGCTTACCACCGTACCCGAAACCGGCCGGCGATAAAGAATTCATTGAGAACTCGGTTGATACCACCCCGGCCATGCGCAATGGCGACCGGTTCCCATGCCACTGCCGCCGAAAGGAGCATTCAGCGAATGGATGAAGTAGGGCAATTGATCCAAGTCGACGGCCGGTTCGAATTCCGGCATGCGGGGCTTGGCCTCGTCGTCCGCGGCGACCATCCCGAATGGGTTTTGCAAGCCGCGGCCGAGATGATTTCGAACACCGCACGCGTCGAAGTAGAAGCCGAAATCGAAGGGCTCGAAGCTCTTGCGGAGTTTGGTGAAGCCGAAGGCGTGGAGATCGACACCGCGAAGTACGGTCATAAGCAGCGTTTCGAGGTGATCCCGCAATGTATCGTGACGCTTGGCACGATCGACTATAAATGGGCGACCGCCGAGGGCAGGGACAAACTGGATCCCGAGTTCGGTGGACACCCCGTGAAACGTATCCACGACATGTCGCTCACGAAGTCCGACTCCTTCCTTCAAGACGAGGATGGTGTGGACATGACTGACGAGCCCCAGGCCTGAGAACAAGGAAACTACGATGGAAATCATTCCCTTCGGGAGCCAGGACCTCGACAACATCCTGGCACGCGAACCGCAGCGCGCCGAGTATCTTCCCTTTGGGGCCGTCATGCTCGATCGCAGTGGCAAGATCGTGAAATACAACAAGGCCGAAGGCCTGATCGCTAACCGCACGCCCGAAGAGATGATCGGGAAAGACTTCTTCAACGAAGTCGCCCCCTGTGCCAAAGGCAAGCGCTTTCATGGCGAGTTCCTGCAGTTCCACAAGACCGGGCAGGTGAACGTCATGTTCGACTACCACTTTGCGTACAAGGGCGCTGATGTGGGCGTGAAAATCCATCTCAAATCGCAACCTGACGGCCAGCACTGCTGGATGTTCGTCAAGCGTGTTTGACGGCATACGAGGGCCTGCAAGGTGGCGATGGAGCATTCCGTTACGATCAGTGATGAACTGCGGCGGCTTGTTGGGGAGTTGCGGGGCGGAGAGCCCCGCAACCCTCCGGCTGAAGCGCCCCAGGCCGAAACGCTGGTTCAGCCGCCGGACGCCGGTGCCCTTGTGCCGTCTTGGCGCATGCTGCGCCTGTGGCGCGACGGCTTGAGGCCACTGTGCTTTCGCGGTGTTCCCATTCTGGAGGTCCATGTTTTGGGGTGTGAAGAGGGGGGTGGGGTGGCCCAGAGCGCCGCACTCTATTTGCGGGAGGCAGGTGCGGCGGTTTTCGCCGCAACGCTTTTGCCGCCGCCGGGCCTGCCGGCACGGCCAAGCTATCGTGCCAATGCCGTCGATAACGCCGATACGCTTGAGCGCTGCATCGCTGCGTGTCGACCGTCCGCTTGCCTGCTGCCCGCATGTGGCGGCCTGCAGCCTGTCGCGGCGGACGGCCCGTTGCAACTATTCGAAAGCCAGCTCACGCGCCTGCGTGCGGCCGTACTGAACTACGTCAAGATCTAGATCCGAGGTGACTTCAATGTCCTATCCGATGGAAGACCAGGCACCGGCCGACATGATGGCCCCGCCGCCTGTGGCAAATGTTGGCGAGGCGCGGCCGTTCCGGATCGCCCGCAATGGCGGCCGACCGCTGCGCTTCAGCGGTGCCGAGTTGGGTATGGCGATGAGCTACACGCCCGAGATTCCCTACTGGTATGAGATCAACCTTTACCGGACGAGCTCTGGTGCCTTCGTTCTTGCCATCCGTCTTTTCCATATCTCGGATCAAAAAACCGACACTGTGGAAGCGTGGGAGTTCGACAGCCTTGAAGACGCGCTCTGGAAGATCGAAAGCTACGATCCCGGTGCGGACGTTGACGTCGCGCTCAAGCAGGATCTTGACCGTATGACCCCGGCTGACTTGGCTGCTGAGATGCTGGAGCTTAAGGCGCGCATCGCGGGCATTCGGCACCATTACCGCAGCCTGGCAGGTGAGTTTCTTGGAACGCTGGATGCCGCCTAGCCGTTCCGCACCACTTGCGACCGGCCAGTTGAAAGCAGCCGGGGCCCTTCGGCCGGATGCGTGCCTGCGGTTGCTGACCCACGTCGGCGCCCATTCACTTCGTAACATGGGCCGCAAAGGGCAAGTAGACCCTGCCGCCGCCAACCGGCTGACAGGCCCTGGCTTAAGCCAAGCAGAGCTGAGGGCTCTCAAGATCAATGAAGCCGGGCTTGGGCTGGATAGCTTGGCCCGGCTTGATCTTGCGATGGATGTGTCGCGCTTTTTCGAGATGGACCGAACGGGCGCGGATGACTATCTCACCGTGCGCCGAACCGTCGGCGATTGGGCCGATCTGGCCGCGGAGCATTTGCGGCTTGCAGGCGACGACGCGGCATTGGTGTTCGCGACCTCGGGCAGCACCGGCCCGCCGAAGCATCTGCGCCATACGCTTTTATCCTTGCGGGCTGAGATGCACGCCTTTCTCGCCCTCCCTCAGATCGCAGCTGCTCCGCCCCACAGAATCGTGTCGCTTGTTCCGGCCCATCACATCTATGGCGCGCTCTATTCAGTGATCCTGCCGGATGTAACGGGCGCTGAAAGTCTTGATCTGTGGGGCCGCCCAGCCAGCGCGGTCGCCCGGCGCCTTAAGGCAGGTGATCTTGTAATAGGAACACCGCGCGACTGGGGTGCGCTGGCGTCGGGGGGCTTTGAGATTCCCGAGGGTGTGGGCGGGGTGTGCTCATCAGGGCCGAGTTCGGACGGGCTCTGGCGCGAGGTGAAGGAAAGTGGCCTGGAGACGTTAACGGAAGTCTTCGGATCAACCGAAACGGGCGGGCTGGGGTGGCGCACCGATGGCCAAGCGCCGTTCACGCTTCACGACCATCTTGCGCGATCCGAAAACGGCGTGTTCAGCGTTGGATACGGGCGGCAACTGCCGCTTCAAGATGCTTTGAAGTGGTCTGCGGATCGCGAGTTTCGCCCCGAACGGCGGCTTGACGCGGCAGTGGTTGTTGCCGGAGTAAACGTGTCTCTCCGCAATGTGCGTGAAGTGTTGTGCGCGTGCCCCGGTGTTGTGGATGCCGCCGTCAGGCCCGGCGCATCGCGGCTGAAAGCATTTGTGGTTCCCGCATCCACAGGGGATATCAATGAACTTGAGGAACGCCTTCGGGCACATGCATCACGCGCGCTAGAGGCCGCCGCGCGCCCGATGCATTTCACCTTCGGGCCGGCGCTTCCCCGGAACACCATGGGAAAGCTTACGGACTGGCCGTTGCAAGAACCGGCCGGAAATTGACGACTTCTCAACCAGAATCGCAGCACCTCTCAAAACCAGACGTGTTCGTGGCGGGAGGCTATGACTGTGACAGCGCCGATCCGGCCGCGACCTGACGATCACGGAAGGGCTCATCCTGTGACCGCAATGCCTGGCGCCGGCTATGTTGAGACGCCCGAGATTCGTAGGCTTATTGGGCGCGCCAGCACGTATTTCAACGCCGGTATTCCACTGCATTTTCGGGGGCCTGCCGGCGTTGGCAAATCCGCGCTTGCCCGGCGGCTTGCAGAGGCCCAGGGGCGACCGATCAGCACCATGTCAGGCCATGACTGGCTGGATGATAGCGACTTTGTCGGCCGGATTGTGGGCCAATCCCAGACGCAGGTGGTGGACAACTACATCCAATCCATCCGACGAGCGGAAACCTCTACGCGCGTGGATTGGTCCGACGCCCTTCTGGCCGAAGCGATGGAGCAAGGGCACACGTTCATCTATGATGACTTTACCTGCGCAAGCCCCCAGGCCAATGCACTTCTCCTGCCCGTTTTGGAGGAGGGGATCCTTGTTGCAACAGATCGGGCCAGTCTGCGCCCCCTAATCCGGGCGCATCCCAAGTTTCGGATCATTCTCACATCGAACCCGGCGGATTATGTCGCCGCAACCACCGCGCCAGATGCGCTGCTCGATCGGATGGTGACGATCGATCTCAGCGGTTTTGATGCCGACACCGAAGCGGCGGTTGTTTCGGCGAAGGGCGGTGTCGATCCGGCCTTCGCCCGCCGCATCGTGGCATGTTTGCGGGCCCTTCCATCTGGTGTTTCCGTGTCCTCCCTCAGGGCTGCGATCATGATTGCGCGGGCGGCGACGGCCCTCCGCGACATGGGCCCAGAAGCGCCCGATCTCTCCGCGATTGCCCGTGACGTCATATCGGGGCGCGCGCCCGAACTCGATCCCGCGATCCTAGAAAACGCGATCGCCACCCACCTGATGCCAGCACGGGGAGTTTAGCCATGAAGCACCACATTCTGCCAAAGGCGCGCTCCATACATGCGACGGCCGTCCGGACCGCAAAGGAAGCGGCGGTCAGGCTTGCGCGGCTCGAATTCAATATCGCGCGCCTTGAACGGGAGCGTGAGATGGCCCTCGCTCGGGCGCAAAGCTGTTCCCGCGAACTCGAAACCTGCCTCTGTCAACGCCACCGCCTGCTGGCCGTCATCGAAGGATCGGGCGCCGGGAAAGGACGTGCCTCGTGATGGAAATGAACCACGGAGAAACCTTTCGGTCCGAACGCGATGGTGACGGGATCGGCATGATAGACGCCATTAAACTTGCCCGCCGGGCCGTAGCAGGCCTCACCGACCTGCCAATTGATGCCGTCGCCCACACCGAGCGCACCGCGGAGGGAGATTGGCAAATCGTGATTGATGTCGTGGAAAGCCCGGCCAGGATGGGCGATAACGACTTGCTCGCGGCATTTGACGTGCGCCTTGGCGGCAGGGGCGAGCTTCTATTCTGCTCCCGCACACACCGCTATCGTCGCGAGGAGGCCTAGGCCATGGCGTTGACGGTGGAGACACCTCACTCCGGTAACGGCTTGGCCGATGTTTTGGAGCGCATCCTGGACAAGGGTGTCGTTATTGCGGGCGATGTTGCGATTTCGCTCGTCGGGATTGAGCTGCTCACAATCCGGCTTCGGCTGCTAATCGCCACCGTCGACAAGGCGCGCGAGATCGGCATCAACTGGTGGGAGGATGACCCCCACCTTTCGCGACCGTCCCGGGATATCGAAAATGAAAACGCCCTTCTTTTGAAGCGGTTGAGCCAACTCGAGGCGCAGCTTACGGCGCTGGAGGCACGGGAGCCGCGGGCGCCATGAGCAGCGGGCGCGGCGGCAAAACGCAGATTGAGCAAGGGCTGGAAGCGATACTTGGCGCCTTGGGCGATGCACTGGACGAGATCAGCCGTAGGGCGGGTGATCCCGAGGGCGGTGAGATCCATCACGTTCGAACGTTTGATACCGAAAAGGGCCCTCTGCGCGCGGAAGCTGGCCTGAGGGTGCGTTTTGCCGGTGATAGCCATACCGGGGTAAGGCGCCCAGCGCCGGGCGCGGCACCTGGCCGCCGACGCCCCCCGTCTCCATCAAACGCCGAAGCGGGCGTCTCTCCGGCGCAGCCCATAAAGGCCACAACGCCTATGGAAGATGCGGGCGTTCGAGCGCCCGATGCCTCGTCTGCGATCCGCAGCATGGACCTGGATATCAGCGAGCGTCACGGGGCGTGGCATCTCTTGGCCGATGTGCCCGGCGTAAAGCGTGAAGATGTTACTGTGACCTTGCGCGACGGGATGCTCAGGGTTCGCGCAGATGGCCGGCGGATTTACGAAGCACATGTACCGTGCCCCGATGCCGGGGATCCGGACCGGCTTGTCGTGACGGTCAACAACGGGATCCTCGAAATCGTGCTTCCTCTCGCCAAGGGCGACGGGCCTTGAGCGATAGCGTTCATAGGTGCGGGAGCCGCGGGGCACAGCGGAATGGTGCAACACGCAGCTCCTGGCAGCCCTGCTGCACTGCTAAGCGCCCTGATTACCGACGACAACCCAATTATGGGGTCACCGTCGGCCCGCTTTCGGCGTGGTGCTCCAGGCGGTGCCTCCCATGATTTACCTCTATGCTCTTGTTGAACTCTTCGAGCAGCCGATGGCTGAAGGCGTGTTCGGGGCGGTGGGTGCACCGGTGCAGCACGCCTTCCTCGGCGATCTGACGTTGCTTTATCGCGAGCACGAGGGCGGCCCGGTGCGCCCCCGGCGGCGGGATGCTTTGGCACATACGCGCGCCAATGAGGCGGCGATGGCGGTCGGAACCGTTCTGCCGATGGCCTTTGGCACCCTGGCCGACTCTGTTGAGGCGATCGAAGCACGGTGCGCCGCCCGCGCCGCGGCAGTGGCGGCTGCGCTTGAGCGCTTGCGCGGGCGCGTTGAGATGGGCGTGCGCGTGCAGGCAACCGAGAGGGCCGCTTTGGATGCTGCTTTGGGGGCGGACCCTGCACTTGCTGGGCTGCGGGCAGAGCTTGCTGCCGATCCGGCGCCCGCGCAGTTCGCAGTGGCCGAGTTCGGGCGCGCCCTGCAATCGGCCGTCGCCACGCGCCGTGCGGCAGCTGAAGCAGAACTCATCGCGGCGCTCCGGCCCGTCCTTGCCGACCACGTTTTGAAACCGCCGAGAAACGATACGGAGGTGATTCGGCTTGAGGTCCTGCTTGAGAATGACGGGCTTGAGACGCTAAAAGCGCGGCTCGCGGCAGCGATAGCTGCGCTCACTTTCGCCGGGTTGGCACCGGATGCATGCCAATCAACCCTGCTGGGCCCCGGCCCGGCCTTTCATTTTGCCGATCTCGTGCTTGACGCCGCGTCTGCCGAGGATGCCGCCTGATGGGCCTTCTTCGTAGTCTTCTCGCTTTGCCGCTCACTGGGCCTGTTCGGGGCGCCTCTTGGGCGATCTCGCAAGTGCATCATGCCGCGGATCGGGAGCTGAACAACCCCGCGCACCTCTATGCGAGGCTTGATGCATTTGAGCGCGCCCTTGTGGCCGGTGACATCGACGAGGCCACCTACGAAGCCGCCGAAACGGAGATACTAGACCGGCTCGAAGCGACCACGAGGGAGGTAAGATGACGGGGCCGGATCGTGGGGACTGGACGGGCCGCGCTGGCCCCAACCGTAGCGGGCTCTCTTCGGGCGCGTTCCGGGGCGCCAGAACTTCAAGTGACAAGGCCGGGAGCGATGGTGCAAGCCCGGCCCTACGTGCAGAGCCCGCGGCTGGCTTCTTAAGCGACGAGGCAGCGCAGATCCCCCCGATTGGGCCCGGTGGTACACCTCAAGATGGGGTGGCTCGCCGCGACCTTGGCGAAGATCGTTTGCCAGGGCGGGAAGCGCCTGCGGATACGCCGGCGGCCCAGCCGGCATCCGGCGCGCCCCAGCCGCCCCAGCCGCCACAGACCGGGCACGCGCCCGAACGAAACGCCGCGCAACCGGGCACGCCGCGCAGGGGAGAGCCCGATCGCCCCGATAGGTTTGCCGACAATGGCGCTGCGCCAGACCCTACCATGCGTGCGGGGAATGCAGAGCGGGTGGGCAACGCGGCTGGCACTGAGCCGTCGCGGCGCGTTGCCAGCGGAGACCATGCATCCAACGGCGGGGCGAGAGATGAAGGCGAAAACACCGCCGCGACAGCACAAGCAATTCCAACTGCGCCTGCGGCGGCTGCTGCCCGGGCGGGACCAGACCCGGGACATCCGAGCCCAGAAGCCAGCAGCCGAGCGCCGACGGTCTCGGCGGCTGAGGTTGGGGATGCGGAAGAACCGCTGGTGCTTGGTGACGGCCTGAATTCTGCGGCGACGGCGGCGGGCGCTGAGCCGCCACTGCAGGAGATGGCCGAGAGCGCGGATGAAGAAGTGGAACTGGCCGCGCCGGGTTGCGATACGACGCAGCCAGTCGACGAGCGGGATCGCGCTTCGGCAGTGGAAACGGCGGTCACGATCCCCACGATGGCGTCACCCAGCCCCGCAACGCCAGGCGACGCGTCGAAAGAGGTTGGAGACGTCGCTGACCCGCCTGCGCAGAGCGTACCGCTCGCAACAAATGGCGCGGGCGGCACTCTCCGACAAGTCGCCCTTCATGCCCAAATCCAAAACACTCCCGCCACAGGGCGCGCTCTGGTGCGCCTCCGCCACGCTGATATGTCGGACCTGCGCATGAGCCCCGGCGATACGGTGCAGCTGTCTGCAACACAGACTGTCTTTGCCCGCGCCGTGCCGGGTGATGTGGCGCCCGGGCAGATACAGATCGACGCCACCCTTTCGGCGCGGCTCGGCGCTTCCGATGGCGAAGTGGTCGGCGTGGCCCCCGCGCCGCTTCCCCGCATCGAAACGGCAGTGTTGATAGTTGATGGTGGGGGCGACATCGGGGTGGACGACCTCTCTGATGCCTTGTTCGATCTTCCGCTGGCCCCCGGCGAAACGCTACCGCTTTCCCTGCGAGGGGGGCAGCGCACGCAATTGACGGTACAGGCCCTCACCCCCGATGGCCCGGGCATGTTTTCCGAATATAGCACGCTTTCGCTGGTGCGACCCGTCGAAAGCGCGGGCGCGCGCCTGAAGGGCTACGAGGCACTGGGCGGCCTGCGGGATGAGATTGCGCGGGTTCACGAAATGGTGGCCACGCCGCTGGAGCGCCCTGACTTGTTTGAACGGCTCGGCATTGCTCCGCCGCGCGGCATCCTCTTTACAGGCCCGCCAGGCACTGGAAAGACGCTCCTCGCCCGAACGATTGCAGAGCAGACCCGCGCCGCATTTTATGAGATTGCCGGGCCAGAGATCGTTTCAAAGCACTACGGCGAAAGCGAAGCTGCGCTTCGGGCGGTGTTCGATGCCGCCCGAGCTGACCGTGCGGCAATCATCTTCATCGATGAGATCGACGCAATTGCTCCCCGCCGCGCCGGCCTCTCGGCCGAAAAACAGGTCGAACGGCGCGTGGTGGCGCAGCTTCTTACCCTGATGGACGGGCTTTCCGATCGCGGGCAAGTGATTGTGATTGCAGCAACGAACCTTCCCGATGCAATCGACCCGGCGCTTCGACGCCCGGGTCGTTTTGACCGGGAGATCCCGTTCCGCGTTCCCGACACGGCGGCGCGGCACGAAATACTGCAAGTGCATCTCGGCGCGGCGCCCTTAGGGCCCGCAGTGTCGTTGGCGTCTGTTGCAGACCGTGCGGCGGGCTACACCGGGGCTGATCTTGCTGCGGTCGCCCGCGAGGCTGCGCTGGCCAGCCTTGCGCGGGCGCTTGAGGCCGCTGACGGCCGCGCCGCGGATATCAGCCCCGATGCACTGGACATTCGGATGGAAGATCTTGACGTCGCGATGGCGCGAACCGGGCCAAGTGCTTTGCGGGGCGCGGAGGTGGCGGTGCCACCAACGGGCTGGGCCGAGATTGGCGGGCTTGACGCCGCCAAGGCCGCGTTGACCGACGCCGTTCTCGCCCCGCACCGCAATCGCGCAGCAATGGCGCGCCTCGGACTCACGCCGACGCGTGGCATTCTGCTGAGCGGCCCGCCAGGTTCGGGAAAAACGCTACTCGCGCGGGCGTTGGCGGGCGAGACTGGCATGAACTTTCTATCGGTTCGCGCCACTACAATCCTGTCGCCGTTTTTGGGCGAGGCCGAACAGGCCCTCGCCGACACGTTCGCCAAGGCCCGCAACGCCGCGCCGGCCATTGTGTTCTTTGATGAGCTTGACGCGCTAGCCCCGCGGCGCGGGCGCGGCGATGGTACGGTTGACCGGCTCGTCGCACAGATGCTGGTGGAACTGGACGGTATCGCGGCGCGCGGCGGGCTAGTCGTGCTGGCTGCCACGAACCGGCCTGGCGCGATTGACCCCGCACTCACCCGTCCGGGTCGGTTTGATATGGTGATCCCCATCCAGTTGCCCGATCACGCCGCGCGCCGGGCGATCCTTGAGGTTCATTTAGGCGCGCGCCCTCTGGCGGACGATGTGGATCTGGGCGACCTTGCCACGGCCGCCGATGGGCTGTCTGGCGCCGATCTTGCGGCCTTGAGCCAGGATGCGGCGCGCACAGCGTTCCTGCGTTCGGTTTCCAGGGATGAGGAAAGCAACATCACGGGCGCCGATCTGGCGTCTGCGCTGGCGCGGATCCATCAGGGTCGTGCGGACCGGGTGCGCGATTTCATCGGTGAGGAGTCGGGCCTTGAGATTTGAGCTGATCGGCTTGTGTGCCGTGAGACCGGGTGCAGACATTGCCGGGCCCGCGCGCCTTCACGCTGCAGGCGCCTGGACGGCGTGCCTTATGGAACGCCCTCGCTGGCGCAGCGTCGTTCCGAAACGGATCGTGTTAAAGCGCGCCGTTCGACGCCAGCAAGTACTCGAACGCCTTCTCGAATGCGGCGCCATCGTACCGGTCGCGTCGGGCGCGTATCTCGAGCCCGACGAACTCCCCCAGATTGCTGCGGCGAATGGCGACGTGTTGTCGAAAGCTTTCGAGGCGAACGAGGGCCGGGTTCAATACGAAGTTGAAGTGGGATGGGCGGAAGACAGGGTTCTAACGAGTTTTCGGAGTGCGCCAGAACTCGCGCCGTTGTTTCGCGCCGCCTCGGTATCAGCAAAGGATATTGCGCGGGGGGTGGAAGCGCTCAGGGGCCGGTTGGCCGCCAAGATTGGCGCACTTCTCGTACCGGCCGCGGTGGAGATCGTCACGCTCCCGTGCCGCCCCGCATCGGTTGCGCGCTTCGCCCTTCTTGTCTCTCGCATGGAACACTCGAATTTTGAGCGCGCGGTCGAAGCTGTCGATGCGCTTTGGACGGAGGGGTTTTTCATCCGCCAGATTGGCCCTGCCCCCGCGGCCGCGTTTGGCACGCTTGTCTTTAGGCGTCTGTCCCGTGGGGATATCCCGAAGGCCGAGGTGCGCCTTGGGCTTCCAAGCACTTGGAAGATCAGTGATCTTGGCGTGGCCCGACGTCGCGCCCTTCTTGCTGCCGACGCACCTGATGCGGCAAACGAGGTGCGTGCGGCGATCCGGCTTCTTGCCGGATGGCATGCCGCGGGGAGGCCCGAAACGCCACCCCCGTTGCTTGATCTTTGGCGCGAAGGCCAGGCGATCCCGAAACCGGTGCGGGAGGCGGTTGCGTGACTTTTCTGCACTTGCACGGCTTTGTTCCACCTTTCACGCCGGACGGGCCCAATGCGCCCGATCACCTTCGCGTCGATCTTGGCGGGCTCGTCGCGCTTGCAACTGTTGCGTCGGCCCCACGCGAGGATGGCGACGCGGCCATTGAAGACACGCTGGCGCTCGGAGCTGTGCATCATGCGCTGCTTTGCGCCAGCATTGAGGCTGGGGACGTGCTGCCCGTGCGCCCTGGGGCAATGTTTTCGGGTGAAGATGCGCTGAGGCAGGCGTTGGTCAGGCGCGTTCCCGGTTATCTCAAGCACCTCGAGCGCCTTTCTGGCCAGGTGGAGTTCGCCGTTCACTGCTGCCGTAACCCTGCTTTGAATGGAAGTGCCGGGGCTGTCGCCGAGAGCGCAAGTGCCGCCCCCCCTGCCAGTGAACGGCAAAAGGCAATGGCGCCGTCCGGCCGCGCCTTTCTCGCAACACGGCGCAATCAGCGCGCGGCGCGCCGGTCGAGAGCGGGGGACCGGCGCAGTTTCGTGGCAGGCTTGGTGAACGATCTTCACTCGTTTGCGGAGGCGCAGTCGCCGTTGGCTACGGCAGACCAAGGCGTTTTGGCTCACGTTGCATTTCTGGTGATGCGAACGAATACCG
Organism: Pseudomonadota bacterium; assembly: GCA_039208375.1. GTDB lineage: Bacteria > Pseudomonadota > Alphaproteobacteria > Rhodobacterales > Rhodobacteraceae > JANQPC01. The sequence goes on along the minus strand of JBCCRC010000007.1, from coordinate 56,709 downwards.
AAGGTTTCTTGGCCGCCCTTGAACGTCTCGCGCCATCTGGAGAGGCGCTTGGGCTTGATCTTTCGGTTATGGGCCCTTTGCCACCGTACGCCTTCGCGGGTCATGCGCAAGAGAGCCAAAAGCGGGAGGCGGCGCATGTCTGAATCGGGGAACGGGCCGCGAATATTTGCGCCCGAAGATGTTCTTTCGAGCGGCGATACCCGGCTATTGGACGTAATCGACGGCCTGCTTGACCACGGTGTTGTGCTGCGCGGAGAGCTTTGGATCTCGGTGGCCGAGGTCGATCTCGTGTATCTCGGTCTCAATGCGGTTTTGACGACGCCGGACAAGATCCGGCCGCCCGCATGACAAGAAAGGCGCCTCTTGGCTGGGCGCTGGCCGGTGCTCCTCTGCCGCCCGGGGTAGGGGCGCAAATCGAGGGCCCAATCATGGCCCTGTTTGCGCCCGAAGGGCGTGATCGACTTGCCGCGCAAGTGATGTGCCACAGCGCCTTAGACCCCTTTCTGCCAGCCTACCCGGGCGCGCCGGGGCCCGGCGAAGCAAGCGCCACGCGCATCGCATCGCTTCTCAAAGAAGCCACGGGCTTGGGGCAACTCACCCTCGCGCTGACTCATCGACGGCCTGCCCAATCCCTCGCGTTGTCAGGGAGGGAGCGGCTGCGTGCCGGTTCCGATCGGTTGCGAGAGAGGGCCGCGGCGCGCGCAGCGCTCGCTGTAATCGCGAGGCACCTGCCATCGCGCGAGGCGGCGCTGCGACCGGGCCGGTGCGGTGACGTGATCGATCTTCTGTGTCCACGCGCGGAGGCCGCGCGCTGGCGCCCAGAGCTTGGCATCGCGTTGCGTGCCTCTGGCATACCGCCCGATCGGTTCCTTGCCACCGGGCTATGGCCCGCCTTCATCTGTGCCAGAGCGCTCGTGCGAGGTGATGCCGCATCTCAGGCTGGGCATCATGGAGCTTGATGTAAGAGCAGCTATGGATGAAGTCGCGCGCCACGTGGCGGGCGAAGCCGCCCGTGGCCGCCTGGCGCTTCAGCCGGAAACGGTTGAACAAGACCTTGCGCGCCTTGTTCTTGGCCTGATCGAACTTTTGCGACAGGTGATGGAGCTTCAAGCGATCCGGCAGATGGAACGGGGGCTTCTCACCGAAGCGCAGGAGGATGCGCTCGGAACCACGCTCATGCGGGCCGAAGCCGCCGTTCACGATATCGCTGCTCGCTTCGGCCTGACGCCTGAGGATCTTTCGATTGATCTTGGGCCGCTTGGCCGCACGATCTGAGCATCGGTTTGCCCGCCGTTAAGGCTTGAAGCGGTACGGTGGTGTCGAAGGATTTGCAGCGCCGTTGGGATCGGATTGTACGTGACTGAGATTGGATTTGGCCGCGACCTTGTTGATTTTCTGCTCAAGTCAGGGCGCATCACGCATCTGATTGCTGCGGGAAAAGATAAGCCCATGCCGATCACGGCCTTGATGCAACGGGCGCTCGCGGCGGGGCTCACGCATGTGGTGCCGGTTGATAACGGGCGCGTTGCTATCTTCGCGCCCGACGGCATTCCAAGCTCGCTAAGCATCTTCGGTATCGTGGCAACAGACCTGCGCAGCGCCGCGCCGCCAGACGCCGGCAAATCATCGATTACCGCGATGCTTGACGAAATCGAGGGTCGCCTGGGGGCACCCGGCGCGCCGCCGGATAGCCCCCCGGGCGCTGGCCGTGAAGATGCCCACGGGGCAGGGCACGTGGACGGGCGCCCATCTGAACCGGAAACGGCCGCGATGCTTTCCGAGGTTAAGCGCGCGCTGTCCGACCTTCTTGCACGCCCGGTGCTGGGTGAAGAAGCCGTTGCTGAAACAGTCGAACGTGCGCTTCAGGTGCAAGGCGCAGGCGCGCCAGACATCCCCGCCGCCGTTGCGGCGCTATCAGCTAAACTGGATGCCGCGGCTGAGCGGGAGCATGCGAGAAATGACGCAATGCTCGCAAGGCTCGACGCACTTGAGGCCAATGACGCGCCCAATGAAGCGCTTTCGCGGATCGAAGGTCAGATGGAGCGCATGTTGAATGCCACGAACTCCCGGGCTCAGAATGCGGAGTTGAAGGCCACCATGGCCCGGTTCAGCACTGCGCTCGCAACGGTTCTGGGCCGGCTTGATTCGTTCTCTGACAGTATGATTGCTGCCGCGGCAACCCCGCCGGCGGAGAGCGTCAGCCAGGTTATCGCCGATGCGCTCGATACGGCAGGGCTGATGTCCCTTTCGGAGCGTCTTGATACGCTTGCCGAGCGCCTTGATGAGCCACAGCCTAAAGGCCAGCCCGGTGGCGAAAGTAGCGATGCCATAGGCGCCGGGCTCTCAGACCTTGCGCGCGCGCTTTCGGAAGGCACAGAGCGGCGCGAGATTGCGGCAACCGAGTTACTGAGCCGGGAGCTTGGGGAGATTTCGTCCCTGCAGCACGCCATTGTCACCCAGCTTTCGGCCCTCGTCGATAAACGGGGCGGCCCACCGCGCAACGGGATGGATGAGTTTCTGACCGATCTACGCCACGCGATCGCGGAGATCTTTGCAGACGAGAAAAGAAAGCGCCTCGCCGGCTAAAGGCCTTTCGCAGCTTAGCGGCACATTAGGATTTCGGTGCCATGCTGCGCAGCATCCCGTCTGGTGGGGCAGCCAATTGGACAAAGGTGAAACATGGCAATCGAAAAAAGCGTGTCTTCGGCATCTATCGCCGAAGTTGTGGACCGAATTCTTGACAAGGGCATCGTCGTTGACGCCTTCGTTCGGGTTTCACTCGTCGGGATCGAACTGATCGCGATTGAGGTGCGTGCGGTCGTCTCCTCCGTTGAGACCTGGCTGAAATATGCAGAGGCCGTGGGCCTTACGGTGGATCCGGCCGCGGCGTAAGGCGGCGAACCGCTCGCTGGAGTACCGCATCGCAACGGGCGGCAGGGTGCTTCATGTGCGCCATCGCCGAAGGCGGTCACACAGCGATCGCTCAAGCGTTGCGTGAACTCGGTGCAGGTCATCTCACTTGCGCCGGGTCACCGCGCTGGCCTGAACGCTCAGTGGGCGTTTCCCTTTTGACACATGCGGGCAAGTGATGCGTCGCGTAAGCCTACGGATGTTTGCCGTTGTGCTGGTCCGGCAAAAGCGCGGTTCGCGATCCGCTGTACGTCGCATGGCGCAAACGCCGATGGTATCCCGCTACGGAATTTGACCATGGCGCCAGTAAGCGCGAGCGTCCCCCCTATTGCCGTTGCGTCGTGCAGCAAATCTAAAGCGACATCAGGACGTCTGTTTTAATCTTTGGCAATGGTGCGCGGCGTTTAATTGCCCCTTCACTGCAGCCCGAACCAATCCGGAAGATCCGTATCAATGCATTGGCTCACATATAGTGGTGCGCCCCGTACCGGGCGGGCGGCTGCAGCGGTTAAACGCTTGCTTTTTTGTGCGCGCACTGGTGCGGCAGAGACCAAGTGGTCTGGCAAACAAACGAAACGGCTCGCCGCCTAGCGTTGCGAGAGGCGATGGTCCTTCTTCAATGTCTTTTGATGCCGATGCGGTAATGGCGGATCCAGGGAGGGGTAGACACAGCGATGCCGGTCGCCACGGGCCATGGCATGAGGCTGTTGGATTGCATTTCTGCCGGGCACGCACAGCCGCGTACGCGTTCGACAACTTTCTGTGGTTCAACCTTCTGCCACCGTTTGAAATGCGCGCGCGCACCAGAGCCAGGGGACACGCGCGCGGGGGCATTTCCGCAGGTTGGGTCGGAGTTTGCATCGGCAAGAAACTCGCCCGTCAGGGCTGGCTTTTGTTAAAGTGGCAACGGCTGAGTGAGGCGTCTCTCGGGCGCGTCACTTTGCGTGGCCGCTGTTCTAAATGCCATGCGCGAGTGCACTTCTTAGGCAAACAGACGTGAGTGACCGCGCCAAAGGCCTGACCTTTCGCGGTTGAGGCATTGCAAAGGAGCCGATTGCTAGCGGGAGACCGCGCGCCCTTTTGCGAGTTGACCGAACCCCTTTACGACACCGGCTTAGGTGCGTGGCGCGTTAAACCCGCTGTGCTGCGATCAATGCGTCCGGCCCATATCGCTCCATCTGTCTGGCAACCGCTTCGATCTCAGGCGCTAGCGGCCTGTCTTGCCCAAGAGGCGGTGCTATTTGGCGCACGGCATGGGCCAGTGCGCCGGTCTTCCGCGCGCGGCGCCCTTGGCGTTGATCCGCCACGCGTTCCCCCGCCTGAACCGCGGCAAGGGCGGCGATCCCGAGGATCCGAAAGGTGAGCATGAGCTTGTCGCGAGCGAAGCGCGCCGCGATCGTTCCCATCGAGACAACGTCCTGGTTGGCGGCATTCGTGGAAATCGATTGCCCCGAAACGGGCCCGATTGCGCGAAGCTCGGCCAACAGCGCCGTGGCCGTTACCTGGGCGCCCATGAACCCAGAGTGCAGGCCGGGGGCAGCCCCGGTCAAAAACCCGGGCACCCCGCCGTTCAGTGCTTCGTCTGTGATCCGGGCCACCTGCCGTTCCGCCAAACCGGCAAGAACCGTAACGGCATTTCCAAGCGCATCGCTTGCCAAGGCAATCGGTACGCCCATGAAGTTTCCGCCGTGAAGGGCAACGGGCCCCGTTTCGGGAAAAATGGGGTTGTCCGTCGCCGATGCCAGCTCGCCTTCCACCGTGGTTGCGTGCCATTCTAGCGCGTCCGCCACACCGCCAAGAATCTGTGGAACGCAGCGAAGACTATAGGCATCCTGCCCCGCAGCCCTCTCATTAGCGATCCGGTCTAAATCCCTCAGGCGACGGTTTGCGATAGGTTCGCCGTTGATCCAGTTACTCCCGCGCACCCATTCGTTGAGCGTAGAGGTGACGCGCGCCTGGCCGGGATGGGGCCGCACGTCCGCAAAAGCTTGGTTCCAGGCCTCGCCCTGCGCCCCAAGCGCCTCGCCCATCAGGGCTGAGATGGCGATTGCCCAATCCAGTGCGCGTTTGGCGGCGCACGCGTTTAAGATCGCAACGCCAGTCATTGCTGATGTGCCGTTTACAAGCGCGAGCCCATCGCGCCCGGCAAGGGTAAGCGGCGTGCGGCCAAGCTGGCTCAGCGCCGCCGACGCATCGACCTGCCCACCGCGCGAGGTGAGAAAAGTACCGCGGCCCTGAAGGCATAAAACAAGGTGCGCAAGCGGTGTAAGATCTCCCGAAGCGCCAACCGTCCCCCGCTCTGCAATTTCGGGGGCGAGATCGGAATTGAGGAGTGCGGCCAGCATCCCGGTGCTGTCTGGCGTGGCCGCCGAGACGCCTTGTAGAAGTGACATGAGGCGCGCGAGCACAATTGCGCGCGCTGCCCGCCACGAGAAGGGCGGCCCAACACCTGTAGCGAGGTGGTAGACAAGATTTTGCTGTAGCTCACCTATCCGATCGGCCGGAACCAAGCGGTTCGCCAAAGGGCCGAAACCGGTGGTGATGCCATAGATATGCCTGGCCTCGGACATCGCCGTTTCGCAGCGTGCGCTCGCTGCAGAGAGACGCCGCGCCGCCGCATCGGAGATGACGATCCCGCGCGCACCGTCGACAATGGCTTCTGCCGTTTGAAGGTCCAGCCTGCGGTCCAGCGCGACCGGCGCAGTTTCTGAAAGGCTCATCGCGCGCTCCGACGGTGTGGTCGCATGCCGGCTAGCGCAGGAAGCCTAACAGCTGCCTAATAGCCATCATACGCCGTAGCGAACGCTTGCTTAACCGATCCGGTCTATTCCGCCCGAAAGGCGCGGAGTGGGATAGCGATGTCGAGCGAAGAACAGAGCGGTGCGGAAAGCGCAAGGCAGGCAGGGCTCGCAGAGGCCCTGTTCGAAAGTGACGTACGTTTTCGTTTTGACGCCGGCACGGGAGAGTTGGTTGAGGCGAATGAGCCGGGGCGACTTGCGCTTGACCTCTTTTCCGACACCTTCACCGGTATTGGATTCGTGGCCATCATTGCGCCTGATGCGGGCGGGAGCGAGACGATCTGGGCCGACGTGGCCACCGGTGCGCCTGCAGCATTCACAGGTAAAGTAACCAATGCAGGCGGCGCTTCCGGTCAGCTTGCTATGCGAGCAGCACAAACACCTGACGGCGCGCATGTAGATTTGATCGGCATCGCACTTCCAAGTGCCGAAGAGGCAGCAACAGCCTCTGGCTTACCTTGGAGTGTTTTGGAGCCTTCGATAGGCCTTATCGTCTACAACGCAGACGGTGTCATCGAAGAAATAAACGATCGCGCGCAGATGGCCCTTGAGCTTTTCGGGGAAGACATGGTGGGGCAGCACCATGATCGCCTATGGCCAAGCGATGCCGCGAACTCACCCGAATATGTAGAATTCTGGGAAAAGCTCCGCGCTGGCCGGATTATCGAGGGCCACCATCGGCACCGCACCGGCACAGATGGCGAAGCTTGGCTGCAATCCACTTTCATTCCCCGGCGCGATAGCGCTGGGCAGGTGATCCAAGTTTATCAGGTAATGATGGACGTCAACGATCTTGCCAGCGAAGCGGGAAGGCTTCGGCTGACAACCCGTGCGCTTGACGGGTTTTTTGGGGTGGGGGAATTCAATTCAGACGGCAAATTCAGTCAAGCCACGGAAGGTTTGGGCGCTCTCTTGGGCTACCCGGTCGGCGAGGTGACCGGCGCCCGAATGGCGGATTTCCTTGAATCTGACACGGGGCAGGAGGCTATCCTGGAAGCCGGGCTGAACTCTGCTGCAGTCGGTTCACCGGCGCAAGTTCAGCTGCGTCACTTGCGCCCCGATGCCACCAAACGGTGGATCGAGCTTATCCTTCTGCCACGTAGCGAAGAGGGCGACGCTGGCATTGTCGTACTCTCCCGCGATGTGTCGGACGCGCGTGACGCATCAGATCTGCTGTCCGGTACGTTCAAGGCGCTCGATCGCGGCACGGCTATGATGCAGTTCAATCTCAAGGGCGACCTCATCGAGATCAACAAGCCCATGTGCGAAGTGTTCGGGGTGATCCCCGAAGAGGCGTTGGGCCGCAGCCATGCCAGCCTGTGTGAACCCGGCTTTGGAACAAGCGCCGCCCATGCCTCGTTCTGGGACAAGCTTGTGGCGGCAGAGGTTGTATCGAGCGTTTTCCCCAGGATTTCGCCTAATGGCCAAAGGCTTATGCTGCACCTGACCTACACGCCGGTCACCGATCGCCGGGGTCGTGTTGAACGGATTATCGTGACCGCCGTGGATTTGACGGCGCGGCAAGAGGCAGCCGCCGAGCACGAGGCACAGCTCGGTTTGATTGGCAGATCCCACGGGATCGCCGAATTCGATCACACGGGCCTTCTCACCACGGCCAACGCCGTGTTTCTGGATGCTCTTGGGCACAACACCTCGGCCATCCAGCGCAAGATGCATCGTGAGTTTCTTCCGGCAGGAGATGAGGCTGAGACGGCAGAACGGGCCTTGTGGAAACGGCTGCAAGGGGGGGATGCGGTTTCGGGAGAGTTTCAGCTGGTCTCGTCCACCGGCGCAACGCGTTGGCTGCATGGCACGTACGAGCCACGGTCAAATGGCGATGGAAACTTTGAGCGCGTGTTTTTTGTCGGCACCGACGTTACAGAAACAACAGCAGAACGGCACACCCTTGCGGCGAAATCCAAGGCAACGGATTCGGCATTCATCGTTGCCAAGTTCGATCTCGATGGCACGATTACAGACCTCAATACCGAATTCATGCGGGTTTTGGGCTTTTCGCGGCGGGAGCTTTTGGGTCAGCACCATTCCGTATTCTGCGCTCCCGACGTGGTGAAATCCGGTGAGTATCGCGATTTCTGGATCACCTTGGCAAATGGCGAGTTGCAGAGCGGCACGTTCCACCACGTTGCCCGATATGACCGCGATCTATACCTGCGCTCCGTCTACTGCCCGTTGGTCGGGGAGGATGGCGACATTGCTTCTGTGCTGTTTTTGGCAGTGGATGTGAGCGTTCTTGCCGAACTGCGCAGTTTGGGTGAGGCACATTCGGAGCGGATCGGGGATGAATTGAACGCCATCCAGCTCCACCTCGCGAAAGTGTCGACGGCCACCAAGGCGATGCTCGATCGCGTTCATCAATCTCAGAAAACGGCAGCCGAAGGAATGGATCTTCTCACCGAAGGGCTGACCGCGCTGGAAAGTGCGCGGGGCGCCTCAAAGCGGATCACCGAGGTTGTCGAGGTAATCGGCGACATCGCGGGCCAGACGAACCTGCTGGCGTTCAATGCGGCCATCGAGGCCGCGCGGGCCGGTGAACACGGCGTGGGCTTCTCCATCGTGGCCGATGAAGTGCGCAAGCTTGCGGAAAGCTCTGCTGGTGCAGCGCGCGATATCGTGCGGCTTGTCGAAACGGCTGCGGGCGAGGTGGAGAAGGGCGAAAACAATGCCGGTGGCAGCAAATCGCACTTCGTATCACTCGACGAGTGTTTGGGGGAGATCCAGTCGGTAGTCGGCGATATCGACACGCAGATGGATCAGCTCGATCGCTTCCGCAATACGATTGCGGAGCTTGCAACGGATATCGGCCAGAAGGCGAAGGCCGGCGCGCAGGCATGACGGTGGCCCAGCAGACCTATGGGATCTTCCTGCTTCGCGAGGCCCTGATCGGCATCCCGCTCAGCGCGTTGCAAGAGGTCTGCACCGTTGGCGCGCTTTCGCCCATGCTCGTCACTGCCCCCGGGCTGAAGGGTGCGCTTGATCTGCGGGGCAATATTGTGCCGCTTGTGGACGTGGCCGTAGCCGCAGGCCTGTCTGGCTCCGACGCGCCGCCCGCGCTTGCCGCCATCGTTCGAGACGGGCAGCGGATCGCTGGCATTGCGATTGAAGGTATTCACGGGATCTCTTCCGTTCCCGCCGACCGGCTGCAACCGGTTGGGGCGAGCGGCTCTACGGATTTGTTTCAAAGAGGTTTCTTCGACAACAGCGCAGTTGTTTCAATTCTTGAGGCCAGCGCCTTCTTCACTGAAATGCGGCTTCCCAACACGATTGTTGCGGCCAAGCGCGAACCAGTAGAGGCCAATCGCGATCAGCTGACGCTGCTCACGTTCAGCGCGGGTGGCGCGGAATTCGGTATCGAAGCCACACGCATCATCAGCACAATTCCCCGCCAACGACTGGACAGTACTGATCTGGCCGCAGGCCCGTTTCTTGGAAACGTCGTGCAGCACGGTTGGAAGCTCCCGGTTGTTGGGGCGTGCCAAGTCTTGGGTCTTGGCACGCCGAAAGCCGCCCCGGACGCAGAAGTGGTGGTTTTGAGATGTAGCGATGACGCACGTATCGGCTTTGCCGTCGATACCATAAATCGGATCTCAAATGTCCGACGCAGCGACGTGACAGCGGCGGCGCGCGTCGTGGGCGCCTTGGGTGTTTTGCCGGACGTTATTATCGCCGACGGTGGGCGGCAGACGCATGTTGTTGATGTTGAAGCGCTGTTGCGCCAGCCTGAGTTTTCGGCCCTTGCCGAATTATCGTTCCCCCTTGAAGACGATGCGGTTGAACGCGGGCGTGCGGGTGCGCCGCAGACAACGGATGCGTCGTCTCAGGCTGGGGAGCTTGCAGAGCGATACGTTGTTGTCGAGGCTGGCGATACCTACGGGATTCCGGCCAAAGACGTTTGCAGTATCATAGATGCGCCGGAAAACTTGATCACCCAGACAAACGCGGATCCGCGGGTGTTGGGCCTCTTCGTCCATGACGGGCGCTCGATCCCGCTGTCTTCCGCTGGCACCCGGCGGTGCAGTGGCCGCTTCGCGCTGATTGTCGGGGAAGGTGCCGGGCAGGTTGGCTTTCTTGTGGACGATGTGAAGGGCCTGATGTCGCTTTCTTGGACGGCGGACGACGCCCAGGAAGACCACATCGCCCTCACATCCGGCCAATCCCGCCTGATCTGCCGCCAGCTCGATCTTCTGGTTCTGGCGGCGGAGTTGAGTGGTGGCGGAATGACTGCCGATGACACCCCGCGGTTAGCGAGCGCCTGAAAACGCCGCAAGCTCAATGCCAGCATCGGCAAGCCCAGACCGCACCGCACGGGCGATCGCAACCGCCTCAGCCGTGTCCCCATGCAGGCATATCGTATCGATCCGTGCCGGGATCTCCTTGCCGCTTTCCGCAACGATTGCACCCTTTCGCACCATATCCACGATCCGGGGCGCCGCGCGTTCGGGATCGTGGATGACTGCGCCCGGCAAAGCGCGATCGACGAGGGTTGCATCATCGTTATAGGCACGGTCGGCAAAGATCTCGCCGGCCCAGCGGCACCCAAGGGCACGCACTGCCTCTTCCATAGCGGTTGCGGCCAGCACCATTATTATGATCTCGGGATCGACCTCTAGCGCGGCCTCATAGCACGCGTGCGCCAGCTCGACATCTTCCGACGCCATGTTTGCAAGGGCCCCGTGAAGCTTCAGGTGGCGGACGGTACCGCCCGCGGCCCGTGCCATCGCCTCGGCTGCACCAAGTTGGTAGCGCACGAGGTTCTGCACAGTGTTCCGCGGCAGCTTCATGCGCCGGCGACCAAACCCCTGAAGATCGGCAAAGCCCGGATGCGCGCCGATGCCGGTTTCGGTTTCGACCGCCCGCCGCATCGTGGTGAACATCACATCGGGATCGCCCGCATGAAAACCGCAGGCGATATTCGCCGAGGTGATGACATCGAGCAGATCACCGTCGTTGCCCATAACCCAGGCGCCAAAGCTTTCGCCCAAATCGGCGTTTAGATCCACGCGTTGGCTCATGGGCGCCCGCTGCCGATGGCGACCAGCGCAAGATCCATCACGTTCGTGCCGGTGGGCCCCGTGGTGAAAAGCGCGCCGTGGCCGGCCAGGTAGCTTCCCGCATCGGCGCCCGTAAGCGCCTCATCCGCCCCGTCACCCCACAGCGTGCCGTCGGCAAAGCCACCTGCATCGCCCGTGGGCCCATCGCTTCCGTCGGTTCCGGCAACAAGGCCCACGATGTCATCGCGGCCTGAAATGGCGCGCGCGAGTTCTAGTGCTAAAGCCTGATTGCGCCCGCCGCGGCCGGGATTGGCGGGAAGAAGCACTGTTGGCTCACCGCCAAAGATGGCAAGCCCCGCCGGTTTGGCCAACACGCGCCGTGCAACTTCCGCGGCGGCATCCCGCACGTCGCAATAAAGGCATTCGTCAGATTCGATCACGGAAAGGCCCTCTTCTGTTGCGGCGGCTGCGACGGCGGCGCGGGCAATGGCGTTTGATGCGATGATATGGGTCTCATGTGTAAACCGCGCGTCCTTCGGAACGCTCCCAATGCCCGAGCCGATAACACCGATCTCATCCCCTTCCACGTCAGACATCGCCAGAACGCTAATCTTGGCGCCTCTGAAGCGCGACAGAAGCTTTCCGCCCTTGATCTGAGACAGCGTGATGCGGTGGGCGTTCATGCGGTGAATGTCCCACCCCGCCGCCAGCATGCGCGCGTTCTCTGTGGCCAGCGCCTCGAGGCCGCCGTCGACAGGCAGCTCCGCAAGCGCCGAGGCGCCGCCGGAGACGAGCACCAACAGGTGGCTGCCTGCATCCATTTCGCCAACGAAGCGGGCCAGCGCAGCGCCTGCCTCAAGGCTGTTGGCATCGGGCACGGGATGCCCGGCTTCGATCACGGTTGATGATCCTGGCACGACATGGCCAGCGGTGTGGCCGTGCTTGGTGACGATCAGGCTGCGCGTGACTGTGCCAAAGGCCTCTGCGGCGGCTTCGGCCATGGCAGCGGCGGCTTTACCCACCGCGATCACACCGTCTGGCCGTGCAATGCGTTGGTCACGCAGTGCCGCGGCTGTGCATCGATCGCCCCGCACAGCGCCAACGCCAGCCCACCAAAGCCGCGCGAGCGTGCGTCGCATGTCGCGTCTGTCACCCACCATGGCGTGAGTTGTGCGAAGCTGGGCGCCCATTGTCCACCCCCGCTGCCGAGAGTTGCAACGCCGCCCGGGCACACGCATATAGGGCGCGACGACGGGGAACGCCGATGACAAATTATCTCGAATTCGAGAAGCCCCTTGCCGAAATCGAAGGCAAGGCGGAAGAACTGCGCGCGATGGCCCGCGCTAACGAAGAAATGGATGTCGAAAAAGAGGCCGCAGCCCTCGATGCCAAAGCCACGACGCTTTTGCGCGATCTCTATGCCGATCTCACGCCGTGGCGCAAATGCCAGGTGGCACGGCACCCCGACCGTCCCCATTGCAAGGACTACATTGAGGCCCTCTTTACCGAGTACACGCCGCTTGCCGGCGATCGTAACTTTGCCGATGATCATTCTGTGTTGGGCGGGCTCGCGCGGCTGGACGACAGCCCCGTGATGGTGATCGGCCACGAAAAGGGCACAGACACCAAAACGCGGATCGAGCATAACTTCGGCATGGCGCGGCCAGAGGGCTACCGCAAGGCAATCCGGTTGATGGATCTTGCGGGGCGGTTCGGCCTTCCCGTGATTACGCTCGTCGATACGCCAGGCGCTTACCCCGGGAAGGGGGCAGAAGAGCTTGGGCAATCCGAGGCGATTGCGCGATCAACAGAGAAGTGCCTTCAGTTAAAGGTACCGCTTGTGAGCGTGATCATCGGCGAGGGTGGCTCTGGCGGAGCTGTGGCCTTTGCCACGGCAAATCGCGTCGCGATGCTGGAGCATTCGATCTATTCGGTGATCTCGCCCGAAGGCTGTGCGTCGATCTTGTGGAAGGATGCTGAAAAGATGCGCGAAGCCGCCGAAGCACTAAGGCTTACGGCGCAGGATCTTTTGGATCTGGGCGTGATCGATCGCATCGTGCCAGAGCCTATGGGCGGTGCTCAACGGGATCGCGGTATTGCCATCGCGCGCGTGGGCGAAGCGATCTCGGGCATGCTTGCCGAACTATCCGAAAAAAGCCCAGAGGCGCTGGTGAAAGACCGGCGCGAGAAGTTCCTCGCGATCGGCAGCAAGGGCCTTGCAGCTTAATCCACTGGAGCGAAGCCTGCCTCGCGCATCAGGGCATTTGACGCGGTTTCAACATCACGCTCCAGCCGTATGAGGAAGTCATCCTTCGGCAGACCCGCCGGGATGCGCGGCAGAAACTCAACCACTGCAGTGCCTGGTTTGCGCAGAACGCCGCGCTTTGGCCAAAACACACCGATGTTCGTGGCGACGGGCACGCAGTCTTGCCCCAGTTGCTCGTAAAGGACCGCTGTACCTACCTTATAGGGTCGCGCTGCGCCGGGGGCGACGCGCGTGCCCTGCGGGTAGATGATCAACTGGCCTGGGCGGGCCTGACCGGCGGCCACCCGTTTTTGCATCTCGGCGATAGCTGCGCCGCGCCTGCCGCGGTTGACTGGAATGCAACCGATCCGAAGCCCGTATTGGCCGATAATTGGCGCGTACATCAAAAGCCGCTTCATGATGAAACGCCCTGACGGCACAGCATGGAAGATCACAATGATATCGAGGAAAGACTGGTGCTTGGCCGCGATCAAAACAGGGTCGGAGGGCGGGGTGCCCCGAAGCTCGACGCGTAACTTAATCATCCATGATGCCGTCCAGATCACCCAGCGGCAGTAGGTGTGGCATGCTCTGAGCGCACCATCGGGGGTGAGAAGCGCGGCAGGCAAATAGACGATGCCCAGCACCAGCATCGCAATATACATCTGCGCGTTGAACACCAAAGAGCGCACCCATTGAAGCGCCATCAGCGGATGCTCCGAAGGCGGCGGGTCGCGGCAAACCGCGTGGAAAGGAATGCAACGACCGCGGCGGCAAAGGGCACAAACAAGGGCGCAAACCACTCTCCGCCACGAAAGCCCAGGCCACTGAAAAAGCTTGCGGCGGCACCGGGGTTTGGCATCACACCCACCGCTGCCATGGCGAAGACTGCCCCAACCATCGCGCCTGAAAACGCGCGCAACGTGAAACGACGGGTAAAGGCGCGTACAACGAAAGCGTCGCGCGCGCCTGCGAGGCGCAGCACTTCGATCACCTGGCCGTTTGCGGCCAGCGCGGCCGTGGCCGCCAGTGTTACCATCGCGGCCATGGACGCCGTGATCAGCCCAATTGCCAACCAACCAAGACTCCGAAGCCGATCGGCAGCCTCGATCAGGGGCGCCCGCCAGCGCGTGTGATCGTCAAGAACCGCGCCTGGCGCCTCGGCGCGCAGCCTAAGCCGCAACCCCTCGGCATCGAAACCGCTGCCGGCCTCGGTAATCTCCACAAGTCGGGGCACAGGAAGATCGGCAAGCGGCAGATCCGGGCCAAGCCAAGGCGCCAAAAGCAGCGCCTGCTCATCATCACTCATCGCGCGGGCGCTGGCGATGCCCGGCGTTTGTTCTAGGATCGCTAGAACGGCGGCAACTTGCGCTGCTTCCTGGCCGTCTGGCGCAGAAATGCGGACGGTCGCGGTATTCGCAAGCTCTGACGCCCATCGTTCGGCAACGCGGTTTGTCGAAAACAAAAGCGCCAGCGCAAACACACAAAGAAATGCCATCGCGCCTGCGGCGAACATCGTCAAATTGGCGGTTACGCCCGTGCGGGGCACCATCCGTTCGGCATCGCCACCCGATAGCTGCGTGGCAAGGTGAGGAAGCGTTCTCACAAGTCTGACCCTGCCAATTGCAAGCCCCCGTCGCGGATCCGTAGCACACGGGCCGAGACTTGCGCCTTAGCTTGGCGAATAAGGTGAAGATCGTGCGTGGCGATCAGGACGGTCTTGCCCATGCGATTGAGCTCAATGAGGAGTGTGAGGAGGCGTGTGGACATCTCCCAATCCACATTCCCCGTAGGCTCGTCCGCCAGCACGAGATCGGGAGACAGGATCACGGCGCGGGCCAGTGCGGCGCGCTGACGCTCCCCACCCGAAAGCTGCGGGGGCGTGGAGCCTGCCTGCGCCCCTAGGCCCACCCACGCCAAAAGCTCGTTCATATTTTTACGCTCGGCCGCAACGTTTCTGCCTGCGACTGTGAGCGGCAGAGCGATGTTTTCGACCAAGCTGAGATGATCGAGGAACCGGCAATCCTGATGCACAATGCCGATCCGCTGCCGTGTGAGCGCCACCTGATCGCGGTCCAGCCCCGCCGCATCTTCCCCGAACACTGCGATCTGCCCAGCCTGGGGGCGCAGCTCAAGGTAGAGTAGCTTCAGCAGCGTCGTTTTTCCGCTGCCCGAGGGCCCCGTGAGAAAGTGGAAGGATCCCGCCGGCAGAGCGAGGGAAATCTCAGAAAACAGCCGCCTGTCACCATAGCTGTAGCTTACATTCGATAGCTCGATCACACGGCGGCCCCGGTCGGTTTCCGCTTGTTTGCCCCAGCGGTGCGGCGGGTTCAATCAGGTGCATTGGGTTTGGTTGGCGATTTCCTTGCGCCCTGATATGCAAATGCGAAGAAGTCGGGTGACGGCGCGGTGCGCCGGTCGAGGGAAAACGACATGCGGCTGACATGCCCTAACTGCGCGGCGCAGTACGAAATCGACGCATCGCTGATCCCAGAGGCGGGGCGCGATGTGCAGTGCTCGAACTGCGGCAAGACCTGGTTCCAGCCGCCTGAGGGCGGTCTGGCCAGTCAAGAGCCGACACCCGCGCCCGAGCCGCCTGCCTCGCCCCCAGCTACGCCGGAGCCCGAGGCTATACCTGAGCCGCAGGGGGATGGGTATGAACCCGAAGCAGACCGGCTCTCGGGGCTGACAGACGAAGCGGCAGAATTCTTTGGGTCTCGTCTTGAAGGCGACGCAAGCGCCGCGTCCGTTGATGACGAGACTGACTGGGTGGATGAGGATGCTTACGATCCACCGCTTGATCCGGAACCTGTGCCAGCACCAGGCCCTGCGCTGCCGCGCCGAACAATCGATCCAGAAGTGCGCCAGATCCTTGAAGAAGAGCGGGATCTGGAACGCGCCGCCCGCGCGGCGGACCGTAGCCAGCCGCTAGAGACGCAAACCGAACTTGGGCTGCCGGAAGGGGAGCCTAAGCGCGATATTGCCGAACGCACCGCGCGCCTGCGAGGTGCTCCAGAGGTGCCAGAGCCCGCAGCAGCGCCTGCGCCACAGCCGGCGCCGGAGCCGATGCCTGCACCTGAGCCAAATGCGGAGCTAGAGCCAGAGCTAGAGCCTGTGCCGCGGTCGGCGCCCATGCCGCCCAATGCCTTGCCGGATGTGGACGAAATCAACTCGACGCTCACCGCCAATTCGGATCGGCGCGAGCGTCTTGTCACACATGCGGATCTGGAGGAGGCGCAGGCGCGGCGCAGCGGGTTTCGCTACGGGTTTTCGGTGATGATGCTCTTCGCCGCGGGGATGATTGTGCTCTATCTCAGCGCGCCGGCGCTTGGCCGTTCGATACCGGCCCTGGAGCCCTCGCTCTCGGCCTATGTCGATTGGGCCAACGGCATGCGCATCGGCCTAGATGGCGCGCTGGAACGCTCTGTCGGCGGGCTGTCACGGCTGCTGGGCGGCGACAACGCGGGCTGATCAGAACCGATCTAGGAGCCGGCGCAGATAGTCTAGCTCCACGTCCGGGCGCGATTGCTCGCCGGAGCGACGGCGGATCTCATCCAGCAATTCGCGAGCCCGGCGATACACGTCATCGCCCTGGAGCAGCTGTTCATCGGTGCCCAGCCGCCCGTTGCGCCCGGCTTCTCGGCCTAGGGGATCGCGCTGGCCAAGCGGGTTCGCTTCTCCCACCGCTTCGCCCTGCTGTCCAGGTTGGCCCTGTTGCTGGGCCATCGCTTCGCCCAATTCGCGCATTCCTTCGCGCAGCGCTTCGATGGCTTCGGATTGGTTGTCGAGCGCCCCGGCAAAATCCTCGTTACGCAGGTCTTCTTCCGCGCCGTCCATCGCGCGGCCCGCCCGGTCGAGCGCTTCACGCGCCGCGTCGCCTTCGGGTGTGCCGGCGCCGGGCAGGTTTTGCTGCTGGCGCTGAAGTTCTTGACGAAGGGCTTGCTGCCGATCCGCCAGGCTTTGTTGCCCGCCCTGCTGGTTTCCGGGGCCCTGATTCTCGCCGGGCTGGCCAGGCTGACCTTGGCCGGGGCTTTGCGGTTGGCCCTGACCCTGGCCCTGGCCTTGCCCGGGCTGCTGGCCCTGTTGCCCCTGCTGGCCCTGTTGTTGCCCCTGCTCGCCTTGTTGCCCCTGTTGCCCTTGTTGATTCTGGCCGAATTGATCCTGCAAATCGCGGAAGGCTTCGTCGGACAGGCCTTGTTGCTGGCGCAGGGTTTCAGCCAGGCCTTCCATCGCCTGCTGGCCTTCACCCTGCTGGCCTTCGCCCTGCTGGCCCTGGGCGATTTGCATGTTTTCCATCATCTGGCGTAACTGATCGAGCAAGGCCTGCGCTTCCTCGGTGCGGCCCTGCTCCATCAGTTCCTGCAGGCGCTGCAGCATCTCTTCGAGCTGATCGCCCGAAAGCTCTTGCATTTCCTGGTTCTCGGCCATTTCATTTTGGCCGTCCTCGCCGGCCTGTTCGGCCAGCTGTTGCATATAGTCCTGCATCGCTTCGCGCAGCTCTTGCATCAGCTCGGCGATTTCCTCATCAGATGCGCCGTTCTGAATGGCTTCTGAAAGCCTGTCTTGCGCGCGGCGCAGGCGCTCCAGAGCGTTTGAAAGTGTGCCTTCCTCGATATCGATTGCGATGTCCCAAAGCGCCTGGGCAACCTCTTCCTGCAGGCCGTCCGTCACAGATGCATATGTGAATGCTGCCTCGAGCCGACGCAGTACCACCCGCAGTTTCAGATAGGTCGTCTCCGAATCGAAAACCGCTTCGGGGCGGTGGCTGATCGCCCGAAGCATTGACGCCACTCGCGGCGCATTTTCCCGCGACCAGAGCAGATCGCGACGTTGTTCGATGACGGCCGCCGCAAGCGGGTCAAAAAACCGGCGAGCTGGCAGAACAGCTTGCGCCGGGGTGCTGGTGCCGGTTTGGCCCGCCGCATCGTCTGCCAGGAGTGTCAGCGTGATCGGCAGGCCGGCAAAGGGGTGCTGCGCAAGATCATCGATAAGGGTTTCCTCAAACTCCCGCCGATCACCGGTAATCGTCATCGGCAGATCAAGGGTGACGGGTGCGCGGGGCTCAGGCTCTACCGCAAGCCCATAGCGACGGTCGACTGCGTCAAGATCGAGCGCGATTTCCGCACTGCCAGACACAACGCCATAATCATCGCTTGCCAGGAAAGGCTGACGAAACTCTCCGCCCACGGTGCGCTCGAGGTCATCGACAGGCTCGATCTCCGGAGGTGCGTCTGCGAGAATGCGAATATCCCACCCCTGCCCGCCAGGGCCGTCGATCGCAATTCGGCCGTCCTGCACCGCCGTGAAGTCTTGCGACGGATCCGTCGCGGGCGGCAGTTCGCCCACGCGGCCAGACACCGTCTCGTTGAGCGAAAGAGCACCGATCTCACCGTAAAAACGCAGGGTGATGGTGCTTCCTGCCGGCACGGTCAGCGTTTCGGCGCTGATGTCATTGAGGTAGAGGCTGGGGCGGCCCGTGTAATCTGGCGGTTCCACCCATCCTTCCCACGAGGGCCCTGCCGCCAACGCCTGGGACCCAGCCCCAGGCGCCACGTCGGTAATGCTTGCCACCCGCCAGACCGACCCGAAGAGGGCGGCCATGACGAAGGCAAGGAGCGCCACATAGCGCAATGCGTAGGGATCGCGCTCGGCAAGCCGAAGATTTGGGGCAACGGGCCCCGCGCCTTTCGTGCGCTCGGCCATCCGCGCAACATGCGCCTCCCAGACCCGCTCTGACGCGGTATCGCCCGCGCCGACGATCTGGGCATCGGCTATTGCCGTAATCGGGCGCCCGGGCAGCGTACGGTCAAGCCGATCAACCGCTTCCGCGCGCGTGGGCGCACTAAACCTGCGGGCGCCGAGAATGGCGGTTGAAATCAGGGCGGCCGCGGACGCGACGATGCCGCCCCAAACAAGCTCAACGGCCATTACATCCTGCAGGCCCGCCATGAGTGCGGCCAGAACCAGCAAAACAACGGCGACCAGCGGCCAAAAGGCGCGCAGGGCGCGCTCGGCCCAAAGCCCGGCGTGGGTGAGCAGAACGGGCCGATTCAGGCGGCCCAGAGCCTCGTCAGTGTTGGTTTGCTTCAGCGTCATCCATTCGCGCCATTGCCCCATCGCAGAAGTAGGGCGTTAAAGCCACGAAGGAACACTATCGCGGTTTATGATGTCTTCAAAGCTCGGGCGCGCCCGAATGACAGCGAATTGATGCTCATGCACCAGCACCTCGGGGATCAACGGGCGCGTATTATACTCAGACGACATCACCGCGCCATAGGCCCCGGCGGAGCGGAACGCGACAAGCGCGCCCGCCTCCACAGGTGGCATCGGGCGGGCCTTTGCGAAGGTATCGCCGGTTTCGCAGACGGGGCCCACGATATCGAACGGCTGCCGTTCAACCCCAGCCGCAGGTTCAGCCACCGGCACGATATCGTGCCACGCGCCATACATCGCGGGGCGGATGAGATCGTTCATCGCCGCGTCAACGATCAGGAAATCCCGGCCTTCGCCCGATTTCACATAGATCACCTGGGTAACGAGGATGCCGGCATTGCCGGAGATCAGGCGCCCCGGCTCAATTTCGATCTCGCAGCCCAAATCGCCCACGGTGCGCTTGATCAATGCGCCGTATTCGGTGGGCAGCGGCGGCGCGGTGTTCGAGCGCTCGTAGGGGATCCCAAGGCCGCCGCCCAGATCCAGGCGCCGGATCATGTGACCTTCTGCGCGGAGCTGTTTCGTCAGCTCGGCAACCTTGAGATACGCCTGTTCGAAGGGCTCAAGCTCGGTGAGCTGCGAGCCGATATGCACGTCGATCCCGATCACCTCGATCCCCGGCAGAGCGGCAGCCTGTGCGTACACCTCGCGCGCCCGCGAGATCGGGATGCCGAACTTGTTCTCGGCCTTGCCGGTGGCAATCTTTTCGTGCGTCCGGGCATCGACATCCGGATTTACGCGGATCGTGATTGGGGCAGTGGCGCCCATCGATGTGGCGATGCTGGACAGCATGGCAAGCTCCGGCTCGCTTTCCACGTTGAACTGCCGGATGCCGCCCTCAAGCGCGACGCGCATCTCCTCGCCCGTCTTGCCGACGCCGGAGAACACGATCCGCTCCCCCGGCACCCCCGCGGCTTTCGCGCGCTGGTATTCGCCGCCCGAAACCACATCCATCCCGGCGCCCAGATCCGCCATCAGCTTCAGGATCGCCTGGTTGGAGTTTGATTTCATTGCGTAGCACACAAGGTGATCAAGGCCGTCCAGCGCCTCGTCAAACAGCCGGTAGTGCCGCGTGAGCGTGGCGGTGGAATAGCAATAGAACGGCGTGCCCACTGATGCCGCGATATCGGGCAGGGGCACGTCTTCGGCGTGCAGCACGCCGGCCTTGTAGAGAAAATGGTCCATCAGGTGATCGGTTTGCTGCGCAGAAACAGGTAAAGCGGCAGGCCGCAAGATACGCCGATGCAGTAGGTGGCGGGAATCGCAATAAGTGCAATCCAGTTCCGCCGCACCCAGGTTTCGGCGATGATCCACACCGTCAATGCGATGGCCGCTATGATTAAATCCCAGGTAAGCCCTGTAGTGGACGCATTCACATACCACGCATCGATAAGGCCGGAGAGGCCCGTACCCTCCTGCCGCATATAGGTAACGAACCAGTACATCGGGTGGATCGCGCCCCAGATGGCAAGGCCCAGGTAAATCAGGCGCAGCGGGCTCATCAGAACGCGCCGTCCACACCGATGGTGGCCGTGCCGGAGATCGTAATGCCGGGGCCGCGCTCGCGCTGCGGTTCAGGCGGGCCGTTGGCGCCGCAACCGATCAGAGCCAATAGGGCCGCAAAGGCAAACGCGCGGATCATGGCGTAACCGTCACGCCAACGCCGCCCACGCGGCCCGAAACCGCCGGGTTCACCGATACCCCGCCGGAATCAATGCCGATGTTGGCGCCAAGGCGCGGCCCGCTTTCACAGGCCGCAAGTGTCATCACGGCGATCAGCGCAAGATATCTCATCCCAGAGCTTCCCTCCATCGGGCGATTTGGGCGCGCACCTGATCGGGTGCGGTTCCGCCGTATGAGGTGCGGCTGGCCACCGAATTGTCTACCCCAAGAACGCCGTAGACGGCCTCTGTGATGCCTGGATGGCCGGTTTGCATCGCGTCAAGCGGCAGATCCGGCAAATCGCATCCGCGGGATTCCGCCTCTGCCACAAGGCTGCCGGTGACGTGATGTGCCTCGCGAAATGGCAAACCCAACTCGCGCACCAGCCAATCCGCCAGATCGGTGGCGGTAGAAAAACCTGAGGCCGCCGCCGTGCGCAGCGCCTCGGGATTGGCCGCCATATCGCGCACCATACCTTCCATCGCGGCCAAGCTCAGGAGGTAGGTATCGGCGGCATCGAAGACCTGTTCCTTGTCTTCCTGCATGTCCTTGGAATAGGCGAGCGGCAGGCCTTTCATCACCGTGAAGAGCGCCACCGTCGCGCCGAGGATGCGACCGATCTTGGCGCGCAGAAGCTCCGCTGCATCTGGGTTTTTCTTTTGCGGCATGATCGAAGAGCCGGTCGAAAACCTGTCCGACATCGCAACGAAGCGGAATTGCGCCGAAGACCAGATCACAAGTTCTTCGGCGAGGCGTGAAAGGTGCATCGCACTGATTGATGCTGCCGAAAGGAATTCCAAAGCGAAATCGCGGGCAGAGACCGCATCGAGCGAATTGGCCATCGGGCGATTGAAGCCAAGGGCTTCTGCGGTGGCGTATCGATCAATCGGGAACGACGTGCCGGCGAGCGCGGCGGCGCCCAGGGGGCATTCGTTCAGCCGGGCGCGGGCATTGGCAAACCGGCTGCGATCGCGGCCAAACATCTCCACATAAGCCATCATATGGTGGCCCCAGGTGACGGGTTGTGCGGTTTGCAAGTGGGTGAAGCCGGGCATCACCCAATCCGCGCCCGCCTCGGCCTGCGCCAGCAGCGCGCGCATCAGCGCCGCGAGCCCCTGGTCGGCGGCATCGATTTGGTCACGCACCCAAAGCCGGAAATCGGTGGCCACCTGATCATTGCGCGAACGCGCGGTGTGGAGCCGGCCCGCCGGCTCGCCCACAAGCTCTTTCAGGCGTGCCTCCACATTCATGTGAATGTCTTCCAGCGCGGCAGAGAAGGCGAAGCGCCCGCCCTCGATCTCTGACAACACCGTGAGCAGGCCTTCCCGGATCGCCTCGGCATCGCTAGTGCTGATGATGCCTTGCGCAGCGAGCATCGCAGCGTGGGCACGAGACCCGGCGATATCCTGGGCCGCAAGCCGCTTGTCGAACCCGATCGAGGCGTTAATTGCCTCCATGATCGCGTCCGGCCCGGCGGCGAAGCGCCCGCCCCACATCGCGTTGGCGGTCTTGTCAGTCATGCCTTTGATCCCGGAGGGGAAATGAAGCTCATTCGATCCGCCGTCCTCTACACGGCCCTCGCGTTTGGCGCAAATGCCGCTCTCGCAGACACCGCAGCGCTGGAAGAGCTTCGCATCGGCGACATGAAGAAGCTGATGTTTCATGCCGAACCCGCAGAGGTGAGCGGCGCGACCTTCACCGAGGCCGACGGAACCGAACGCAGCCTTGCAGATTGGCAGGGCAAGCATGTGCTTTTGAATTTCTGGGCCACGTGGTGCGCGCCCTGCCGGAAGGAAATGCCTGCGCTGGATGCCCTTCAAAAAGAGTTCGGCGGCGAAGACTTTGAAGTGGTCACGCTTGCCACTGGGCGGAACTCGCTAGAGGGAATCCAACGTTTCTTTAAGGAAGAAAGCATCGAGGCACTGCCGATCCTGCTTGACCCGAAGCAGAACGTGGCGCGCGAAATGGCCGTTCTTGGCCTGCCGATCACGGTTTTGCTCGATCCCGAAGGCCGCGAGGTTGCCCGCATGCGTGGCGATGCGGATTGGGCGAGCGACAGCGCGAAAGCGATCATTGCCGCGCTTCTTGAGGCCGAAGGAAGCTAGCTCTTCGCTGTGAACAAAGAAAGAACAAATACGGATTTTTAACGCGAATCCGGCACCTCTTGCGGCAGAGAACGGCGTGGGGTGCAGGATGGACCAGGCGGCTATAGAACCGGTTGGGCTGGAGGGCGGTACACCGCTTTCAGTGGCCATTGCCGAGCGCGATCGCGATACGCTTTCGCTGGTTGCCGACGCGGCGCGTGAGGGCAGGGTGCAACTCGCCTTTCAACCTGTGGTGCAGGCGCGGGACCAGTCCCGGATCGCTTTCTACGAAGGTTTGGCGCGTGTGTTGGATCGGAATGGCCGCGCAATCCCCGCAAAGGATTTCATCGATTCGGTGGAAGCTCAGGAAACTGGCCGCGTTCTCGATTGCATCTCTCTGGAGCGGGGCTTTGAGGCGCTCGTGCAATACCCCGATTTGCGGCTTTCCCTTAATCTTTCCGCCCGTTCGATTGGCTATCGCCGCTGGATTGATACCCTAGATCGCGGCCTCGAAACGGTGCCTGACATCGAGGGCCGGCTGATACTGGAGATCACGGAAGCCTCCGCAATACTCGTGCCAGAGCTTGTGCAAGCATTCATGTCAGATCTGCAGGCGCGCGGGGTGGCGTTCGCCATCGATGACTTTGGCGCGGGCCATACGTCACTTCGTTATCTAAAAGATTTCTATTTTGACATCTTGAAGATCGATGGCCAGTTCATCCGCGGTATCCATGAGGATCCCGACAATCAGGTTTTGATCGCGGCGCTCGTGTCGATCGGCCAGCATTTCGACATGTTTACCGTCGCAGAGTCAGTCGAAACGGCGCGTGAGGCGGCCTACCTGCAATCGATGGGCGTGGATTGCCTGCAGGGGTATCGTTTCGGGGCACCGAGAACGTCACCTTCGGCCGCCGAGGCCTGATCCCAGCCGCTTGCTTTTCGTGCAGGGCTTCCATGCGCGAATTCAGGGCTGAGACACCCTGTCGGTTGCTATTCCCCCGCCCCGCCGCATACCACAGGATACGAATCAGACTTGGCCGCGGGCCCTTGCGCGCGCCGCCTGGCAAGCCTTAGCGATCCCGAGAGGAGGGACTTCATGACAAACGTGGTTATTGCATCGGCGGCACGCACGCCGGTGGGCAGCTTCAACGGATCGTTCGCCAACACCGCCGCGCATGATCTTGGCACAACGGTGTTGGAGGCGCTGGTGGAGCGGGCCGGGATCGACAAATCCGATGTCTCAGAAACGATCCTCGGCCAGGTCTTGACCGCCGGACAAGGCCAGAACCCTGCGCGACAGGCCCATGTAAACGCCGGCCTGCCGATCGAAAGTGCCGCTTGGGGCATTAACCAGGTATGTGGTTCCGGTCTGCGCGCCGTGGCGTTGGGCGCGCAGCACATTCAGCTGGGCGATGCCGACATCGTAGCCGCCGGTGGGCAAGAGAACATGTCGCTCAGCCCCCACGTTGCCCATCTTCGGGCCGGCCACAAGATGGGCGACATGAAGTTTATCGATTGCATGATTCGCGATGGGTTGTGGGATGCCTTCAACGGCTACCACATGGGCCAGACGGCCGAAAACGTTGCCGAGAAATGGCAAATCAGCCGCGATCAGCAGGATGAGTTCGCGGTGTCCAGCCAAAACAAGGCCGAGGCTGCGCAGACGGCGGGCAAGTTCAAAGATGAGATTGTGCCCTTCACCGTCAAAACGCGGAAGGGCGATATTGTGGTGGAGGATGATGAGTACATTCGCCACGGCGCCACGATCGAAGCGATGCAGAAGCTGCGCCCGGCCTTTGCAAAAGACGGGTCAGTCACTGCGGCTAACGCGTCTGGTATCAACGACGGTGCTGCGGGCGTGTTGCTGATGAGCGCAGACGAGGCCGAAAAGCGCGGGATCGAGCCGCTGGCGCGCATCGTGTCCTACGCGACGGCGGGCCTTGACCCGGCGATCATGGGGGTGGGCCCGATTCACGCCAGCCGCAAGGCCCTCGATAAGGCCGGCTGGAAGGTTGACGATCTCGATCTTGTCGAAGCCAACGAAGCGTTTGCGGCCCAGGCCTGCGCCGTGAACAAGGATATGGGCTGGGATCCGGCGATTGTGAACGTAAACGGAGGCGCCATTGCCATCGGGCACCCGATTGGCGCTTCGGGTGCGCGGGTGCTGAATACACTGTTGTTCGAAATGGCCCGGCGCGACGCCAAGAAGGGCCTTGCGACACTGTGTATCGGCGGCGGCATGGGTGTTGCGCTTTGCGTCGAACGCCCCTGACCTGAATCAAAGCGGCGCCCGACCGCGCCGCCCATAGCACTGCACGACAGGCCTCGCCCGGAGAATGGCGCCGGCCCACCGAACACCTGACCCGGAGGAGACAACTATATGGGACGTGTTGCATTGGTCACCGGCGGTAGCCGTGGCATTGGCGAGGCCATTTCGAAGGCGCTCAAGGCCGACGGCTTCGATGTTGCGGCAACCTATGCCGGCAATGACGAGAAGGCTGCGGCCTTCACGGCAGAGACGGGCATCAAGACCTACAAGTGGAATGTGGCCGATTACGACGCCTCTGCCGCGGGCCTAGCACAGGTGGAAGCCGATCTCGGGCCGATCGATGTGGTTGTGGCCAATGCCGGGATCACGCGTGACGCACCATTCCACAAGATGACGCCTGAGCACTGGAAAGAAGTTGTCGACACGAACCTAACCGGCGTTTTCAACACCATCCACCCGGTCTGGCCTGGCATGCGTGAGCGGAAGTTCGGGCGCGTGATCGTCATTTCATCGATCAACGGGCAGAAGGGGCAGTTCGGCCAGGCTAACTACTCGGCGACAAAGGCGGGCGATCTTGGGATCGTCAGATCGCTTGCCCAGGAAGGCGCGCGCGCCGGGATCACCGCAAATGCGGTCTGCCCCGGCTACATCGATACTGACATGATGAAAGCGGTGCCCGAGAAGGTTTTGAACGACGTGATCCTGCCACAGATCCCGGCGGGGCGTCTGGGCCAGCCGGAAGAGATCGCGCGCTGCGTTGCTTTCCTCGCCTCCGACGACGCTGGTTTCGTCAATGGATCGACCATTTCGGCGAACGGAGCGCAGTTCTTCTCCTGACACCCCCGGGATAGATGCGAAAAGGCCGGCCCTCGGGCCGGCCTTTTTCTGCGTGATGGCGGCGCTTAGCGCGGGCGGCGGCCAAAGATCAGTTCAAGCGCTTGGGCGAGGGCATCTGCGCGCGCCTTGCGGCCTGCTTGAATTGCATCGCGGGTTTCGATGGAGGCGGTGGGTTCGAACATGGGAGCTTCCTTTGGGTTTATCGGTTGAGATGTCCTGAATATGCGCCCCTCCACTGGCCCTGACAAACGAGACTTTCCAACGTTTCAGATAAGATATACTTTACTGAAATGTCTGAGCGCCTTCCTCCCTTGACTGCCCTGCGCGCCTTCGATGCAGCCGCGCGGCATATGTCTTTCGCCAAGGCGGCAGCAGAACTGAACGTCACGCCTGCAGCGCTGTCTTTCCAGATCAAGTCTCTGGAAGAGCAGTTGGGTCAGCCTGTGTTCAAGCGCCTGAATCGCGCAGTCGAGCTTACAGAGGCCGGGCGAGCTCTGGCGCCCGGGGCTGGGGAGGCGTTTGCGCGTCTGGCTGACGCGTGGCGCAGCGCCCGGCGTGCAGGTGATGTGCAGGCGATCACAGTTACGGCGGGGCCGGCCCTGACGGCGAAATGGCTTGCCCCGCGGATTTTCGGTTTCGCGTCGGCACATCCCGAGATCGAGCTGCGGTTTTCGGCAAGCCTCAGAATCATGGATTTCGATCGCGATGAGATTGATGTCGCGATCCGGTTTGGACTGGGCGATGATGCTGGGCTTTTTTCCACCCCGGTTATCCGCGAGTGGGTGACGCCGATGATGGCGCCAGAGTTGGCCGCGCGCTTCCCGACGCCGGAGGCGCTGCGTGAGGCAACGCTTCTGCATCAGGATGATACGCATTTCTTGAAGCCGCCGATCACATGGGCCGCGTGGTTCCGGGCCGCGGGGTTGGGCGCCGCGCCAGAGGCCGGCCCACGGTTTTCGCAGGCAGATCACGCGCTGGATGCCGCGATGGCGGGGGCCGGCGTGGTGATGGGCCGTATCTCGCTCGGTGCAGCGGCGCTCATGGCTGGCCAACTCGTGGCGCCATTCGCGCTTTCGCTCTCAACGGACGCGCATTACCGCTTTGTGTGCCCGCAAGGCGCCCAAACGAGGCCGCAAATTGCGGCCTTCCTCGCGTGGATTCGCGAGGAAGCAGAAGGGTTTGGCAGCCTTTCAGAGGGCCGCAACTTCATCGCTGCAGCTGATGTTCCGCCTGGCTAATTGCCTCAGGCGCTTTGTAAGCGCGATATTTCTTCCTTGAGCCTGAGCTTTTGCTTCTTCATTTCCGTGATCCGAAACGGATCAGTGCCCGGAGATTTTTGTTCTGTCTCGACCTGTTGAGAGAGGTCTTCGTGCTTTTTGCGCAGTTCCTGCAATCTCGCACTCAAGGCCATCGGAGCCCTCCTCTTTTATGATGAACACTGTGATTGCATCACAGATAACGAGTCGTGTCACGCGGCTTGGACATATCCACCGTCAATCCACAGGTTCGACCGAAAGTGCAAAGATTGGGTTAAGGGCCGATCCATGGCCACGGCGCCCCATCGCGAAGAACGGCGCGGGCCGCGGGGCGGTAGCTTTCGCTGTCGCTGGTGTGGGTCGCCCCCTCGTGCAGTACCTCGGGCGCCGCAAGCCGTAGGGGCGCCCGTGCTCCTTTAATTGCGGACACCAGAATGAGGCTTGCGTCGCGGCCGTCTCGCGGCGCCAGCGGGCGGATTTCGATGCTGCCTGAGCGGCCCTCAAGCGCGGCGAGCAGGTCCCCCAACCGGTCCGGCCGCTGGATCATCGTGATCCGCCCGCCGGGGCGCAGCCGGCGCAGCCCTGTATCGATCCAGGTTGGCAGCGGCGTCGTCTCGCCCAGCCCCACTTCGCGCCCCGGATCGGTTGCGTGGGGGCGCGTACCCGGGCGGTAGTATGGCGGGTTGGCAATCACATGATCGAAGCTGACGGCCCTTAGCGCGGCCGGAAGGGCGGCCACATCGGCGGTAAACACGTCCATCGCAATTGCATTCGCCACTGCATTGGCCCGCGCCAGGTGGGCGTAGGGCGCTTGAACGTCTACCCCGCTGATGAGAATCCCGGGCACCCTGGCCGCGAGGCAAATGGCAGCCACCCCGGCGCCGCAGCCAAGCTCAAGCACCGCCTCACCCGCGACAGCCGGCACTGCCGCCGCAAGAAACACCGGATCAACACCTGCACGGTAGCCCCGGCGCGGCTGATCGATCCGCAGGCGGCCCCCGAGGAAATGATCAGTGCGCAGGTCGTCCGACGCGAAGCCTTCAGCTTTCAACGGCAATGTCATTGTCCCGCAGCACTGCCGCCGCGCGGAAATGATCGCGGTCACGCACCATGATGCGGCGCGGCAAAATGCCGATGGAGCCTTCGAGGACGCTCATGTGGACGTCCATTTCGAAGAAGTCTATATCCTCCCCACGCAGGAGCGCGGTGGCAAAGGCGATCAGAGTAGGATCGTTGGTGCGAAGGAGTTCCCGCATGTCACCGGAGATAAAGACAAGCGCACCGGCTTGTCGAGCGATCTGACGAGAGAGTGATGGGCCTCGACGACGCAACCGTCAAACCGCACGAACGCCTTGCCGCCTATCTCAGGGAGGATCTGGCGGCGGTGGATGCGCTAATTGCTCAGCGGATGGTGTCGGCCCATGCCCCGCGCATTCCTGAGGTGACGGCGCATATCGTCGGCGCCGGCGGCAAGCGTCTGCGCCCAATGCTGACGCTCGCGGCAGCACGGCTCATGGGCTATGAGGGGCCGCACCACCGGGCCCTGGCCGCGACTGTGGAGTTCATTCATACTGCCACGCTGCTTCACGACGACGTCGTGGATGAAAGCGGGCAGCGCCGCGGGCGGCCGACTGCGAACCTGCTGTGGGACAACAAATCATCCGTGTTGGTGGGCGATTACCTGTTCGCCCGGTCGTTTCAGTTGATGGTTGAGCCGGGATCGCTTGAGATTCTCAGCATTCTGTCGAACGCAGCGGCGACGATTGCAGAGGGCGAAGTGCTTCAGCTCACCGCCGCGCAGAATATCGCAACAGACGAGGCGGTTTACGCGCAGGTGATCCGCGGAAAGACGGCTGCGCTCTTTTCAGCGGCTACCGAGGTGGGCGGCGTGGTCGCCGATGCAACAGAGGTAGAGGTCGCAGCGCTTCATGCCTACGGCGATGCGCTCGGTATGGCCTTCCAAATCGCAGACGATCTTTTGGACTACGAGGGGGACGCCGGGGCGACGGGTAAGAACGTCGGCGATGACTTCCGCGAACGGAAGGTCACGCTTCCGGTGATCAAGGCCGTCGCCGCTGCGGATCCCGCGGAACGGGCATTCTGGCAGCGCGTCATCGAAACGGGCGATCAGCGCGCCGATGACCTTGATGAAGCCCTTTCGCTTTTCGCTCGGCACGGGGCTCTGGAGGCAACACGCGCTGAGGCGTTCGGTTGGGCGGCCAAGGCACGTGCAGCTCTTGAGCATTTGCCTGACCATGAGCTGCGCGGCATGCTTTCAGATCTCGCCGATTACGTTGTGGCCCGGCTCAACTAAGGCGCGGGGCAGCCGCGGTTGACTGATTGCCCAAAGTGCAGGCCCGCACCCACCAGTCTGGATGTTCTTGTGCGATCTGTGCTGCGGCGACCTCGGCCGCGCCAACTTCGGGAAAAAGGCCAAACACGGTTGCGCCCGAGCCCGACATACGCGCAAACGCGCAGTGCGGGGTGCGCGCCAGGGCTTCGGTTACCTCTGCGATCAGCGGCAGCTGCTGCATAGCGGGCGCGGCAAGATCGTTGCGCTGGGCTGCCACCCACGTAATCGCCTCAAAAAGGGTAGGAGCGTCCGGTAACGGCTCGGGCAAGCCCGGATTGGCTTTTTCCGCGAGCGCGGCGAACACGGGCGGCGTGGGCACGCTACGACGCGGATTGACGAGAACGGCGGGCAGGTTCGGAAAACCAGGCACGGGCGTCAGATCCTCCCCGATCCCCTTCGCCCTGGTCACGCCGGATTGCAGGCACATGGGAACATCCGCACCGAGCGTGGCCGTTTCGATTGCGGTCTGGGGTGCTCCGAAACCGAGCGCGGACAGGCCACGGAGAAGCGCGGCGGCGTCGGCTGAACCCCCGCCGATTCCAGCCGCGGCGGGCAAGTGTTTTTCGAGCTCAAAGGCGAATGTGTCGCCCGGGGCGGCAAGTTGGGCGGCACGGCGCACCAGGTTTTCGAGGCCATCGGGCACGTCACGGGCGAAGAGCCCAGTCACTTTCAGCGTGGGCTGATCCGCTGCCGCGATCGTCAGATAATCGCCGATATCAGCGAAGGCGACGAGGCTATCGATCAAGTGATAGCCATCGTCCCGCTGGCCGGTGATGTGAAGGGCGAGGTTGATTTTGGCCGGGGCGAAAACCCTAGCCGTCGTCATTCGCGATCTGAAGCGGCTCGGCGCCCTCTTCGGCCAGAACCGCATCCAGGCCGATATCGAGCTTCCGCCGAATTCGCCGCGCTTCGTCAGGTTCCGGGTCGAACGAAAGGGCACGGAGCCATTGAAACTCGGCCTCGCGCAACCGACCGACGGCCCAATAGACGTCGCCAAGATGGTCGTTGATGATCGGGTCGACAGGCAGGAGTTCTACCGCCCGCTCCATATGCACAACAGCCTCTTCGTACCGCCCAAGCCGGTACAAAACCCAGCCGAGCGAGTCGGTGATGTAGCCTGAATTGGGCTCTCCCTCGACAGCGCGCTCGATCATATCAAGCGCTTCGTCGAGATTGGTTTGCATCTCGACAAAGGAATACCCGAGATAATTCAACACCTGCGGCTGTTCCGGCTGCAGTTCAAGCGCCTTACGGAAATCAGCCTCGGCTTGAGGCCAATTGCCGGTGCGCTCGTGGGTAATGCCGCGGGAGAAGAAAAGCGACCAGTGCGGCCGCACAGGCTCATCGAGAAGCGCAATGGCGCGATCGTAGGGTGCCGTCGCCTCCTCAAACCGTTCCAGGCGCCGTAGCGTATCGCCCAACGTAACGTGCACGATCGGTAGATCGGCATGGGTTTTGCCAAGCTGTGTGAGCACCTCGATCGCGGCATCGGTGCGGCCCGCCTGGTTCAGCGCCTCGGCACGCCCCATTTCGGCAATGTGAAAGTAGGGGTGTTCGAGCGGCACGGCGTCGTAAACGACCGTCGCAAGCTCGTACCGATCCATCCGTTCAAGAAGTTCGGCCGACAGGATTTTGCCTTCGATATGATCTTCGCGAAGCGAATTCACTATTCGGGAATATAGCAGCGTGAACGCGTCTGATGCTTCACCGGTCAGCGCGGTCGCAATGCTGAAGTGCATCTCTGCAATGCCATCGACGGCATTCCGAACAACCGTGAAGGGGGTTAGTCCGCCCGCTGCAATCCGGCCTCTCAGCGAAGTCAGGTAAGGATCAGGCGCTCGTTCTATTGCCTCGTCCAACTTGGCAAGCGCGCCGGCATTATCCTCGAGCTGCACCAGAACCT
The DNA here is from genome assembly GCA_039208375.1 of Pseudomonadota bacterium. Taxonomy (GTDB): domain Bacteria; phylum Pseudomonadota; class Alphaproteobacteria; order Rhodobacterales; family Rhodobacteraceae; genus JANQPC01. The sequence goes on along the minus strand of JBCCRC010000007.1, from coordinate 25,170 downwards.
CCGCATGGGCACTCACCCCGCGCGCCGTCAGGCGAAGGTTCACGCCAGCCTCGCCCTCAAAAATCGCGTTTGCGCCTTCGAAATCGCCTACGGCTGCCAATGCAAGCGCGCGATGGTAAAGCCCGAACGCTTGCGTGCCACGCTCTTCCTCAATCGCCGCAAAGGTCTCAAGCGCCATCGACATGCTGCCGTCGCCGACATAGGCCCATGCTTTGAGCAGCCCATCATATAGCGGGCCAACCGATCGCCCATTCTCGAGCGCGGTCAGGATTTCGCCCCAAGCCTCGCGCTTCGCCATATCGCCAAACAAAACAAGGCTGGCAATCTGGCTTTCGACGCCCAGGTCGCCCATCCGCCGGGCCAGGGGGACGGCGCGTTCAAGATCCCCGAGTGACAGGTACGAACCCATCGTGCTTTCGATCAGCTCTGGGTTGTTGCGATCGCTGATCAGCGCGCGGGCGAAGTATTGCGCCGCGGCTTCGAAATCACTGTCGCCGCCGGCTTGCCGGGCGGCCAGATAAGCGCCCGAATTTCCTGCCGTTGCGGCAAGGGGGATAAGGGCTGTCGCGGCCGCAAGGGCCAGTGATAACAGGGCGGTCTTCAGGTGCATACCGGATCGCTCTCCTCTGATCGCCGAAAGCCTAGCGGGGCCGGCCTGCCACGGCAATCACCCCGGCGGATTGACGCGCCATGGCTGACAAATCCGTTACATATTGGGGTAATTGGGCCCATCCCCGCCCTGCGGCACTGTCCAAACGATGTTCTGCGAAGGATCTTTGATATCGCAGGTTTTACAATGCACGCAGTTCTGAAAGTTGATCACAAAACGGGCATCCGCCCCGTCTTCTTCCACAACCTCGTAAACTCCGGCGGGGCAGTAGCGTTGCGCGGGTTCGGCGTATTGCGGAACGTTCACCTGTATCGGCACCGAAGCATCCATGAGCTTGAGGTGTGCGGGCTGGCTTTCCTCGTGGTTGGTTCCCGAGAAGCTGACATTGGTGAGGCGATCGAAGCTGAGCACCCCGTCAGGCTTGGGGTATTCGATCGGCTTGGCTTCTGCCGCGTTGCCTGTGGCTTCGGCGTCCGACTTGCCGTGCCCCAGCGTGCCAAAGAGCGACAGGCCCAGCAGACTGTTTGTCCACATATCAAGGCCACCCCCCGTAAGCGAAGCCATCAGCCCATATTTTGACCAGAGCGGCTTGACGTTGCGCACCCGCTTGAGATCCTTCCCGATTGGCCCGTCGCGCAGCTCTTTATCGTAGCCGATCAGTTCGTCGGAGGAGCGGCCCTCTGCGATGGCGGCGTGCGCGGCTTCGGCTGCTGCGATGCCCGACAGCATGGCGTTGTGATTGCCTTTAATGCGGGGCACGTTCACGAGGCCCACGGAGCAGCCCAAAAGTGCCACCCCAGGCGCGACGGCTTTCGGCATCGATTGGAAGCCACCCTCGGTGATCGCCCGTGCGCCGTAAGCGATGCGCTTTCCGCCCTCGAGAAGCTTAGCCACCATCGGGTGATGCTTGAAGCGCTGAAACTCCATGTAGGGGTAAAGATGCGGGTTCTCGTAGTTCAGGTGAACCACGAATCCTACGTAGACCTGATGATTATCAAGGTGGTAGATGAAAGACCCGCCGCCGGCATTGCTGCCAAGCGGCCAGCCCATTGTGTGGGTCACGCTGCCTTCGCGATGCTTCTCGGGATCGATCTCCCAGATTTCTTTCATGCCCAGCCCATACTTCTGGGGCTCGGCTTCGGCGCCAAGATCGTATTTCGCGATCACCTGTTTTGAAAGCGAACCTCGCACGCCTTCCCCAAGGAAAACGTATTTGCCGTGCAGTTCCATGCCGGGTTCATACCCGTCAGACGGCGTGCCATCGGGGTTTAGCCCGAACTCGCCAGCGACAACGCCCTTCACCTCGCCATCGGCGCCGTAGACCACCTCTGAACACGCCATGCCGGGGAAAACCTCGACACCCAGTGCCTCGGCCTGCTCGGCAAGCCAGCGGCAGACGTTGCCCATTGAGACGATGTAGTTGCCGTGATTGCTCATAAGCGGCGGCATCATCAGGTTTGGCAGGCGGATCTGCCCCGCTTCGCCCAGCAAATAGAAATTGTCATCACGCACTGGGACGGTGATCGGCGCGCCCTGATCCCGCCAGTCGGGTATCAAGGCATCAAGCCCGGAAGGATCAAGCACAGCGCCCGAAAGGATATGCGCGCCTACTTCTGAACCCTTTTCGAGCACGACGACAGAGAGATCTGCATCAAGCTGTTTCAAGCGGATCGCCGCGGACAGCCCGGCCGGCCCGGCACCGACGATCACCACGTCGTACTCCATGGATTCGCGTTCGATCTGAGCCATTGCTTGGCCTCCGGCGCTTGGGTTCGGTGACGCAACATAGGGCGGCACATACAACGCAAAAGGGCTATCTTTCGGGCCTTTGGCCGTCAATAACGACGCGGCGATACTTAGCGCCGCAGTGCGGCGTTCAGGGCCGCGCGCCGAAGGCTCGGGCCACCGGGCCCTTGCATTCCCTGCGGCATTTAGGTCAGGTGTGCAAATTCTCGTGACCGGGGCGGCTTTAGCCCGCCTGTGCGCAGCCGGATGGATCAATGGACAAGATACCGCTCACCCGCGCGGGCCACACCGCGCTTAGCGAAGAATTGAAAACGCTCAAGTCCGTGGAACGCCCAGCCGTAATCCGCGCAATTGCAGAGGCACGCGAACATGGCGATCTGTCAGAGAACGCCGAATACCACGCAGCACGAGAAAAACAGAGCTTCATCGAGGGCCGGGTGAAAGAGCTAGAGGGTATTCTATCGCTCGCCGATGTGATTGATCCCGCATCCCTGGCCGGTGCCATCAAGTTCGGCGCGCGCGTGACTGTGGTTGATGAGGATACTGACGAAGAAAGAACCTATCAGATTGTTGGGGAGCCTGAGGCGGATATCGAACGCGGGTTGCTCAATATAAAATCGCCGCTGGCACGCGCTCTGATCGGTAAGGACGAGGGCGATTCCGTTGAAGTGCGCACACCGGGCGGTGAAAAGAGCTATGAAATCCTTAACATAGAGTATAGCTGACGCTGGGGCTGGGGGGCACGGCGGCATGGTCGAACACGAACGCAAGCGACCAATGGTTGATCTCGGGGTATTCGCGCGCGCAGGCCAGGGCCGCGGGCTCACGAATGGCGAGCTGATTGCACTTGCGCTGTCGCTTGTTTGGCTGGTTCTGGCAACGCTGTTCTTTTTTGTCACCGGGGGCCGAGAGGCGGCTGATGTGCGCGACCCCCTGCGGGGCCTTATGGTGGCGATCGCCATCTTCATGCCGATCGCGCTGATCTGGGTGGCTGCGATTGCGGCAAGCAGCGCGCGTTCGGTGCGTGAAGAGACGGCGCGCCTTCAGGAGTCGCTCGATAGCATGCGCCAGGCTTATGTGGCACAGCGCCAGATGTCTGGCATGGGTGTTAAGGACTCGTTGGAGCGCAAGCTGGATTCTCTGATCGCCGCGCAGAAAGAGACGGATGCAAAGCTGGCGACATTCTCGTCATCCCGCCTTTCCATCGTGACAGAGGCAAAGGCCGCGGCGGCCGAGAGCGACGCCGATGTGCAAAGCGATCTCGGGTTTGAAAGCGCCGAGGCCGAGCCACCTATCACCGTGCACGATTTTATCACCGCGCTTAACTTCCCCAAGACGGCTGAGGATCGCGCGGGGTTTGATGCGTTGGCGCGGGCGATGCGCGACAGGCGTGCGGCCGAACTGATCCAGGCCAGCCAGGATGTGCTGACGCTTCTCAGCCAAGACGGCATATATATGGACGATATGATGCCCGACCGCGCTCGGCCCGAAGTGTGGCGCCGCTTTGCCAAGGGAGAACGCGGGCGGCCGGTCGCCGAGCTCGGCGGGATCCGCGATCGGTCTGGCATAGCGCTGGCGGCGGCGCGGATGCGGCGCGATCACGTGTTCCGCGATACAGTGCATCACTTCCTGCGCAAGTTCGATCAGGTGTTTTCGGAATTCGCCGAACATGCGAGCGATGCCGAGATCGCCGCACTTGCGGAGACACGTACGGCGCGCGGCTTCATGCTGCTCGGCCGTGTGGCCGGTACCTTCGATTAAGGCACCTCAGATTAAAGACCGAAATCGCTGTAGGGCAGGAACCGGACGGGATCGCCGGGTGCGATCGTCGCGGCGCCATCAGCCAATTCCACAAACCCTGTGGCCCAGCTTAGCCCGGAAACGCGGCCCGACCCTTCCGAGGGGAAAACCTCGGCTGCGCCGTCCTCTGTAAGCCGCGCGCGCAGGTATTCCCGCCGTCCAGGTTTCTTTCGCTTGCTGAAGGCCGCGGGAACCGTACGGCCCGCTGGCGCAAGCCAGGGGCCACCGGCGAGGCGCGATAGGGCAGGCCGCGCGAACACAAGCGCGCAGACAAAGGCGGCCACGGGGTTGCCAGGGAAGCCGAATACCGGCGTTCCGCGCCATTGGCCCAGAAGAAGCGGGCGCCCGGGTTTGATCGCCACCCGCCATGTCGCCACTGAACCTTCAGTGGCCATCAGGGCAGACATGTGATCTTCATCGCCCGCCGATGCACCGCCCGAGGTCAGGATCGCATCTGCGCGGCTTGCGGCATCATCAAGAGTGCTTCGAAGGGCGTCCCGATCATCCGGGGCGATACCGAGATCCTGCGATTGATGGCCCCAACGCTCAACTAGCGAAAGCAGCATTGGCCGATTGGCGTCCGGTGTACCCAGTTCGCCAGTTCCAGGCTGCACGAGTTCGTCGCCTGTAGACAGAACGCCTATGCGCAACGGGGCAAACGCGCTGAACGAACCGATGTTAGCCGCCGCAAGCAGCGCCAGCTCTGCCGCGCCGAGCCGTGTACCCTCTTTTGCGACAATGTCGCCCGCAACGATATCCTCGCCTGCCTTCCGTGCGTTGGCGCCTTGCTTAACAGGGCCATTGAAGCGCACATGTCCGGCGTCGATGGTCGTGTCCTCTTCCAGAATGACAGTATCGACCCCCTTTGGAAGCGCCGCGCCGGTGAGGATTCGTATTGCGGAGCCCTTCGGCACCGGCCCCACTGATCCGCCGCCCGCCGCGGCACTCTCCCCCAAAAGCGGCAGCGCCTGCGGCCCGTGCCCGGTGGCGGTATGGGCAAATCCGTAGCCATCAACCGCTGCATTGGCATGTGGCGGATGCGATCGTGCTGCGCGCACGTCTTCCGCAAGAATTCGGCCCCCGGCGCGTTCGAGATCGCAGCTCTCGGGTGCCGTCACGGCATGCATCTCGCGGCGCAGCTGGTCGAGCGCGTCGTCGACAGGAACCCAATCGACGCCCTGCGGCAAGGCAAAGCAATCGTTGCGGAGGGCGCGCGGCCCCGGGCCCCGAAGCGCTGCTGCGCGCAGGGCCGCTTCAGCTCCAACGCCCAGGATCCAGCCTTCCTCTTGCCTGGCGGCATCGGGCGCTGCGTTGAAAAGCGCATCGAGCCCGCCGCCATCGGCCAATCGTTCAAGTGCGCGGGCCAGAACACGTACCTGTGCTTCGTCTTTGACTGTCGCGGGCTCTGTGGCGACCACGCTGTCCAAAAGAGAAGGGTAAACTTCCGCCAGCACGATGGGGGCGTCCGGGGCCTCAAATGGCCAAACAGCCAGGTCCGAGCCGAAGCGTTCCCGCAGACGCTGCAAGACCGGAAGGCCCAGAAGCGCCTGTGAGCCAACCGAACCCGTGGTGTAGAGCTTCCAAGTGGGCTGCGCGCGGGCCACAGCGCCCTCAACCGCCCGGCGTTCGGTGAAGCCGTGGCCTGCGCGGGCGCTTCCCTTGTCCGGCAAGTGCGGCAGGCTCAGCTTGCTTGGGCGGCCCCAAAAGGGCCCGGTGCCGGGAAGGCTTTGGTTTATCGCATTGGCCACCACGAAACGATTGTTGGCATTGTCGGGGGCGTCTTCGATTGTGTTCGCCAGCCAATCCCACACCGCGAAGGCGTTGGCCTGCCCAGCAAGGGTCTGCGCAAACCCGGCGGGGTAGCCGAACGGAAAATCGAAGCCCGCCAAAACCCTGCGACCCGAGTCAAGCGCAGCGCGTAGGGTTGCGGTCAAAAACGCGGCCGCATCTGCGCGTGTGCGCAGATAATGCGTGATGATCTCACCATCCTCGGCAACCGCGATCCAGATTGCATCCGCCGTCGGCGCTTTTGGCGAGGGGGCAGACCGGGCCGACCAATCGGCGACAATCACGGTGTCAAACCGGGTCACAGGCCAAGTTCCCTTGAGACAAACGCAACGATTGCTTCGGTATCGTCGAGGTGAAAGTGCCGCTTGGCGAGATCGGTTTGGCCGGTATCGCTGGCGATCGCACGCACGCCGCCTTCGCCAACTGCAAAGGGAGGCTGTCCGGTTTCAGCGCGGTGGCAGGCGATTTTGGGGTGGTCGCCGTGCTTGTAGCCTTCCACCAGAACCAAATCGGCTGGCGAAAGCTGGGCGAGCAGATCTTCAAGCCGCGGTTCTTCTGCTCCGCGCAATTCGTGGATCAGAGCCCAACGTGTGTTCGAGGCCACCAGAACCTCTTGCGCGCCAGCGGCGCGGTGGCGGTGGCTGTCACGCCCGGGCTGATCCACGTCAAACCCATGGTGGGCATGTTTAATCGTGGCGATGGTGTGCCCGCGGGCGCTGAAGGCCGCCACAAGCCGCTCCATCAGCCCCGTCTTGCCAGAGTTCTTCCAGCCGGTGACACCCCAAACCCTCATGGTGCCAAGCGCCTCGCCCGATCGCGCGCGGTGGCAAGATCTTCAGGCGTATTCACGTTGAAGAATGGCGCGTCGCTTCCGCCAAACAGGGCGATTGCTGCCCTATGGCGATCGGCCCACTCCACCACCTTGCGCGTTCCGTCTTGCAGGGAATTTCGCAAGTCCTCCCTTAGAGCTGTCGGCCACAGGCCAAACGTGGGGTGGCGCACAACGCGGCCTTCTTCTTCCGTGGCGGCCAGCGCCAACGGGTGCGCCCCAGCCTCGGCGGCGGTTAGAAGCCGGGCGGCCAAATCGCCTGGAAGAAACGGGGTGTCAGCGGCGGCTGTCACGATCGTTTGCGCGCCGCACTCTGCTGCCCAGTCCAACCCCGCAAGCACGCCGGCCAGGGGCCCGAGATGGCCAGGTACGCTATCGGGCAGAACCGGCAGGCCTAGATGCGCGAAGCGCGCCGGATCGCCATTGGCGTTGATGGCAATGGCGCCGCATTGCGGGGTGAGACGGGCAATTACGCGTTCGATCAGGGTTTGGCCGGCCAGCTCCAGAAGGCCCTTGTCGCCCCCGCCCATACGTCGGGCCTTGCCGCCCGCTAAGATGACACACGGTGGTCGCGTCACTCGCGCGCGCCTTTTCGTCGGTGGCGCGCCGCTTCTTCATGGACAGCTTCGGGATCACGATCGCGCACAAGCCGGTCGTCGCCCGAAAGGCATGTAAAGCGTTTGCCCCGCATTCTGCCGATCAAGGTAAGGCCAACTTCGCGCGCAATCTCCACCCCCCAGGCCGTGAAGCCCGAGCGGGACACCAGCACGGGAATGCCCATGAGTGCGGTTTTGATCACCATTTCCGAGGTAAGCCGGCCTGTGGTGTAAAGGATCTTGTCCCCGGCCTCGATGCCTTCGAGCGCCATCCAGCCCGCGATTTTGTCAACCGCATTGTGGCGGCCAACATCCTCCATGTAGCACAGCGGGCGGTCGCCGGCGCAAAGAACGGTTCCGTGGATTGCCCCGGCAGACAGGTAAAGGCTTGGGGTTCGGTTGATCTCGTGGGCCAGCGTGTAAAGCCAGGATGACCTCACCTCAGCCGCAGCAAGTGTAAGGCCTTCGAGCCCCTCCATCATATCGCCAAAAACCGTTCCCACGGCGCAACCGCTGGTGCGCGTTTTCTTTTTCAGTTTCTCTTCGTGGAGCGTTGCGCCGTCTGTGCGCACGACAACTGTTTCGAGATCTTCGTCAAAGTCGATCCCCGTAATCGTCTCGCCCGGACGCAGCATGCGTTGGTTCTTCAAAAAGCCGACAGCAAGGTAATGAGGGTAATCCCCAACGGTCATCGCCGTTACGATCTCTTGCCCGTTGAGAAAGATCGTGAGGGGCCGCTCTTCCACTACCTGAACGTTGACCGGCCTGCCGTGCTCATCGGTTCCATTGATCGCGCGGCTCAGCCCATCGGCGCCGGGATCAGGCGCGATCAGGTAGCGAGAGGTCGAGGCGGTGGTTCCCATTTGTACGCGATCACAAGCTGAGATAAGGCCGAGCGAGGCGTAGTTTAGGACGCGTTGATGCCATCCTCCATCCCCAAACGCAGCTTCTGGCGCGGCGCGCGCGATGGGGCGCCCTTTACCCTGATCGTCGGGCCTTTCGCCGCCGTATTCGGCGTGGTGGCCAGCGAAGCCGGGCTTACGCTGGCACAAACCTTTGGGTTCTCGGCGCTGGTGATTGCGGGCGCGGCGCAAATTGCAGCCGTGCAGTTGATGGTCGAGGCCGCCCCAATGGTGGTGGTGCTGGCCACTGCGCTTGCCGTGAACCTCAGGATGGCCATGTACTCGGCCGCCCTGGCGCCGCATCTGGGCGGCGCGCCACTCTGGCAACGCGCTTTGATTGCCTATCTCAACGTGGATCAGAGCTTTGCAGTGTCATCGGCCAAGTATGAAGCGATGCCTGAGATGAGTGTGCCAGAGAAGATCGGCTATTTTCTGGGCGTTATGGCGCCGGTCGCGCCGGTTTGGTACGGGATGACGGTTGTTGGCGCGGTTCTTGGCCAACAGATCCCTGATTGGCTGGCGCTCGATTTCGCGGTGCCGATTGCCTTTCTTGCGGTGATTGCACCGGCACTGAAAACCGTTGCGCATGTGGCCGCGGCGTTCACCTCCGTCGTTCTTGCGCTCGCCCTCAGCGGGCTTCCGTTCGGAACGGGGCTTTTGGTGGCCGGGTTCGTCGCAATGTGTGTGGGCGCGGCTGTGGAAACGGCGATGGAGCGGCGGGTATGAGTTTCACGGCCGCCGAGATTTGGGCGATAATCGTGATCCTGGGGATCGGGACGTTCCTGATCCGGTTTTCGTTTCTGGGCTTGATTGGTGACCGGGCGTTGCCACCGTTTGCGCTGAAACTTCTGCGATACACGCCGGTCGCGGTGATCCCGGGCCTTGTCGCGCCCCTTGTTATCTGGCCCGAGGCTACGGGTGGTGCGCCGGATCTTGCACGCCTGATTGCCGCCGCCGTAACGCTGGCAGCCGGCGTGAAGACCCGCAGTTTTATGGTGGCTATCGTGGCAGGGGCCGTGACGTTCTACCTGCTCTCTGCCTTACTGTAGGAGCCGCCGTCAGCTGTTGAAAATCGCGAGGAACAGGATGATTCCGATCGATGCGACCGCTACGCGGACCGACCAGCGGATAAATCCGTCAAACGTTTTTTCCTGTTCCGAAATGTCCATCGAGCCGTGCTTGTGCTCTGCCATTTGGAAACCTCATATCACAGTGTCGCATAGGGACGTACGCGATCCGGGTGCGCCTGTCACCCTCTCCCAGCCGCGTGGTTCAGCCGCATCTCAGCTGCCATCCAGTTCTTCGGCAAGGCGAAACCCGATGCGGCGCGGTTCTTCCTGGGTTCCCGGCTTAGGGATCGCACGCAAAAGAACGCTAAGCTGGCTGACGTGCTGGATCAGTTGGCCCCGGGCACCGCTTTGATCCGTGCCGTAGAACGTCACGATATCGGGGTCGAAATACCCGATTCCTTCGATCCGCAGAACACCCGTGCCTGAATCCGTGACGCCAATTGCCACCTCGTGCTCCTGGTCGAGCTGCTTCTCGAAGTTCTGAATGTAAAGGATCAGCCGCTGATAGGCCCATTCCGCGGCACTCTTGGTCTCGACCGGCTTACGGGCAACCGCGTCGGGCAATGGCTCTTGCTCCGCTGTGCGGGGGGCTGCGGGATCCGCATGAACGGCGCGGCCGCAAGGATCGTTCTGTTCGGCCATCAAAGTCCTTTCACCGCCTGCCAAAGCCACGCACCATCGTCGCGGCGCGTACGGGTTGCCTGCCCGGCATGCCACAGATGAACCACATGTGCCATCGCTTCGGCGAGGGCCAGGCCGTATTCGCTGGTGCCGATCTGGCGCAAAAAGAGTGGTTGGAAACACTCTGCCGCGGTGCGCGGCTGGTGTAGAAACGCTCTGAGCCGCTTAAGTGCGCCCACATGGTTTTCCGCCAGTTGCTCCAGCCGCAAGGGCAAGCCGCGGTAGGGAAGTTTGTGCCCCGGCAGCACCAGCTGGCCTGGCGTGGCATGTGCGGCCAGCCGTTCGCAGCTTTCCAGCCAGTCGGCAAGCGGATCGGCCTCAGGCTCTGTTGCGTAGAGCCCGATATTTGGCGAGATCCCCGGCAAAAGCTGATCACCGCCCAGCACTAGATCGCCGTCAAGGCTCCAAAGCGTGGCATGGTCGGGCGCATGCCCGCCGCCGAGGTGCACGCGCCAGCGCCGTCCGGCCGACGATATCTCGGTGCCTTCCAGCAAACGCGTGAATCCAATCGGCATGGGGGCAACGAGATCGGCGAAGTTGAATGGGCGCTGGTTCAGCCGGGTCTCCAGAACATCGCTTGCCATGCCACCGCTCTTCCAAAACGCTACGGTTTCCGGTGTCGGGCGATCTTGTTCATCGAGTTGCAGCATCCGGGCCATGAGCCAAGCGGTGCGGGTGGCCATCAGTTCTGCCCCGTGACTGACCTGAAGCCACCCGGCAAGGCCAACATGGTCGGGGTGATGGTGGGAGATGATGATCCGGTTCAGCGGTTTGCCCGCGAGCGGGCCATCGGTGAGCGCTTGCCAGATCGCGCGGTTTTTGCGGGTGTCGAGCCCTGTGTCAAACACCGTCCAGCCTGGCCCGTCATCAAGCAGATAGAGGTTCACGTGATCGAGCGCCATCGGCAGCGGCAGGCGTATCCAATGCACGCCCTGTGCCACTTCCTGCATCTTGCCCGGGGCAGGCGGTTCCGAAAACGGAATGGTGATCGTCGGGGGCTCGGCCGTCACGCGGGCAAGGCCTGTGGGTTGAGGGCAGCAAGATCGCTGATCCCCGCACGCGCCTCAGCCAGATCGGCGGCGTGGCGCGGCAAAACCCGAGTGGCGTAAACTGATGCAAGCGCTCCGCGGCGCCCCGATTTTGGCTCGGCTAAGGCGGATACAAGATGCAACTGAGCGCCCAGAACCCATGAAAACGCGCGCAAATAGGCCAGCGATCCCGCAAGCTTGTCTTCGGCGCTGGCCTCGGTGGTAAGCCACTCGGTAACGTCTCGCATGCTTTCAGCCGCCGTCCAAAGAGCTTGCGCAATTTGGGGGAAACGGTCACGTCCCGCCTTGGCTGTGCGCCCGATCTCATCAAGAAGTGCGTCTGCCGCAGCGCCGCCATCGGCCAGCTTGCGCATGACCAAATCGGCGGCCTGAATGCCGCTCGTGCCTTCGTAGATCGACACGATGCGCGCATCGCGGGCAAGCTGCGCGATACCGGTATCTTCAATAAAACCCAGGCCGCCGTGCACCTGAATCGCCTCCTGTGCAACGCGATGGCCGGTTTCGGCGCCCATCGTCTTGGCAATCGGGGTCAGCCAAGCCGCGCGTGCGTGCCAGATGAGATCGCCAGAGGCCGCCGCACGATCGATCGCGCCAGCGCAGGTCAGAAGCGTGGCGCGGGCGGCGAAGACTTCGGCCTCCATCGTGAGCAGCATACGCCGCACATCGGGGTGTTCGTTGATCGTGCCCTGCGCGCCCCCGGTGCGGCCCTGGCGCCGATCCGCGGCGAAGGCTACGGCGGCCTGATGCGCGGCTTCGGCTAGGCCGACGCCCTGTACGCCTGTCAGCAGCCGGGCGTTGTTCATCATCGTGAACATTGCAGTGAGCCCCGCGTTGGCTTCGCCGATCATCCAGCCCGTGGCCCCGCTATACTCCATGGTGGCCGTGGGAGAGCCATGAAGGCCCAGCTTCCGCTCGAGGCCAACCACGCGTAGCGCATTGGGCTGCCCAGGCGCACCATCGGGTGCGGGCAGGAACTTTGGCACCAGAAATAGGCTGATACCCCTGCTGCCTGCGGGCGCATCGGGCAAACGCGCCAAAACCAGGTGGCAGACATTCTCCGTCAAATCGCTGTCGCCCCAGGTGATATAAATCTTCTGGCCGGTTATGCGGTAGTTTCCATCGCCAGCGGGCTCTGCGCGGGTGCGCAAGGCGCCAACGTCGCTGCCCGCCTGCGGTTCGGTGAGGTTCATCGTGCCTGACCACGCGCCACTGGCTAGCTTGGGAAGATATGCAGCCTTGATCGTATCATCGGCATGTTGGGCCAGCGCTTCGATCTGACCATGGGTGAGAAGCGGATTGAGTTGCAGCGAAATGCATGTGCTGCTCATCATTTCGTGGATGCAGGCCGTCAGCGTTTGCGGCAGGCCCATGCCGCCGTAAGCTTCGGGCGCAGATGCGCCAACCCAACCGCCGGCCGCGATGGCGTCATACGCGTCTCGGTAGCCAGGCGGTGTGCGCACAACACCGTTTTCGAGGCGAGCCGGCGAAAGATCCCCCGCGCGGCGCAAAGGAGCCAAGACCTCTTCCGCCAGTTTGCCGGCCTCGGTCAGGATCGCATCGGCTGTTCCCAGATCGGCATGGGCAAAGCGTTCAATCTTGGTAATGCCCTGGTATCCCACAACATGTTCCAGAAGGAAGCGAAACTCTGATAGTGGTGCGCGGTAGGGCATGGCGCGTCCCCGGTCTTGGCTTGATGCGGCAGACGGGATAGGCGCCGCAGGCCTAATCTGCGCCCCGTTTGACAGGGCGATCAACTGGGACGCAGCGTCACGCAATGATGGGAGTGGAAACGGAAATCCTGCGCGCCGACGGCACTGGTGTCGCGCGGGCGGCTGCGTTGCTGCGTGCCGGTTCATGCGTGGCCTTCCCGACGGAAACGGTTTACGGCCTCGGCGCCCGGGCGGATGATCCCACTGCAGTTGCGGGGATCTTCGAGGCGAAGGCCCGACCGGCCTTTAACCCCTTGATCGTTCATGTGGTGAGCCTCGAAGCGGCCGCTGCAATCGCGCAATTCCCTCCGGAGGCCGAGCGGCTTGCGGCAGCATTCTGGCCCGGCCCGCTGACGCTCGTTCTGCCGCTTGGTGCAGATGCTGGCATCGCAGAAGCTGTCACAGCCGACAAGCCGACCCTTGCGCTTCGCGTGCCCGAAAACGCACTGGCCCGTCAGCTTCTTCAGGAGGTTGGTTTGCCGATTGCGGCGCCCTCGGCAAACCCTTCGGGCCGCGTCAGCCCGACAACTGCGGCGCATGTAATTGAGGGGCTTAGCGGGCGGATCGCGGCAGTGCTCGATGGCGGGCCCTGCGCCGTCGGCTTGGAATCCACGATTGTTGGCATCGCGGATACGCCAAAGCTTCTACGCCCCGGCGGGCTTCCAACAGAAGCGATTGAAGCATGTCTTGGTCAACCGCTTGCCATGCGCAGCAGCGGTGGTTCGATCACGGCGCCGGGGCAACTTGCCTCTCACTACGCGCCCCGGGCCACGCTGCGGCTTAATGCGAAAACGGCGCGGCCGGGGGAGGTGTTTTTGGGCTTTGGGCCCGGGGATTTCGACGAGAATCTCTCCCAGGCCGGGGATCTGCCCGAGGCTGCAGCGCGCCTTTTTGCAATGCTCCGTGCGCTTGACGAGAACGGTGCAGAAGCAATCGCCGTATCCCCAATTCCCGACCATGGGCTGGGTCGGGCGATCAATGACAGGCTGCGCCGCGCGGCGGCGCCACGCCCCTAGGCGCGCCCGGCCTGGGCCGAAAGCGTGGAGGCTTCGATTCCCATCGAATTGAGGGCCGCTTCCCACTTTAGATCATCGACCGGGTGAAACACGATTTCGCTTGTGGCATCGCAGTTCAGCCAGCCGTTTTCGCCGAACTCGTCTTCCAGTTGCCCGGGCCCCCATCCCGCATATCCAAGCGCGAGAAGCGCCCGCGCTGGGCCGTCGCCTTCGGCAATATCGCGCAGGATGTCCAGCGTTGCCGTCATCCCAATGCTGGCCGTGACGCGCAACGTGGAGGTGTTACTTTCGTAGTCGTTTGAATGCAGCACAAATCCGCGCCCATGTTCCACGGGCCCGCCGAAGTGAATCATCAAGTCGCGGCATGGATGGGTGGCTTCGATCCCCAGTTGTTCCAATAGATCGGCTGCGGGCAGTTCGGGCGTCGGTTTGTTGACGATAAGCCCCATCGCGCCCTTGTCTGAGTGTTCACACAGGAAAACCACGCTTCTTTCGAAACGCGGATCGGTCATGCCTGGCATGGCGATCAGGAGTTTTCCTGTAAGGTCCTGCATCGAATGTCTTTCCTCTATATGCAAACAGTGTGTTTGCAATGCGCGCTGTGCAAGTGCGCGAAGGGGCACAGTGCGCGAATGTCGCCGGAAAGTGATTTTGCTTGTGCATATGCCTGCTTATGGTCAGCGCCATGAGAGTACGAACGCTTATCTTTGCTGCACTTGCTTGCTTGTCGATGGGCTTGCCTGCTGCGGCGCTGGATCTTGATGATGTTGTGACGGCCCGCGCGCTTTCGGGCGCGCCGCAGTCGGATGGTACGCATATTGCAGGTTTGGACATTCGGCTTGCTCCGGGCTGGAAAACCTATTGGCGGCAGCCTGGCGAGGGCGGTATCCCGCCGCGCTTCAATTGGGCCGGCTCGGAAAATGTGGGTGCCGTCGAGCCACATTGGCCGGTGCCCTATGTGAGCTGGCAGAACGGCTTGCGCAGCATCGGCTACGAGGGCCGGGTGGTGATCCCACTACGGATACGGCCTACACGCTCAGGCGCGCCGATGCGGCTTGCAGGCGAGATTGAAATTGGGGTCTGCGAGGAAATTTGTATTCCGGTCACGCTGAGGGTCGATACGGAGCTTGGTGGTGGCGATACTCTCGCGCCGGCCATATCCGCGGCCCTATCTGACCGCCCCATGCGGCCCGCCGAGGCGAACGTCAGCGGGGTGGTCTGCCAGATCACGCCCATTTCTGATGGGATGCGCGTTGTGTATTCCGTCTCGATGCCGCCCCTTGGCGCGCGGGAGGACTCTGCCATTGAGTTCGAAGACCCATCTGTTTGGATCACCGAGCCTGTCTCGAAGCGCGACGGGGGGCGTCTACAAGTCTCTGCCGAACTCATCGCGCCCTCAAACGCGCCGTTTTCGATCGCGCGGCAGGATTTGCGGCTGACGGTATTTGGCGATGCGGGAGCAGTGGATATTCAGGGCTGCTCGGCAGGCTGATCACGGCGTACGGCCAGTAGGATGGCTGCCGCTGCCCAGACAAGAAGCATGCAAATCAGCGAACCCACCACGAAGGCCATGAAGGCGGCGGCGGGCGAAGCAGCCGCATCGGGAAAAAGCCTGGGCAGCGGGCCCGCCATCTGACCCTGCACCGCAACACTTCCAAGCGTTGCCGCAAACGTGACCGCAGACATGAGGGCAAAGGCGATCGTGGCGCGGCCAACCGGAGTAGCGCGCATGCGAAGTGCCCGCCGCATTGCGGTAACCTGGCCAGAGATATCCTGCCCCACCGCTAAGATTGCAGGCACGACCAGCAGAACGAGGACGAAGCCGAACCCAAGCCCGTAGACGAGGGTAATCACCGTTGGCTTTAGAAATTGCGCTTGCTGGGACGTTTCGAAAAGCAACGGTGTGAGGCCAAGAACCGTTGTCAGCGTTGTCAGCAAGACCGGGCGTAGGCGATCTGCCGCGCCATCGATAATGGCAGGATAAAGCCCCCGTTTTTCTGCGTGTTCATCGACCGTGGTTACCAGCACGATCGAGTCATTGATGATGATTCCAACCATGCCAATCAGCCCGACCACCGAGAACATCGAAAGCGGAACGCCCCAGCTGTGGTGGCCATAGATCGTGCCAACAAGGCCAAAGGGTACGATCGCGAGTACCACGATCGGGCGCGACCAGCTTGAAAACACCCAGGCTAACGTCAGGTAAATCCCAGCAAGACACAGGATCAAGCCTGTCAGCGCATCACTGAGAAACTCGCCTTCTTGTTCGGCAAGCCCCGAGAGCTGGGTCGTGACCCCATAATTGGCCTCGATCTGCGGCAGGAATTGTTCTTCAAGCGCCGTGCGCACGGCCTGGGCCAGCGCCGGATCATCTTCTGCGATGTCTCCAGATACGGTTGCCACACGCAGCCCGTTTTCCCGCCGCACGGTGGAAAAACCGCTTTGCGAGGTGATCGTTACGATATCGGCGATAGGCACATAGGCACCGTCAAGTGTGCGAATCTGGGTGCGTTCGAGGAAATCGGCGGTCAGTTCGCCCGCAGGGATTTCTACCCGGATCGCGGCAGTGCGGGGCCCCTCGGGGAAGGTTGCGGCTTCGATGCCCCCAAGCCTGTCGCGCAGCACGCGCCCCAGGCTGTCAATCGACAAGCCAAGCGCCTGGCCTTGTGCCGTAAGCTCGAGCACCAGCTCATCCTTGTCGAACGCCAGAGTGTCTTCGAGGGCAGAGACTTCCGGGAATTGCGAAAGAAGCGTCTTTAGTTCTTCAGCCGCTGCCTTCAGGGTTTCGGCCGTCGCGCCAAAAAGCTCCACTGACACAGAGTCCCCGCCTGGCCCGCTTCGCGCCCCGCGGAAGGCGAGCGTTTCCAGCATGGGGTGTCGCGGAACCGCATCTTGCAGATCCCCGACCACTTTGAAGGCGGAGTAGGGGCGCAAGTCGGCATCGATGAGCTCGATCGAAATGGCACCAAGCTGATCGGGCTCTTTGGTGTCTGCGCCGGCAAGGCCGCGGCCCGAAGTGCCGCCGACTTCTGCGATTACGTAGGCAATCGGGTTGCGGCCATGCTCGGCTTCCAACGCGGCGCCAACCTCGTCCACAGTCTCCTGAAGCGTGCGCATCACTTCAAAGGTGTCTTCGCGCGTGGCCCCGGGAAGCATCGCAAAATTGCCAGTGATCGAATTGCGCTCGGGCGCATTGAAGAAGCGCCATTGCACATCGCCGCTGACAAACAGGCTTACCTGGCTTGCCAGCAGCACGAAGGTACCTGCGATCACCGGGTAACGCGCAGCAATGACACCGGCCATGAACGGCCGGAAGAGCCGCTCGCGCACCCATCTGAAGCCTCGGTTCACCTGCCGGCTCGGCCAATCATACCAATGCTCCTTCGCCGTATGGACGAGCGAATGCGCCATATGATTGGGCAGGATCAGGAAGCATTCGATGAGTGACGCGGTCAGCACCACGATCACCGTAAAGGGAATGTCGGCAATCAGATCGCCGAAGCGCCCCCCGATGAACACAAGGGCCACAAAGGCGATCACGGTTGTGATCGTGGCGCTAAGCACGGGCATGAACATGCGCCGCGCCGCATTTTCGGCGGCCTCTGCGGGGCCTTCGCCCAGGCGGCGGGCGCGGAAATCGGCGTGCTCGCCCACCACGATCGCATCGTCCACGACGATACCAAGCGTGATGATCAAGGCGAAAAGCGAAACCATATTTAGGGTTAGGCCCGCCGCGTACATCATCGCGATTGCGGCTGTCATAGCGACGGGAATGCCCGCGGCCACCCAGAAGGCCGTACGCGCGTTCAGAAACAGAAACAGCAGGGCGACCACTAGCGCGAGGCCCACGATACCATTGTCGAGCAAGATGTTAAGGCGTGCAGTGATCGCCTCGGCCCGGGTGCGGATCAGGTCAACCGTCACCCCTGCCGGCAATGTGGCCTCAACTGCTTGGGCGACATCTTCAACCTTGCGCTGGATTTCGATAGCGTCGCCGCTTTCGCTGCGGTCGACGCGAATGGAGATGGCGGGATTGTTCCCCACAAAATAGGCGCGCTCCCGATCCACGCCTTCAGTGAACACGGTTGCAACGTCGCCAATCGTGAGGGGCGCGCCATCGGCTTCTGCCCGGAGCACGATATTGGCAACAGATTCGGCGCTGCGCTTCTCGACCCCGGTGCGCACGCGGGCCGCATCGGCAATGTCGCCAGCGGGGTTTGTCTCGGCTTCAGCCGCAATTGCATCAGCGATTTCGCGCATCGTAACGTCGTGGCGGATCAGCGCGAGGGTGGGGACCTCCACGATCGTCTCCGGTGCAGCGATCCCCCGGATCGTGGTGCGGGTTACGCCCTCGGCAAAGAGGCGGCTGACGAACTCATCGGCAAAGCGGGCGAGTTGATCGACACCCACAGGGCCGGTGATAACCACATCCGTGACCCTGTCGCGCCACGCCCCGCGGCGCACAGTGGGTTCGTCGACGCCCTCGGGCAGGTTGTTCACGCCATCTACGGCGGTCTGCACTTCGTCCGTCGCGCGCGCGATGTCCCACCCCGGCTCAAACTCTAGCCGGATCGATGCACGACCTTCGCGGGCAGTGGCCGACGTGCTTTCTACCCCTTCCACGGCGATCAGAACAGGTTCCAGAACCTGTACAATCCCACGGTCAACATCGTCTGCCCCAGCGCCATCCCATGAGGCCGATACCGTGACGTTTTCAACCACGACATCGGGGAAGAATTGCGCGCGCATATTTGGGGCTGCTGCAAGCCCCAGCATCACCAAAACGGCAAGCAGAAGGTTGGCGGCAGTACGGTGGCGTGTGAAATAGGCGATAATGCCGCCCACGGGCGCGGGGTTTGCGCGCGCCATCGCCTTAGCCGCCCATCCGCGCTTCAATACGTGCGACCATGCGGGCCGGAACTTGCGGCTGCGACAGCTGTGCCAAAAGCCGTTCCTTCGCGTCCGATGGCATGCGCTCATTGCCTTCTATGAACGCAACCAGCCGCGCCCGCCGCTCGTCATCAAGTTCTACAAGCTCTGGCGCGTCCGCCTCGGCGTTTGAGGTGGGCCGGATCGGACGCACACGAATGCCGTCCCCCAGAAATGGCGTGCGCTCGGCCACAACCTCACGCCCCTCGATGCCTGCGGCTTGTACGATCACATCGTCGCCTTGCCGGCGCAGAAGCGTTACGGGGGCGGTTTCCAGCCGTTCATCCTGACCAACCACAAGAACCGTCTCGCGCCCGTCCACCGCCGTCGCGGGAAGGCGCACAACGTTTGAGAGCGGGGGTTCGGATAGGGCAACAGTTACGAAATCACCGGGACGGAAGCCCGGGGCGCCCTCGAGCGCGGCGAAGAGCTGGCGCCCCGTCTGGCCTTCAGACACGACGGCGCTCTCGCGCGTGATCCGGCCTTCGGCGAACAGATCGATACCGAGCACGTCGAGCGAAACAGCCACTCGAATATCCGGTAGCTGGCCCCCAAGATCGAGAAGCCGCGCATATTGCGGGGTGGATACGCGGAAGACGGCTTCGAGCGCCGTGGGATCAACAAGCTGCCCGAGGCGTTCATTTGCGGAGACGATCCCGCCTTCCACCACTGCTACTTCCGCCAGTACACCCGAAAAACGCGCGCGGATTTCGGTGTCCGCAAGCGCGCGTTCGGCTTCGGCGAGCGCGATCTGACGGCGCCGCAGTGCTGTGGAGGCCTGATCAACGGCCGCTTCGGCCTGTGCGAGTGATTGCCGGCGCGACAGTACAGTCTGGCGGGCGGACGACACTGCGATCTCGGCATCCTCCACGGCAGCCTCGGTGCCGACGTCGCGGTCAAAAAGGTTACGCTGCCGGGTGAGCGCCCGTTGGCGAAGGGCCAAAAGGTCTGACGCCGCTCCAAGCTCATCTTCGGCTAAAACAAGGCGGCGCTCGGTATCCCGTAAATCTGCCTGAGCTTCTTCGAGGTCAGCCTGGGCGGTATCCCGTGCCCCCCGGGCATCCTGATCGTCGATGCGCAAGAGCAGCGCGCCCTCCACGACGCTTCCGCCATCTTCAAATTCCGGAGCAAGCCAAACGATTTCGCCGCCTTGGGCTGCGCGTAGTTCCAGCGTACGGCGGCTGCGAACCTCGCCGAAGGTGACCATCTCCGGCACAATCGTATCTGGCGCGATAGTGATCACGTTCACGGCGAAGACGCGTTCGCGGGCTTCGCGCGACGGCTCCGCGTCAGACAGGCGGGCTTGAAGCGCGCCGTAGACCAGTTGGCCCGCAAGCGCGATAAGCCCGGCCGTGACCGCGACAAGCATCACGCCAAGCAAGCTTTTGCGCAAAAATCTCATTCCAAACCGTTAGTTGCGCCCCGTTATCCGCAGATAAACACTAGAGTTGCTGTTCCAACCTACAATATTGTTACGCGCTGCGCCGCTATTTCCGTCGCACGTGTTCCTCAAGCCGCGGCATGATTTCCACGAAATTGCAGGGGCGATGGCGGCTGTCGAACTGGTAGGCGAGGATCTCATCCCAGGCATCGCGGCACGCGCCTGGGCTTCCCGGTAGTGCGAAGAGGTAGGTGCCGCCCGCAACGCCGCCGCAGGCGCGCGACTGCACGGCCGACGTTCCGATCTTCGCCATGGAAACATGGGTGAAGACGGTTCCAAAGGCTTCGATCTCTTTCTCATAAACGTCGCGGTGCGCCTCTACCGTCACATCCCGGCCCGTAAGCCCGGTGCCGCCTGTTGAAAGCACAACATCAATCGCCGGGTCGGCGCACCAGGTGCGCAGCTGGGACGCGATCTCGGCCCGTTCATCGGGCAGGATCGCGCGCGCGGCAACCGTGTGCCCGGCGGCTTCAATGCGCTCAACAAGCGTGTTGCCAGACCGATCGTCTGCCATTGTCCGCGTATCGGAAACAGTCAGCACCGCAATCCTTACGGGGTGAAACGGCCGCGCGCCGTCGATCCGGCTCACGGCCTGCCTCGCAGGCGCGCCTGAAGCTCGAGCAGATCGTGCCAGGCTTCGCGCTTCTTCGCGGCATTTCGCAGAAGGTACGCGGGGTGGAACATCGGCAGCGCTGGGCGGCCTGCCGCCTCTGTCCACTGCCCGCGAAGCCGTGTGATGCCCTTGCGGCCCAGAAGCGCCTGGCAGGAGATGTTACCCATGGGCACGATTAGATCCGGCGCTGCAAGGGCAATGTGCCGTTCAACGAACGGGAGCATCATCGCAATCTCCTGTGGTTCGGGATCACGGTTCTGCGGCGGTCGCCAGGGCAAGATGTTGGTGATGTAAACGGCCCGGTTCGGATCGGCCTCGCCCCGGCCAAGCCCGATGGCGGCCAGCATCAGATCCAAGAGCTGGCCCGCGCGGCCAACAAATGGACGGCCCTCACGATCCTCATCACGGCCCGGCGCTTCGCCTATGATCATCACGCGCGCGGCCGCGTTTCCGTCGGAAAACACGAGGTTTCGCGCGCCGCGGCGCAGATCGCAGTGTTCATAGCTTCCAAGGGCGTTTTCGAGCGCATCCAGAGACGTGGCACCCCCTGCCATCTTGCGGGCGATCGCGACGGGATCCGCCGTTTCAAGCGGGGTCGGGACTCCCGCATCCACAGGCGCGCGCTTTCGTTCCGGTGCTTTCGGCAAATCGCGCCGGTCCACCGGCACGTCGCCGATTGCCTCGGTAGCACCGAGTTCGATTTGCCAATCCAAGAGCGCGCGTGCGGCTGCGTGGTCCATCGCTGAAAGCTAGGCCGCGGGGGCGGGGAGGTAAACCTTGCCGCTCCCACCGGCCCTACCTATAACCGGGCGCGGACACGGCAGGGCTGTTGATGAGCTTCGGGGCAACGCATCTTCTGGGGATTGAGAACCTTAGCCCGGCGGATATCGTCTCCCTTCTAGATCTTTCCGAAAGCTACGTGGATCTCAATCGCCGCGACGTGAAGCATTCCGACGCGCTTGCCGGCCTTACCCAGATCAATATGTTTTTCGAAGCGTCAACGCGCACGCAGGCGAGTTTCGAGCTGGCGGGCAAACGGCTGGGCGCGGATGTGATGAATCTGGCTATGCAGGCCTCATCGATCCGCAAAGGCGAAACGCTGATCGACACTGCGATGACGTTAAACGCAATGCATCCCGATCTTCTGGTGATGCGGCACCCCAATTCGGGCGCAGTCAACCTTCTGGCGGAAAAGGTGAATTGCGCGGTTTTGAACGCGGGCGACGGGCGGCACGAACATCCCACGCAAGCGCTTCTCGACGCGCTCACGATCCGGAGGGCCAAGGGCCGCCTGCATCGGCTGCGGATCGCGATTTGCGGAGATATTGCCCATAGCCGCGTGGCGCGATCAAACATCCTGCTGCTTGGTAAGATGGAAAACCGAGTGCGCCTTATCGGCCCGCCCACGCTGATGCCGTCCGGCGTGGCGGATTGGGGGGTTGAAGTATTCAGTGACATGCGCGCTGGGCTTGAAGGCGCCGATGTCGTGATGATGCTGCGGCTTCAGAAAGAGCGGATGGATGGCGCGTTCATCCCATCAGAGCGCGAATACTATCATCGCTTCGGGCTCGACGCCGAAAAGCTGGCTATCGCGGCGCCGGACGCGATCGTTATGCATCCCGGCCCGATGAACCGCGGGGTGGAGATTGATGGCACGTTGGCCGACGACATTAACCGCTCGGTGATCCAGGATCAGGTTGAAATGGGCGTTGCCGTACGCATGGCAGCGATGGATCTGCTGGCCAGAAACCTGCGCAGTGCGCGCCAGCGCGAGGGCGTGCTGGTGTGAGCAATGATCTTGAGGTTGCGAAGGGTGAATGGGGCGTGACCCGCGTGTTCTCGCTGGATATCGCGCCCGAGGTTGCCCTCCGCGCGGCTGCGGGTGCGGGCGATGAGGCCGGGCTTTTGGCGGATCTCCTGGGCGTGAACGTGTTGGATCTCGGCCGCGTTGAGGTGTTTGTCGCTGATGATCTGGGCGATCTGAGCGTCAGCCAATACCTCGTTGAGGGCTATGGCATCGCGCCTGATGCCGTGAATGCGAAGCGCCAAATGCTCGATGCTCTCAATGGGCCAATCGCAATTGTGGCGTCCGCGGCCTTTGGGGGGCGGGCTGCAATGCTTACGCCGCAAGCCCCTTTAATACTGGTCGCGACCTTCCGCGAGCCGGCCGCAGTACCATCGATGGATGCGATCCCCTCGGCGGCTGCTGCTGGAACGCTCCGCTCCCCGTCGCATGAGGCGCCGGCGTCAACATTCGTTGGTGCGCCGCGCTGGCTGGTTATTGGGTGCCTGCTTGCGGCAGTTGCCGTCGTTCTTCTGGTGGTGATGCGATGACAGCAACGATTTTCCGTGATGCGCAGCGCGTAGACCCTGTTGCCGGATCGATTACTCTCGGGGACCTTGCGGTCGTAGACGGGATGATTGCCGATACACGCGCCATCGATCTGGCACGGGCCGAGATCGTTGATTGCGCGGGCAAGTTCCTGGCGCCGGGTATCGTGGATATCGGATGCAAAGTGTCCGAGCCTGGAGAACGGCACAAAGAAAGCTTTCGCTCTGCTGGCCAAGCCGCGGCTGCGGGGGGTGTTACAACCATAGTAACACGGCCCGACACGCTGCCCGCGATCGACACGCCGGAAGTGCTGGAGTTTGTGACCCGGCGTGCAAATGAAGATGCGCCCGTTCACGTTTTGCCGATCGCGGCGCTGACGAAGGCGCGTGCAGGGCGGGAAATGGTGGAAATTGGCTTTCTCAAAGATGCCGGCGCAGTGGCCTTTTCCGATTGCGATGCGGTGGTGGCCGATAACAAGGTGTTCAGTCGCTGCCTGACCTACGCGAAATCGCTGGAAGCGCTGGTGATCGCGCATCCGCAGGATCCGGGCCTATCGGCCGGGGCAGCGGCCACGAGCGGCAAGTTCGCATCACTCAAAGGGTTGCCTGCTGTGTCGCCGATGGCCGAACGCATGGGGCTCGATCGCGATCTGGCTCTCGTTGAGATGACGGGGGCGCGCTATCACGCCGATCAAGTAACAACTGCGCGGGCGCTTGCGCGGCTCCAACGCGCAAAAGACACCGGCCTCGACGTAACAGCCGGCATTTCGATCCATCACCTGACGCTGAATGAGCTCGACGTGGGGGACTACCGGACGTTTTTCAAAGTGAAGCCACCGCTGCGCTCTGAGGAGGACCGGTTGGCCTGCGTCGAGGCGATCGCCTCGGGCCTGATCGACGTGATTTCGTCGATGCACACGCCGCAAGACGAGGAATCGAAGCGCCTGCCGTTCGAAGAAGCGGCTTCGGGGGCAGTCGCATTGGAGACAATTCTGCCCGCGGCACTTCGGCTGTATCATGCAGGGCAGCTCGATCTTCCGACGCTGTTTCGCGCGCTTGCAACGAACCCTGCCGATCGGCTTGGCCTGGAAACCGGGCGTTTGGCCCCCGGCGCGCCAGCCGATGTGATCTTGTTCGATCCCGATGCGCCCTTTGTGCTTGATCGCTTCACGCTGCGCTCGAAATCGAAAAACACGCCGTTTGACGGCGCGCGCCTTCAGGGGCGGGTTTTGGGAACCTGGGTGGCGGGGCAACGCGTGTTCGGGGGCGGAGATGCCTGAGATCACATCGGCACCGATGGTTCTCGCGGCGGCCGGTGTGTTGGGGTATCTGCTTGGGTCCGTGCCATTTGGCATCGTGATCGCGCGCGCCTTCGGCCTTGGCGATCTTCGCGCCATCGGGTCAGGCAATATCGGCGCAACGAATGTGCTGCGCACGGGAAACCGCTGGGCCGCGTTTCTAACCCTGATCCTCGATGCGGGCAAAGGTGGTGCTGCCGTGTTGTTCGCCCGGGCGACTGCGGGGGAGGACGCTGCGCAGATCGCAGGGCTCGCCGCCTTTATCGGCCATCTCTACCCGGTTTGGCTTCGTTTTGAGGGGGGCAAAGGTGTGGCGACTTTTCTGGGAACGCTCCTGGCGCTTGCGTGGCCCGTTGGCCTTGCGGCCTGCACAACGTGGCTCGTCACTGCTGGATTGTTTCGAATGTCATCCCTTGCCGCTCTGGTTTCGGCCGCGCTGGCCGCCCCAATCGCTTGGCTTCTAGGCAGTTCACAATTTGTTTTTTTGATCCTGCTTCTCGCGGCATTTGTGTTTTTTCGGCACGCGGCTAACATCCAACGCATCGCTTCGGGGAAGGAGCCGCGGATCGGCCAAAAGGGCTGACGTGGGGGAGAGAAATGAGATTATCGGAGGCTGGCGGAGCTGGAGCTGCGGCACGTGTGGTTTTTGCTGGCGTTGGGGTGCATTTCAGCCCCGCGTCCGGCTCGATCGCAGACATGGGCATACGCCATGAGCATTGATGCGGAGTTTCGCCGCGCCTTTGATCAGCTGCCGTTCGGCGG